>CANOFW010000003.1 GCA_947565425.1 uncultured Lachnospiraceae bacterium
CTTGTAACTTGCTGATAAGGGCAAAAACAAGGGAAAAGGATACATATTTTGAGGCTGGGCATACCGCAAAGCCTTGAAAATAAAGGAAAGTTAAGGCAGTTAGTAGATAAATTAGAATTTTATCTGGAAAGCAGCTGCTTACCCAAAAGGGCGGGCGGCTGTTTTAAAATGGAGAACAGGAGCTAACGAAAATGAGAAAGCTGGTATTTGTGCGACAGTCCTTTGATTTCAGCACTGTTAAATCAGTCTAAATGAAATAAGAGCTAAAAAAGCTGTCACAGATTTTGTCACAGATTGATATTGAAGTTGTAGAGAGAATATAATCTTAAAGGATAAAGCAACAATTCGACATGAAAGGAGAAAATTTATGATTCAAAACAGAAACATTGCCGTATGCATTATCTTATCTCTTGTTACATGTGGTATTTATGGTCTCTATTGGTTTATTTGTCTTACAAATGAAACAAATGTGGCTTGCGGAGACACAGATGGAACTTCCGGTGGCGTAGCATTTTTACTCACACTTGTAACATGCGGTATATATGGTTTGTACTGGGCATATAAACAAGGCGAAAAACTTGACCAAGCAAAAATTAACCGTGGCATGACAGCAAGTAATGGTGGCATTTTATACCTTATATTGTTTATATTCGGTGGAATCATCGCATACGCTATTATGCAAAATGAACTGAACCAAATGGCTGAAGCATAAAAATTATTATTACATATATATTTTCTTTCTTTGTCATAGTGGGGCTGTCGCACTATTATATTTACTTGTTCAAAAGATTTGCATTGCTTGTAATTTATGTTAGCGCGACGGCCCCCAAAATATGTCTGGAGAGCGTTAGAACAGGAAAAGAAGAGATACTTATGGAAAAGAAGAGTTTTAAAATAAGCAGGATATGTCTGTTGCTTATAATGTTCATGGGCTTATGTCTGTTTGCGCCCATGGCTGCAAAAGCTGCAAATCCAACGGAAGCAGTATTAGAGCCGAATAAATTATATAAGAATTATGATCTTACAGGGAATGGAAAGAAGGACAAAATTAAAATTAAGACGTCGAAGGATAATTATTATAAAACAGTGTCCATCATTATCAATGGGAAAAGGCGTGCAGTCTATAAAGACGTTAATGATATTACGGTGAAGCTTTATACATTGAAAAATAGTAAACCTTTTCTGTATCTTTGGTTGGTAGAGGAGGACTGGGAAGGACCGGTTTGTGGAATCTTCCAGTATAAATCAGGAAAGTTAAAACAAGTCGTTAATTGTCGAAATTTTTTCGTCCCGAAAAATGGTTATGAATATGGTTATTCCGTCCATGGTTCTGACATAAAGGCAAAAGGAAATACTATGACGGTTGACTTTTGGCTAATGAGTAAAACTGTTGGGGGAATGTCCTGCCGTTACCGTTTTGCATACAAAAACGGGACCTTGAAGAGAACAAGCAGCCAGACTTCGTCGGTAAAGGTAAATGCGGCAGAATCTACAGGCATCTTGACGGCGGCAAAGAACATCAAAGTCTATACAACGCCAATCGGAAAGAAGGTTCGTTAAACCTTGAAAGTGGGAAAGAGGATAAAAGTAATCGGCGCTTATGTAAAGTCAGGGAAATTCTCCCTGAAAGTCAAGAATCTATCTACCGGGAAGATTATATGTGTCCATATCATTATTTTCTTTTGCTGATATCATCCAGTCTTGTAATCTAGAAAATTCCATAACTGAATCTCTGATAATATCCACTTGATTTCTTGAACGCAGGCTAATTATTCTGTATAATAAAAATAAATATTTATTTTCATCCCGTGAGGGTAAGTACCTTGTGGGTGCAAATACCCCGTCCCTTGGTCTGGAAAACAGAATTTGAAAATATGGAGCAGGAGGGGAAGCATGGCAGAATATCGGTTAAAAAGGTTCCTGGATGCCCAGGATGCTGATTACGCGGCAGCATTACAGGAAATCAAAACGGGCAGAAAGCGCAGTCATTGGATGTGGTACATTTTTCCACAGATAGCAGGGCTTGGAATGAGCGGCATATCCCGGCATTACGCTATTATAGACTTGCAGGAAGCAAAAGAATATATGCAAAATCCGCTGTTGAAAGCACATATGCTGGAAATCTGCAAAGCTCTGTTGCAGCTTGAAGAAAAAAATGCGGATATAATTTTTGGATTTCCGGACAATCTTAAATTGAAATCTTCTATGACGCTGTTTGAGGCGGCTGCGCCGGAATATACAGTGTTTGCTGATGTGCTGGAACAATATTTTGCAGGAGAACGCGATGAAAAAACATTGGGCATTCTCAGGAATTTTGAAAAGAAATAACAAAAGGAGTGTGATCACATGGGAGTTTATCTGAATCCAGGGACGGAAATGTTTTCCGAGTCTTTGCGCTCCGAGATTTATATAGATAAGACGGGGTTGATTGCCTGTAGCAATAAAGTGCTGGGCACCAGGAAGAAATATGTCTGCGTGTGCCGTCCAAGGCGGTTTGATAAGTCTGTGGCGGCGGAAATGAAGGCGGCTTATTATGTTGGCTCAGTATGTAGGTTTTACAGAGGAGGAAGTAAAGCAGTTATGCCAAAAATATGATATGAATTTTGCTGGGTTGAAAGATGCAATTATCAGTATGTTAGGAGGAATGCGCTGCAAAAATAATTTTCGGACGTTCCAGAATAACATGACATCATTTCAGGGAAAAGATGATGTGTTGACATTACTGGTGCATTTTGGTTATCTTGCCTATGATATTGAGCGCAGGGAAGTATTTATCTCGAATCAGGAGTTCATTGAGCAGTGCGACTCTGGTAGGAATCAATTATAATAAGCAAAGTAAGGAACATCAATGCCTGATTGAAGAGGAATATATGTAAGAAGCAGGAGGTTATCCGCATGGAACGAGAAACAAAAAAAATAGCTGATTCAATGATAGAACATATTTACCAGGTGCGCCCAGAGCACTTAAATGCAGCGGGTCGATTGTTTGGCGGTAAGCTGATGGAGTGGATTGACGAGATTGCCGGACTGGTGGGGATGCGTCATTCCGGTGGGAATATTACCACAGCGTCTGTTGATAACCTGCGGTTTATCCGAGGAGCGTTCCAACACGATTTGGTGGTGCTGATTGCTAAGGTAACCTATGTGGGCAACACTTCCATGGAGGTGCGTGTCGATACTTATGTGGAAGATTTTAGTGGGACGCGCAAACCGATTAACCGCGCGTATTTGACGCTGGTTGCCGTGGATGACAAAGGCGTTCCCAGGCAGGTACCTTCTATATTGTTGGAGACGGAAAGTGAGAGGGCTGAATGGAAGGCGGCGGAGAAACGTAAAGAATTACGGATTCAGCGCAAGAAGGAAGGGTTTTAAGAGGGCAATTAGGTGAAAAAACAAATAGACTGGAAATTTCTTATCCCATTCCTATTGACGTTTGCTGTATTTCTATTTGCCGCCGTGAAGCTGAGCCTGCTGATGTGGGAATATTTCAAGGGCAATCAGGAATACAGGCAAATAGAAGAGTCTGTTGTGTCTATCGAAGAGCAAGCGGATATTGAGACAGATTTTCAAAAGGGATTTTCGGTGGATTTTGACAAGCTTGGGAAGATAAACCCAGATGTAGTTGGCTGGATTCGTATAGAGAAGCTTGGGATTAGTTATCCGATTGTGCAGGGGGAGGACAATGATTATTATTTGTCGCATACTTTTTATAAGGAAGAAAATAAGTGCGGCAGTATTTTCGTAGAGACAGAAAATAGCGATAATTTCAGCGATTGGAATACCTTTGTTTATGGGCACAACATGAAGGACAAATCTATGTTTGCAAAGCTAAATCAGTTTCAGGAGGAAGAGACATTTTGGGAGAATGGCGAATTTTACATTTATACTCCGCAAGATGTGCGGTGTTATGAGATTTATTCTTGTTATGTGGCGACGCTGGGTACAGAATCGTTCCGTTATCAGTTTAGCAATGAAAAGGATTATGCGAAATGGCAGGATTATGTGAAGGGGCAGAGCCTTTACGACACTGGTGTGGAGCCAGAGCCTAAACAGCATACGGTGACTTTGATGACCTGTACGCCTGCGGGCAGTCAATACCGCTTTCTGGTGCACGGGGTATTGGTAGAATAAAGGAAGATATGGATTACCAAAGGAGGCATACTTATGGCAGAATTAAGCAGAGAAGAAAAAGAGGAGAAGTTTCTGGAAATGGTCGAGAAATCAGATAATATTGTTTTTTTTGGCGGGGCAGGCGTATCTACGGAGAGTGGAATTCCAGATTTCCGCAGCGTAGATGGTTTGTATAATCAGGAGTATGATTATCCGCCGGAGACCATTCTAAGCCATACATTTTACCGGAGAAATACCGAAGAGTTTTATCGCTTTTATCGTAACAAAATGCTGTGCCTTGAGGCACAGCCCAACATGGCACATAAAAAGCTTGCTGAGTTGGAAGCAGCAGGAAAAGTTAAGGCGGTTGTGACACAAAATATTGATGGGCTGCATCAACTAGCCGGCAGCAAAAAGGTATTAGAGCTTCACGGCAGTGTTCATCGCAACTACTGTGAATCCTGTCATCAACTTCATGACGCAGAATATATGTTACATAGTACAGGAGTCCCTCGTTGTGAAAAATGCGGTGGAAAAATTAAGCCGGATGTAGTGCTCTATGAGGAAGGTCTTGATGACCGTACGATTCAGGAGGCGGTTTATTATATAGCCAATGCCGACGTGCTGATTATCGGGGGGACCTCGCTTGCTGTTTACCCGGCGGCAAGTTTGATTGACTATTATCATGGCAATAAACTGGTACTTGTGAATAAGTCGGCAACACCAAGGGATGCGATTGCCAATCTTGTGTTGCAGGAAAGCATTGGGGAGTTGTTTGGGAAAATTCACGTTTCTTGAGAGATTTTGCAGATGTAAAATGAAGGAGGAATGGCAATGCCCAAATCATATGAAATAGGAGACATTGTTCGTCTCAAAAAGCAGCACCCATGTGGCAGCAGTGAATGGGAAGTATTGCGTGTGGGTGCAGATTTTCGTTTGAAATGTTTAGGCTGCGGCCATCAGATTATGATTGCGCGCAAATTAGTGGAGAAGAATACCAAAGAAATACGTAAAAAAGAGGATATTTGAGATATTGCGGAATGTCTGTAGAATATATGATCAAGTGCCGACGAGAAATCTGGAAATTTTTTCTTGGTGAATTTCTCATAAAAGGATGCTAAAATAGAATCATCAATTTATGGGATGATAACAATGGGCAAACGAAAGAGAAAAGTCAGAAAAATCGGATTTGTGATAATCGGTACAACCGGGGTTCTCCTGGTATTTTATTTCATATTAGTTAATTTTCTTGTCAGCGCGGCGCTGGTTCCTTCCTTTATGAAACGTCTTGACGCATTTGCGCGGATTACGGAGGAGAGTTATGCGGCGCAGGTGCAGTCGTCAGAGATCAGAGAAAATGGACGAGCGGCGCTGGCTGGGACACAAGAGTGGTTAAAAACGGCTTGCAGGCAAAAGTTATCTATCCAGAGTGAAGATGGTTTTATGTTAGTTGGCGAGCTGTTTCCGTTGGAGGCGAAAGACAACCACAAATGGGTAATTCTGCTCCATGGTTATACCGGCTGGAAAGAAGAGCTGTACCCTCTTGCATACTGGTATCAGAAAGAAGGTTACCAGGTACTTGCGCCTGATCTCAGATGTCAGGGTGAGAGCGAAGGGGATTTTATTGGTATGGGGTGGACAGATCATTTTGACTGTATGCTTTGGATTCAATATATTCTCTCATTAGATGAATTTGCGCAGATTGTCCTTCATGGACAGTCTATGGGTGCGGCGACGGCGTTAATGGTGACAGGGGAAGATACGTTGCCGGATAACGTCAAGGCGGTGATTTCTGACTGTGCCTACACGGATGCTTATGCAATGTTTGGTGAGAAAATAGGTGAATGGTTCGGATTGCCATCTTTTCCGTTTGTGGATTCTGCATGTCTGGTACTTAGACTGCGCGGCGGATATAATCTCAAAGATGCGTCAGCGCTTAATGCTGTGGCAAAGAGCAACACGCCGACGCTGTTTATTCACGGGGAAGAGGACGCCATGATTTCCGTGGACATGAGCAGGCAGTTGTATGAAGCTGAGGCGGGGCAGAAAGAATTGCTGATTGTAGAGAACGCCGGCCATGCGCAGTCGCAGGACAAAGATCCCGATACATATTATGGTACAATTCGTCTATTCTTAGATAAAATACTTACACTACAATAGAAGGACAACATTTTCAAATCCAGTCTGTTTCCAGCTTACTTTGGGCAGTCTGGATTTCTTATTTGATAAATAATAAGATTAATAAGTTACCATAAAATAGTATATGAAACATAAATATTTGCTATTTCTAGTTCTTTTTTTAAATTATATAATTAATAGACTATATAGTTTAAGTAAAGGAGGATGCAACATGAGAACTGAAAAGAAACTTTTCAACAGGCTGTTAGCGTCTGTTTTGTCTTTCTCTCTTGTACTGAGCGGAATATCATTTCAGGGTATGACGGCCCAGGCGCAAGAGCAGGAACCAGCAGTACAGGCAGCAACCGATGAAGGATTAATTCTGTATTATGACTTTGATCCGGGCGATAACAGCAAGGCTACCGTGGTAAGTAACAAGGCGGGCAATGCTGCTTTCAGCGCGACGTTAAAGAGAGATGACGGAGCGGTGGAAGGCGCATTTGCTTACCAGGACGAGGACATTTATGGAACGAAGGTGAAGGCATTAGCCCTTAATACAGAGAATGAAGAAGTGGGTCCTTATCTTCAGCTTCCAAATGGGATTTTTGACGATTGTGAATCGACAACCATCAGTTTGTGGGTAAAGCTGGCAACAGATGATAATGCGTTCCGTTGTCCTTGGAGCTTCCAGAGATATGAAGAAGGCGACGTTGACCTGTATGCCGATACGGAAGCCTTTTTTATCTGGGCGGCAAGCTGGGAAAACTTTGGCACGCGGATTTCTATCGGTAAAAACTATGAATCTCTGAAAACTATTGATAAAAGTACAGTGATGGATACGAAACGTTGGGTATTAACCACTGTTGTTATGGACGGCACAAAGATGTCCTATTATGAGAATGGGAAGTTGATTGGCCAGGTAGACACCGGCATGACGGTAAAGGAGCTTGGCAGTACCAACCGTAATTTTATTGGCAACAGCCCGTATGAAGACGGAACAACAACAGGCTCATTTGCGGAGTTTAAGATTTACAACCGGGCGCTGAGTGCAGATGAAGTCGCAGCCATGTATAATCCGTCAGACGATGCGGTGATTGCGGCTGATAAAGAGGCGTTGAATTTGGGTGATACTTCAACAGTGACAGAGAACATGAAGTTACCGTCAAAGGGTATCAACGGCTCAAATATTACCTGGAGCAGCAATCATAAAGCGGTTGAGGTTGGAGCAGTTGGCGCGGACGGCTACTATACGGCAACGGTTACAAGACCAGAAAGCGGAGCCGGAGACGCCAATGTTACACTTACAGCAAACATTGCTTTTGGCAATGCAACGCCTGCTACAAAAACGTTTACGGTAACTGTTCCTGAGCGATATTCAAACGAGGTAATGGTGAACCATGATAAGGAAGCGTTAGAAAAGACAATGGGTTCTTTAGATAGAATTTTTACAAAGACACTTGCGCTTCCAGCAGTCGGTGAATGGGGTTCTTCTATTACATGGGAATGGGAAGGTCCACAGGGTGTTATTACGGTGCCGGCGCAGGCAGATGAGAATGGATATTACATTGCAGAGGTAAAACGGCCAGCGATGGGCGCGGCTGATGCAAAAGGCAAACTCAAAGCAACCATTTCTATGGGAGATAAAAGCCAGGTTGTATCCATTGACGCCAGTGTATGGGCATATCAGGGAGGATTGCAGATCGTAAATAAGATTGATACAGTCAATGTGACGACTCTGGTAGGACATAGTCCTTCGCTTCCCAATTATCTGAGCGTAACATATTCGGATAATAGTACAGGCAAGCGCAAAGTAACCTGGCCAGCAGATATTGATCCCAGTTTATATGCAACAGCAGGGAATTTTACGGTAGAAGGACAGGTAGAAGGCAGAACAGAAAAGGTTACGGCAAATGTTACTGTGGTAGCCGGGGATGAAACGGCACAGAAGATTGTCGCTGGTAATTTTGAGTTAAGCGATATTTCTCTCGATAAGATTGGAGAGAATGGTTCTATTTTGACTCAGAATCGTGACAGAGATCTCGTATATTTGAAGCTTCTGGACAATAAGCGTATGCTTTATGATTTTTATATGACGTTCGGAGAGAATGATAAGATTGCAAATGTATCGCCGCTAGGCGGCTGGGATTCTCCGACAGGACTGCTCCGCGGTCATTCTACCGGTCATTATATGTCGGCGCTTGCACTCGCATATGCATCGACAGGCGATAGTGAGATTAAGACAAAACTGGACGAAATGGTGAGCGAGCTGCGCAGATTGCAGAAGAAATCCAAAGGAGACGCAGCGGCATTTAAGACCAAAGGTGTGCTCACATCTACCTGGAGCACAAATCCCAATGAGTGGGGCGAAGGATTTATCAGTGCATATTCTCCAGATCAATTTGCATTGCTGGAACAGTATACACCGTATGGAAGTCCTGATTCGGGAATCTGGGCACCGTACTATACACTGCATAAACTATTGGCAGGATTTTTAGATGCTTATGAATATACAGGAAATCAGGAGGCATTAGAGGCAGCCAAAGCTCTTGGCAAATGGGCTTATAACCGTTTAAGTGCATGCAGTCAGGAACAGCTTACCAAAATGTGGGATATGTATATCGCGGGTGAGTTTGGCGGATTTAATGAGTCTATGGCAGAACTTTATATTTATGCCAAGGCGGACAACGATGCAGATGCAGAAGTTTATTTGAATGGTGCAAAATTATTTGACAATACAAGATTTTTCAATAATCTGGCAAACAATGTGGATGATATCAGAAAACGTCATGCAAACCAGCATATTCCGCAGATTATTGGAGCAATGGAAATGTATGAGGCGACAGTGGCAAAAGGCAGTCCAGAGATGTATTACTATAACGTTGCAGAGAATTTCTGGAAGATGACTGTTTCTCGTTATGCATATTCCATCGGTGGCGTGGGCACTGGAGAGAAGTTCACCGATCCATATGCACAGGCGGCTAATATAAGAGGCACTGAGAACTGCGAGACCTGTGCGGCATATAATATGTTGAAGCTGACGAAGATGCTCAATAACTATCATCCAGACGATGCAGAGTATATGGATTACTATGAGCGTACGCTCTATAATCAGATTCTTGCATCCCAGACGCCGAACGTTACAGATAATATGCACAATGGCACAACATATATGCTGCCAATTGGCCCGGGTTCCACAAGAGGCTATGGAGATGATTATCAGTCATTTTCTTGTTGTCATGGTACTGGAATGGAGAACCATGTGAAATATCAGGAAGCTGCTTATGTAAAGACGGCAAGTGACTTGTATGTAGGACTCTATCTGCCATCTACCGTTACATGGCAGGAAAAGGGTGTGAAAGTGAGTCAGGAAACAGCTTTTCCATCTGAGACTACCAAATTAACGGTAAGCGCGCTGAGTGGTAAGAGCCCAAGTGCGTTTAATCTGAAATTGCGTGTTCCGTACTGGGTAACAAAAGGATTTGCGGTAAAGGTAAATGGAAAAGTTCAAAAGCTGAATGCAAAAGCAAGTTCTTATGTAACACTCAGCAATATTAAAGTTGGCGATGTGATCGATATTACCATGCCGTGGACGGCTCATCTGGATAAAACACCGGATATACTTGACGGGATGGAAGTGGCGAGCGTTATGTATGGTCCGTTTGTTATGCCGGAAAGGAACAATAGCACAAGCTGGCAGACATTGGAGTTACCGGAGAATTTGAGTAATTATTTTGCAGTTTCTTCTAATGAAGATGGTTATCCAATGCTCACGGCAGACGGCAACACCTTTATGCCGATGTTTGCAAAAGAGTATGCTAGCGAACGTTATCATGCTTATGTAAAAGTTGCCATCACACCGGAAGAAGGAATCATAAAAGCTCCGCCAGAGACAACTGATCCAACAACTCCCACCAAGCCTACCGTAGTAAAAGCTGGCAAACCAGGTTCCGTGAAGGCAGCCTGGGCAGGCAATTCTAGCAAAAATGTCAAGGTAACCTGGAAAAAGGCTGCCAATGCCACCAAATATCTTGTATATCGCTCCTACAAATCCAAGAGCGGATTTAAGAAAATTGGCGAAGTGAAAGCCACTAGTAAAACAAGTTATGCCTTTACAGATAAAAAGGCAACGGCTGGTAAGAAAGTATATTACAAAGTAGTTTCCTACAATGGAACGACCAAAGGCACAGAGAGCAGCACGGTATATACCTGTATTCTCAAGAAACCTGCTAAAGTGAAAGCAACGGTTAAAAAGTCTGGAAAGAAGAACAATGTGACGATTTCATTTGGCAAGGTTGCCAATGCCAATGGATATGTGATTTATCGTTCTACAAAGAAATCAGGAAAATATAAAAAGGTTGCCACGTTGAAGGCTAAGACGACAAAGAAAGTATTCAAAGGCGTGAAGAAGGGTACGTACTACTACAAAGTAAAGGCTTTCCGCACAGTTAGCGGCAAGAAAACGTATACTTCCTATTCAGCAATCAAGAAGGTAAAAGTAAAATAAACGTAAAGTGATGTTGAGCCATGGGTGAAAACCTGTGGCTTAACATTTTTTGTACAAACCCCTTGAAATATAAAGCCGATTATGGTAGTATATTAACTCGTGATATATTAATTTATCCTTGCTCCCGGCAAGAACCGGGGGCCCGAAGGCCAAAAGGAGGTACAAGGCATGAACAAATATGAATTGGCGCTCATCGTTAATGCGAAGCTTGAGGATGAAGCGAGAGCCGAAGTTGTAGAGAAGACCAAAGGGTATATTGCACGTTTCGGCGGAACTGTTACAGAAGTGGACGAGTGGGGCAAGAAAAGATTGGCTTACGAGATTCAGAAAATGAGAGAAGGATTCTACTATTTCATTAAGTTTGATGCAGAGCCAGATTGCCCGGCAGAGCTTGAAAAACGTGTGCGTATTCAGGACAACGTGCTCCGTTTCTTATGCGTTAGACAGGATGAGGCATAATAGAAAGAGGAGATTAGATGAACAAAGTCATACTTATGGGCAGATTGACCAGAGACCCGGAAGTCCGTTATTCCCAGGGAGAACAGGCTACGGCAGTTGCAAGATATACGCTTGCTGTAGATAGAAGATTCAGAAGAGATAATGATCAGCAGTCAGCAGATTTCATCAATTGTGTTGCATTTGGAAGAAGTGGTGAGTTTGCGGAGAAATATTTCCATAAGGGAATTAAAATTGTTGTGACTGGAAGAATTCAGACAGGCAGCTATACCAACCAGGAGGGGCAGAAAGTCTATACGACAGATGTTGTAGTGGAAGATCAGGAATTTGCGGAGAGCAAAGCTGCGAGCGAGCAGTCAGCAGGCGGTTTTCAGCCGGCAGCAAGACCTGAGCCAAGTGCAGCAGTGGGAGATGGCTTTATGAATATCCCGGATGGTATTGACGAGGAATTACCGTTTAATTAGATTAGGAGGCAGTAAAAATGGCTTATAATAAGACAGAAAAGAGCGATGCTCCCAAGAGAAGAGGCGGCGTTCGCAGAAGGAAGAAAGTTTGCGTTTTTTGTGGCAAAGACAATGTGATTGATTATAAAGATACCAACAAGCTTAAGAGATACGTTTCTGAGAGAGGAAAAATCCTTCCCAGAAGAATCACAGGCAACTGTGCAAAGCATCAGAGAGCGTTGACCGTTGCTATCAAGAGAGCAAGGCATATTGCATTAATGCCGTACGTTACAGATTAATCGGGAGAGCCGTTGTAAAAGCAGACACATTGCCTGCCGTAACAATGGCTCTTTTGTTCTCTTATAGGAAAGACCTTGTCACACTAACCTGTGAAAGTGCCTTTCCTATAAGAGAAAAACAATTATGCGCACTCGTGCAAGAGGTATTAGTCGCTAACGCGACTGCACTCGGCGCGTCAAAGTGTGCAAGCCAGTCTCCGTTTCACTGCGGTCCGCGCTAAACGGACATCCGCAGGATGTCCAGCGCCCCCCATGAATGGGGGTTGGGGGTTGAAGTGGGCTTGCCCACTTTGTTCTTGCGAGCAATGAGGAAAGGGAGATAAAGTATGCAAAATACAAATGAAAAGGGCACGATTCATCAAACGCCCCAGAATGAGCCGGCGGAAAATAAGATTTTTACGATACCTAATCTGTTGTCATTTTTTCGCCTTTGCCTGATTCCGTTATTTGTGTGGTTGTATTGTGTGAAAAAAGATTATTTGTGGACAGCAATCATATTACTATTGTCCGGCCTGACAGATATGGCGGATGGATTTATCGCGCGAAAGTTTCATATGGTGAGCGCGCTGGGGAAAGTTCTTGACCCGATTGCGGACAAACTGACACAGGGCGCAATGCTCCTTTGCCTTTTTACGCGTTTTCCATTTATGCTGGTTCCGGCGGTCTTTTTGATTGTCAAGGAATTGTTTGATGGTATCATGGGTTTACTGGTAATACGAAAGACAAAAGAGGTATTTGGAGCGGATTGGCATGGAAAAGCGGCAACCTCGCTGTTGTATGTTATGATGCTCATTCATTTAATCTGGTACGACATACCAGCAGGATTGTCAAATGTGCTGATCTGTCTTTGTCTTGCGGTGATGATGCTTTCGATGGTCTTATATGGAATACAAGACATAAAGATTTTGCGGGAACATAATCAGCAACATTAATTATCCTGTATAAACCGTCCCTTGTGTGTGGTCGATCGCCTGTTTTAAGACGGCGGCTGCGGAACTTTCTTTTGTGCATAGCAGATGGAAAAAAGGAACGGTGAAGCGTAGTCTTTCTGCAAAAGAAAGATTCGTGAGTAGCATATCTTTGGTCCAGGATGGAGAAATAAGCCGCTGCATGGTGCGCAGAGCAATTTCTTCATCTGTCATTGGTACAAGGGCGTCTGTGGGCGCCTGTTTTAAAAAGGTGACACCGCCAAGCGGTACGGTTGAGGTCGTATAAAGCCCGGAGGTGCCGCACCATGGCAAGCCATATACCACGGGTTTGTCATTGATAAAGCCCAGCAGGTTTAAATCGCCGTTTACATACGGCGTCTGATATTGTTGCTTCCAGAGAGCGGCGTGGGTGGATTTGCCGCAACCGGAAGCGCCGGAAAACAGCCATGCTTTTCCCTCATATAAAATGGAAGCGGAGTGGAGCGCGAATGCGCCCAATTGCTGTGCACAGATTAAATATGCAAAGCGAATGGCATGAAATATCTTTTCTGATAAATCACATACATACGGCTTAGAGCAGAATAGGGCGGCATATCTGCCGTTGAGGGAGACATGCATTTCTGTAATTCCATATCCGGCGGGATATAGGAACAAGTAACAACTGTCTGTTTTACAAATACTGAGTTCGTCTGTGCGAAGCAACAACTCGCCATTGTCCTGTCTTTCTGCGGCGTAAGGGATGATGCTGACAGTCAAATCTGCACAAGTGTTTTCGCAGGAAAAGTCAAAGAAAGACGACATGAGCAGATCTCTGGGACCGCAATAGGCGACGGTGACAGGGCCAATTTGAAAGAAGAAATCCGCATCGTCTGCTGGAAGGTTGCCGGGGCGGGAGAGAATACCTGCGCTTTCTAATTGAAGAAGGAAATGATGGATGTCTTCTTTGAGCGTGGGTACGTCCGATGCATTTGCGTGATAGTGCGAAATTAATGCTTGTAAGAGCATTTCTTCATCGGCGCCCTGTGTCAGCGTGCGATATAACAGCAAGCCGGAATCATTAAGCCGGACGCTGTGTTTAAAATCAACAACATTTTGCCCATAGGGGAGAATATAGGGGATACCTGCGATTTCATGGAGCAGATATCCTTTGTTTATTTTCAACATAAGAATTCCTTTCCTTGCCTGTAAATGTAATGTCATTATAGCATTTCCCTCAAAAAAGTGCTATAATGATACTATATAAGAGTAAAATTATTATCATAGGATAAAAAGATGGATTCGAGAGCAGATATAGAGCAGTTGCTAAGAGATGGGAACATGGTTCAGACGGTCATTCACGGCTACAGTATGTACCCAATGCTCGTGCCGGATAGGGATAGCGCGATTGTTGCACCGTTTGGGGACAGGCAGCCCAAACGCGGGGATGTCGTTCTTTACCGCAGGGATGGCAGCATTTTGGTGCTTCACCGAATTTGGCGCGTGCGCCAGGAAGGGATTTACCTGGTGGGTGATAATCAGACGCAAATTGAAGGGCCTTTGCGACCAGATCAGATGCGCGGCGTACTGATAAGTTTTATCCGTAAAGGGAAGCATATTTCTGTCGGTAATATACCTTATCGGTTATATGCAGTGGTCTGGCTGTGGATGCGTCCCATTCGCCATATTATGGCGGTGATGGTTCATTTTATAAAGGTCTGCGTCAAGCGGATGTTAGGCAGATAAATAGTTTGCGAGGTCGGGTTTGTGGATGGCAGGTACAGAATCAGGAAAGCGGCAGGAAGTTACTGGCTGTTGGATATGGAGCAGACAGGCAGGCATTATATAGAGCCAATAGAACTTAACGAGAGCGGAGCAAGAATATGGGAGCTTTTTTGCCGGGGACTTGATGTGGCGGCGATTGCCAAAGATTTGGCGGAGCAGTACGGAATAGACAGGGAAGCAGTGAAAGAGGATGTATTGCAGTTTCTTGCGCGGCTTGAAGCTGCGGGAGTATCAATAGGAGTTAAGTGAGGCAGACATGGAAGTATTATTGGTCGGCAGTGACAATGAATTGATGCGAACGATGATTAATAAGTTGAATAAGGAAGGGCACCGTTGCTATGTGCTGACTGGAAATAAGAATCAGGTCGGCAGTTATAAGAATGCCTACGAAAAATACCGCTTTCCTTATGACAGTGATTGTCTAAAGGAAATCTTTGACAGCGTGCGCCCGGATGTCACGATTTTTCTGGGAATCTACGACTATAATTTTGACTGGAGCGATCCCCGAAAGGAGGCCGTACGCTATCAGACGGCATTGCAGAATGTCCTGACTTCCTTTTCTATGCTCAAGAGCGGGCGTTTTATCTATCTCTCTTCACAGGAGGTTTACTCGCAGTCTTATGCGAATGATATTGATGAGAGGGAAGAGACGTCTGCGTATAGTTTTCGCAGCGTTGCCATTGTACAGGGAGAGGATGTCTGCCGTAATTATAAACAGATGATAGGCACAGATACGGTTATCTTGCGTCTGGACCATCTTTATTTGATGCCGGAAAAAGAGATGGGCGGCAATCGTCTGGTGATAGAGACTAATCCATGTGCCAAGATGTGCGTGGAGGCGCTTCAGACGGGCTATATCCAGGCAAACGCCAATAAAGTGTTTTCGTTATTATATGTAAATGATGCCGTGGAAGCCATTTATAAGGCGGCGGTAGCGCCAAGCCCCAAGCGAGGGCTATACCATGTCTCTTCCGGCGAAGTAATTAACGAGATGGAACTGGCGCAGAAGATTCAAACAGAGCTGGGGCAGGAAGTCTCCATCATAGATAATACTGTCGGAAGCATGGTGCGCGTGGTTTTGGATTGCGGCGCGTTTGCTGATGAGTTTGGAATGAGCATTTTCCACCATGTGGATGATGTTGTTGTCAAGATGACGAAATATATTAAGAAATACAGCGCCAGCTTTATCAATCTGGAAGATGTCAGGGGGCATAGAAAGCGGGACTGGCGGCAGACATTGCGCGTAATCTTTTATGCTTTGATTCCCTTCATTGAAAATCTCATTTGTTTTATTCCATTTTTTATGTTAAATAACAGAGCGGTCGGAAGCCGCTATTTTGCAAATCTGGATTTTTATTTGTTGTATGTACTGCTATTTGCGATTGTGTATGGGCAGCAGCAGGCAACCTTCTCTGCGGTACTTGCAGTTGGGGGATATTGTTTCCGTCAGATGTACAACCGCTCTGGGTTGGAAGTGCTGCTGGATTATAATACATATGTCTGGATCGCACAGCTTTTCATTCTCGGTCTTGCGGTCGGCTATATGAAGGATCGCTTACGCACAATCCGCAATGAAAATAAACACGAAGTACAGTATATGGTAAATCAGTTGGATGACATTCAGGATATCAATACCAGTAATGTGCGCATAAAGAATATGTTGGAAGTACAGCTTGTCAATCAGAATGACAGTTTTGGCAAGATTTATGAGATTACTTCCAGTCTGGATCAGTATGAACCGTCGGAAGTACTATTTTATGCGGCGGAAATCCTTGCCAAGCTGGTGGACAGTAAGGATGTGGCAATCTATACAATTGCCAACCGTTCTTACGCGCGTCTCTTTTCAGCAACATCCCCGAAAGCGAGGGAGTTGGGGAACTCCATTGAGTATACGAAGATGGAGGATATGTATCGTTTGATTAAGGAGAAGCGGGTCTATATTAACCGCAGCATGGATCCCAATTATCCTTTGATGGCAGACGCCATTTTTGCAGAGGATGAGATGCAGTTGATTCTGATGGTTTGGGGAATCCCCTGGGAACGTATGACGCTCAGTCAGGCAAACATGCTGGTAATTATCGGTTACCTTATTCAAAATGCCGTATTGCGTGCGAACCGCTATCTGGATGCCTTGGAGCAGCAGCGTTATCTGCAAGGGACCAAGGTGCTTGATGCGGATGCATTTGAATCTCTGGTAAAAGCGTATTTAACTGCAAGGAACAAGGGTCTCACGGAGTGTACGATTTTGGAGATTGATATAGAAGGGAAGAATTTGGAAGAATACGGAAATGAGCTTGCGGGCCTTATGCGTCAAAGCGATTATATTGGCAAAATGTCGGATGGACGATTATGCGCGTTGTTGTCGAATACGGACAGTAAAGATGCAGAGTTCGTTATCAGGCGTTTCGAGAAAACTGGTTATAGAAGCGAGATTCGGGAGGATGTGGGGATATGACAGTGAAGGAAATTTTCTTCTGCTGCATCCTTTTAGGCAATGCGCTTGTGTCCGTGTTGTATTTGGTGTTCGGGCTGATGCATGTCAAGCGGTGTGAAATCAAAGAGGCGGCAGAGCGCAAACAGACAGAAGCCGGGCAGGAAGAAACAGAGGGCAAAAAAGAGGGAGAAGACCTACAGGAAGAAATAGTAGAAAAAGAAAACGAAGAAAATGTAGAAGAAAACGAGCTTCCGATGAGAGATGGCAAGCTGGTGTATGTTATGAAGTTTGTCATTATGCTTCTTTGTCCGGTAGCAGGTCTGATTTTCTTTGGTGTAGGACATTTTCTGTTTCGTTTTATCTTTCGCCAGGATGTTCACCTGGAAGACGTTGTTTTTAGCAAAGAGCGTGTACGCACCAATGAGCGTGCGGACGAAGAGCGCGAGAGAAATATCGCTCCTTTGGAGGAGGCGATTGCTGTCAGCGACAAAGAAAGCCTGCGTGGATTAATGTTAAATGTTATCCGCGGCGATGTCCATAATTCACTGGCGGCGATTTCACTCGCATTGAACAGTCCGGATTCAGAGACTGCGCATTATGCGGCGTCGGTTTTACAGGACGAGTTAAATAATTACCGCGGCAATGTACAGAAAATTTGGCGTGAGATCGAGAAAGAAGAGGAAGATCAGACGGATTGTGAGTATTACTTGATTCCTTATATGAATAATATGCTGGAGCAGAAGGTATTTACCGAGATGGAGCAGCGGAATATGGTACAGAAGTTTGCCGAAGTGGGTGAAGTGCTGTATCGTAAAGCGCCTCACAGATTCACCAGTCAGTATTACGAATGGCTTTGCCTGCGTCTGCTGGATATCAAAGATTTTGAAGCCATGGAAAAGTGGTGCAGCCGTGCATCGCAGCAATATCCAGAGGAACTTTCCAGTTATACATGTAAGTTGAAATTGTATTTTACCGCGCAGGAGAAAGAGAAATTTTTTGAGACGCTGGATGCCCTCAAACAGTCCAGCATCGTGATTGATAAGGAGACTTTAGCGTTAATTCGTACGTTTGGGTAGGAGGTGATAGCAGTGTCGATGGAGGTTTTAACAATCTTACAGACAGTGGGCATTCTTGCGGCATACCTTGTGATGACGTTTTTCCTCCCGGGGATACTGCTGTATCGCAAAATACAAAAGCTGCGGTTCTGTGAGCGATTCATCACTTATCAGATGGTCGGAAATTTCTATATGATGAATCTGGTCTCTGTCCTGGAGCTGCTTCATATCTCGAATCGTGTGACCTTGATTCTTTTTACGATTCTTCCCTGTGCGGCAATTTATGTAGTCCTTTACCGCAAAGCGCCCTTAGAGGCAATGCATGAGGGACTTGATTATTTGGAACGTCTCGCCGGTGGGCAGTTTGGTGTACGTCTGTTTTTGCGGCGTGTTCGTGTGGCAATTTGGCAGCTTTTAAAGAAGGCATTGTGCAAATTGTTCCATCTAATCCGTGAGAATATCGTTGACATTCTGCTGGTTGCGGCGTTGACAGCAGGGTTGTGTTATGTATATGGCACAAATCTTTTAGCGTATTTTGGCTATTGTGAGTCGGATTTGCCGGTGCATAATTATTGGATCAATTATCTTGGCAAGAATGATATGTTTGTCGCAGGTATTTATCCTTTCGGCTTCCATTGTGTTGTCTATTACTTGCATGAGGTATTTGCAATACCGACCTATGTTTTACTGAGGGTGTTCTGTTTTACGCAAAACCTAATGATTCATTATGTCTTGCTTGCGTTTATCAAATACTGTTGTAAATCTAAATATGCTCCCTATGTGGGTGTGTTCCTGTATGTGTTTCTCAAGGTCCTTGGGGAAAATACCTATATCCGGTATTTCAGTACGCTGCCGCAGGAGTTTGGCATGATTTTTATTCTGCCTTCTATCTATTATCTGTTTGCCTTTTTTGTGAGGAAGGAAAAAAAGGTAAAGGAGAACGCGCAGGGCGAGGTGGAAACGGTTGAGGGTGTACCAGTGGCGGTCGTTCATGTGAATGATGAGGAGTTGCCGCCTTTAAATGAAGAAAGTATCATAAGAATTGAAGAACATGGAATTGTTAGAACAGAGTTAAACCGGGAGGAAGAAACGGACAGCCAGGAAGAGGCGGAAGAAAAGCAGGAAAAGAAACGTTTTGGAACTCTTCGCTTTGCTAAAGCGGGCAGCGGGAAGAAAGAAAAGGGGACGCAGCGAGAGAAAAAAGCAAGGAAGCCATTAACTGTCGATTTTTGGTATCTTGCTGGTTTTGCCATCAGTTTTGGCATGACGCTCTCCGCTCATTTTTACGATACGATGATTGCCGGGCTTTTGTGTATCGGCGTAGCCTGTGGGTATTTTTTCCGTCTGTTCCGTCCACGATATTTGTGGAGGGTTATGCTGACAGGCATTTTATCAATATTGATTGCGATATTGCCCATGTTGATTGCCTTTGCGATGGGGACGCCGCTGCAAGGTTCTCTTGGTTGGGGCATGAAGGTTATTTCGGGAGAAAATAATAAAGAAGTAATACAGAGCACACCCGCGCAAGATGCGGATAGTAATGTTGGGGAAGATACTGGCGCTGTGCAGAATGGAGAGCAGACCGGTGCGATATCGGATGAAGGCGATTTGGCACAAGGGCAGGGAACAGTGACGGTAGCAAGGAAATCTCTGCCGGAAAGAGTAGTATCTAAGCTTAAATCAGCGTTTGCTGCTTTCTGGGAGGCAATGAGGATCTATATTATTTTGGATAGTTATCCGTATTTCCAGATGATGCTAGTAGGGGCAATTGCTCTGCTGGCGGTGTTATCTCTGGTATTTTTCCTTGTACGGCAGACAGATTACGCAGCGAGATGTCTCTCGTTGTCTGCGGGGATGGTTATGCTGTCCATATTGCAGGCGTCTTCTCGTCTGGGTTTGCCGACGCTTATGGATGCGATCAGGACTTGTATCTTTTATGCCTATGTCTTGGCGGCGGCATGGAGTTTGTGTGTAGACAGTGTGTTACAATTATTGTTTGGTTGGTTTAAGAAGAAATGGATGTTGCATTTAGCTTCTCTGGCGGCTTTGGCGGCTGTGGTGGTATGCAGCAGCCAGGCGGGGTTGTTACGTGAGCCTCCGGTGCGACAGTCATTGCAGACGAATGACGCGATTCTTTGTCTGACCAATATTTTACATGATAATAAAGACTTTACCTGGACAATCTGTTCTGCTAACGATGAACTTCGTATGGGGGAGGATTATGGGTATCACCATGAGGTGCACACGTTTTTGAAAGACGTGGAGCGGAAAGGACGGACGCATTCTGTGACAATTCCTACCTCAAAGGTTTATTTTTTCATAGAAAAGATACCGATTATGTATGGAAGGGCTTATCGTGGCGATGAACCGAAGATTGCGTCCATCTATGCAGAGGAGCCGTTACCACGAGGCGCGGGGATTTCCATGTACCAGGGAGTGAATCGTTTGATTGAGATGTCAAAGCTGTATGAGTGGGCGCAGGAGTTTGCAAAGTATTATCCCAATGATGTGAAAATTTACTATGAGTCAGACAATTTTGTTTGTTATTGTGTAGAGCAGGATTTATACCGTCCATTTAATTTTGCCATTGACGTAAATAAATAACCATCTAGTGTTGGAGGAGTTCATATGGTATCCCGCAGAAACTTTTTTGCCATCACGTTGATTATGCTGGTGGTAGTGTTTATGTTTCAGGTTCCCGAGATTATCAAGAATCAGGTGAACGATTATGGACAAAATGAATATGAGCAATCAGCAGACAGCGCATTTACAGCGAAGTCCGTTTGTGTACCATCCGAAGAAGACGCCAGGAAATCGGCAAGGTATATTGTATTCATTGGTGATGATGAAGACGATTCGGTGGGCGGAATGGTCAAACAATGGTGCCTCTATACGAAGCGTCATCTCAAAAGCTGTAAGTCTGTAAAGGAATATGAGCCGGACAAGACAAATTTGCCGGAAGCAGTGCTGGTGGATGCATCTTACCTCGATTTGAATAAAGATATTTCAGTGCTGGCGGGATATACGGAATTAGGCATTAACTTAGTTTTCTGTAATTTGCCGGATGTAACGGAGGTTTCCAAAAATCCCAAGCTTAGAAAACTTGTGGGTATCAATGCGATCATCCGTGACCGGATTACGGTTGAGGGTATCCGTCTTATGGATGGTTTTTTGCTGGGAGGGATTCGGGAATTTATTCTTGATGAGACACTGGAGAAGACGCAGCAAGACCTTGATTTGGTGATGCCTTGGTATCGTATTTCCGGTGGCGCTAAGATGTTCATGCATGGGATGATGGAAGACGAGGAAATGGAAAAGTATTACATGATGCCCAAGGGAGATGTAATTACCAAGAATCAGAATCTTCCTGCCATCATCTGGCGCAACAAATATCAGGATGCCATGGTGTTTGCAGTAAACGGTGACTATCTTTCCAGCAACGCGGGAATCGGCATTTTAAGCTCTATGATGCTGGAGATGAAAGATTATGATATTTATCCGGTTGTCAATGCTCAGAATTTGACGGTACTGAATTTTCCGAATTTCACAAATGAAAATGAAGCGGAGTTGATGGAACGTTACAGTCAGCCTTTAAAAGCAATTTACCGTGATATTGTGTGGCCGGGGCTGGTATCTGTGGCGCAGCAGAATTCCAATAAAATGACTTGTATGGTTTCGCCCCAGACGAATTATGTGGATGATTTGCAACCGGAGGGGGAGACATTTGTATATTTTATGAAGCTTTTCCGGGAGCAGAATGTGGAAGCGGGGCTGTCCGGCAGTTATGGCAGGCAAACAAATCTTTCTCAGAAATTGGATGAAGATATTAAGTTTATTGATAAATACGTGCCAGATTATACGGTTCTCTCCCTCTATCAGGGAAATATGACGGATGAAGAGATGGAAGAAGCATTAAAACGTGAGAAATTTGACAATGTGCGAACGATTTTGAAAGATTATGATGAATCTGCCCAGCTTGTTTCCTTGGATGAGGATGGAATTGTCCGGCAGAGTGGCATTTGTGACGGCTACAGTCATACGTTTCGTGAGGATTTGCGTATGATGAGTATCCAGACGGCGTTAGGGTATTCTAATATACAGGTTGATATTAGCCCTGTAGCACATCCCTCCAGCGACAAAGATACCTGGGAAAAGTTGTCGCGAAAGTTTGCGGGCAATACCAGTACATTTTGGAAGCCATTTCGGTCATTCCAAAAGACGACGCTTGCAGAGAGCGACATGCGTATTCGCAGATTTCTTGCTTTGGACTATCAGCAGGAGCGAAAAGGCGATGTAATCTCTCTGCATATTTCCAATTTTGAGAAAGAGGCAAGCTTTATTCTGCGTACACATGGAGAAAAGATAGAACAGGCAGCAGGCGCGGAATTTGAGAAGATAGAGGATGGCGCATATCTGGTTACCGCGACTGAGCGTGAGGTGCGTTTGGATTTAGAGGAAGCTCATGACAGGTATTATTATTTTGAAGACGATGACAGGTAGGGCTCTTGGAATAAGTGTATATCCCTTGGAGCAAGCGGTTTGTAGTTAGGAGTATGGTGTAAATGGCAGGTTATTTGAAAGTATGCATTGTTGCAGAAGGATGTTATCCATATGTGGTGGGCGGTGTGTCGAGTTGGATTCACAGCTTAATCAATTCATTTCCTGAGACAGAATTCATATTGCTGACGATTGTGGCGAACCGCTCTTTTCGGGGGAAATTTGTGTATGATTTGCCGGAGAACTTATCGGAGGTGCACGAACTGTACCTGGAAGATGAGGATTGGTGCGATAATAGGAAGAAGAAATCCTTAAAACTCAGGAAGGATGAATATCTGGCGCTGCGAAGCCTGGTACTGAATCAGGAGATTGACTGGCCGACGTTGTTTGAATTTTTTCGCACGCCGGATTTGTCGCTCAATGAACTTTTGATGGGTCCTGACTTTTTCCATATTGTTATGGATTGTTACAACTTAAAATATAGTCAGGTTGTGTTTTCTGATTTTTTATGGACAATGCGCTCGATCTATCTGCCATTGTTTCATACGCTGATGATGGAGGTGCCGAAAGCGGATTTATACCATTGTGTGGCGACCGGATATGCAGGCGTGCTCGGCAGTATGGCAAGTTATTTTCATGGAAGCCGATTGTTGATATCGGAACATGGGATTTATACCAGGGAGCGGGAAGAGGAATTGATTAAGGCAACCTGGGTAAAGGGTATTTATAAGAATATCTGGATTGAACAGTTCCGCAAAATGTCTAAGTTGGCGTATGACAAGGCGAATTTAGTTACCAGCCTCTATGAACATGCCAGGGAGCTGCAAATTGAACTGGGCTGCCCGGAGGGTAAGACGGTAGTAACGCCGAATGGTATTAATCTGGTAGGGTTTGACCGTCTTACGCCAAAGACGGAGGAGGATGAAAATTATATCAATGTCGGCGCGGTTTTGAGAGTTACGCCGATTAAGGATGTTAAGACGATGATTCAGGCATTCGGCTATGCCAAGGCGAGGCAGCCGAAACTGAAACTGTGGATCATGGGACCTTATGATGAGGATAAGGAATATGCCGAGGAATGTTTTGAGTTGGTGGAAGCAATGCAGATTAAAGATGTTGTTTTTACCGGGAGAATCAATGTAAAGGAATATCTGGGGCGTATGGATATGACAATCCTCACTAGCATTAGCGAGGGACAGCCTTTGACGATTTTGGAGAGCTATGCGGCGCACAAGCCGGTGATTGCTACAGATGTGGGCAATTGTTTTGGGCTGATTTACGGTGAAGGGGATGATTTTGGCGAAGCCGGCATTCTTACCCATATCATGAACATAGAAGAGATTTCTCAAGCCATCTTAGAGCTTGCTAATAATTCTGAACGGCGTGCGCGGATGGGGGAGAACGGTTACAAACGTTTGATGTCAAAATATAAGATTTCAGACATGAAGAAAACATATGATGAAATATATACGCATTTCGAGGATGGGCTGTATGTAGACGCAGTGGAGGAATTACCAGTAGAGGCGAATGATGTAATGGAAGTTTCGCAGGAGGAACATACGAAAAGCGTAGAAGCAGCGATGGAAGCCGGGGCAGATATTGAAGAAGAGCCGTTAGAAGATTGGGCGGATATCGGGAAAGAGTCGTTAGAGGATTGGGCAAATATCGAAGAAGAGTCGTTAGAAGGCTGGGCAGATATCGAAGAAGAGTCGTTAGAAGGCTGGGCAGACATCGAAGAAGAGTCGTTAGAAGGTTGGGCGGACGAGGAGGATGCTTCTGAGGAGCAGTCCTCAAAATAACCGAAAATATAATTTTAAGTCAGGAAAGGCATGGTTGTTGCTATGGCAGGAATTGGAGTAAGGCTGAATCAGATATTTGAAAAAAATACGTTAGTTTCAGATTTGATTGGATTTGGGTATAGCGCGGTTGTTACAGTAGCGCCAATGTTTCTGGTTATTGGCAATATTGGGCTGATGGGGCAGGCATTGGAGCTTTCGCGCGTATCTTATGCGCCGCGTGAGCTGATGTCGTGTACGATTCTCTATATGTTTATCTTTTCGCTGCTCACGACAGCGCCATTTAACTCCGTACTGTCGAAATATATGTCGGATGTAATTTTTGAGGAGCGCTATGAAGATATCATGCCTTGCTTTTATATTGGATTATTTTTTAATGTGCTTCTCAGCAGTCTCATAGGAATTCCTTTTTGTATCTATGAGGTTCTTGTGGGAAAGGTTGGCGTATTATATGTTTTTACCGGGTTTTGTGGGTATGTTTCTTGTGTGTTGGTATTTTATGTAATCAAATATCTGCAAATCTGCAAAGATTATAAGAAAATTACGATTTTCTTTTTTGTAGGTATGGCGTCTTCCTTTGTAATGTCGCTGATATTGGTACATGTTTTTTCCGTTCCCGTGACGGATTCAATGCTGGTATCGTTGACAGCAGGATTTCTTCTGATTGCCTGTGAAGAGATTGCGATGGTGAAGCGTTATTTCAAAAAGAATAGTGGAAGATATCGTCCGGTGCTTGCCTATTTCAAAAAGTTTTGGCAGTTGGTAATGACAGATATTTTCTATACGGTTGGTTTGTTTATCCATAACTTTGTGTTCTGGACAACGAGCATTAAAATGGTAGTGGTCAATAGCTTTGTCTGCGCGCCGGCTTATGATATGGCAACCTGTCTGGCGATGTTTACCAATATTTCTTCTACAGTAATCTTGATTTCCAGGCTGGAAATGCATTTTCGTGAGAAATATAAGGGCTACTCTGAGGCAGTAATCGGGGGGCGTGCCGTGGATATCCGCAACGCGCAAAAGAGGATGTTTCGACAGTTAGCGGCTGAGCTGATGAATCTGGTACGCATCCAGTTTATTATATCTATCTGTATTTTCCTGGTTTGTGTGGTTATGTTGCCTCAGTATGGTTTTTCGGGACTGGTGATGCAGATTTACCCCTGTCTTGCCGCCGGGTATTTTATCTTGTTTTTGATGTATTCATCTATTATATTTCTGTACTATTATAATGATTGGTGGGGCGCCATGTGTACAGCAATTATTTTCGTGGCGGTAACGCTAGGCGTTAGTATTTATGCCTCGCAGCTTTCGGAAACATGGTACGGCGTCGGTGTTGTCGCTGGTTCGCTTATCGGCTGGTGCGTAGCTTATCTGCGTTTGCGCTGGGTAGAAAAACATTTAGATGAGCATATTTTCTGTACGGGAAGCCTGATTGATTATGGGAAGGGGCAAAAGCTTCCTTCTAAAGTGTATGATGTGCGTGAAATGGAAAGAGAGGAAAGGATGGTGAAGGAGGAGTGATGGCGGAAATCTTATGTATTATAACTGTGGTAGAGGGGATTGCGCTTTTGGTGGTGGACTTTATTTCTTTTGTTTATCAGAAGATTACCATCGGGATAGAATTATGTTGGAGCGCATTTGCCGTTGTGCTGATCTTGCTTGGTGTTGTGCCGGGCTTGTCAAACTGGAGCAGAATCATTCCTATCGAGGCAGTGCCGGCATTCCTCCTTATCAGTCTTGCCATTATTTTCAGCTTTTTTTATCTGAGCTGCGCAATTTCGCAGCTTTTGCGTAAAAATCAGGAGCTGGCAATGCATGTGTCGCTGCTGAATCAGGAAAATGAAATTATCCTGCAAAAACTAAAGGAGAATTTGGCAAAAGAGGAAAAAGAGTAAGATGAAAAAGATTTTGTTTGTCATCAATACCCTGGGGCGTGCAGGGGCGGAAATGGCGATGCTGGAATTGATGCGTCAGCTGCCCAAAGAAGAATATGAAGTTTCCCTCTATGTAGTTCTGGGACAGGGCGAGTTGGTACGTGAATTGCCAGAACATGTGAAAGTCTTAAACCGTACATACCGTGATACGTCTGTGCTCTCGCAGCATGGGCGACGACACATACAAAAAACGGTTATCCGCAGTTTTTTTCGCCACGGCAAATGGTTGCGAAAATTATACTATTTGGCGACAGTAGCATTTGAGATGAAAAAGCGGCAAAAGTTCCAGCTTGATAAATTGTGCTGGCGTATGATTTCCGATGGCGGCGAGTATCCGAAAGAGGAATATGACCTTGCTATCGCCTATCTGGAAGGCGGTGCCACATACTTTACAGCAGACCATGTGAAAGCGAAGAAAAAGGCGGCGTTTGTCCATATTGATTACGGCAATGCTGGTTATTCTAGGAAGATGGACCGGGATTGTTATGCCGGTTTTGACAGAATTTTTGCCGTTTCCGAGGAAGTTCGCACCAATTTTTTACGTGTCTATCCGGAGTGGGCGGAAAAAACAAGTATTTTTCATAATATCGTCAACCGGGAGCGGATTTTGGGGCTTGCAGATTTGCCGGGCGGTTTTGAAGATTCCTTTGACGGTATTCGTCTGCTGACCGTAGGACGGCTGACGTATCAGAAGGCATACGATATAGCGGCGTCCGCTATGAAGAAAATAAAAGATGCAGGATATCGCGCGCGCTGGTATGTGCTAGGGGAGGGCGACCAGCGTGAGGCGTTAGAGAAACAGATTAAAACGCTGGGGCTGGATAGGGATTTTAAACTGTTAGGGGCAGTGGATAATCCATATCCGTATTATAAGGGGTGCGACATTTATGTCCATGCGACACGCTTTGAGGGAAAAAGCATTGCAGTTCAAGAGGCACAGATCTTGGGATGTGCGATTGTCGCTTCCGATTGTAATGGCAACCGGGAGCAGATTGAAAATGGCGTAGACGGTGTGCTCTGTGGGTTTTCCACGGCAGGGATTTCTGAAAGTATCATATCTCTGATCGAGGATCGTCAGAAACGAGAACGATTGGGGAAGGCGGCTGCCGGCAAACAACTTGAAAATGAGCAGGAAATGCAGATGCTATTGGAGTTGCTGGGATAAAGGCGGCAAAGGAAAAGTAGCGGCGTTTCATGTTGGAAGGTGCAAGGAACCGTCTTGAGTTATGGAGGAGGATGTTTAGCGCAATGTATGGGAGAGGGCAAAAGGAAGTATTGATTATTATTCCGGCATATAATGAGGAGAAAAATATTACAAAGGTACTTGATAAGCTAGAGCAGCCGGAAATTCAGAAGTTTGCGGATGTGCTTGTCATGAATGACGCCTCGAAGGACGCTACAAATTGGGTCGTCAAAGACAGGAATCATACGCTGGTAACGCATGTGTTTAATCTGGGATATGGGAGCGCGTTGCAGCTTGGATACAAATATGCGATTCGCCGGGGTTATCAGTATGTGATCCAAATGGATGCGGATGGGCAGCATGACGTTTGCAATGTTGCAGAAATTTATGGGGAATTGAGAAAAAAAGATGAAAACAATCGCACGCCAGATATTGTGCTGGCATCCAGGTTTATGCCGGGAAGTTTCGACTTTGAGACGACGGCAGTTAAGAAGTTCGCGTATCGGTTGTTTCGCTCAATGATAAAGATGGTGACCGGGCGCAAGATTGCAGATCCCACAACTGGATTGCAGGGCTTAAATCGGCGTACGGTGTTGTACTATTCCCAATATGGGCATTTTGATGATAAATACCCGGACGCCAATATGATTATGCAGATGCTCCTTTTGGGGTTTCAGATACGGGAGATCCCGGCAGTGATGCATCCGCGCACCAGAGGATTCAGTATGCATTCTGGAATAAAACCGGTCATTTATATGTTTCGTATGTTCCTCTCCATTTTGTCGGTAGTATTTCGTATAAAAGTATTCAAATTAGAAACAGAGGAAAAACTGTCCAATGAGCTTTATGAAAAAGAAGAGGCAAATCCGATTTGAGGCGGCAAAGCTTACGGAGAGCACAACCTATCTGCACAATCCGTCCTGTGGCTGGTATCGCATCTATCCGTTTGCATTAGAAGAAAAGCAGGATTTTGAAGAATTGTATTGGTGCCTGTGCGCCGAGGAGCGCATTGCGCTTGCCTTGGTGGACATTGGTGCGTTTCGTGATGATGTGCTGCCAGAGAACGCGCTTGATAATTTAAGACAAATATTGGAATTTTTTCATAAGCATGGCAAAGAGATAATTCTGCGCATTACCTATGACAGAGAAGGGCGCGGCATGGAACGTGAGCCGGACTTTCTAAAAACGGTCCTTGGGCATATGCAGCAGTTAGGCGCCGTGATTAGCGAGTATCAGGATTCTGTTTTGGTCGTACAGGGCATTCTTGTCGGGAGCTGGGGAGAAATGCACGACTCCAAGTTTCTCTCAGTGGATCGATTGCGCAAATTAGCGCAGACATGGCAGGAATGTTTGGGAGATATTCCTATGGCAGTGCGCACGCCGCAGCAGTGGCGGATGCTGCATGACGACGGCGTTATGCCGGGGAAGGATAAAATAGGTCTGTTTAATGATGGGATGTTTGGTTCTGCGGATGATCTCGGCACTTATGGCTGGCAGCCAAGAGAGGAAGCGGGGTGGCATGGACAGTGGTGCAGAGAGGAAGAACTTGCATTCACAGGCAGGGCAGGAAAAATGGTCCCTTACGGCGGTGAGGCAGTGGGACAAGACCTGGAATTGTCACCCGCAAAGCTCGTGGAAGAAATGCGCCGCACCGGGGTTTGCTACTTAAACAGTACGCACGATGCACGTTGTTTGCAGCGGTGGAAAGAGACTCTGTGGGAGGAGACGGGCGTCTGGGATCAGAAAAGTATATTTGATTATATTGGATGTCATATCGGGAGCCGTTTTGTTGTGAGAAAGGCGGAGTTCACAGGGAAAAAGGAATTGTCGCTGAGAATATATATAGAAAATACAGGCTTTTCTACGTTGAAAGAGCCAGCGGAGCTTGTGCTTGATATGGGGGAAGATCATATCCTGGCGGACGACCTCTGCGGCTTGTTGCCGCAGGAAATCAGGGAAATCACGGTGAAATTGCCGCAGAAAGTCAGGGAGAACACGGTAGAACCGCCGCAGGAGATAAAAGGTGAAGAATATGCGGTGTGGCTGTCCATGCGCAGAAAAAGAGATAAATGCCCGATTATTTTTGCGAATGCGCATCTACGAGACGGTCGTGTCAAGCTGGGAGTGTTGAGCCTGCAAAATTGATGTAGCACTGCAATACTAAGGCGTGAGCTCTTTTGCCGTTATCTTCGCCTTGCGCGCAATGGTAAAGCGGCCCAGCAGATACCCGTAATTTGTATGTTCCATGTCGTTGGCAAGTCGGATTTCCTGATTCGTGGCAGGGTCCAACAGGCGGTAGAAAAGCTGATAATTTCCCTCCTGGTAGGTACGAATGTCGAGAGGGACATCCCAGGATGTTGTTGTGCCGCTTTTCCAGAAACGATTGTCGGTATTTGCTCTGATTGTGTCACATAGTGTTCCGTCTGCGCGGAGTACTGTGATGGAGGAGAGAAAGGGGCGATAGCAGGCAGAAAAGCCATTGTTTGCAATCTCAACCGTCAGACGGGCTTTGTCGTCGTGGAAGGTATCAAACGTGCAGCTGGAAGCGTTGAGCGCGTAGCGGTAGCCAAGATGCGCCCCGATATAAGAATAACCGTCTGCGCCGTCAAAGCAGCTATCATCGAGACTATTATCGGTATTGCCAGTTGCAGAATAGACCGCGCCGCGCCATTTATCCAGAACGGCGAGATCGTACCTACTGTCGAGATAAGAGACGTGCATCGCGCGCAAATCTGTTACGGCTCGTGGAAACTCATTGTATTCGTTGTCCAGGACGACTTCTCCACCGTTTGGCACATAATGGCAGAGTTCGTTTTGGAAAGCAATTTCTTCGCTGCGCGTGCCTTTCCCGGTAAAATCTTTGGAAGGCGTAAAGGCGTTTTCTCCGTAGGTGCCAAGGTCGCTCTTGGAGCCTAACATGCCGTCGTTAAAAAGCCCGGTTCTGGCAGCAAGATTTCCGGAAAATGCACTCTCACGCGTGAGAGGCTCGCTAGTCCTATTTATAATGCGGTAATGTTCCGGGGTTCTCACGGACAGAAAAATAGCAGGGTCAATGACGGAATCAAGGTATGTGGCGAGTTCATACATATGTTCCAGCGACATGTAATCAGAATTATTCATCTCACCGCAATTACCTACATAAATGCCCTGCATCAAAAATACGCAATTCGCGTATTTGTTGACAATTTCTCCGGTTTGTGCCATATGGCGTTTGATAAGGGAAATGTCTCGGGGTTCCGTTTCCCTTGCTTTGCCGTTCCAGTCGTAGAGAAAGCGCAGTATGAGCTGCTTACCTGCGTCCTGCCAGGCAAGAAGCGTGGATTCTAGCTGAGATAACCCGATGGGGCTAATTTCGCAATCGGTATAATTGCGCAGGTTAATTTCCAAGAGCACAAGTTGATTGTCGTCTTTGGCGATTGTTTCTGCCATAGCTTCCATATCAATCGGTGCAGAATCGGATAGCGCATAGCCGTAAATATGATACCATCCACGGTAGGGATTGTGTAACTGTTTGCTTGATGGGGGGCAGTCCATGGGTTGATAGGAAAGGGTCAGATATTCATAATGTTGAAAATGGTAAATTCCTAAGCCGACCGTGGACAGCGCAGTAAATAGGACACAAAAAGCAGTAAGTAAGATGTTTTTCATATAGAAACCTCGATAATTGTTGTAGCGTTCATTTAAAACGTATGATAGATGTCAACATTATATCATAATGAAGGAGGAGTTGAGAATATGCAGGATCATAAAATTGATTTTGTTATCTCGTGGGTTGATGGCGGCGATCCGGCATGGTTGCAGGAAAAAAGCAAATACCATGCTGTCGGCAGCAGCGATGACGCCAAGGAACGTTATCACGACTGGGACAATTTGAGATATTGGTTCCGGGGTGTGGAAAAGTTTGCCCCCTGGGTTGACAAAATCCATTTTATCACCTGGGGGCATTTGCCGGCATGGTTGAATGTTAATCATCCCAGGCTGCATATCGTGCGTCATGAAGATTATATTCCGCGGGAATATCTACCGACGTTCAATTCACATACGATAGAATGGAATATGCACAGGATTGAGGGACTTGCGGAGCAGTTTGTCTATTTCAATGATGACTTTTTCCTGATAAATACCGTGAAGCCGCAGGATTTCTTTTTACAAGGGAAGCCCTGCGATATGCTGGCGTTCCAGCCGGTAGTGGCAAATCCGGCAAATCCGGTAATGTCCCATATCTATTTGAATAATTCGCTGGTGATATCCAAATATTTTCATAAACGGGAAAATGTTAAGATGCAGCCTGGCAATTATTTTAAATTTGGCTATCCCTGCCTTTATTTTGTTTATAATATATTGGAAATGATGTTCCCACTGTACACGGGTTTTTATACGGTGCATGGACCGTCTCCGTTTCTCAAAGAAACTTATCGCACGCTCTGGGCGAAGGAAGAGGAGCTTTTGGATGAGACGTGTCGTCATCGGTTCCGCAATGAAGCGGACGTTAGCCAGTACCTTGCCAGGGAGTGGCAGAAGCTTTCTGGTGAATTTCATGCACAAAATATTACCCGCCATTTTCGTTATTTTGATGTACAGAGTGATAATCCTGCGCTGATAAAAGCGATTGTCAAGCAGAAAGCGAAGATGATCTGCATCAACGACGCCAATGCGCCGATTGACTTTATGCAGGCGAAAAAACAGGTGGCAGAAGCTTTTGCATGTATTCTGCCAGAGACGTCAAGTTTTGAGAAAAGATAGGTGCCTTTTTATGGAAACAAAGACCAGAACGGAATATTCCGCACGCAATACAACGGTGGCGCTTCTGTCACGTCTGACGGCAATTATTATGGGTTATCTGCTGAGAGTTGTGTTTACCCATACGCTCAGTGAGAGTTATGTGGGAGTGAACGGGCTCTTTGTCGATATTATTCAGGTGCTTTCGCTGTCTGAAATGGGCGTGGGAACAGCGATTACGTTTGCGCTTTACCGTCCGATTGCCGAGGGTGATACGGAAAAACAGAAATCATTGATGAAGCTTTTTCGGCAGTTTTACCGGGTGGTAGCAGTCATAGTGGCGGTGGGAGGCGCGCTTTTGATTCCTTTTATGGATGTATTTATCAAGGATTATGAGAATGTGGAACATTTGACCTTGATTTATATTCTTTATCTTATAAATACAATCTGTTCTTATCTGTTGATTTACAAGAAGACGCTGATGGATGCGCATCAGCTTCTCTATATTGGCACATTCTATCAGACGATGTCGTGGGTATTGCAGGATGTGTTGCAAATTTTTGTACTTATTGTCTATCATGATTTTATACTGTTTTTGCTTATCAATATAGGCACCACGATATTGTGCAATGTATGTATCTCTGTGCGTGCAGATAAACGTTATCCATATTTGAGAGATAAAGATGTGGCTCCGCTTTCTGAGCAGGAGAAGAAAGGCATTTTTTCAAATATCCGGGCGATGCTCATGCACAAAGTTGGCGCCGTCATTGTCAATAACACCGATAATCTGCTGCTGTCCGCATTCGTAGGGCTTGCCAGCGTGGGCGGGTACTCTAACTATTATCTTTTGATTGGTTCTGTGCGCCAGATGTTGAATCAGGTATACCAGGGCATTACGGCGAGCGTCGGCAATCTGGGCGTGACCGAGGATGAAGGGCATGTACAGCAAGTGTTTGAGGTGGTATTCTTTATCGGGCAATGGATGTATGGATTTGCTTTTATCTGTCTGTTTGAGCTCTTGAATCCATTTATTGTACTCAGTTTTGGAAAACAATATGTGTTCCCGGAGGCGACGGTATTCGTGCTTTGCGTGAATTTCTTCCTCAACGGGATGCGCAATGCGACGTTGACGTTTCGTGACTCAATGGGCCTGTTCTGGTATGATAGGCATAAAGCGATTGTCGAGGCCGTGTTGAATCTGGGACTGTCTTTGTTGCTGGTAAACTGGCTGGGTATGATGGGCGTGTTTCTGGGAACATTGTTCAGTATGGCGTTGACTTCGCTGTGGGTCGAACCGTATGTGCTTTACAAACATGGTTTTCACAAATCCTGTGCAGGCTATTTTGTGCGTTATATTTTGTATGTAATTGTAATAATGGTTGGCTGGTTTGTCACAGATTGGCTGTGTCGGGAATGGACAGTCATTGGCGTACAGGGGTTGTGGCAAATTTTGCTCGTACGGCTCGCCTTGTCTACGATAGTGCCCAACATCTTGTTTTTGATTGTATATGGCAGGAGTAGGGAATTTCGTTTCCTGTTGGGCAAGGCGAAAACACTGACAAAGAGACGTCGTTAGAGCGTTCGTCGAAAGGGAGGGAGATCGGCGTTGAAAGAAACGGAGAAATTGCTGCTTGACGCGTTAAGGCAGTCCTTACATCCGCAGGAAAATCAAGGGTGTCTCTTGCTGCCTGAAAATGAATACACAGAACGCGAATTTCTGAAAATGGCGCGAAATCATGCGGTTTTGCCGCTTTTGTATGATGCATATGAGAAGCAGGGACTCGCCAAAGATACGTGTTATGCGAATTTCTGGCAGCAGATACGGCAGGTTGCAGCCACGACTGCGCGTGCCAATTATCGGCTGTTGTTTGTGGTAAAATATATTACCGAGCTTTTGGAAAAGGAGAGCATCCTTATTATTCTCCTCAAGGGAGCGTCAACAGCCTCCTATTATCCGACGCCAGAGCTGCGTAAATCCGGGGACGTTGATATTTTGATTCCGCAGGAGCGGGATTTTCAGCGTGCAGTGGAATTGTTAGAAAAAGAAGGGTTCGCAAAATGTGAATCGCAATCGGCGCTGCATCATATTGAGCTGAAAAACGAAGAGGGTATCAGCGTAGAGCTGCATTGTATGCTGGCGGAGCCGTTTGAGAGTGGGAAGATGAACCATTATCTAGAGACATTGCTTGCAGAGTATCGCAAACATGTAGAAAAAAATGATTCCTGGGGCGTCGCATTTAATCAGCCTACAGACGCGTACCATGCATTTTATCTGGTTGTCCATATGTTGCAGCACTTTCTGCGGGCAGGCTTTGGACTAAAATTTCTTTGTGATTGGACGGTGTTTTGGAACCGTGAGATAGCTGCGGAGGAGAAAGAGACTTTTTTGCGTCTGCTTCAAGAGAGTGGGACACAGGGGTTTGTCGCGGCATTGACGGAAGCGTGTGTGAAATATCTTGGGTTGCGGGAGGAAAACGTATTGTTTTTGTTGGGAGATTCTCATGGAGTTGTAGAGAACTGTCCGGCAGAAGAAGATTGGCAACAGCTTGCGGAAGAGTTCATGGAGGAAGTGTTTATCTCCGGTGAATTTGGGCGCGGCGACAAACAGCGCATGGTTGCCATGCGCGGGACAGGGTTTGCCGCCTATGCGCGTGAATTTCATCATCAGATGCATCTAAATTATCCAGGCGTTGGCAAGGTGTTTTTCTTGTGGCCCTTTTTGTGGGCTCTGACGCTGGCGCGTTTTATGCAAAATAACCGTTCTATCAGAAAAGTGAAGAGCATGGATATTTTAAAAGAGGCGCGCCGGCGGAGCAAGCTAATTGACCGGATGAAATTATTTTAGCATTTTTAATCAAAATCCCTTTACCATCTCTTCAATTTCTTCCTCATTTAAAATCACGCATTTCTTATCGCGGATGGCATAGACGCGCTCGCAGATATTCAGTACGGAAGGGCGATGCGTTGTCACGATGCAAGTGCGCGGGTAGTCGTCAGCCATAATGTTGCGAAGGACTTTGCGCTCAGTAGCCACGTCCAGGGCGGAAGTCGCTTCGTCCAGCAGCAGAATCGGGGAATGGCGCAGTAACGCCCGGGCAATGGAAAGCCTCTGTGCCTGTCCCTCAGAAAAGCCGCCGCCGCGTTCTTTAATTTTGCTGTCAATACCGTCCGGAAGTTTCCTCACAAAATCCCAGGCACAGGATAATTTTAGGACGTCAATGATTTCTTCTTCTGTGGCGTTTGGCTTGACATTGCGCATATTTTCGGCAATGGTGCCGGAAAACATGGTATTGCCTTGCGGCACATAGGAGAAGAGCTTTCTGGTGGAGGGCGTCAGAGGAATGGCGTCTGTGCTTTTGCTGTCTGAGTCTGTGTCATCTGCGCTCTTGCAGTCAGAAAAGGTGAGCGAGTGATGCCCCCGGTTCCCGCCGAGTGTGGCAGCGCCGTTCTGAGAACGCATTAGCGAGAGAATCAGGCGTATCATCGTTGTCTTACCCTCACCGGAAGGACCAACCAGTGCAACCACTTCGTGCGGATGCGCTTCTAAGGATGCTCCGGCAAAGACCTGGGTGCCATTGTTGTAAGCGTACTCCAGGTTATCGACATAAAGGCTGATGCCATGTTCCTTATGCGCCTCGAAAAACGCGTCGACTTCTTCGTTCTGGCTGTAGTCTTCTCTTGGCATCTCAATAATGTCCATCAGGCGTCCGGCGGATGTTGTGAGCCCGATGATGGTCGGCACTAACGACGTCAAATTGTGCAGCGTGCCAGTCAGCGTGCCAGAGAGGCTTAAAAACATGGTCATGGTGCCGTAGCTGATGGCGTTGGTAAATACACGGTAAATTCCCCAGCCGTAGGAGGCGTAGGAAACGAGAAGCGCAACGGTAGACAACAGCAGGGACGTGCCCATAGACATTTTCTGAAAATCAAGCTTCATGGCGATGTACTCTTTCTGAAGCTGTTTTAAGCGCGCCACATACAGATGAATCAAATCAAATGCCTTGATGGTTTGTATGTTAGAGAATGCCTCCTGGTTAAAACCGGACATTTTAGCCCCCATAGCTGCGCTGCGTTTGTTGTTGTTCACCATGCGGTTTAAAAGCGTCTTGGACAGCAGCAGGCTGACGGGCATTCCCAAGAATGCAAAGATGGCAAACGAGGGATCGTAATAAATCACCATCGCAAACGCACTGATAAAGCGAAAAAGATAGATGATGGCATTGGGCAAAAAGTTGAGGACGCCATTGGAAATGGCGGAGGCGTCCGAGCCCCAGCGCGTCAGCAAATCGCCGGTATGGTAAGTCGTCAGAGATTCCCAGTCTGTTACCAGAATCTTGGAGAAAATATCCGCCTTAATCTCGGAATCCACTTTCATGCTCAGGTAAGCGGAGGCATAATCGGAAAGCTGGTTTAAGAATGTCGTTCCTACGTTCAGCCCAATCATCAGCGAGAATGTCTTGACAATTTCTCCGGTCTGGCGTCCGGTGATGATATCGACCAGGTCTCTGGAAATTAGGCTGGTAAGCAAGGCGACGACAGTTCCCACCATGCCGAGCAGCGTATAGAAGATCATTGTCAGCCAGTAATGTTTGGCATACTGATAAATCCAGATCGTTTGGCGGCGCATTTCTCCAAGGCGTCCCGCCTTGACGCGTCCAATGAGAAAGCGGAGTTTCTGTTTCATGAGAAAGTATCCTTTCAAAATTTATCTTATAAAAACAGCACCGCTCGTCAAAGCGGTGCTGCCCCACAATACATAACTAGCAATATAAATATTCCACATGCGGTTCGTGGAACTTATGATGTCAAATTGGTTTAATTACCGTCGCCGCCGTTGCCCTGTACATTGACTGTCTTCGTACAAGAGATCGTAGCGCCAATGCATGCCAAACCTTTCGTAGTAGCCTCGTCGGCAGCTTTTACCCATACCTTGTATGTTACGTTGTCTCCGGACTGGTAAGCGTTCGCGTGTGATTCGCGTACAATGGTAACAGTGTTGCCGCTGAAAGTACAAGCGAAATTGGACTCGGCATAAGCGTCTGCCACAGTATTGTTGAACGTAAGATCGACTGTAGATGCGGTTGAAATATGCTGTACGGTATTGGAATGTACGCAGCTAACTTCAAATACATTGTGTGAACCATTCCAGTCATGTACGGACTTAGCGCTTACAGTCCAGCAGTTGGCAGCTTCTGCTGCGCCGCTTGCGGCATAAACGCCCTCGCTCAAACCATCGTTCACGATTACCATCGGTTTTTCATAACCTCTCATGATAGGCCTCCCTTCAGGAAATTCAATAAAACAATAAAAATTTGTTCTATTACCACCATATCACAGTATGTAGAATTAGTAAAGAAAATCTAAATAAATTTCAAAAATTTGTTAATTTTGTACAAAAACATCAAAGAATTATTTGTGAAATGCCAAAAGTGAAATTAATGGAAGCGTATTCCTTGACAATAAAATAGAAAAGTTTTACAATTATAACATGGTATCAGCAAGAGTAGCAAACATAATTTGTTAAAAGGATTTTTTGTTTGTTAAACTGGAGAAATAGTGGCTCAGGAGGAAGGGATCGTGAGGACAACGCTGAATGGTACATTTAGCGTTGTTTCCTTCCTCGGCAATAATGCCAGTCATATGGCTGACAAAGTTGAAGAACAGGGGAGTTCCTGCACACGGTAATGCGCCCCTGTTCTGGTTACCATTTCTGAGTGGGAAGAAGATGTGTTGTATTATGGATATTTGTAACCGGTTTGAACGGCTTAGGCAGTTTGAACCGGTTTTTTATCCGCAAAAACACTCTGCCACGCTAATGCAGAAAAGTGATTTTTCTAATTATTATACGCTCTCGTGCAAAAGGAAGCGAAACTTGTAAATTATAACGAGATATGTTAGTATAAAAGGCAAAGTCATATTAAGGGAGACAAAGAAAATGGACAGTAACAAAAGAAGGTTTCAGGTGACGTTTAACGCGCCGGTCATTTTAGGATTTACGATCATATGCTTTATTGTCCTGATTCTGGATCAGGTGACAGTGAAAGCATCCACCAATCTGCTATTCAGCGTGTATCGCTCTTCGCTGTTAAGCCCCTTTACGTACATTCGCTTTTTTGGGCATGTGTTAGGCCATGCCGGATGGGAGCATTTTATTGGTAATATCATGCTGATACTCGTTGTCGGGCCATTGTTGGAAGAGAAATATGGTTCCTCCAATCTATTGTTTGTGATATTGACGACAGCGCTTGTGACTGGCGTGATTCATTTCATACTATTTCCGGGTGTACGGCTGTTGGGGGCAAGCGGCGTTGTGTTTGCCCTGATTTTGTTGTCTTCCCTTACCTCTATAAAAGAGGGCGAGATTCCGCTTACCTTTATTTTGGTGGCGGTTATTTATATTGGGCAACAGATTTTCCAGGGAGTATTTGTGAAAGACAATGTCTCTAATCTGACCCACATTGTGGGTGGGGTTGTGGGTTCATGCCTGGGATTTGTCATGTATAAACATAAAATGAACAGATATTGAAGGTGAGAACACTCCATGCTGAAACGTACTAAGATTCGTAAGCTCAGCGATTATTTTGTCGAGCTGAATGGCAGGCAGGATAAAGGAATTTACTTTTACCGGGTGAATGGATATTCACAGGAAATAGAAGAATTCATCCGCAAATATTATGACTTGGCACGCAAATCAGGCGTGATTATTGAAGGGAAAATCCCCAATCCCGATGAAAAGAATTTGTCGTATTACGGCGAGATTATGGGAATGGATTTTCAAATGAGCCTTGGATTCATAGAGGCAAGCCTGCGAAAATGGCTGCCGCGAATGAACGAATATCAGAGGAAAAATGTAGCGACAGCCATCTATGATTGTCTGGATTCCTTGCGCAAGGCGGGGAAGACAGAAAATATGCTCAAAAATGCATATATTAAGTTTATGTGTTGGTTGTACTACAAGTTTGAAAGAATTGTAAATCAGTTAGGGGCTAATAATATCCCGAAGATTTTGTATGAAGGCGATATCAGCAATTATGAACTGATGCTAATTTCCATTCTGTCAAACGCAGGATGCGATGTAATATTGCTTCAATATCATGGAGATGATGGTTATTTAAAGGTGGACCCGTCCTCTGCACTGTCGGATAATCTTCAGATGGTTGGTATGAGAGCATTTCCACCGGGATTTTGTCTGAAAAAAGTCCGTGAGGATTTGCAGAATGAATTAAATAATCAGAGATTATATGGGACGAAGCCGGAGCTTTTGAACTGTACCAACGCCTGGATCCGAGGCGAGGGACTTGACGATGTGCGGGAAAGTATATTGGCGCGGGGCAGCGATCCCAAACTGTTCTATAATTGTTTTATCCGCATTAATGGTGTTGAAGACAGACTTACTTATACCAATGAATTGTATCAACTTCAGTTGGCGTTAAAAAATGCCAAGCGTAAAGTTGTAATTGTCAATCAGGAGATTGGCAGGCCCACGCCGGAGGAGATTGCCGGTATTCGCAGGAACCAATATAGCAGGCAGGACCAGATGATACTGGATCTTTCTGCAAACATCCAATATGCGCCCAACCTTGAACTGCAAAGGATTATGGTGAAGTCATTTGTCGATGTGATTTTGCTGGAGGCGAAAGCTGGGGACAGCAACCTTAATAAGCTTACCAATAAAGCGGTGTATCTTCTTTGTTGGCTCAAGCGGTATATGCCGCTGTTGTTTTCTAACTGGGCGCCTCCAGAAATAGCATGCTTCATTTATCTTGGCGGCTGCAAGAATGAAAATGAGAATATGTTTCTGCGGTTTTTGGCGCGGCTGCCGGTGGATGTGTTGATTTTGTGCCCGAATTTGAATCAAAAGTGTATGCTTACAGACAATCTTCTATACGATGTAAATTACACAGAATCGCTGGTGCTTGATAAATTTCCTGGGGAATCTTCCCAGGTGACGCTGGCAACCGCAGCTTACCATGCAGAGCGGGAATTAGATACGCTTATGTACGAGGATTCCGGTTTATACCGGGATCAGCAGTATGGCAAGGCAAATATTATCAGTTTGCAGACCATGTATGAAGAGATAAAGATTTTATGGGACCAGGAGCTAAAATATCGCCCCGGGTTCAGCACAGTGGATGGGGTGGTCAATGTGCCGGTGATCTTTTCTAAGGTGTCCGGCGTGAAACATGGGCAATTGTCGCAATATTGGACGTCCATTCGAGAACTGCTGGTAGAAGATACGATTCTTATACAGAAAGCGCCTTATATCGAGCCGACGGCGGCAAATCCGGTTAAGTCGTGCGCTACAGAATTTTATAAGAATGGGCGCCTGTTGAGAGCAAAAATAAAAGAGCATCCCTGTTATAAATATGGAATCCTGCGGGAAGACATGCAGGAATTCATGTTAGATAAATTGCAGGCGATCATTGAGCAGAGGTTAATCAAAGGAATCGGGCAGAATGGCACGGAATATACCGTGATAGCCACGGCGCTCAACCTTCCCAAAGATATTGTGAGAATGATTCAGAAATTTGATTTTACAAAGAAGAATCCCAAGCTCATCTATATTAACACTACGGAGACAGTGATTTCGCTTGAGGACAGCATCTTAGTTGCATTTTTAAACCAGATAGGCTTTGATATTGTATTTTTTGTACCGACAGGCTATCAGAGTATTGAGAAGTATTTTAACAAGAAAATAATGGAGGAGCATCAGATTGGGGAATATATCTATGATTTACAGGTGCCTGATTTGCATAGCCTTCCGTTACGCAGCACGCGCCAAAGCTGGCGTGACATTATATTCAAGAGAGGTAATTGATTATGGGACTTGATTTTAGCAAAACAGCAACTACAGCAGCGCCTGTGGCAGCGCAGACACCGGAGGCAAAGAATGAAATCGAAGTGGTTCAGGAGTATAATATTGTCGCTGACAGGGAGCAGATGAATGCCGAACTCGTCAATTCGGAGGAGGTTGACCGTATCGTGAGTACGATAGAGGTGAACAATCTGGAGACGATTGTCACATTCGGCGCGGATGCCGCAGAGGAGATTTCCAAGGCGTCCGACGTGGTCTTAAACGGTATGGATATGTCACAGCTTAATGACACGAGCGAGATGTTGACGATCCTGGCGAAGATTATGGATAAGTTTGACATTGATGAGATTCGGGATAATCCGGGTTTCTTAGACAAATTATTCGGCAATCTCAAGAAGCAGTTAGAAAAGATTCTTTCCAAATATCATACGATGGGTGAAGAGATAGACAAAATTTATGTTCAGCTCAAAGGTTATGAATCTGAGATTAAGCAGTCGAACCGCAAGCTCAACCAGATGTTCGAGGCAAATGTCAACTACTATCATGAGCTTGTGAAATATATCCTGGCAGGAGAGCAGGCATGCCGCGAAATTGAGGCTTACATTGCACAGAGGCAGCAGGATTTAGAGCAGAGCGGCGACCAGTCGATTCAGTTTGAACTTACAAGTCTCAACCAGGCGTTAATGATGATGGAGCAGCGTACGCAGGATTTGCGCATTGCAGAAAATGTTGCCATGCAGTCGATTCCAATGATTAAAACGATGGAATTTAGCAATTATAATCTGGTAAGGAAGATTAATTCAGCATTTATTGTAACGCTTCCAATATTTAAGCAGGCGCTTGCACAGGCGATCTTGTTGAAACGGCAGAAGATTCAGGCAGAGTCTATGGCTGCGCTCGACAAGAAGACGAATGAAATGTTGATCAAGAACGCTCAGAATTCGGTAGAGACTTCAAAGATGACGGCAAGGCTGGCGTCTGGAAGTTCGATTCAGATTGAGACATTAGAGAATACCTGGCGAACAATCACCAGCGGCATCGAGGAGACAAAGAGAATCCAAGAGGATGCGAAGAAGAAGCGAGAAGAAGATAAGGTAAGGCTTGAAGCGATAAAAGAAGACTTCCGGCGGGAGTACCATATGCCTTCTGCAAGAAGATAGCCTAAATCCCACAATGGTTTAAGGTATAAATATAAATTGTAAGAGTTACAATGATAGAGAGAAAAAGCATAAATTGCAAGAACCATAATATAGTAAAAAAATTCATTAAACGCAAGGGTTACAATGGTAGTAAGGATCACATAAAATTTAGGAGGGTAATCTATGCCAATTAATTTATCAAAAGGACAGAAGGTAGACTTAACAAAAGGTAATCCCGGGCTCAAGAGCATTATGGTCGGGCTCGGCTGGGATGTCAATGCATTTGATTCAGGGGCAGATTTCGACCTTGACGCAGCGGCATTTATGCTGGGCGCTAACGGCAAGTGTCCCACAGAAAAGGAATTTATTTTCTATGGTAATCTCAACCATACAAGTGAGGCTGTGAACCACCAGGGAGATAATCTTACGGGTGAGGGAGAGGGCGACGATGAGCAGATCCAGGTTGATTTGACAAAGGTGCCCGCCAATGTGGAGAAGATTGCTTTTACGGTTACGATTTATGAAGCGGAGACGCGGCGGCAGAATTTTGGCCAGGTTTCCAATGCATTTATCCGGCTTGTGGATGAAACGACAAATACGGAGCTTATTCGTTATGACCTTGGAGAAGACTTTTCGATTGAGACTGCTGTGGTGGTCGGCGAGCTCTACCGGCACAATGGTGAGTGGAAATTTAATGCAATTGGTAGTGGTTTCCAGGGTGGTCTGGCAGCTTTATGCGGACACTATGGAATAGAAGTAGCGTAGGAGGTGACGTCTGATGCCAGTGAATTTACAGAAAGGCCAGAAAGTGAGTTTGACCAAGGGGAATCCAGGACTATCTAAGGTTGTAGTTGGATTAGGTTGGGACGTCAATGCGTTCGACACCGGTGGAGATTTTGACCTTGATGCGGCGGCGTTTATGCTTACGGACTCCGGCAGAGTATCGGATTCCAAAGATTTTGTGTTTTTTGGCAACTTGACACATCCGTCTGGCAGCGTGCAGCATCAGGGAGATAATCTCACAGGCGTCGGCGATGGAGACGATGAACAGATTAAAGTAGATCTGTCGGCTGTTCCGGCGAATATCACGAAGATAGCATTTACGGTGACAATCTATGAGGCAGAGGCGAGAAGACAGAATTTTGGGCAGGTAAACAATGCGTTTGTGCGCATTTATAATGAAGCAAACGGCGAGGAGCTATTAAGGTACGACCTGGGCGAAGATTTTTCCATAGAGACGGCGGCTGTGTTTGGCGAGCTCTACAAAAATGGCGGCGAATGGAAATTTAATGCCATCGGCAGCGGCTACCAGGGAGGTCTTGCCGCGCTATGCGCAAATTACGGCGTTGAGGTAGAATAGGAGGATAAGAAATGTCGATTAGTTTACAGAAAGGGCAGAAGGTTAGTCTGTCCAAAGATAATGCGGGGCTGGCACATGTGATTGTGGGTCTTGGATGGGATGAGGTTCAAAAGCCCTCTGGTGGTTTTTTGAAGTCGATGTTTACCTCAGAGCCGCAGGCGATTGACTGTGACGCTTCCGCCATACTGCTGAAAGGTGGGAAGCTGATACACAAAGATGATTTAGTGTATTTTGGTAATCTCAGGCATCCTTCGGGAACGGTCATTCATCAAGGGGATAACCTAACGGGAGCCGGTGATGGAGATGATGAGCAGATTGTCATTGACTTATCAAAAGTGCCGCAGGATTATGATAGGATTGTGATTGTAGTTACGATTTACCAGGCAGTAAAAAGGCGTCAGAATTTTGGCATGATTGAAAATGCATTTATCCGAATTGTGGACGCGAGGAATAACAATGAGATGTGTAAATATAACCTGACGGATAATTATTCTGGAATGACAGCTATGATATTTGGTGAGGTATACAGGCATAATGGGGAGTGGAAGTTCAACGCCATCGGCCAGGGTACGAATGATCCTGGGCTGAATGAGTTAATTAGACGGTATATTTAGGAAACGCAAAATTTGGGATTTTCTTATACAGATACGAGGAGGTCATTTGTTTTAAATGAATAATATAAACAAAGATGAATTGATGCGGGGACTTTCCGATTCCCAGGTCAATAAGAGTAAACAGGAATTCGGCACGAATGAGCTGGCAAAGAGGGAGACAGAATCTCTCTGGTCGATGTTCATTGGCGCTTTTAACGATATTTGGATTAAGGTATTATGCGCGGCATTGGTGCTTAAAATTGCGCTTGCCGTATTGGGCATGTTTGTGCCGGCAATGGCAGGTGAAAATGATGTTGTGGAGATTATCAGCATTATTCTGGCAATCGGGCTTGCCACTGGCTTCAGCACATTGTCTGAGTATAGGAACAGTTCACGAAGCGAAGCTTTGCAGGAGGAATACAGCAAAACCTTTGCCAAGGTTATGCGCAATGGGAAATTGATTAATATCCTTACGAGCGAGATCGTGAAAGGTGATACGATTCTTGTGCAGGCGGGAGACAAAGTTCCGGTTGACGGCCTGCTGTTTGATGGCAAGATTAAGGTGTCGCAGGCGGCGCTCAATGGGGAGTCGCGGGATGAGAATAAAACGGCTGCTGCTGATATGGCGGACGCGGAATCTACAGATTATGCATCTGCGAGCAAGGTTTTCATGGGTTCTGTTGTGACGTCTGGGGAAGGCTATATGGTAGCGACAGTTATCGGCGATGCGTCAGAGCTGGGGAAGATTAACAAAGCATTGACCGATGATAATGAGGAAGACGAACGAAAAGACACTTCCAGTTTGAAACTTGAAGTGGTGGCGGCAGGTATCGGCAAGCTCGGCGTATCGGCGGCGGCAATTGCCGGTGTGCTGCATGTGGCGCTTTCGATTGTTCGGGCCAACGAAGCAGTCAGCGTGGTGTCTGTGCTGCTGTTGGTTGCTGAGGCTGTGATGCTGATGGCTTCGATTGTAATTATGGCGGTGCCGGAAGGTTTGCCGATGATGAACAGCCTTGTGCAGTCTATGAATACGGAGTCCATGTACAAAAAGAATATTCTGGTAAGCCATAAAGCAGCATTTTCAGATTCTGCGTATATGAATGTATTGTTCAGTGATAAAACTGGTACGATAACACAGGGAAATCTTTCGCTAGTGGAATTCATTACCGGTGCGGGCAATCTCACAGATTCCGTACAGAGCAGCGAATTTATGGAGGCAATAACGCTTAATAATCTTGCCAAGATTTCAGAAGGAAAAGCCATCGGCAGCAACAATATGGACCGCGCGCTGCTCACCTATGCACTTAACCACGGCTATGATGCTTCCAAAAGCGGCCAGGACAAGGTACAGGAAATCAGTGGCTTTGATTCCGAGAAGAAATGTGCGACCGTAACCTTGAAAGACGGAGGCGTCTATTGGAAGGGCGCAACGGAGAATATATTAGATAAAGTAACCCATTATATGACGCCAGATGGACAAGTTCAGGCGTTTTCCGCCGCGGATAAGAAGGCAGTGGAAGAACAAATGATAGCCCAGGCAAAGCGGACGATGAAACTTTTGTCCGTGGCTAAGATTACAGATGGGAAAACGATATTGATGGCGGTGCTCTGCCTGCGTGATAATGTAAGGACAGACGCCGTGGAGACGGTAGACATCTTGAACAGCGCAGGCATTCAAGTAGTGATGGTTACCGGCGATGCGGAGGAAACTGCCGTTGCTATTGCCAAGGAAGCAGGCATTTTAAAAGATGAAAATACAGATGTTGTGCTGACGCATGAGGAACTTGAGGAGATGTCGGATGAGGAATTGAAGAAAAAGCTTCCACATCTGCGCGTTGTCAGCAGAGCAAAGCCTCTGGATAAGAAGCGTTTAGTGTCTATCTCGCAGCAACTTGAGAATGTATGCGGTATGACGGGGGACGGCGTCAATGATGCACCGGCGTTGAAACAGGCGGATATCGGATTTGCAATGGGCGACGGTACAGCCGTTGCGCAGGAGGCGGGCGACGTTGTCATTTTAAATAACAGCTTGACGTCTATCAAGGATTGCGTGCTGAACAGCCGTACGATGGCGAAGTCCGTTGGCAAGTTCCTGATTTTTCAGCTTACCGTCAATATCAGCACCTTGTTGATGAATGTTATTGCCCCGGTGCTTGGCTGGACGGAGCCTTTCTCCATCGTGCAGATTTTGTGGATTAACTTGATAATGGACACTTTGGCAGCGATGGCGTTTGGCGGTGAGCCGATTCTTAACCGTTATATGAAGGATAAGCCGGCATTGCGGACAGACAATATCCTTACCGGGTACATTAAGTCTGCGATTGGGACAAGCTCGATTTTTATTACTTTAGGCTCGATTCTTATCTTAGAAAATATTGGCGGCATTACAGATTTTGTGACGCCTGTGGGCTGTGCGAACCCGGAATTGTATGAGAAGACATTTATGTTTGCCTTCTTCATCTATTCCATTATCTTCAACAGTTTAAATACCAGGTCAGAGCGATTCAATCTCTTTGAACATATCGGAGAGAATAAGAACTTCATACTGGTAATGGGCGCCATCTTTATTATGCAGACGGTGATTATCCAGATTGGCGGTGAGGTATTTGGCACAACTATATTAAGCGTGAAAGCGTTGCTTGTGTCTATGCTGTTGGCGTTAATGATTATTCCGGTTGACCTTATCCGCAAGGCAATTGTATCAAAAAAGTAAACCATATAGTAGCAGAATGACAGAACAGGCTGTCGCAGTAAACGGGAAATATACGATTGGGATTCATAATGGTGAAAGAGGATGAATGTCGTATGTTTCCTGTTTGTGCGGCGGCTTTTTTGGAGGAAACAAAGATGGTGGTTTTTCATACAGATTTAGACAATACGCTCATATATTCCTATAAACATGAGATTGGCCCTGTCAAGAGAAGCGTAGAAATGTATCAGGGGCGGGAGATTTCATTTATCACGGAAGCTACCTATCAGCTTTTGCAGCAAGTAAGAGAGAAAATGCTGGTTGTGCCAACGTCCACGAGAAGTATCGAGCAGTATCAACGCATTGATTTGGGTGTGGGTGCATTTCCTTATGCATTGGTCTGTAATGGCGGCATTCTTTTGATTGATGGCAAAAGGGACGATTCCTGGTATCAGTCGTCGCTTGCATTGATTGACAGGAGTGCGGGGGAGCTAGAAAGGGCAATACATATCTTGGGAAAAGACGCGCGCAGGAAGTTTGAATTGCGGTTTATCGAGCGGCTGTTTGTGTTCACAAAGTGCAATGAGCCCAAACAGACAGTCGATGATTTACACGAAGTTTTAGATACGAAATTAGTGGATGTATTTCACAACGGGGAGAAGGTGTATGTAGTGCCCCGAGAATTAAATAAGGGAAAAGCAGTTCAGAGATTCCGGGAATACATGCATGCGGATTTTGTGATTGCAGCCGGGGATAGTGAATTTGACATTCCCATGCTTAGGAATGCCGACGTGGGTCTTGCGCCGCATGGATTTGCGGAAGCGTATGGCGTTGATTTTACAGTGAGGCAGATGGACGGACGCAAAGTGTTTGCGGAGTCTCTTTTAGAACAGTGCCTACAAATACAGAGGTAATTTTGATGTTAGTCTATAAATTTCCGTTGATCAAGTCTTCTAATGTGATGCCATAGAAAAAGTCGTGGACGAGAGCGTCATATTTTTGCCATAGTGGAAGCGTGACACAATCGCTTTGGCGCGTGCAGGGTGTTGCATTGGGCATCAGACAGGCGACCGGGGCAAGTGGACCGTCAGTTAGTTCTATTATTTCTCCGATGATATAGTCTCGTGGTTGGCGGGTCAAACGATAGCCGCCGCCTTTGCCGCGCAAACCAGTCAGCATTTTACCGGATACAAGCATTTTTAAAATAGATTCTAAGTATTTCTCGGATATTTCCTGCCGTTGAGCAATTTCCTTTAAGGGAATGTAATTGTCTTTTTGGTGTTTGCCAAGGTCAATCATTACCCTAAGGGCATATCGTGCTTTTGTCGAAATCATAGAAAAACCTCCAAGTGTTTGTCCTATTATACTCCGAGATTAATAATTTTACAACGAAATTCTTTCTTGACTTCTCAGCACCTAACTATTATAATATACTTTGTAATACAAAGCATAGAGGTAAATTATGAATGATAAATATGAGAGGCAGATGAAAAAAGGTGTTTTGGACATGGTTGTCTTAAAATTATTGGCATCGGAAGCCAAATATGGATATCAGATTATCCAGGAAATGAAGGAAAAAAGCGGAGAAATTTTTGTGCTAAAGGATGGCACGCTCTATCCTATTTTGTATCGTTTGGAGGATGACGGATTGGTCGCGGCGAGATGGAGTGAGGCGGAGGGGAAACAGGTAGCTAGGAAATATTATGAGATTACGGATGCAGGACGTCAGACGTTACAGGAAATTGAGGAGGTCTGGGAGCGTATCTGTGCCGGAATATCAAGAATTATGGAGGGATGAGAGATGAACGCTAACCAATATGTGAATGCAGTAGTTAAGAAAATCAGATGCAGCGGTAAGAGGAAAGATGAGATTAGAAAACAATTGCTGACAGATATTAATCTGCGGTTGGAACAGGGAGAGAAAATGGAGGAAGTTATTTCTCACATGGGTTCAGTGCAGGAAATTGCAGATGATTTTAATGATAATCTTTCGCAGCAAGAGCGAAAGACCTACCGTAGAAATAAGGTGTTAAAAATTCTGCTTCCTATCGCCGTGGTGTTCCTGTTGCTGGCGGCGGTTGTCTATTGGATGTTGCCTAAAGGCAGAGATATTGCGCAAAGTAAGTTTTTTGATGAAGCAACGGTAGAGGCGGCAATGAAAGAGACGGTAGAGCTTTTAGACGCAGGGGACTATGATACTCTTTTGGCTAACGCAATTCCGCAGATGCAGCCATTTTTGAATGAAGAGGAGATGGATAAGATCAAAGGGGAGATGTCGGAAGATTGGGGGGAAAGGAAACAGTTTGGCGCGATCTATCTAGCGGAGTATGAGCAGGGAAATCAGCGCTTTGTTGTGGGGGAAATTACGGTCACATATGAGAATATCAGTGTAACTTACCGCTTGAGTTATGATACGGACATGCGGTTGGCGGGTTTGTATGTGAGGTAAAGAAAAAGAGGTGGCAGCATGAATGCGGAAAACGTTATTTTTCTGGTAATAGTGGGGATAGGCGCCTTGCCAGAGATTATCCTAGGGTTCGTTCAATACAGAAGCAAGGAACCGGTTGGCTTCTGGAGCGGCAAGGAGCCGCCCAGAAGAGAAGAAATTACAGACGTCAAAGCATACAATCGCAAACATGGAATCATGTGGATTGTGTATGGCGCCGGATTTTTTCCGTGCTTTGCGCCGGTGATTCTTTTCGGTGAGAAATTTGTCTGGATTGCGATTGTGCTATTTCTTCTCGAATGTCTTGGTGGTATTTTTGTGATGATTGCATACCATAACAAGCTCAATAAGAAGTATCACAGGAAATATTCATGAATCCGGTAATCGCCGCTAAGTTCTGGGTGGAAGGCTACGGCAAGCTGGTTTTTATATTGCACGCCAACAATATGATCTTCTACCGTGGCAAGGATATTCACGTCGTCGGATACGCTTTCCACATAAGGCGCGCGAATAAATTCCATGGGGAAGGAGCCAATGCCCTGAAAATAACCGTTGGCATAGTGGAAGCTGCCAAGTTGTCTGCCATATGCGTTGCGTCTTACTGTTACCGGCAGAGTGCCCAGGTGCACGGTATCATCACCGGCAATGTGTTCTGCCAGAAGAATTAGTCCTGCACAGGTGGCAAGCACAGGTATGCCGTCTTGGATTCTGCTGCGAATTGGCTGGAGCATGGAAAGTTCACGTAGAAGTTTTCCCTGCACAGTGCTTTCGCCACCTGGCAGGATAAGACCATCAAACTCTTTGTTTAAATCACTCGCTTTTCTGAGCTGGATGCTCTCAACACCCAGCTCCCATAATACTTTTTCGTGTTCTTCAAAGGCGCCTTGTACCGCCAGTACTGCAATTCTCATACGTTTGTTTCTCCTATATGAATGCCCACCATTGCCTCGCCCAGATCTTTCGATAATTCGGCAATCATGGAGGCGTCGGTATAGTTTGCGACTGCTTTGACGATAGCGTTGGCGCGTTTCTGTGGATTCCCAGATTTAAAGATGCCAGAACCAACAAATACACCCTCCGCGCCAAGCTGCATCATCAAAGCTGCATCTGCTGGAGTTGCCACACCGCCTGCCGCAAAATTTACGACGGGAAGTCTTTTGTTATCATGGACATATTGTACCAAATCATAAGGGACGCCCAGCCGCTTTGCCTCGTCAAAGAGTTCATCTTCGCGCATGGCAGAAATGGCGGCAATTGCACGGTTCATCATGCGCATATGGTGTACGGCGTGTACGATGTCACCGGTTCCTGCCTCCCCCTTGGTACGAATCATAGAGGCTCCTTCCTTAATTCGACGTAGCGCTTCGCCCAAATCTTTTGCACCGCATACAAAGGGAACACGGAATTTCGTCTTATCAATGTGGTAGCTATCGTCTGCGGGAGTGAGAACCTCACTTTCATCGATATAATCAATATCAATGGCTTCTAATAATTGTGCTTCTACAAAATGTCCAATGCGGCATTTTGCCATTACCGGGATGGACACGGCTTTTTGGATGCCGCAAATCATTTTGGGATCGCTCATGCGGGATACGCCGCCGGCTGCGCGGATATCAGCGGGAATTCGTTCGAGCGCCATCACAGCGCATGCCCCCGCCGCTTCTGCAATTTTTGCCTGTTCAGGAGTGGTGACGTCCATAATGACGCCGCCCTTCAACATCTGTGCCAATTCTTTGTTTAATTCGTATTGTCTGTTCATGTTATCCTCTTTTCTTTGCCTCGTATTTATAATTTGCAAATGGGCTGTTACTACAGTATAATAAAACTGGCTTTATTAAAATACCCAATTTACATATAATCAGTATGGTCAGAATGGGAGGATTTATGAAGTATGCTGACATATTCATTTGCAGATATAGGGTCAGATGCTCTCTACCATCATCTTTACCAATGCATACGAGATGATATTTTATGCGGAAAACTCCCGGCGGAGTTCAAGCTGCCCTCGAAACGCAGCTTTGCAAAAAATCTCGGGGTCAGTAATATTACAGTAGAAAATGCTTATGCGCAGCTACAAGCGGAGGGTTATATATATTCGGTTGCCAAAAAAGGCTATTATGTCACAGAAATCTCTTGCTTTGCACAGCCTGCCGGTTCAAGAACTGAAAATTTGCCAGGACAGGAGATGGCATTAAAAAAATATATTGCAGATTTTGTGAGTAACCGCATCAGCCCGCAGCAGTTTCCATTTTCTGTTTGGTCGAAATTACTTCGGGAAACGCTTTTGAACCTTCACGAAGAGTTGTTAGAGACGCCGCCATGGGGAGGGGTTTTACAGCTTCGCCGTGCCATAAGCCAACATTTAAAAGAATTTCGCAATATGGATGTCTCGGCGGAGCAGATTATCATTGGAGCGGGAACAGAATATCTGTATGGTCTGCTCATTCAGCTCTTGGGGCGAGATAAAATATATGCAGTGGAAGATCCCGGTTATCATAAGATCTCAAGTATTTATGAAGCGAATGGCGTGCAATGTTGCTTTATTCCGGTGAATAAGAGGGGGATAGATTTAAAGCGCCTGCAAGCGTCGTCATGTCATGTGGTGCATATATCACCGTCACACCATTTTCCAACCGGGATTGTTACCCCCATAAGTAAACGGTATGAGCTTCTCGGCTGGGCGGTTGGGCAAGAAGGACGTTATATTATTGAGGATGATTACGATTCGGAGTTTCGTCTTGCAGGAAAACCGATTCCCACATTGCAAAGTATAGATCGGTCCGAGAGAGTGATCTATATGAATACGTTTACGAAAACCCTTGCCTCTACCATCCGCATCAGTTATATGGTATTGCCCCAACCTTTGTTGGAGGAATTTGAAAAAAGGCTTTCCTTTTACTCTTGTACCGTATCTAATTTTGAGCAATATGTATTGGCACAGTTTATAGAGGAGGGCTATTTTGAGAAGCATATCAACCGTATGCGTACGCATTATCGTCGTGTTCGGGATGAAGTGGTGCAGGCAGTGCGCAAGAGCGCGCTTGCGACATGTTGTGAAATTACTGAGGAGGACGCGGGGCTACACTTTTTGCTGCGCATAGATACGAAATTGCCAGACGAAGAGTTACTGCAAAGAGCAGACAAAGCAGGAATTCGTCTTTCTGCCCTGACGGAGTATTACGGCAACCCGACAAACGACGCGCCGGCACATACGTTTGTTGTTAATTATTCCGGCCTATCGGAGGCAGAAATTCCCAATGTGGTGAAATTGTTGACGGAGTGTATTTTGGGACAAGGATGATTGGAGATATTTTATAATGAATTATCTGGAAGTATGGTAAATATGTATATAATAAGCGTATTAAAATAATAACTATTGGCGGTATTTAACAATATCACATTTCTGATATATCTGATATAATTCAAACTATAATAATATTACATATAAAGGAGGAGTTTTTTAATGAGAAAAGACAAGATGTGGAAACAGGCCCTGGCCCTGGTTCTGTCTGCTACCTTGGTATTCGGAAACGGCACGTCAGTTTTTGCAGCCGCTGGGGATGCAGCGACAAATGATGGGACAGGCACGCAAGCAGAAGGTGATGAAGGCTCAGACTTTGATGCTTATGGGAAACTGACATTTGATTTTGAAGATGGCCAGATGGCAGAAACGGAGGAGGGCACTACTTATACGGAGAATGAAATTGCATTTGATAATCAGTGCAGCCAGCCGTTGGTGGATGAAAATGACAACCCCAATACAGAAAATAATCCCAGTAACAGTAAGGGTATTGAGGTTGTGGACGCATCTACGATTCCCGAAGCGACAGATGCGGATAAGGCGCATGGCAAAGTTCTGAAATTTGACCAAGGAAAGACGAATGGCAACTCGAAAGATAGTGGTATTGACTACCTTACAACGAAGGAAGGCGCTCTGTCTAAATACAATTATGCCAATGGAGTAACATTTTCTTTTGATATTTATCCGGAAGCACAGGGTGACTGGAACTATTTGTTTGCGTTTGGTAAGTTTATGGAACTGAATGTGACGGGGACAATTGGCTTTATTGCAGCATATGAGCAGCCATGGACAACTTTTTTCCCGGGAGACGGCTGGGTGGACGGCAACAATGTGAATTCAGACTTTAATTTCTTTGGTGTAGAAGAGAATGTCCACAAATGGTATACCATGGCGTATATTTATACCAAAGAGGGGCTGACCATCACAGTAAATGGCGTACCGGCGGTAACATACATAGACAAAGACAATAATATGGAAGAGATCCTGGCAAATATGAATCAGGGACAGCTTCGTCTTGGCAAAGGCGTTGTGGAAGACTATGAAGGATTTGTCGGTTATATGGATAATATTACCATTCAGCCGGTTGCGCCGCACCAGCATGTTTATGCGGAAGGAGAAGAACCAGTTATAATTTCTGAGCCGGATTGTACAACCCCTGGTTCAAAGAGAATGCCGGCATGTACAGAGTGTAAAGTAATTGAGACGGTTGAAATTCCGGCATTAGGCCATGAATATGGCGATCTTGTTGCAGCAAAAGAAGCGACTTGTACCGAGCAGGGCAATATTGCTCATTATAGATGTACGAGATGTAAATCTTATTTTGTGGATGGAGAAGATGGAAAAACACAGGTTGGTTCACGCGACGTCGCTGTACAGGCTAAGGGACATACCTATAAAGAAACAATCACAAAAGCAACGGCAGATAAAGATGGTATTATTTCCAAGGAATGTAGCGTATGTACGGCAGATACTACTGGCCATAAGGTTACAGAAGTAATTAATAAGGCAAGCAATATTACATTGGAAAAGACCAGCTATCCTTACACAGGTAAGCCGGTGATGCCTGCGGTTACGGTAAAGGACAGCCAGGGTAACGTAATTGATTCCAGCAATTACAGTATAGTTTATGCAAATTACATTAAGGCGGGCACTGCAACTGCCAAGATTACGTTTAAAGGCGAGCGCTATGAAGGCACCGTGAACAAGACCTACAAGATTGTTGAGGCGGCAAGCTTAACATTGAATAAATCTAAAGTTACCTTGTATACAGGAAAAGCTTCTAAGACGGCAAAGGTTACAGCAACCGTCAAAGGCGCATCAAATACTGTGACATGGAGCTCTGACAAGCCGAAGGTTGCCAAAGTAGACAGCAAGGGTAATATTACGGCTCTCAAAGCTGGCAGCGCAACGATCACAGCAAAGGCGAACGGTATCACCAAGAAGGTTACGGTTACTGTTAAGAATCCTACCATTACGTTTAAGAATGGTAAGAAGGCAGTGAAGAAGAATACGGTTACTGTGAACAAAAATAAGAGCCAGAAAATCACCGTAACGGTAAAACCGTCTAAGTCCGGTTATGCAATGAAGGCGCTTTCTAAGAAGGATAAAAAGATTGCCAGTGTAACATTTAAGAAAGGCAAGCTTACGATCAAAGGCAAAAAGAAAGGTACTGTTAAAGTAAAAATTACAAGTGGAAAGGCAACAAAGACACTTACCGTCAAAGTAAAATAATCGAAATTGTAACAAGAACCTCCGGTTGTGCGATTGTACTTCCGGGGGTTCTTTTTTGGCGGAAGGATACGATGTATTGGTTATAAATACGCGTTTCGTCCCAAGTTTTTGTTGACTTCATTTCTGGGCAGGCCTATAATAGGACTGTTGCTTTCAAGGATTTTTGCAAAGGAGGGATAAAATGGACGGTAAAAATACAGAAAAAATTGTGGAAAATAAGATGGGAGTTATGCCAATTAATAAGCTGGTATGGAACATGTCGTTTCCGATGATGGTTTCTATGCTTGTGCAGGCGCTTTATAATATTGTTGACAGTATTTTTGTGGCGAGAGTGTCGGAGGATGCTCTGACAGCGGTGTCGCTTGCGTTTCCCTTGCAAACGCTTGTAATTGCAGTTGGAGCTGGTACTGGCGTCGGTATTAATGCGATTCTTTCTAAGTCGCTGGGGGAAAAGAATTTTAAGAAGGCAAATGCGACGGCATTGAATGGTGGATTTCTCTATATCATGAGCTACCTTCTGTTTCTGGTGTTGGGGTTTGTGTCTGTAAAGCCGTTTTATGTAAGTCAATTGAAAGGAAGCTCGCCGGCGATTTATGATATGGGCGTGCAGTATCTTAGTATTGTGATGATTTTCTCTTTAGGGATTTTTGGGCAATTCTTTTTTGAAAGGCTTTTAACTTCTACCGGAAAAACGGTTTTCAGCATGATTTCGCAGCTTGCAGGAGCTATTACGAATATTGTTTTAGACCCGATTCTTATTTTTGGCTGGCTTGGTTTGCCGAAAATGGGCGTTGCAGGCGCGGCGATAGCGACGGTCATCGGTCAGTGTGTGGCAGCAATTGTTGCCTGTGTCTGTAATATGAAATTTAATCATGAGGTGGATTTGTCTCTCAAAGGATTCCGTCTCAGTGCATCATTGATTGGCAGTATCTATATGGTGGGTATTCCTTCTATAATAATGCAGTCCATTGGTTCTGTAATGACCTATTGTATGAATAAGATTTTGATTGATTTCTCCTCTACGGCGGCGGCTGTTTTCGGTGTATATTTCAAGCTTCAGAGCTTTTTCTTCATGCCGGTATTTGGATTGAACAATGGCATTACGCCGATTATCGCTTACAGCTACGGCGCGCAACAGAGAAAGCGCATGGTCAAAACGATCAAGCTCAGTATGGGCATTGCTTTTGGGCTATTGTTGTTCGGCTTTGCGGGATTTGAGCTTGTTCCGCAGGTTCTGTTAAAGATGTTTGACGCATCGGAGGAAATGATGGAAATTGGTTGTCAAGCCTTGAGAATTATAGGTTTTCATTTCTTAATTGCGTGGTTTTGTATTATAGCAGGAACTGTTTTCCAGGCATTGGGAAAAGCAGTCTACAGCATGATTGTTTCTATTATGAGACAGTTGGTAGTACTTGTGCCGGCAGCATACATTCTTGCGAGGGTTGGAGGTTTGCAGGCAGTTTGGTGGGCATTCCCGATTGCAGAGACAATGTCTCTTTTGGTATCTGTAATCTGTCTGTTAAGTATTTATAAGAAAATTATTAAACCTTTGCCAGAGGGAAGAGATTAGGAAAAATTAGTTGACATCAAAGAAAAAATGTAGTATGGTGAGACTTGCAAATGTAATATTTTTTAAAAAGAATGAACAAAAAGTTTTAGAGCAACAAGGGAGGAAAAGTAAAATGAAAAGAAAGACATTGAAATTTTTAGCATGTGCAGCTATTATGGCAATGACATTATCTGTTACGGCATGCGGTGGTTCCGACAAAGAAGATAAGACAGCAGGAACAGAGACTACAGCAGGGGACGAGGCAGGCGCAGCGGATAACACAGAAACAGATGCGGCAGATGATACAGCAGACGCAGCAGATGATACAGCAGACGCAGCAGATGATACAGCAGACGCAGCAGATGATACAGCAGACGCTTCCGGCACGACGCTGGAGGAATTGGTTAATGATCCGACCGCAAAAGCTACTTTTGACAGCCTGGCTGAGTCTATGGCGTCAGAAGGTATGTCTGCTTCTATCAGCGCAGTTGGAAACGAGCTGACCATAGAGGTGAAGATTGAAGATAGTTCTATGGTTGTAGATGGCATGGGTGAAACATTAGAAGCTGCATTAGATACACAGGCAGAAGCGTTTAAGACACAGGCAAAGACGCTTGATACAGCAGTTGGCCAGGAAGGTGCATGTACCTTTACGGTACGTTATCTTGATCCAGACGGAAATGTACTGGCAGAGAAGTCTTTCAAGGCAGAGTAATGAAAAGCATAGATGGTCTTGAAATTGCAAAATGAAAGGATGAATATCTTTCATTGAAGGCGATATTAAATGTGGCAGGTGTGAATCTTACAGATATTGATAAGATAAAAGAATAAATAATAGCGGGCGTAAGTCGATGTGGCTTGCGCTCTTTTATTTTAGGAAAGGCCTTGTCACACTAACGTGTGAAAGTGCCTCTCCTATAAGATAAAAACAATTATGCTAAAAAGTACTTGCATTTTTTTGAAAGATGCATTATACTAATATCTGCTGTGGCATGATAGCGATGAAGCGAGAGGTTGCTGCTGAGAATATGGCAGGTTTTTCCGTGGAGCGAATGTCAAGTTAGGAAACTGGCGACAAGTCACTGTATCACAACGAACAGTCTGCAAGGAAGCAGAAACAACGTGTGTAGCACATATGACACACACGGAGAAGTGTACAGTCACCGCTTGTCGTACTGAGAGAAAGTGCGAAAAGGAGGCGACTTTTTTTATGGCAAGTCAAGTAATGAGAATCACACTGAAGGCATATGACCATCAGTTAGTGGATGCATCTGCGAAGAAGATTATCGAAACTGTAAAGAAAAATGGATCACAGGTGAGCGGACCAGTACCTCTTCCCACTAAGAAGGAAGTAATCACAATCTTGAGGGCTGTCCACAAGTACAAAGATTCCAGAGAACAGTTTGAGCAGAGAACTCATAAAAGGCTGATTGATATCATCACACCGACCCAGAAGACGGTGGACGCATTGTCCAGACTGGAGATGCCCGCTGGTGTATACATTGATATCAAGATGAAGAACAAATAATTTTTAAGGTAATAATCCTGACAGGTTTATGGTGCATACGACAATTTCGTTTGCGGATATATATACTCTGTTCTAGGATGAACGGTTCCGCTGCCCGCAAATTTGGGTATGAAACGTTCCGCTGTAGAGAAAACAGGAGGTAAAGAAATGAAGAAAGCAATATTAGCTACCAAAGTCGGAATGACTCAAATCTTCAACCCAGACGGCGTATTAGTGCCGGTTACTGTATTGCAGGCTGGTCCCTGTTATGTAACTCAGATTAAGACTGAGGAAAATGACGGATACAGTGCAGTTCAGATTGGATTCGTTGACAAGAAAGACAAGGTTGTCAATAAAGATGCCAATGGCAAGAAAGAAATTAGATACAGGCATGGCGCTAACAAGCCGGAGAAGGGGCATTTTGATAAAGCAGGCGTGTCCAGCAAGAGGTTTGTCAGAGAGTTTAAGTTTGAGAATGCTGCTGATTACAAATTGGCAGATGAGATAAAAGCTGATATTTTTGCAGAGGGCGACAAGATTGACGCAACTGCAATTTCCAAAGGTAAAGGATTCCAGGGCGCCATCAAGAGACATGGTCAGCACAGAGGACCGATGACGCACGGTTCTAAGTTCCATCGTCATCAGGGTTCCAACGGCGCATGTTCCAGCCCAAGTAGAGTATTCAAAGGTAAGGGAATGCCGGGACACATGGGATGTGAGAAAGTGACTGTCCAGAATCTGGAAGTTGTCAGGGTAGATGCTGAGAACAATCTGCTTTTGATAAAAGGCTCTGTACCGGGACCTAAGAAAAGTCTGGTAACCATCAAAGAGGCTGTGAAGAAAGTGAAATAGCATTTGATAAACGCCCGATTGGGCATCCCTTTATGCCAAAGAGATGGCGGGAGAATTGAAAGGAGGACTTAGTAATGGCTAATGTAGCTGTTTATAATATGAAAGGCGAAGAAGTTGGAAGCCTTGAACTGAACGATGCAGTGTTCGGTGCGAAAATTAACGAGCATCTGGTACACATGTCAGTCGTACAGCATCTTGCAAACAAACGCCAGGGTACACAGAAGGCAAAGACGCGTTCTGAAGTAAGCGGCGGTGGAAGAAAACCTTGGAGACAGAAAGGAACCGGCCATGCAAGGCAAGGATCCATCCGTGCTCCGCAGTGGAAGGGCGGCGGTGTTGTATTTGCCCCCACGCCGAGAGATTATTCTTTCAAATTGAATAAGAAGGAAAAGAGGGCAGCGCTGAAATCCGTGCTGACTTCTAAAGTGAATGACAGCAAGTTTATCGTTCTGGATGAACTCAAGCTGGATGAAATTAAGACGAAGAAGTTCCAAGAAGTAATGGAAAGCCTGAAAGTAAGCAAAGCGCTGGTGATCATCAATGAGAACGATAAGAATATCGTAATGTCTGCAAGGAACATTCCTAAGATCAAGACGGCGCTGACAAATACGATCAATGTATACGACATTTTGAAATATGACACTGTTGTTGTAACTAAGGATGCCGTAGCCACAATCGAGGAGGTGTATGCATAATGGCAAATATACAATATTATGACGTAATCCTCAAGCCGGTTGTTACAGAAAAGAGCATGAACCTGATGGGTAACAAGGAATACACTTTTCTGGTACATCCTGAAGCTAACAAGACCATGATTAAGGAAGCTGTTGAAAAGATGTTCGAGGGAACCAAGGTACAACGGGTCAACACCATGAACATCGGCGGCAAGAAGAAAAGAAGAGGCATGGTCGTGGGGAAGACTGCTAAGACCAAGAAAGCAATCGTTAAGCTGACGGAAGACAGTAAGGAAATTGAGATTTTTGCTGGATTATAAGCGCTTAATGGACAAATCATTGAACAATTGATGTGATGAAAGGAGAACCACAATGGGAATTAAGACATATAACCCATATACACCTTCAAGAAGAAATATGACTGGTTCTGATTTTTCTGAGATTACCAAGAAAACTCCGGAGAAATCCCTGTTAATTTCTCTGCAAAAAAGGTCCGGTCGTAACAATCAGGGTAAAATTACGGTAAGGCACCGCGGGGGCGGTTCCAGAAGGAAATACAGAGTTATTGATTTCAAGAGAAATAAAAAGGATGGTATTCCGGCTACGGTAATCGGAATTGAATATGATCCGAACAGAACAGCAAACATCGCTCTTATCTGCTATGCAGACGGCGAGAAGAAATATATCATTGCTCCGCAGGGCTTGACAGACGGTATGAAGATTATGGAAGGCCCCGAAGCTGAAATCAGAGTGGGCAATTGCCTGCCGCTTGAGAATATCCCGGTTGGTACACAGGTGCACAATGTTGAACTTCACCCGGGCAAAGGCGGACAGCTTGTACGCTCTGCTGGCAACAGCGCACAGTTGATGGCGAAGGAAGGAAAATATGCGACATTGAGACTTCCCTCCGGTGAAATGAGAATGGTGCCGATTATCTGTAGGGCAACTGTTGGTGTAGTAGGAAATGCAGACCATAACCTGATTAAGATTGGTAAGGCAGGACGTAAACGTAATATGGGCATCCGCCCGACAGTCCGTGGTTCCGTTATGAACCCGAACGACCATCCACATGGTGGTGGAGAGGGCAAGACCGGAATCGGCCGCCCAGGTCCATGTACGCCTTGGGGCAAACCTGCACTCGGCTTAAAGACCAGGAAGAAGAATAAAGCATCTAACAAGCTTATCGTAAGAAGAAGAGACGGTAAGGCATTGAAATAACAGACAGACCCGCGGGCAAATCTTTGCCCGGCGAGCGGGGAAAATCAAGGAGGTTAATTATGGCTCGTTCACTGAAAAAAGGACCATTTGCTGATGAAAGCTTATTGAAAAAAGTAGATGCTATGAACGCAGCGGGCGAAAAGAGCGTGATCAAAACATGGTCCCGCCGTTCTACTATCTTCCCGCAGTTTGTAGGACATACTTTTGCAGTTCATGATGGAAGAAAGCATGTTCCGGTATATGTTACTGAGGATATGGTCGGACATAAACTCGGTGAGTTCGTTGCAACAAGAACTTACCGCGGACATGGAAAAGACGAGAAGAAATCAAAGGTTCGTTAATTAATGAAAGGAGGTTCTATCATCCATGGCTAAAGGACATAGAAGTCAGATTAAGAGAGAGAGAAATGCACAGAAAGATACCAGGCCATCGGCAAAATTATCTTATGCCAGAGTATCTGTTCAAAAAGCATGTTTCGTGCTGGATGCGATCCGTGGAAAAGATGTCAAGACTGCTTTGGCAATTTTGGCTTATAGCCCCAGATATGCGTCAAGCGTTATAGAAAAGCTGCTAAAATCTGCAATTGCGAATGCAGAAAACAATAATGGATTGGATGCAGATAATCTTTATATTGCAGAGTGTTACGCGAATAAAGGACCAACAATGAAGAGAGTTAGACCAAGGGCACAGGGCAGGGCTTACAGAATCGAAAAGAGAATGAGCCATATTACAATCGTGCTTGATGAAAGATAGGAGGGCAAACATGGGACAGAAAGTGAATCCTCATGGCTTAAGAGTCGGCATTATCAAAGATTGGGACTCTAAATGGTACGCTGAATCAGATTTTGCAGACTTTTTGGTAGAAGATTACAACATCAGAACATTTTTGAAAAAGAAATTGTACGCATCAGGTGTTTCTAAGATAGAGATTGAGAGGGCTTCTGACCGCGTGAAGGTTATCCTCTATACAGCAAAGCCGGGTGTCGTAATCGGCAAGGGCGGAGCTGAGATTGAGAAAGTAAAAGCTGAGCTTCAGAAATATACCGATAAGAAACTGGTAGTAGATATCAAAGAAGTTAAGAGACCGGACAAAGATGCCCAGCTTGTAGCTGAGAATATTGCGTTGCAGTTGGAGAACCGTGTTTCTTTCCGTCGCGCAATGAAGTCTTGCATGGGCCGAAGCATGAAGGCAGGGGCATTGGGAATCAAGAGCTCCGTTTCTGGACGCTTGGGCGGCGCAGATATGGCACGTACAGAGTTCTACAGCGAGGGAACTATCCCGCTTCAGACATTAAGAGCAGATATCGATTATGGATTCGCTGAGGCAGATACCACATACGGCAAAGTTGGCGTAAAGGTGTGGATCTACAAAGGCGAAATCCTTCCAACAAAGGAATCTAAGGAAGGGAGCGATAAATAATGTTAATGCCAAAAAGAGTAAAACGCCGTAAACAGTTCCGTGGCTCCATGTCAGGCAAGGCGTTAAGAGGTAATAAAATTTCAAATGGTGAATACGGAATCGTAGCTTTGGAGCCTTGCTGGATTAAATCAAACCAGATTGAGGCAGCCCGTATTGCAATGACACGTTATATCAAGCGTGGTGGTAAAGTTTGGATTAAGATTTTCCCGGATAAACCGGTTACTGCAAAGCCGGCAGAAACTCGTATGGGTTCTGGAAAGGGAACACTGGAGTATTGGGTAGCCGTAGTGAAACCGGGACGCGTAATGTTCGAGATTTCCGGCGTACCTGAAGAAATAGCTCGTGAGGCATTACGTCTTGCTACACACAAATTACCTTGTAAATGTAAAGTAGTTTCACGTGCAGACTTAGAAGGCGGTGAATCAAATGAAAACTAGTAATTATGTAAATGAGTTAAGAGAAGAGAATGTAGCTTCATTACAGGAGCGGTTAGTGGCTGCGAAAAAGGAATTATTCAATTTGAGATTCCAGAATGCAACGAATCAGTTAGATAATACCGGAAGAATCAAAGAAGTTCGCAAGAACATCGCTAGAATTCAGACGATTATCACTGAGAAATCCAAACAGGCTTAGAGCACACAGGGAAAATGAGCAAATGCGAATTTGAGTTTCTTGTGCAAGCCGTTCTTTGAGATTAGCAAAGCCGTCTGTTTGTGAGAAGGCTACGCTTAGCGAAAAGAACTTCCATATTGAAGAAAGGAGATTCTATATCGTGGAAGAAAGAAATCTTAGAAAGACACGTACCGGTGTTGTTGTAAGCGATAAGATGGATAAGACCATTGTTGTTGCCGTAAGAGATAATGTAAGGCATCCACTTTACAACAAAATCGTTAAGAAAACTTATAAACTGAAAGCTCATGACGAGAACAATGACTGCAACATTGGCGATACTGTCAGAGTAATGGAGACGAGACCTTTATCAAAAGATAAAAGATGGAGGCTTGTAGAAATCGTTGAGAGAGCGAAATAAAGGAGGCTGCCAGCATGATTCAACAGGAAAGTAGACTGAAAGTAGCCGATAATACAGGAGCAAAAGAATTGCTGTGTATCCGTGTTATGGGCGGTTCTACCAGGAGATATGCGAATATCGGAGATATCATTACTGCTACGGTTAAAGATGCAACACCAGGCGGCGTTGTTAAAAAAGGCGATGTAGTAAAGGCTGTAGTAGTTCGTACCAAGAAGGGTGCTCGTCGTAAAGACGGTTCATATATTAAATTTGACGAAAATGCGGCTGTTATCATCAAAGATGACAAAACTCCCAGAGGAACCCGTATCTTTGGACCAGTTGCTAGAGAGCTTCGTGAAAAACAGTTTATGAAGATTGTTTCCTTAGCTCCGGAAGTATTATAGGAGGTGGGAATATGGCAACAATGAAGATTAAAAAAGGCGATACCGTGAAAGTAATTGCCGGAAAAGATAAAGAAAAAGAAGGCAAGGTAATTGCTATTAACAGGAAGAAAAATACCGTTTTGGTAGAGGGCGTCAACATGATTACCAAGCATATGAAGCCCAGCATGGCAAACCAGCAGGGTGGAATTGTGCATCAGGAGGGCCCCATCCATATTTCTAACGTAATGTATGTCCACAAAGGAAAACCAACCCGGATAGGCTTCAAGATGGACGGAGACAAGAAAGTACGTTTTGCCAAATCCACTGGCGATACTATTGATTAATTCAGGAGAGGAGGTCCATTCAGTTGAGTTGTAGATTAAAAGAAACTTATCGGAACGAAATCGTAGACGCTCTGATGAAAAAGTTCGGATATAAAAACGTTATGCAGGTACCCAAGCTTGAAAAAGTAGTTATCAACATGGGTGTTGGTGAAGCGAAAGAAAATGCAAAGATTTTAGATGCTGCTGTCAGCGATATGGAGACCATCACAGGACAGAAAGCTGTCATCACGAGGGCGAAGAAATCTGTGGCTAACTTTAAAATTAGGGAAGGCATGCCGATTGGTTGCAAGGTAACATTAAGAGGCGAAAAGATGTATGAGTTCGTTGACCGCCTGATTAACCTTGCATTGCCACGAGTGCGTGACTTCCGCGGCGTAAATCCCAATGCTTTTGACGGCAGAGGAAATTACGCACTGGGAATCAAAGAGCAGCTTATTTTCCCGGAAATCGAATATGACAAGATTGACAAAATCCGCGGCATGGACGTTATTTTTGTTACCACGGCAAAGACAGACGAGGAAGCACGTGAGTTGTTGGCGCAGTTCAATATGCCATTTACGAAATAATAGGAGGGAATTTTAATGGCAAAGAAATCAATGAAAATTAAACAGCAGCGCAAACAGAAATTCTCTACCAGAGAATACAGCCGCTGTAGGATTTGTGGACGTCCACATGCATATTTAAGAAAATACGGAATCTGTAGAATTTGCTTCCGTGAGTTGGCATATAAAGGACAGATACCAGGTGTGAAAAAGGCAAGTTGGTGACCGGAGACTGGAAGCACTTAACGAAAACAAGCTGTCAGGCGCAGCTTAAGTTTAGTGTGAAGTCGTTCTGTGACGCATTGAACACTTAGCGAACAGAATTTCATCTGATTAGAAAAAACAGGAGGAAAATATATCATGACAATGAGTGATCCAATCGCAGATATGCTTACAAGAATCCGTAATGCAAACACTGCTAAACATGATACAGTAGATGTTCCAGCTTCCAAGATGAAAGTTGCAATTGCCGACATTCTTGCTAATGAAGGATACATTGTAAAATATGACATCGTGGAAGGCGAAAGTTTTAATACAATTCGCATTACTTTAAAATATGGCAAAGATAAGAATGAGAAAATCATTACCGGACTTAAGAGAATTTCCAAACCGGGACTTCGCGTATATGCCGGCAAGAATGAGATTCCAAGAGTTCTGGGCGGACTGGGGATTGCAATTCTCTCCACGAACCAGGGCGTTGTAACTGATAAAGAAGCAAGAAAATTAGCAGTAGGCGGTGAAGTATTAGCTTACGTGTGGTAAGGAGGTACGGGCATGTCACGAATCGGAAGAATGCCAATCGCAGTACCGGCAGGTGTTACTGTCGACATTGCAGAAAATAATCATGTGACTGTAAAAGGTCCTAAGGGAACATTGGAAAGAACACTTCCCGCAGAGATGGATATCAAGCTGGAGGATTCTCAGGTACTTGTAACAAGGCCGAACGACTTAAAGAAAATGAAATCCCTGCATGGCCTGACAAGAACACTTATCAACAACATGGTTGTTGGTGTAACGGAAGGATATACCAAAGAACTGGAAGTAAACGGTGTTGGTTACAGGGCTTCCAAGTCAGGGAAAGACCTGACATTGAATCTGGGATTCTCCCATCCGGTAGTTATGACAGATCCGGAAGGGCTGGAGTCTAAGGTAGAGGGCAACAAGATTACCGTTTCCGGTATTGATAAAGAAAAAGTTGGCCAGTACGCAGCGGAAATCAGAGATAAGAGAAGGCCGGAGCCCTACAAAGGCAAAGGTATCAAATATGCTGATGAAGTTATCAGGCGTAAAGTTGGTAAGACTGGTAAGAAATAATATAGGAGGAACAAAAAATGGTTAATAAAAAATCAAGATCCGAAGTTCGTTTGAAAAAACACAGAAGAATGCGCAATCGTTTCTCCGGTACTGCCGAAAGACCACGTTTAGCTGTGTTCAGAAGCAATAATCATATGTATGCGCAGATTATTGATGATAACGCGCAGCATACGCTTGTTTCCGCGTCTACACTTCAGAAGGATGTAAAAGCAGAGCTGGAAAAGACCAATAATGTAGAAGCAGCAGCACATTTAGGAACTGTGATTGCAAAGAGAGCGTTAGAGAAAGGTATTACCACAGTTGTCTTCGACAGAGGCGGTTATATCTACCAGGGTAAGGTGAAAGCTTTAGCTGATGCAGCCAGAGAAGCTGGATTAGACTTTTAATAGGAGGAGACAGATACATGAAACGTACAATCATTGATGCTAGTCAATTAGAATTAACAGAAAAAGTGGTATCAATTAAGCGTGTAACAAAAGTTGTTAAGGGCGGACGTAATATGCGCTTTACAGCTTTGGTTGTTGTCGGTGACGGCAATGGTCATGTAGGTGCAGGTTTAGGCAAGGCAACAGAAATTCCTGAGGCAATCCGCAAAGGGAAAGAAGACGCCATGAAGAAGCTGATTTCTGTAAAATTAGATGATAACAACAGTATTACGCATGATATTTCCGGAAAGCATACCGGGGCATCTGTGCTGCTGAAAAGAGCTCCTGAAGGTACCGGTGTAATCGCGGGCGGCCCAGCACGTAACGTGTGCGAGCTTGCCGGAATCAAGAACATTCGTACCAAATCTTTGGGCTCCAACAACAAGCAGAATGTAGTTCTTGCTACAATTAATGCTTTGAGCCAGTTGAAATCTCCGGAAGAGGTAGCGAAACTCCGCGGGAAATCTGTGGAAGAGATACTCGGTTAAGGAGGATATAGAAAATGGCAGATAAATTAAAAATTACACTTGTGAAGTCTACAATCGGTGCTGTTCCTAAGAACCGCAAGACCGTAGAGGCGCTTGGTTTAAGGAAATTAAATCATTCCGTAGAACAGCCAGATAATGAGGCAATCAGAGGCATGATTCGTCATGTCAGACATTTAGTGAAAGTAGAAGAAATTTAACACAAAAGTAAGGAGGTGTCAGAATGGACTTATCAAATTTAAGACCGGCAGAGGGTTCCAAACACAGTGATAATTTCAGAAGGGGACGCGGGCACGGCTCAGGAAATGGTAAGACGGCAGGCAAGGGACATAAGGGTCAGAAAGCTCGTTCCGGCTCACCAAGGCCAGGGTTCGAGGGTGGCCAGATGCCATTATACAGAAGAATTCCTAAGCGTGGATTTACAAATAGAAATTCCAAAGAAATCATTGCTATCAATGTAGATAGGCTGGAAGTATTTGACAATGATGCTGTTGTAACAGTGGAAGATTTATTGGAGCGCAGAATCATCAGAAAAACCGGAGATGGCGTTAAAATTCTGGGTAATGGTGATTTAACCAAGAAACTCACAGTTCAGGTAAATGCCTTCAGTGCAGGTGCAAAGGAAAAGATTGAGGCTCTGGGCGGAAAAGCAGAGGTGATCTAAGAATGCTGGAGACACTTCGTAAAGCGTTTAAAATCAAAGATATCAGAAATCGTATATTTTATACATTTTTAATGTTGGTTGTCATCAGGCTAGGTTCCCAGTTACCTTTGCCTGGTGTCAAAGGTGACGTAATTGCGGAATGGTTCGCAAGTCAGGGAGCTGACGGCTTCAATTTCTTTAATGCCATCACGGGTGGTTCCTTTGAACAGATGTCAGTGTTTGCGCTGAATATCACACCGTATATCACATCTTCCATTATTATGCAGCTTTTGACGATTGCGATTCCGAAATTGGAAGAGATGCAAAAAGATGGTGAAGATGGCAGGAAAAAGATTGCTGAGATTACACGTTATGTAACAGTTGCTCTCGCGCTGATTCAGTCTATTGCTATGGCAATCGCTTTTGGACGCGGCGGTTATCTGGAGAGATTTGACGCTATGCAGGTAATTATGATGGTTGCAACTTTGACGGCAGGTTCCGCAGTGTTGATGTGGATTGGTGAGAGAATCACTGAGAAAGGCGTCGGTAACGGTATATCCATTGTATTGACAATTAACATTATTTCAAGAATTCCGGAGGATTTGCTGACTCTTTATAATCAGTTTATCAAGAATGCACCAAACGTAGGAAATGCAGTAATTGCAGCTCTTGTAATTCTGGCAGTAATCTTGGTGACGGTTGTGTTCGTTATCTTCCTTCAGGATGGAGAGCGCAAGATTCCGGTGCAGTACAGCAAGAAGATTCAGGGACGCAAGCAGGTAGGCGGGCAGTCCAGCCATATTCCGCTCAAGGTAAATACAGCGGGTGTTATTCCAATTATCTTTGCGCAGTCTATTTTGCAGTTTCCAGTAGTAATTGCAAGCTTAATGGGTAAAGGAAATGGAAACGGCATTGGCAGCAAGATTCTCCATGGACTTTCCCAATCTTACTGGTGTGACCCAGAGCAGCCGATTTATACGATCGGTTTAGTGGTATATATTGTGCTTATTGTAGCATTTGCATATTTCTATACCTCAATTACGTTTAACCCGCTGGAGATTGCCAACAATATGAAGCGCCAGGGAGGATTTATTCCTGGAATCAGGCCAGGAAAGCCTACCAGCGATTATCTGGCAAAAATTTTGAATTATATTGTATTCATCGGAGCAGTAGGGCTTACGATTGTGGCGGTTATTCCAATTTTCTTCAACGGAGTATTCAGTGCGAATGTATCGTTCGGTGGGACATCCATCATCATTATTGTGGGAGTTATTATCGAAACGCTTAAGCAGATTGAATCTCAGATGCTGGTACGCTACTATAAAGGATTTTTAAATGATTAGAAACTGAGTATGTGTGCCTGGGAGACGCCGTAAGGCGTCTCCTATGGTGCACTAACTTAATATTAGGAGGAAGGCAAATGCGAAGCATTTTTATAAGGCCTTCCGACGATGTGGCAGGTGTCGCAAAGCGACGCGTGCCGTTACCTTAGTTAGGAGGAAGGCAAATGCGAAGCATTTTTATAAGGCCTTCCGACGATGTGGCAGGTGTCGCAAAGCGACACGTGCCGTTACCTTAGTTAGGAGGAAGTTTGTATGAAAATAATCATGTTGGGTGCACCGGGGGCAGGAAAAGGTACACAGGCAAAGCAGATTGCAGATAAATATTCGATTCCCCATATTTCTACCGGGGATATTTTCCGTGCAAATCTCAAAGCGGGCACGGAATTGGGAAAGAAAGCGAAAGAATATATGGATCAGGGGCTTTTGGTGCCCGATGAGTTGACTTGCGATCTTGTTATGGACCGCATTGCCCAGGACGATTGCAAAAATGGATTTGTATTGGATGGTTTTCCGAGAACCATTCCGCAGGCAGAGGCCTTGGATGCAGCTCTCACTAAAATTAATCAAAAGATGGACTATGCAATTGATGTGGATGTCCCGGACGACAACATCATCAACCGTATGTCCGGCAGACGCGCTTGCTTAAACTGCGGCGCAACGTATCACATTGTTTCTATTCCTACAAAACAGGAAGGTATTTGTGATCGCTGTGGCAACCCGGTAGTGTTGAGGGACGACGACCAGCCGGAAACTGTGAAAAAACGTCTCAATGTATATCATGAGCAGACGCAGCCGTTGATTGACTATTATCAGAAACAAGGCATTTTAAAGAGCGTAGATGGAACGCAGCCAATGGAGAGTGTATTTGGAGCCATTGTGGAAATATTGGGGGCGTAAATTATGTCGGTATCCATAAAATCAGCCAGGGAAATAGAATTGATGCGAGCAGCAGGTAAGATCCTGGCAAAAGTCCATGAAAATCTAGGGAAGGAGCTAAGGCCGGGAATGTCCACCCTGGACATAGACCACCTAGGCGATGATATCATCCGTAGTTATGGATGCATCCCATCTTTCAAGAATTACAATGGCTATCCGGCGTCTGTGTGTGTTTCCGTGAATGATGAAGTTGTTCACGGGATTCCCACCAAGAAACGCATTATACGGGAAGGTGACATTGTAAGCCTTGATATTGGAGTGATTTACAAGGGCTATCATTCGGATGCGGCACGCACCCACGGAATCGGCGAGATTTCCAAGGAGGCTGCATTATTAATAGAAAGAACACGACAGAGTTTTTTTGAAGGCATAAAGTATGCGTTAGAGGGGAATCACCTGCACCAGATTTCCAATGCGATTAGCGCGTATGCGGAAAGCTTTGGTTATGGAGTTGTGCGAGACCTGGTAGGACATGGGATTGGCACTCATTTGCATGAAGATCCGCAAATTCCCAACTTTGCGCAGAGAAGCAGGGGTGTGCGGTTACGGGCAGGGATGACATTGGCGATTGAACCCATGATCAATGCAGGGCGTTTTGATGTGGAATGGCAGGATGATGACTGGACTGTGGTAACACAGGATGGCTCCCTGTCTGCTCATTACGAAAATACGATTCTGATCACATCCGGCGAGCCGGAGATTCTGAGCCTTACGGAGGGCGAGACCGAGAGCATCTAGCAATTGGCAAGCAGTAGGCGAAGCCAGAGCGTGATGCGAGGTCGTTCTGTGACGCATTGAACGCTTAGCGAGGTTCAAGTTAAACGAACAGAACTTCCTTGAATAAAAACGGAGGCAATTGGATGGATATTAAATTAGCAGTTTCCAGATCAGGACATGACAAAGACAGTCTTTATGTAATTATAAAGGAAGAAGCCAATCTGGTTTATTTGGCGGATGGGAAATTAAAACCCATAGAAAAGCCAAAAAAAAAGAACAGGAAACATATTCAAATTATCAAAAATCTTCCGAAAGAGATTACAGAAGTCTTTACGCAGCAGGATTTTCGGAATGAAGAAATAAAAAGAGCGATTAAGCTATATCAAAAACAAACTGGATTCAGGAGGAAGTAAAATGTCAAAAGCAGATGTTATAGAAGTAGAAGGAAAAGTGGTTGAGAAGTTGCCCAATGCCATGTTTCAGGTGGAGTTGGAGAATGGACATCAGATTCTAGCGCATATCAGCGGTAAACTCAGGATGAACTTTATCCGCATCCTGCCAGGGGATAAGGTGACGATTGAGATGTCTCCCTATGATTTGACAAAAGGTAGAATTATCTGGAGGGATAAATAACAGAAGTGGCGGGGATATTCTTCAATGGAAGATACCTTTACATGAGACAAAAGGGCATGTGTGCTTAAAGTGTGGCACACATGCCCTTTTGCTTACGGCAGTTGTTTTACAAAAAATTTTTGTCCTCATATGAAAAACTGTCCATATTTAGCAATAACTAATAATGATTTGCGTGAACTCCTTATTACTGATAGTAATGTACTTTAAAATTACTAATAATAAGAGAGAAACGGAGATGATGCAATGACGGATTTAAATTTTCAGTTAATCGGACAAAAAATCAAAGAACGGAGAAAGTATCTTCACATTACCCAGGAAGCCATTGCAAATTACCTGGATGTAAACCCAAGCCATATATCTAATATAGAATGTGGCAGGGCCAATCCGTCTCTTACAGTATTAGTTAAAATTGCTAACTTTTTGGAATGCAGCGTTGATTGTTTCATTAGCCATGAATATTTGTTTGACGTTGATGCCCATAAACCGGAAACTTTAGACGATAAGATCATGGAGAAGCTGAAGTACAGCACTGCAGAGAAAAAAGTTAAAATTTTACAGATGATGGATATTCTTTAAGGATATATTTTTGATAAAAATACTTTAATTACGTACTTTAGTCCTAGAAAAAAACCTTCCCGTTCTGAAATTTTTGTTATTTCATAGAGAAGGTTTTTTAATTCTTCAATTTCTTCGCTGTTCATGTTCTTTATATATTCTGTTATATATTTGTCGATTTCTTTATTGATTTCCGCATCCATTTCTATATAATCTTTTTCGTAAATTATTATCTCGTCAAATATTTTTCTCAAAAGTCTTTTCATTACAAGTTTCTCCTTTGTGTAGGCAACAGTCAAATTTCCCAGGTGCAGTGTCATATTACTTCCCCATGTTTCCCCAATATTAGATTATTCTTGCTAGTTTTGACAATAGTGGAAAATATAAGATTAGAAAAGGGGGAAGCATTCCCGGTGGACTGGCATCATAGTTTGCATCTCTGCTTCCTGCAATGGACTTTTTTAGGAATATGGAAAGGGAACAGCCAAGATATAAATACACTTTATTGCCTAAAATATTATTAATAACTAAAATATTTAATTATAACTAAGATTTTTAAGAAAATTACCGAAATAACATATAAGTGAACAATGAGATAAAGGATGGAGCGATACGCATGGCAGATTTATCGGCCATGTGTATATCTTAATAGTCAGGGAGGACAAAGCATGCAAGTAGTTGCACATAATTTATTAGCACAGTTTACAGACAGGCAGCTGAATATTACAAATAAGAATAAGGAGAAATCCACAGAGAAGCTTTCCTCGGGATACCGTATCAACCGTTCAGCGGACGATGCGGCGGGACTGCAAATTTCTGAAAAACTACGATGGCAGATCCGCGGGCTGGACCGTGGGGCAAAAAATATAGAAGATGGCATTGCGATGGTTCAGACAGCAGACGGTGCAATGTCAGAGATGCACAGCATATTGCAGCGTGTCAGGGAGCTGTCAATCCAGGCTTACAATGACTCAAATACGACAGAAGACCGGGAAGCTATCCAGGATGAGGTTGACCAGTCTCTGACAGAGCTTCAGCGGATAGCGGAGACGACAACATTTAATACAAAGCCGCTGTTAGGGGGAAATCCGGTTACTATAGTGAAGATTACCCCGGATCAGAAAGTAAAGGTCCGGCAGACGGAAGTGAGAAGCGTGCCGGATTGGTTATATAACAATATGGACCATGAGCTGACAGTACATGCTGGATATACGCAGGGAGGTCAGGAAAAGGAAAATATGTTAGTAACAAAGTCAGACAAAGATCCTACTCCAGACAAATACTATGGAGCACGGAATCCATCTCTGGAAGCACTTGGTTACCGCCATGAAAAGGAATGGACGGATACTATAGCAGACAATCCTTCCGCCCGAATTGATTTTAGCGGGTTAATCTCGGCGTCAACGACAGCAGTGGATTTATATAATAATATATTTGATTTAATTGGTTCTAAAATTTCATTTGGATGTGGAACCTGTAGCAGTATTTTGAATTCTATTACGTTTGGGGGAAATGAATCGGCACTGGAGATTGTAGGGTTTGATAAGACCCCGGGAGTAATGGAAGAAGTCTATGGAAATGTGAACTTGTCGGATTTAGGGTATTTTGATGCGATAAAGGAATTGCTCAACAAATATGGGGAAGATTACGACAAAGGGCAGGGTGGTTCTGCTGCGGAACAGGCAGAGGTTAAGGCTCTTGCGGAAAAAATAGCAGGCGGGCTGCGTGATGCGGTTGCAAATACATGGCAGCAGACGATGGGAGGCCACTTTGACAGAGTCATGAAACAAAATGGTAACGATTATGCGCTGTATGTATATGATTACAGGGATGCAGATGCATTAATACACAGCGAGGATGCTGATACGGCGATTAAGACAAGCGCTACGATAACATATCTTGTAGACTCTGATATGGTCCAAAAGGGGCAGACGATGGCTGTCGTATCCCCTGTTATGATTGAATGCGGGGCATTATCACCGAATGCGATTCCGATTGATTTTCCGAATGTAACACTTTCAGCACTGGGTATTTCAGATTATAAAATTAATAGGTATCAGGAAATCCAGACATACAGTGATTCTTATAAGCAGAAGTGGCAGGAATACTATGATACCAAACAGGTTTCGACAACAACGGTTACAGAAACGGAACGGTATATCAAAAAACCTGGAAAGGCGCCGGTATATGCAACGTACAAGACTTATGTGAATGGAGAGGAGAAACAGAATACTGTACAGGTGCAGCCTGGCGAAGCGGCAGAATACGGTACACGTACGGTAACAAGTACTAGAATAAAAATCACCTATGATGAATCAAAAAGACCGGTGGCTCAGGCAGGAGATATCCAAAAACATTCTATCTATGATCCGGATCCGGTTGAGATGATTGATGGGGCAATCGCAAAAGTATCTGCGGCGAGATCGCGTATGGGGGCGATACAGAACCGTTTGGAACATGCATACAAAATGAACACAAATACTTCAGAAAATACCGGGAGTGCGGAATCACGTCTGCGCGATACAGATATGGCGGATGAAATGGTAAATTATGCAAAGCACAATATCTTGCAGCAGGCGGGACAAAATATGCTTGCACAGGCAAACCAGCAGCCACAGCAGGTACTCAGCCTGTTACGGTAAGAGAAACATTAAGTTTTGCCATGGATAAGCCGATAAATAACAAAATATATCTATTTGGGCATAGGAGGAATCGCTATGGGAGACATAATTACATTTTCCTGTAAAAAGTGTGGTTACGAGATGAAAGCTCCAGTCGGGGTTGGCCTTGCAAGCTTTAATCCAACTGTAATTGGGGAGCTTTTGCATGGTGAGGAACGGGAAGAATGGAAAACTCTCTCAGATAAAGGCGTACTTGAGCGGTGTTTGGGAGAACAGGTAATGGCAAGCTGCGAGCATTGCGGCGGTTTGAGCAATATATACTGTGTCAGCGGGCAGACAGCGGAGCGTAAGTATTTGTGGGGGAACAAATGTCCCCAATGCGGCAGGGAGCTTACACTGCTGAAGGATATCCAGGCAATTACCTGTCCTGCATGTGCTGGCAGCCTGCTTGATGCGAAGCGGACTGGTCTCTGGGATTAGGGAAATGTCTAAGCCGGGTTTGTCCGAGTTGGTTTGTTAGAGGTTCAGGGAAGAATATGACTTTTCATGGAGGAAGAATGTATGATTGTTAATCATAATATGTCATCAACGAATGCATCACGTATGCTCGGACAGGTCGTCGTGAATGTCGGAGATACAGCGGAGAAGCTGTCTTCGGGACATCGAATCAACCGTTCGGCGGACGATGCGGCAGGACTTTCTATTTCGGAGAAGCTGCGCTGGCAGGTAAGGGGGCTTAACCGTGCTTCCCGCAATGCGCAGGATGGAATTTCCTTTATTCAGACAGCGGAGGGTGCGCTTGATGAAATACATAGTCTTTTGCAGCGCGCAAGGGAGCTCAGTGTGCAGGCTGCAAATGATACGAATGAGGTCGAGGACAGGGAAGCACTTGCCAAAGAAATTGAAGCATTAGGCAAGGAAGTTGACCGCATTGCGAAGGATACGGAGTTTAATACGCTCAAAATTTTTGACTCTTCCGATGCTGTCTCATCTTCCAGGGTCGGGCCCGAGAGAGTTTCTGCCAGAGGAAATGATGCACCCATGGTTACGCTGGATGGAACGGATATCATGCAGTACGGTATAGAGAATATCCAGGATGCAATAAACACAGCAAAAGCGGCGGGCAAAGTTTTTACCGTAGGTGGGTTAGAAAAGTTTGGGCAGGATTTAAAGGATACATATCTTCCAAAGCTTCTCGGTCGGATTCAGAGTGCGTTTAATGATTCCGCAACACCTACTGTGTCAGGTATGAAAATAGGGCTTAAGCTTTATCATGCAAACAACAGTACGTTAGCATATGTAAGCTCAAACGGCGTAGGGTTTGAACTTGGTGTCAATCTAAATTATCTGGCTGAAAATGGCGGCAATATTAATATGACGGATGATTTGGCGACGACGATTGCACATGAGATGATGCATGCCGTCATGTTTGATGTTACAACGAATGGAATGTTGGGGTCCGGCGGCGGTGACAGTTTCCCTTCCTGGTTTGTGGAAGGCGTGGCGCAGTCAGTGGGCGGTGCTATGAATTACCTGGCGCTTATGCCATCTGTTAATGATGCGGATGCCATGAAGAAATGGATGTCCCAGCTGACAAATACATCGGACAGCTATAACGCCTATGCACAGGGGTACCTGGCGAGTATGTATCTTGGATATCAGGCGGGGGGCAAGAATGTAAGCGCTTCTGCGATTGCGGATGGTCTCGATACCATTTTAAAAGATATATCTGACGGATATTCCCTTGGCCAGGCGATAAGCAGGCATACGAGTTATGCGGATTTGGCAGATTTTGAGAGGAATTTTGCAAGCGACGAAGGCGTGAAATTTATCAAGGACTTAATGGCGGCCACTGGATCAGGAGCTGGTTCCATAGTTTCGCCGAATGGACTGTCAGGCAGCAAGGCTTCGCTTTTGCAGGGCGGCGGTACGAGCAATTTCTTTGAACTGGATCTGGATCATAATTTTGTTACGAATAACATGGGCGGCAAGAATCCTTATTCTGGCGGCGGTGCAACCACAACGAGCGGTACAGACCGCAATGGGAATAAGAATCCAGATGCACAGCCGACGTGGGGTTCCAAACTGGGGAACACTGGCGGGAAGGGAAGCGTAGCCAGGAATCTCAAGCTTCAGATTGGATCTTTGAGCGGACAGGGTGTCCAGCTGAATTGTTACAAACTGTCACAGCTTGATTTGGGTATCAATAATGTCAATGTAGACAGTTATGGGAATGCTGGATTGGCAATCAATAGCTTTGATAACGCCATTAGTATTGTTTCGGACATGCGCTCTTATTATGGTGCAATACAGAACAGGCTGGAACATACGATTGCCAATCTTGATAATACATCTGAGAATATAGCGTCGGCGGAATCGAAGCTGCGTGATACGGACATGGCGGAAACGATGGTTGCGTATTCCAAGGAAAATATCCTTATGCAGACTGGACAGACTGTTCTGGCACAGGCGAACCATTCCAAGGACGGCATTTTAAGTTTGTTGCAGTAACTATGGGCAGGGAAAAGAACGCAAAGTCATTAATGGCAATACAGGCATTGAAAAATAAGGGGTTTTTCAATGCCTGTATATTATTTAAGAATAAATGTGCAGTGGCAGCAAGTTGCAAAAAACGAAGTAACTCAAGGGGGTAATCTATTGAGAAATAAGTGGCGGTATAATACAATTTCATTTATATTATTAAGCCCATATAAAACCGGAATAGGAGATAAATTACTATGAAACCGTTATTTTATAGATATGATTTCGCATGAATGAGCGAAAACGGCGATTTCGGGAAAATGAAAAAAACCCTTGATTTTTCAAGGGTTAGATGGTATACTGTTAGCTGAATGCTTTTGGAGCATAGTATTTTTGCGCGCAAAATTGCGTAAAAGTCAGTTTAGAAAGTCCCTTTGGACAGAGCAGAAAGGAGGAAGTGCTGTGAAGGTAAGATCATCAGTAAAACCTATTTGCGAAAAGTGCAAGATTATCAAGAGAAAAGGAAGCATCCGGGTAATCTGCGAGAATCCGAAACACAAACAGAGACAGGGGTGACCGGAAACACTTAACGAACACTAGCATTTATGCGAAGTGTGAGTTTAGTGTGAGGTCGTTCTGTGCGCTTAGCGAAAACAAGCTGACAAGCGTAGTTTGAGGTTAGCAAACAGAACTTCCTTATTTACTAAATTGTTTGTGAAGATTTGTTATTATTTATGTGCGGCTGTAGCAAGACAATCAGAGATTGTACTTGCTATTCATAATAACCAGCGTGCACGGCTGGATTTTTGTTTTTTACCGAGGGAACAAGAATAAGACAGTGCCAAAGACCAGCAGACAGTATACACACATTTCAGGACGAGCAACCGTAGCTGTATATGGTTGGCTGATGTCAGGCAGATTTTGTTGCGAATTTTGCCAAGCATTTTATATTATAAAAAATAGAAAAGAAAATTTTATGGAGGTGCACAACACACATGGCTCGTATTGCAGGTGTAGATTTACCAAGAGAAAAACGTGTTGAGATTGGGTTGACTTATATTTACGGCATCGGAAGAGCTAGCTCAAACCGCATTCTTGCCGAGGCAAAAGTAAACCCTGATACTCGTGTCAGAGACTTAACTGACGAAGAAGTAAAGAGAATTAGCGAAGTGATTGACCAGACTCAGACCGTAGAAGGTGATTTGAGAAGAGAAATCGCTTTAAATATTAAGAGATTACAGGAAATCGGATGTTATCGTGGAATCCGTCATAGAAAAGGACTTCCGGTTCGTGGACAGAAGACAAAAACAAATGCAAGAACCAGAAAAGGTCCTAAGAGAACTGTTGCTAATAAGAAAAAGTAGAGCACTTAGCGAAAGCAAGCTGAAAAGCGCAGCTTGAGATTAGTGCGAACTTTGTTACCGAGACTTAGCGGTGGCGAGCTGGTAGGCGAAGACAGCGTGTTAGTCGAGCGTAACTACCTATTAAAAGCTTAGCGAAAGCAAGCTGAAAAGCGCAGCTTGAGATTAGTGCGAACTTTGTTACCGAGACTTAGCGGTGGCGAGCTAGCAGGCGAAGACAGCGTGTTAGTCGAGCGTAACTACCTTGTAAAAGTTTAGCGAACAGAACAATATTAACAGTGAAATGTAACGATTATATTAAATATGAAGAAAGTAGGTTAGTTTAGAAATGGCGAAAAACACTGCAAAAAAAGTGACAAAAAAGCGCGTAAAGAAAAACGTTGAACGCGGACAGGCGCACATTCAGTCATCTTTTAACAATACAATTGTAACGATTACAGATGCTGAAGGAAATGCTTTATCATGGGCAAGTGCAGGCGGTCTTGGTTTTAGAGGTTCAAGGAAATCTACTCCGTATGCTGCACAGATGGCAGCAGAGACTGCAACAAAGGCAGCTCTTATCCATGGTTTGAAAACAGTAGACGTTATGGTAAAAGGACCCGGTTCAGGACGTGAAGCAGCTATCCGTGCGCTTCAGGCATGCGGACTTGAAGTAACCAGCATCAAAGACGTTACTCCGGTACCTCACAACGGATGTCGTCCACCAAAACGCAGAAGAGTCTAATTAGGAGGTATAGGTTAAGATGGCAGTAAATAGAGTTCCAGTTCTCAAGAGATGCAGATCTCTTGGTTTAGATCCCATTTATTTGGGAATAGATAAGAAGTCCAATAGGCAGTTAAAAAGAGCAAACAGGAAAGTTTCTGAATATGGTCTTCAGTTGAGAGAGAAACAGAAAGCAAAATTCATCTATGGTGTATTGGAGAAGCCTTTTCATAACTACTATCTGAAAGCAGATAGAATGAAAGGCATGACGGGTGAGAACCTGATGATTCTTCTGGAGAGAAGATTGGATAATGTCGTATACCGTCTGGGTCTGGCAAGAACCAGGAAAGAGGCAAGACAGATTGTCGGCCACAAGCATGTGCTGGTAAACGGTAAGCAGGTGACAATTCCTTCTTATCTGATTAAAGCAGGAGATACGATTGAAATCAAAGAGAAATGCAAAGGTTCTCAGAGATACAAAGATATCCTTGAGGTGACAGGTGGAAGACTGGTACCGGAATGGCTGGATATTGACCAGGAAAACCTCAAAGGTGCCGTAAAAGAATTGCCAAACAGAGAGGCAATTGATGTTCCGGTTGATGAAATGCTTATCGTCGAGTTGTATTCTAAATAATAAGTGACAAGCAACGGTATCCGAAAAGGAGGGACTTTGTAGTGTTCGATTTTGAAAAACCGAAAATTGAAATTGCGCAGATTTCAGAAGACAAAAAATACGGCCGATTTGTCGTAGAACCACTTGAAAGAGGCTATGGAACTACACTTGGGAATTCGTTGAGGAGAATTATGCTTTCTTCCCTTCCAGGTGCAGCGGTCAGCCAGGTAAAAATCGAAGGTGTCCTGCACGAATTCAGTTCCATCCCGGGCATTAAGGAAGATGTGACTGAGATTATCATGAACATCAAGAATCTGGCTCTTAAAAACACCAGCCAAACAAACGAGTCTAAAGTTGCTTATATTGAATTTGAAGGTGAAGGCGTAGTTACGGCGGCAGACATACAGGTCGATCCGGATATCGAGATTATGAATCCAGATTTGGTGATTGCCCACCTAAATGGCGGAGCAGATTCCAGGTTATATATGGAATTGACGATCACCAAAGGCAGAGGCTACGTTAGCGCTGACAAGAACAAAGGGGAAGATGTGCCAATCGGTGTAATTGCAGTTGATTGTATTTATACGCCGATTGAGCGAGTAAATCTTTCTATTGAAAATACCCGTGTAGGGCAGATTACAGACTATGATAAGCTTACGCTGGACGTATATACGAACGGCACTTTAGAGCCGGACGAGGCAGTCAGCCTTGCGGCAAAAGTTCTGAGTGAGCACTTGAATCTGTTTATTGATTTGTCCGAGAATGCTAAGACGGCAGAAGTTATGATTGAGAAAGAGGACAATGCCAAAGAGAAAGTCCTTGAGATGAATATCGACGAGCTGGAATTGTCTGTGCGTTCTTACAATTGCTTGAAACGTGCTGGGATCAACACGGTAGAAGAATTGACGAACAGGACGCCGGAAGACATGATGAAAGTCCGGAATCTTGGTCGCAAATCATTAGAAGAAGTGCTGGCAAAATTAAAAGAGCTAGGCTTACAATTAAACCCTGGCGAGGAGTAATCCGAGACAGGGTGCTACCAAACGAACTGCTAACGTTCGTTTGGGTTCCGCTTTGTTCTGGCGAGGAGTAATCCGAGACAGGACAACATGGCAGGGTTTGTAAGACCAAAAGGCGAAGCCCTGTATATCCTGATAGCAGGATATTTCCATAGTGAGTAGTAACAGAAAGAAAATAATGTCCGGTGAGTAAGGCCAAAAGGCGTTGCCGGGTATATCACAAATGGAGGATTTAGAAATGGCAAAATATAGAAAACTAGGCAGAACCTCTGATCAGAGGAAAGCGTTAATTAGAAATCAGGTAACGGCTTTGTTATACAACGGCAAGATTGTAACCACGGAGGCTAAGGCAAAAGAAATTCGTAAAGTGGCTGAAGGTTTAATTGCTTTGGGTATCAAAGAGAAAGATAACTTTGAAGAAGTGACTGTGACGGCTAAGGTTCCCCGCAAGGATAAGGACGGCAAGAGAGTCAAAGAAGTTGTGGATGGCAAGAAAGTTACCGTTTATGATGAAGTAGAAAAGACAATTAAGAAAGACCTTCCTTCCCGTTTACATGCTAGGCGTCAGATGCTCAAAGTATTATATCCTGTAACATCTGTCCCAACAGAAAACAAAGGAAAGAAGAAGAACACCAAGAAAGTTGATCTCGTAGCTAAAATTTTTGACGAAATTGCTCCAAAATATACAGGTCGAAATGGTGGTTACACCAGAATCGTCAAGATTGGACAGCGTAAAGGCGATGGCGCTTTAGAGGTTCTTCTTGAATTAGTATAAGAATCGGAATAAGCAATATAATTTAAGGTCACAGGAAAGAATATTTGAAATGTATTTTTTTCCTGTGACCTAATTTATAGAAGGAGAAAATTTATGAGTACAGCATCCATTTGTATTTTAATTACTATCGTAGTGTATCTCATTGGCATGCTGGCAATTGGTTTTTATTTTGCCAGGAAGAATGAGTCTGCTTCGGACTTCTATCTTGGAGGCCGCAGGCTTGGTCCGTTAGTAACTGCGATGAGTGCAGAGGCATCTGATATGTCTGGCTATCTGTTGATGGGATTGCCTGGTCTGGCGTATGCTTCTGGTCTTGCCGATGTTGGCTGGACCATTGTAGGTCTGGCGGCGGGTACATATCTTAACTGGCTGTTTACGGCAAGGCGCCTGCGCCGTTATACACAGATTACAAATTCCTTTACGCTTCCTCAGTTTTTTTCTAATCGTTTTCACGATAAGAAAAATATTCTGACGGTGATTGCAGCGTTAATTATTATGATATTCTTTGTACCATATACTGCGTCTGGTTTTGCAGCCTGCGGAAAACTTTTTTCTTCACTGTTTGGCGCAGATTATATGATGGCAATGATTATCTCAGCAATTGTTATTGTAGGATATACGGCGGCGGGAGGATTCCTTGCGGCGTCTACAACGGACTTTATACAGAGTATTATCATGTCGATTGTGATTATATTTGTGTTGGCCTTTGCTACTATTTCTGCTGGTGGAATTGGTGCAGTTATGGAAAATGCTCAGGCGTTGCCGGGATATTTGTCTGCGACTAGCACTTATGTAGCGGACAGCGGCACGTCACAGCCTTATGGCTTGCTTAAAATCATTTCTACTTGTGCCTGGGGATTTGGATATTTCGGAATGCCTCATATTCTGTTGCGATTTATGGCGATTGAAGATGAAAATAAATTGAAATTATCCCGTCGCGTGGCTTCTGTGTGGGTTGTAATTGCCATGGCCATGGCAGTATTTATTGGTATTGTTGGAAATGCTCTCAGCAAACAGGGAATAATTGCAATGCTTGCTGGCAGCGATACGGAAACCGTAATTGTCCGTATTGCGGATTTACTATCCAAATACGGAGTTTTCCCGGCATTGATGGCAGGATTGATTCTTGCCGGTATTCTGGCGAGTACCATGTCAACCGCGGATTCTCAGCTTTTGGCGGCTTCCTCCAGTGTTTCACAGAATATCTTGCAAGATACGATGCATTTAAAATTATCTTCCAAGACAAGTATGTTGATTGCCAGGGCAACGGTTATCGTGATTGCCGTTCTTGGTGTAATTATCGCTCGTGACCCCAACAGTTCTGTTTTTGGCATTGTTTCGTTTGCCTGGGCAGGATTCGGTGCAGCGTTCGGCCCTGTAATCATCTGCGCATTGTTCTGGAAACGCACAACATTACCTGGAGCGATTGCTGGTATGGTTGCAGGCGGTGCAACTGTATTTGTATGGAAGTATTTGGTTGCTCCCCTGGGAGGTGCGTTTGCCATCTACGAGCTGCTTCCGGCATTCCTGATAGGAACGGCAGCAATTGTCATTGTTAGCCTGCTCACGAAAGAGCCGGACAAAGAAATTCTGGCGGAATTTGAAGCAGCAAAAGGCAATAATGTTATCAAATAGAAAAAGTAAAAAATCGAAGAAAAGTTCAAATAGATGAAATAAAAGTACCTCCTTATACATTTACTGTTTATCAATAAATTAAAGGAGGTACTTTCGTATGAAAAAAAGAAATTTAAAAGGGATCGCAGCAGGAGTATTAGCACTAACCATGATGGTGTCGGCACCGACTGTAGCATTTGCACAGGATGGTGGCGTAGCAGCGTATACGCAGACACAGGCAGCAAAGAAAACAGAGACGGTAAAAAAGGCAAAACCCAAGGCTCAGGAAGTTGGCAAGGTAACGTGTACATCCGCCGGCAAAGTAAATATTTCCTTTAAACAGAAGGTGACGTACACAGATGCTCTGAAAGCAGTGATTAAGGACGAAGATGGAAAAGAGATTTTTTGTAAAATCTCCAAGAAGAACAAGAGCCTGTTGACTGTTTCAGTAAGCGGTCTGGTAAAAGGACAGAAGTATACGCTTGTGATTGAGGGAATTCTCGGCAAAGATTCAACGGAAGCAGTTGTAGTGAATAAGGTTTTCACAGCAAAAGGTATGAAGACGCAGAGCAAGGTTGGCAAGGCGTCCGTAGAGAAGAAGAAATTTTTAGTTTTGAAAATGAAATCTTCCGCGTATTACAAAGATGCAACAGTTACTGTAAAAGATGCTGACGGCAAAATCTGTGATGCAAAGATCGTGAAGAAAGCAAAAGGAAATGTTAAGGTCCAGATTACTGGTATGAAGAAAGGTATAAATAATCCAATCGGTTGAAGGCGTCTGTGAGAAATACACAGGCGCTTTCTTCTATAAGAGAGGTCTTGTCCACACTGATGTGTGAAGGTATATTTCCTATTAGGACAAAAGTAAGATGCACACTCGTGCAAGGGGAAGAATCGCTCTCATATAAAAAATCAGACCTTATCAAAATAAATTTGAAAGGTCTGATTCTATAGAAGCGCTGAACCTAACGTACAGGTCTTGCAATCATTACGATATTTCGCTCTTGGTAATAGGCGCGCAATGGCTTTTCCAAACGATAACCGTCGCCATAGTACATGGAGACATGGTAAATATTTTTATATCGTCCATTGGAGTAAGGAGCTTTGTAAAATATCAAATCACCAGGTCGCAGCTTGGACACATCCAGACCGCGGTAAGAAATTACTTTTCCGGTACGCTCCAGGTAAGAAGCCATAGATGCCGCAGTTGGCGCCCAGGAGGAGATACCGCCTAAAAGCGCGGTATCGCAGCCGTAGGAGCGGAACACCAGGGAGCTGCAATCATAATAGCCTTTGCTCATACGTCGCGCCTGGCTATAAGATGAGCTATACATAATGTTGTAGCCGGTTTTACAGGCGTCAATCGCGCGCTGTGGAATGACATCTACCTGGAATGTGAAACGGTTGCCATCGGCTGTAATAGCGATTTTGGTAGTTCCACATTTTTGTCCTTTGATAACGCCAACTTTATTCACTGTTGCGATAGATTTCTTCATGGAATGATATGTAATATTGCTTTGAGCACAGACGCCGGATAATTTAATCTTAGTTGTTTTTTTCGGCGCCAATAGGGTGCTGGTCGTTTTCAGCTTGGGATTGGTGACGATAATCGTATGTTTTATCGTCTTGCCGTCTGCCTCAATCGTTAAGGTAGTTTGTCCAGTTTTCGTGCCTGCCGTTACAGTTCCATCAGGGGCAATGGATGCCAGAGATTTCTTTTTCAGCTTCCAGGTTGCATTGCTGTAGGACGTCAAACCACTCAGACTCACTTTTTGCGAATGTCCCAGCGATACGACCGTATTTTTGTTGTTCGTCTTAGGATGCGATACCTTTAAGCTAGTAACGTATTCTTTGACAGTATCATCTGAATAGCTGACAGTTGCCGTGATTTTCACAGAGCCGTATTTCTTGCCCGTAACGTTGCCGGAATGGGGATTTATAGTGGCAATTCCCGGATTGGAGGAAGTCCATTCCGTGCCGGTAATGGTCTCCCCAGATTTCTCAACGTGCACTAAGGTCATAGTCTTGTGTGCGCCGATGGCAAGGGCTTCCTGTTGCTGTACGATGCCGGAGCCTATAACTTTGATGCTGCAAGATTGCTCACAGGTAACCGGTTGGCCGTCCACGTAGGTTGTATAATATGCGTGTAATGTAGCTTTGCCGGTTTCACGTGCTGTAATGGTGCAGACGTTTTTATTGACATCTAGCTTGGCAACAGAAGGATTTGACAGTTCATAAGTGACATTGTCATTCGCAGAAGTGTCAGACATATAAATCGTCGTGCTGGCTCCAACCATCAATGTTTGTGAGGAGCGGTTGATTTTATGGCTGTTCTTCAGTACGGTCACTTCACAGGAAACTTTAGCGCCAGGTACAGATGCCGTGACGGTAGCTGTGCCAGAGCGGACGCCCGTAATCCTTCCATTCTTAGAGACCTTTGCCACCTTTGGATTAGAAGAACGGAACGTAAGCTTCGAGGATGGATGTGCCGAGGCATTTAAAGTATGGTCACTTTCTGCAAAGAGAATGACATTTTCTGTGCTCATCTTCACGGATGGCTTTCTCACGGTGACTTTACAGGTTTTTTTCAGACCATGAAAGGAAGCTGTAATGGTAACAGTTCCACGCTTTTTGGGCGTCACCTTGCCCTCAGAGTTTACTTCTGCAATCGTTTCGTCAGAGGATTTCCATGTAATGTCGCCCTTTGGAGTGGCTTTAAAATCTAATTCCACCGGATTTTTCAAATAAACTCTTTTGGTAGATTCCAATTCCAGTGTAGGTTTTTTGACGGTAATCTTGCAGGAAGCTGATACACCATTTGTCGTGGCTGTAATAGTGGCAGAACCCGTTTTGAGAGGACTCAGTTTGCCCTTTTTACTTACGGTGACAACAGACTTATTGGAAGATTGCCATTTTACCGTGCCAGAAGGGATGGCAGTTGCCTTTAACTGCGGACTTTGGCAGGTATATACGGTCAGTTTCTTCTTATTTAATGTAATCGTATTTGTCACAGTAACGGTACAGGAAGAAGTAGCGGTATAGGTATTGTCCGCGTACTTGAGGGTGGCAGTAGCAGTAATCACTGCTTTTCCAGCCTTATGTGCAGTTACCAGTCCTTGAGGGGAGACGGAGACGATGTCTGGTTTGTCGCTAGACCAGGAAATTTGTAACTGATTGTCTGTGATAGAGGTATCATAACCGGAAACGGAGGACTTTAACTGTAAGACAGATCCGGCAGTAAGCTTGGCGCTGCTCTTGTTTAGATTGACAGACAGTTTGGAGGTTGTCTGTGTAGAGCTGCCTTGAATATTGGTATTATCTTGCCCAGCGCCATACAAAAGATTGCTGTCATCCTGCATAGTCGCCTCATCCTGCAAAGATACGTCCACAGACGGCCTCTGTGAAAATTCGGCTGCTTGAGAGATAACGGGTGTTTCCAGTATCAACAAGCAGCTCAATGCGACGGGAAAAAGTTTCTTGAGTTTCATTTGTAACGCCTCCTAAAATGTAAAAATAAATCAACACGACACATATCTATATGATAATCTCTTTGGGCGTTATAATCAAGAGGAGATTGTACAATTTAGGAAATAATTTAACAGGGCATTAGATTTTTTAACTTGCTTTTTGGGAAGGATAATGTTATAGTGGGTAAGCATATATAGTGTTTATAAACTAAATATACACTATATTTAGTTATTTTGGAGGAGATTTTGATGAAGATTATCAAGAGAAGCGGTAAAGAGACGGGGTTCGACAAAAGCAAAATCGTGGATGCAGTCGCAAAAGCGAATCAAGAGGTAGCGGAGAGCGACAGGTTGTCAGAGGCTCAGATTGACAAGATTGCGCAGCATATCACTGAAACATGCGCATCCATGGAGCGGATATACAATGTAGAAGAGATTCAAGATATGGTAGAGAATGAGATTATGGCATGCAAGGCGTATGAAGTGGCAAGGAAATATATCACTTATCGCTACAAACGTGCACTGGTGCGCAAATCTAATTCTACGGATCAGCAAATTTTGAGCTTGATCGAATGCGACAATGAGGAGATTAAACAGGAGAATTCCAATAAAAATCCGATTGTCAACAGCGTGCAGAGGGATTACATGGCGGGAGAGGTCAGCAAAGATATTACCAGGCGTTTTTTGCTGCCAGAAGATATTGTCCAGGCGCATGAAGAAGGGGAAATTCATTTCCATGATTCTGACTACTTTGCCCAGCATATGCATAACTGCTGTCTTGTAAATTTGGAGGACATGCTTCAGAATGGCACGGTTATCAGTGAAACTATGATTGAACGCCCTAAGAGTTTCTCTACGGCGTGTAATGTGGCAACCCAGGCGATTGCGCAGATTGCCAGCTCGCAGTATGGCGGACAGAGTATTACGCTTTCACATCTTGCACCCTTCGTAGAGGTAAGCCGGCAGAAGTTAAGGAAAATGGTACGCCGCGAATATATGGCGGCTGGGCTTCCGCTTGTGGAAGAGAAGGTCAACGAAGTAGCGGAAATGCGTGTCAAAGAAGAGATACGCCGCGGCGTGCAGATGATTCAGTATCAGGTGATTACGCTAATGACGACCAATGGGCAGGCGCCATTTGTGACCGTATTTATGTATCTGAATGAGGTTGAGGAAGGCAGGCTTAGAGACGACTTAGCGTTGGTAATCAAAGAGATGTTATTGCAGCGGATGCAAGGTGTGAAAAATGAGAAAGGCGTATATATAACGCCGGCATTTCCCAAGCTGATTTATGTGCTTGAGGAGGATAATATATGTGAGGGAAGCCGTTACTGGGATTTAACGAGATTAGCGGCAAAATGTACCGCGAAACGCATGGTGCCAGATTATATTTCTGAGAAGGTCATGAAGGAAAATAAGCAGGGCTATTGTTATCCCTGTATGGGGTGCCGTTCTTTTCTAACCGTGTATCATGACGCCGAGAACCGGCCGAAATTTTATGGCAGATTTAATCAGGGAGTTGTGACGCTTAATCTGGTAGATATTGCCTGTTCCTCCAAGGGAGACAGGGACAAATTTTGGCGTATTTTTGATGAAAGGCTGGAACTATGCAGGCGGGCGTTGATGCTTCGCCATGAGCGTTTGAAAGGAACGCCATCGGACGTGGCGCCGATTTTGTGGCAATATGGCGCGCTTGCGCGTTTGAAAAAGGGAGAAGTGATCGACGAACTTCTTTATCATGGGTATTCCACAATTTCTCTGGGCTATGCGGGGCTTTGTGAATGTACCAGGTATATGACCGGCAAATCCCACACAGATCCGGCGGCAACGCCCTTTGCCTTGAAGGTTATGGAGCATATGAATGCGGCATGTCAGCGGTGGAGGGAAGAGACAGACATTGATTTCAGTCTGTATGGAACGCCGCTTGAGTCCACCACATATAAGTTTGCCAAATGTTTGCAGCGCAGATTTGGCGTGATTGAAGGCGTAACGGACAAGAATTATATCACGAACAGTTACCATATTCATGTGACAGAGGAAATTGACGCATTCAGTAAATTGACGTTTGAGGCGCAGTTTCAGAAACTTTCACCGGGTGGCGCGGTCAGTTATGTCGAGGTGCCAAATATGCAGGGTAATATCGACGCGGTTCTGACTGTTATGCAGCATATCTATGAGAATATTATGTATGGGGAACTGAATACCAAGAGTGATTACTGTCAGGTATGCGGTTATGAAGGCGAAATTAAGATTGTATCGGACAAGCATGGAAAACTGGTATGGGAATGCCCTAACTGTCAGAACCAGGACGAGAGTAAAATGAACGTGGCGCGCAGGACATGCGGCTATATTGGCACGCAGTTCTGGAACCAGGGAAGGACTCAGGAAATCCAGGAGAGAGTGATGCACTTGTAGAATATGCTATTTGCAAGAGCAGATTTGATTTTAATCTAAGAAAGGGGCGATGCGTTTACTGTGAACTATGGGCAAATAAAAAAGACAGATATAGCGAATGGTCCGGGTGTGCGTGTTTCGCTGTTTGTGTCAGGATGCACCCATCACTGCGAGGGATGCTTTAATGCAGAGACCTGGGATTTTAATTATGGGTGGGAATTTACCGAGGTAACGCAGGATGAGATTTTCAGGCTTTTAGAGCCCGATTTTATTGCAGGTTTGACGGTGCTTGGTGGAGAGCCGTTTGAGCCGGCAAACCAGCGTGCGCTGCTGCCGTTTCTGAAGAAGGTAAGGACGCGGTATCCGCAAAAGACGATTTGGTGCTATACAGGTTATCTCTTAGATGAGCAGCTTTGGAAGGAAAGTGCAGCGAGATGCGAGGTTACGGACGAAATGTTGTCACTTCTCGATGTTCTGGTAGATGGGGAATTTGTGCAGGAAAAGAAGGATATTTCCCTGCAATTTCGCGGTTCTAAGAATCAGCGTATTATTGATATTCCCCGAAGCCTTGCAAGGACAAAAGTATGCCTGTATAGCTTATAATGTTTCAACCGTACATACGCAAATGGCATACTGTCATGCACAGTTGTTGTGTTTACGAGGTATAGTTGAGCTGTTATAATAAATTAAGAAAAGCATAAGAAAATCTTTGCAAAAGATGCATTACCTTGCCGGGGAGCAAGTGGTATTATTAGAAAAGGGAAGTATAGCAGCATGGAATATCAGACAAATCATGGGATACCAAAGTATTATAAGATTATGCTGGTATCCTTGAAACCAGACGGATGCCGGATTTTAAAAGGACCAAGAGAGGAGAAAAAGCTGGCAGAAATTTTGAGAGATGACTATCATATCGGCAGATATGAAAAGATGATTCAGCTTGTAGTGCGTGAGATGGTGGAAGAGAATGACAGGGAGCGTATCTCCCAGTTGCTTTCACCGCAGAATCTACAGGAAAGATTTTGCAATGGGGAGACAAAAGTGACATGTTCTTATAGGCGGAAAGTCGATGGAAATATGCAGCCAGTATCGGTAACAGTATTTCCCAGAAGCTTTGGAGAACAGGGGGAGCTGGAAGAATTTATGCTCTATGTCAGAGCGTGTCAGAAGTCCTGGGAAGACGGCAATCGAACTGATTAAAATGACCGCAGAATTATTGAGGGAAACATTATCAGGAATTGAGGGATGCATATGGGAAGACGAGGACGCAGAAGAAAACAGAAACAAAAAGTCATCATTGTGAGCGTTGCCTTGGCGGTGACATTGCTGATAGGATTGTATTTTGCAATTTCTCTCTACTTCAGCAGCCATTTTTTCCTTCGTACCAAGATTAACGGCTGGCGAGTGGGTGGTATGGATCTTTCAGCAGCGGAGGAAAAAGTCGGTGACGGCGTGGAAGATTATCTTTTGACGGTATTTGACCGGGACGGTGGAAAGCATCATGTGTATGGGACAGACATTGAATGTTCGTATGTGCCGGACGGTTCCGTGGAGAAATTGCTTAACGCACAGAATCCGGTTCAATGGGTGGGGGCAATGATAGCTCCGCGCAACGGCGAAGTTCCTATTACCATGGAATATAAGGAAGAGCTGATTTCCCAGGCGGTGAAAAGCATGGATTGTTTTCAGGAAGAAAACATTACGGAGCCGGAAAGCGCACGCATTGAGCTTGGGGAAGATGGTTACTATATAGAAAAAGAAACGCTGGGCAGCCGCATGGACTTTGAGCGCGTACTTGCAAAGGTAAAGCAGGCGGTATCGGCCGGAGAGACGTCTGTGCAGCTTACAGATGAAGATTATGTGAGTCCAGAGTACACCAGCGAGAGTAAAGAAATTGTGGAAACGATGGAGCGCATTGAGAAATACGAGAATGCGACTATCAATTATGAAATCAAAGATTCTGAGGAACAATTGAGTAAAGAGCAGATTCGCGATTTTTTGACAGTAGACGGTTTTAACGTTTCCTTGAAAGAGGACAAGATTACCGATTATGTACAAATGCTTGCCAGCAAGTATAACACATACGCAGATGTACGCCAGTTCCGAACCTCATCCAACGATACGATTGAGATTGGTGGCGGCGATTACGGCTGGATTGTAAATAAGCCGGGAGAGGCAGAACAGTTGAAAGCAGATTTAGAAGCCGGTAAACCGGTAAGCCGTGAGCCTGTTTATTCTCAGCGCGCATATGTGGAAGGCAAGGATGACATTGGCAATACATATGTTGAGATTGACTATACGAAGCAGCATATGTGGTATTATAAGGATGGCGAATTAGTTGTCGAGAGCGATGTAGTTACAGGAAACATTAACAGGAATAACGGTTCGCCGGACGGTGTGTTTAAGATTGTATACAAAGACAGCCCGGCAGTATTGAAGGGCGAGGATTACGAGTCGGATGTCACTTATTTCATGCCGTTTGCTTACAATGTAGGCATTCATGATGCTTCCTGGCGCGGTGGCAAGTTTGGCGGAGAAATCTACAAGAGCAGCGGTTCTCATGGCTGTATCAACGCGCCGCTTGAGGTGGCGGATACCATTTATAAGAATATCGAAGTAGGGACGCCGGTAATTGCCTACTATCGGGAAGAGGTAGAATTGACAGCGGAGAATGCCAAGATTTCCAATGCCTACTCTTATAAGGACCCGGAGAAAAAGGATGAAAATGAGCAGAATTAAACGGGAAGCAAATTGAAAATAGCGTAAGGAATGCAGATGGGAAGCCGTTATGTGGCTTCCCATCTTCCACTTGCACCGCAAGGCAGGACTAAATGGCTGGAAGTGACTGGAAGGCCAATTTCCTGAGCGTCAATATGTCCTGGGAACTTATGCAGCGCAGTGCCAAGCATATAGGCGAGTACTGCCGGTTGCAAACCGGTTGTGTAAGAGTTAATCAGGAAAAACAGCGGTTTATCGGATAAAAGCTGTGTGCAAAGCTTTACCAGTGGATAGATGGCGTCTTCAATTTTCCAGATTTCTCCTTTGGGGCCCCTGCCGTAAGAAGGCGGGTCCATAATGATCGCGTCATAATGGTTGCCGCGGCGAATTTCCCGCTCTGTAAACTTCACGCAGTCGTCTACAATCCAACGAATCGGCGCATCGCCAAGGTTGGAGGAGACGGCGTTTTCTTTTGCCCAAGTTACCATGCCTTTGGACGCGTCTACATGGGTGACACTTGCACCTGCCGCTGCCGCAGCGAGCGTTGCGCCGCCAGTGTAGGCGAAGAGGTTCAGTACCTTGATGGGGCGGCGTGCCTGCCGAATTTTATCGCCAAACCAGTTCCAATTTACCGCCTGTTCGGGGAATAATCCCGTGTGCTTGAAACTGAAAGGCTTGAGGTGGAAGGTCAGGCTGTCGTAATGGACGTCCCATTGTGAGGGGAGGTTAAAAAATTCCCACTCACCGCCTCCTTTGCTGCTTCTGTGGTAGTGACCGTTCTTTTTCTTCCATCCCGCGTGTGCCCTGGGGGTATCCCAGATTACCTGCGGGTCCGGCCTTACCAGAATATAATCTGCCCAGCGTTCCAGCTTTTCGCCCTCTGAGCAGTCGAGTACTTCATAATCTTTCCATTTATCTGCAATCCACATAGTTATGTGTTTCCTCCTTGTTTCGATTGTATCATATATGTATCTTGCAATCAACGCGGAAATTCCGTATAATCGTAGACAGATTAGGAAGAAAAGCGAGGAACAAAATATGATTAATACGATACAATTAGGCCCGCTGACACTGCACGTTTACGGCATTATGACAGCGCTTGGCTATTTGAGTGCATTTATTATCAGTGAAATAAGGGCCAAAAAGAAAGGGCTGGATACGGACATCCTATATGGTATTTTCTGGTGTGCCGTGCTTGGCGGTTCGCTTGGCAGTAAACTTCTTTATTATCTTGTGAGTATACCGGATATCATAAAAAACCCATCTATTTTATGGGATTTCCAAAATGGCTGGGTGGTTTACGGAGGAATCATCGGAGGCGTGCTGACGAGTTTTGTTTACTGTCGTCTGAAAAAGGCAGATTTTATCAGCTATTTGGATTTGGTGCTTCCGGCAGTGGCATTTGCGCAGGGGTGTGGAAGAATTGGTTGTTTCTTCGCCGGATGCTGTTACGGCAGGGAAACAGATTTCCCATTGCACATTGAGTATTGGCAGTCGGAGTACGCGCCCAATGGCGTGAAGCTGATTCCGACGCAGATTTATTCCGGTATCGGAGACTTTGCCATTGCTTTTGTGTTGATGGCGTATGCAAAGCGCGCGCCGAAAAAGGGCAAGGTTGCCGCCGGGTACTGCATCCTTTACAGTATTGGAAGGTTTGTGATTGAAATGTTGCGCAATGATTACCGGGGGGCCATTGGATTCCTCTCTACGTCGCAGATTATCTCCATTTTCATTCTGATATTGGGGGTGGTGATGTATGTCCGCGCTCAAAAAGCCGGAGAACAGACTACGGTACAAGAGGACGTGGAATCTGAGGAGGAAGGACATTGATTCTTAAATAATTAGGAAATAAATTTTGTTTCTATGCCGATATAACTATAAGAAAGATAATCAGGAGGGATAGAAGATGAATGCAGGAATGGACGCGAAGGTTACGGTGGGAAAGGTTACCGTAGATGTCGGACAGGTCATCCGCAACGTGACTGGTGTGGAGACGGATAAAGAGAAAAAATCATTTTTACAGAGAATTTTAGAGCCGGAAGAAGTAGACGATAGCAGTAGCGAAGTGAAAAAAGCAGAAAAGATTGCCCGCAAAATTGCCAGGGGGGAGTCTGTTACGCCGCAGGAGAAGGCGTTGCTGATGCGTGTAGACCCGAAACTGGCACAGATGGCAGAACTTGCCCATGAACAGGGCGAGCGGATAAAACATGCTTTGCAGCAGGCGTCTTCTAAGACAGAGCAGCAGAATATTATTCAGCAGGCATACCAGATGGTGACCCAGGTGAGCAAGAAGAATCCACAGTTTGGCGAGCTTCTTGGGGAGGCTGTGAAAGCTGCCGTACAGGACAGCCGCAAGAAGGGAGTGCTCAAAGAGGATGAACCTCTTGAGATTTGCGACGAGGATGCGAAGAATAATGCAAAGGCATCGTCGGATGAGGATTCCGCTAAAGCAAGCCTGGTAGGGGAGAAATTGTCTGGACAGGAGCAGCAGCAAGCGCTGTTGGAACAATTCTTTCCAGAGGAGTGGGCGTCTATGATGGATTGCAGGGGGTAACAATAGGTTTGCTTTTTCCATGCAAGCAGGCAAGAAATAATTGTATTGCTTTTTGATTTGTGCTATACTCTAATGGAAAATACATGATATTCATGTTAAATATAGGAAATATAGGTTAAGATATAATTTTTTTCTGGTGTTAAGCCGAAAAAATATTAATAATGAGTAGTATCTTAATCATCCTAATGTATAACTGTTTAGAACCGTGCAGGCGTCAGCCGGGATAATTAAGCGCCGTTTTGAATAGTTATTGATATAGAAAGCTTACAGGATAAAGACAAGAGCAGGAGGGAAAAACTATGTACAGGGATCTGACCAAGAGAATATTGGCGTTGGCGCTCAGCGTCTGCATGATAGCCGGGATGGTAGATCTGTCCGGGCTTACTGTGCATGCGGCGGACGATGCGGATAACTTGATTAGCATCGGTTCTGATGTTACAGTTGACAGGAGTTCGCCTATCGAGTATGACGGAAGCGCCAAGACGCCGAACGTAACAGTGGTAGCCAGGGAGAGTGGGGCTACGCTGGCACAGGGCACGGATTATCGTCTTGAGTATGATAATAACGTGAATGCCGGTTCAGCAGGAGTGACGGTTATTAATCTTAACAACGAGGCGGATAGGAAGCGCGCGACTTTTACAATTGCGCAGAGGGATATCAATTCCGGCACGTTTCCAAGCAGCGCGGATTTGGCGCAGGAGATTTCTAACAGTGACGCGACGGTCACTCCGGCGATAGACATTACGGACAGCGGCAACAAAGACCATACAGATTTGGTGGGAATAATGTCGTCCACTTCCGTAGCCGATGTGGATTATACTTATACTTTTTTGAACAATCGAGGTCCTGGTACGGCGACAGTCAGGATAAACGGAAGAAATAATTATACGGGAACAAAATCTATAGATTTTGAAATTTCTTTGTTAGACGCTGCTAAATTAAGCTTTGACTTTGTTCCGGCTATTCCGGCGAGAGGTAAAGTATATACGGGACAGGATATTGAGCCTACGGTGGGGAATGTCAAATACGATGGCACGCCGTTGACAACGGATCAGTATGAAGTGCGTTATGCGAACAATTGTTATGCAGGCGATGAAGCAGAGGCATGGATTGTGGGCAAAGGAAGCAGGTTTGGCGGTCTTGAGAGTGAGCATAAGACGTTCCGTATTTCAAAAAACATTAGCAAAAGCTATGCTTCTGATATAAATATTTGGGCGGAAGATATTGAGCCTCAGTCTTATGCTGGCGGGACGGATGTTGAGTTGGACGGAGCAAAAGATATCAAGCTGCACGATCCTGATTATAAAAATAAACTCTTAGAATTTGGAAAAGATTTCGAGATTACTGGTTATGCGAATCATCAAAATGAAGGTATTGCGACGGTTACGCTTCATGGCATTGGGTGTTATAGCGATTACCTAGATTTACATTATGAGATTATTGCTACACAGCTTTCATCCGGCATGGTTGATACGACTGGAGCCACCTATGTATATGACGGCACGGATCAGTTTGATAAGGTAAAAGCGGCGATTGTTGTCAGCAACAATGGCGTAGAATACAAGCAGGGTGTGGATTATTCCGTTTCCCGTGTGGCGGGAGACGCCGGTACTTCCGCAGGGAAGCACAAGATTGCGGTAACGCCTCTTCCAAGCGGCCAGTTGACAGGAAATACGGTGGAAGCGACGTATACCGTAGAACAGAAGGATCTCTCGGATTCCAGGACAATAAAGATTGATATTGTCAACTATACGGACAAAGAATATACCGGCCAACAGAAGAAGCCGGAGGTGGAGATTGTTTATACGCCTCAGAATGGCCGTGCAATGACCCTGAAAGCAGGCCAGGACTATGAAGCGGCTTTGAGCTATAATAACAATATCAATGCGACCACTGACACCAGCAAGGCGACGGTATGGGCAGTGGGAAAAGGGAACTTTAAAGGCAGTACGGCAAGGCGTGAGTTTGATATTGAGCCAATCCAATTGACGGATCAGAATACGACGATTACCGGTTTTGCGGACAACGCAGAATTTACATACACCGGCAATGCTATCGAGCCGAATGTAAATGTTGTGCACAGTACGAAGGGCACGCTGCGAAAGGGCACAGACTACACGGTAACTTACGAGAATAATACGGACGTCGGCTCTCCTGGGACTGCGCTCGTGAAGATTGCCGGTACGGGCAATTACCAGGGACAGTTCCAGAAGCGCTTTACAATTGTCCGGTGTGATATCAGCACGATAACGGTCAGTGTTCCGGCTTCCGTGCAATTTACGGGAACACAGCTTATGCCGGAAGTCACAGTCAGACATGGGACTAAGACGTTGGTGGAGGATACGGATTATACGTTGGAATATGGCCCAAATATCGACAAAGGTTCCGGAAGCGTTAAGGTATTGGGTATCGGCAATTATAAAGGGGAAGTGAATAAGACCTTTGCAATTACGGCGAGAAGCATTACCAGTGGAACGCTGAGTATGCGGGCTAAGAACGAGCCGTACTATGATTTCACGATCGGAACGGCAAACGACCATTATTATCCTTATACGGGAGAACAGGTTACGTTTGAACTGACGGTAAGCTATACGAATGCCGAAGCAGGAATGCAGAATATTGAATTGACGGCTGGCGTCGATTATGACCTGGAATTCAAGCCGGGGGTAACTGCCATTGGCACGGCGCAGGCGACGATCCGGGCAAAGGGCAATTATACTGGAAGCAAGCCTGTAAACTTTACAGTCAAAGGAAACCTTGCCGACTACGGTAACCCGAGTGCGTTTACTTCCGTGCAGATCCCAGAGCAGATTTATACCAGTAACCCGATTACGCCGAGCAACGCAGAAGTTATTTTTGCCGGCAAGACGTTGACGAACGGCAAGGATTATGAAGTTGTCTGTGAGAACAACGACAATACGGACGCTGGAATCGCTTCAGCAAAGATTGTCGGAAAAGGCGATTATTATGGAGCAGCGGAACCGGTACAGTTTGATATCCGCAAGTTTAATCTTGCTACCGATGATTTTGCAGCGAATAATTTTGTTATCAATAATGTAAAAGACAGTTACGATTTTATTGAGGTAAACGAGTCTATTCAGCCGGTGCCCAAGATAACGCATAATGGGAACGACAGGACGCAGGATCTTCATTACTATGTTGAGTATGGCGACAATAATAAGATTGGCAAAGGAAGCCTTACGATCAAAGGTGATGACGTCAACTATGAAGGCGAGCACAAAATAGAGTTTGATATTACGCCGTATGATCTTGGAAAAGGCGAGACGGCAGGGCATGTAGAGGTGCAGGGCGTTGAGGATGTAATTCTTGATGCGGTAATTGCAGGGGAAGACGTCAATGCTGAGATGTTGGAGAATGCAGTCGTCATGTCGAATTTACGGGTTCAGTATACTGCGCTTGATATCAATGGCGCGGAGATGGGAACCAGAGAACTAGACTTAGGGACGGAGTACTCCATCTATTATCAAGATAATACCAGAATTGGCGAGGCTACCATTACGATTAACGGTGTTGGCAATTTTGGCGGAACGATTACGAAGACGTTTAAAATACGCGGAGATTTGTCTTCTGACAGAACAGAGATGACAATAGAAGACTGTGACTATTCTCCTACCGGGAATACGCCGGAGCCGACGGTAACATATACTTACGACAGCGGTGTGAAAGAGACTCTTACAGCGGGCGTGGATTATGTAGTCAATTATGAGAACAACACAGATGCTACTGCTAAGAGCGGCGCTAAGGCGAAAGCGGTTATTACTCCGGTAATGGAAGCAGACGGCGTGACCGTTAAAGGCAACTATGCGCAGAGCGGCGACGCCAAGGAAGCGGAGTTTGAGATTCGTCAGAGAGACCTTACCAATGCAATAGAGTCAGAGGGAATTGAAAAAGACCCGGCGCTTGATGTGACTGGCTTGGTTGAGGAAGGTTATGAATTTAATGGATTAAACATTATACCGGAACTTGTGATTTCATGCAATAAATTGAATCTGGGCGTGGGTACGGATTACAAGATTTCAGCCATCAACAATAAGAATGTATATACATTTGCTGAGAGCGAAGATGGAGGCCGAGGCGAGCGCCTAATGCCGACCGTTATCGTTCAGGCGACACAGGATGAAGATGGAAATTATACGGGGAATTACAAGGGCGGATTCCAGATGGAATTTAAGATTAATCCCAGAGAAATTTCCGCTGACACTGTGAAGACGCTGCTGCGTGTGAATGGAGAAAGTTTTGATGATACGCGTGTGCCAGAGGTGGATTATAAGGTGGGAGAGACGATTACATTCCCCTTAAATCCGGCGGATCCTACAAATACGAAGAACGATATTGCGGTAACCTGGAGCAAACAGATTCAGGGAACTGTACAGAGTACACCGTTGGTGGAGGATCAGGACTACAGCGTTACTTATGAGGACAATAATAGAATCGGTGAAGCAAAAATTATCATGTCAGCGGTAGAGTACAGCAACTATACCGGATCGTATGAGAGAACCTTTAAGATTATGGCGAGCATTGCGGAAGCAGATGTGGAGAACTCTTATATCAGACTTGATTATGACCATAATGTTCCTTTTGGTATTGTGGACGTTTACCCCGATTTGATATTTACAGATACATCTGCCGGGGCAGATGTAGAGCCTTACATTTTAGAGAAAGATAAAGACTTTGAGATTGTTACAGCGGCAAATCAGGGTACGGCTACAGAAATCAGCCGCAACAACCGCAATGTAGCAAGCGAGACATTAGCAGAAGACGAGAGACCGACGGTAATTATCCGGGGAATCGGCTGTTACCGCGGTATCATTAAGAGATATTATAATATTACCCCTAAGAATTTGAGCACAGACGAGGGTGATATCACAATTACCTTTGAAGGTGCGATTAATTCCGAGGAATATGAGAATGCGTTTGTATATACGGGTTCTGCAATTGAGCCAGTAGTTAAGGTTTATAATCATGGGCAGCTTATGCAGCCGGATGTTGATTACACGGTGGCAGGATTTGTGAACAATACGGCTATTTCTACTGAGAGCCGCAAAGCAAGTGTAATTATACGAGCAGTTGATGGAGGCAATTACCTGGGACAGAAGACGTTTGAATTTAATATCATTCGTCGTCCGATTGAGGGTATGCATGCAGAGCTTGTAGGCGATAACCCGGTTTACAGCCGGACGGCAAAGACGCCGAATGTAGAAGTCTCCTATATGAATGGTACCGAGAAAGTAGTTCTTACTAAGAACGACTATGATATTACGTATGAGAACAACATTAACGCTGCTACGCAGTACGCAGGCGATGATGCTCCGGTAGCTATTATTACTGGTAAGAATGCTTACGGCGGAAGCCTGAAATTGAAGTTCACAATCGAGCCAGAGCCAATTGATGAGAGCAATGACGACTTTGATATGAAAGCGTCACCGGCGCCTTATACGGGAATGGCGGCGAGCACCACAGTTACCGTGAAAGCGAAAGACGGTACACTCCTGGAAGAAGAGAAGGATTACCTTATTTCTGGTTACCGAGATAACGTGAGTGCGGGAACAGGTTATGTTACAATTCGTGGTAATGGCAATTATACTGGAACAAGAGACATTCCATTCCAGATTGTACCGCCAGATGTATCACAGGATTTCCGTGTGACAGAGATTCCGGAACAAACCTTTACCGGTAAGCCGATTGAGCCTGAGGTGATTGTAACCCTGGCTGTGGGTGACCAAGAAATTCCGCTGACAGAAAATGATTATGAATTACTATATGAGAACAATACGGATGCAGGCACAGCGACATTGATTGTAAAAGGAGCCGGGAATTTCGCCGGTGAGAAGCGAGTAGAGTTTACAATTTTGCCAAAGAGCATTGGTACAGAAGAGGGTATAGATGCTGACATGTTGCTTGCTCCTATCGAAGATCAGCTTTATACGGGTATGGGCGTTACGCCGGATGTAGATTTGCGGTTACGAAGTCAGGTACAAGGTCAGGCGGAAGGCGCCGATGATGGAAACACGGATGATGATGAAAACGTCGGTGGAGACGACGAGAATCCCGGTGGAGACGGCGATGACAATCCTGGTGGAGACGGCGATGACAATCCTGGTGGAGACGACGAGAATCCCGGTGGAGATGGCGAAGACGAAAATGCTGGCCGTTTGGTGCTCGGCAAGGACTACACGCTCTCCTATCTGACGAATGTAGCAGTAGGAACCGCAAGCGTAAATATTGTTGGTATTGGGAATTATTCTGGAAATATCAATACACAGTTTAGGATTCTTGGACCGATGAATCTGGCGGAAGTTTCCAGTATTCCACCACAGCCATATACCGGAAGTGAAGTGAAACCGGTACCGGAAGTGTATTTTGCAGGTAAGAAACTGACAGAGGGTGAAGAATATACGTTAGCTTATGCAGACAATATTGCACAAGGAACGGCAACGATTACCATCACCGGAATGGGTGAATGGTATACAGGAGAAAAGTTGGTTACGTTTGAGATAGCCAGAGACTTCTCCGAGGAGACTATCATCAAGGGTCTGGCGTCCGCATACACGTTCACCGGAAAAGCAATTACACCGGCTATCCTGGTAGAAGACCATGGAAGAATCCTCTCAAAAGACGTAGATTACACAGTAAGTTACAGCAATAATATAAATGTGGGAACAGCAACCGTTACGATTAAGGGCGCTGGAAGGTATGATGGAACGGCGAGCGCTACGTTTAAGATTGCGCCTCAGAATATCGGCAGAGCGACGACAAACAAAATTGCAGACCAGACATATACCGGTAAGAAATTGAACCCTTCCGTTACCATTAGCAGTGACGGCATTGTCTTGAAGAATGGAACAGATTATAGCATTTCCCATGTAAACAGCCAGAATCCTGGTAAGGCGAGCGTTGTCATCAAAGGCAAAGGCAACTTTACAGGAACAAAGACGATAAACTATAACATTATCGTACCGAAAGTGACAGGTGTAAAAGTCTCTAGCTATACGGCTTCCAGCATTACATTTTCCTGGAAGCAGAATAAGGTGGTAACCGGCTACGAGATTTATAATTCCAAGAATAGACGGGTTGCTTTTGTGAGGAAAAACAGTACCTTGAAGGCGACGGTCTCCAAATTGAAAGCGGGTACTTCTGCAAAATTCCGTGTGCGTGCATATGTAAATCAGGGGCAATACTATTACAGCAGTTTTGTTACTATTACAGCCAGCACAGCTCCTAAGGCAACGAAAATTACAAGTATTTCTTCCACGAAGCCGAAACAAGTAGCTCTCAAATGGAAGAAGGTTGCCAAGGCAACAAATTATCAGGTATACCGCAGTACCAGTAAAAAAGGAAAGTATAAGAAGATTGCTACAACCAGTAAGACCTCTTATACAGACAAAAAAGCAACCAACGGAAAGACATACTACTATAAGATTCGCGCAAGCAAAAAGGTTGGTTCTAAGACGTATAACAGTAAATACTCGTCAGTAAAATCCGTCGCTGCGAAAAAGTAGCGGCGGATAGAAAGGAAGTTGATATCGATATGGATAAAATATACTGTATTGGAAAGTTCCAGTTTGAGTCCAAAGAGAAATATCAGGAAGCGCTGGACGATATTGAAAAGATCAAATATATATCCAAAAAAATGGATATCAATGAACCGGGCGTGGCACAGAGGCTTTATTCTCTGGTCCGTGAGGGAAAGATTATCTTTCACAGTGTAATAGGAGATGATTACCTGTTGTACCTTTCGGACATGATGGTGGAGGACTATCGTGCCCTGTCCCGGGATTCCTTTACAAAGAAAATAATAGGCAGGCTGCGCCAGATATCGCCCCGTCAGGTTATCGGAGCAATTTGTATGGCTGGTGCAGTTGTCTGCTTCCTGATATTTTTGGGGAGTGAGTACAATGATCGCCAAAAGACTAAGGCATTAGAGAAAATGAAAAGTGAGCAGGAAATTTCGGCGGCTTCTGACTGGTTATCGGCAAAGTTACTTGATGTGCTGGGAACAGATGAAGCAAAAGATACGAAGAAACGAGAAGTTGTGGTGGCTGAGAGTGAGACGGTGGACAATGAAGTGTATGCCGCAGAACCAATACAGGAGATCGGACCACCAGTATTGCCGGAATATCAGGCGTTATATGAGAAGAACTCCGACTTTGCAGGCTGGCTTACAATAGACGGGACAGAGATTGACTATCCAGTAATGCAGGCTGTGTCAGAGAGCAGTAATTTTTATCTGGATCATGATTTTGACGGAAAAGAGGATATTAATGGTTCCATTTTCCTTGATTCCAGAAATAGTTTGAAAGAACCCAACGACAATATGATTATTTATGGACATAACATGAAATCAGGCATGATGTTCGGTGGGCTCAAGGAATATTTAGAACCGTCATTTTGGAAAGAACACAAAAAGCTTACCTTTAATACAATTTATGACAAAGCGGAATATGAGATTGTGGCGGTATGTTTATCTAAAGTAGCAAAAGAGGGCAATGGAGAATTTAAATATTATAATTTCATTGACGCAGGCAATAAGAAGACATTTAATCGCTTTGTGAAGACGGTAAAAGAATTGAATATAATGGACGAGAAACTAGAACTCTCGTATGGAGATAAATTATTAACGCTTTCAACCTGTAATAGTTATACAGAAGACGGCAGACTGTTTTTAGTAGCTAAGAAATGTAAAAAGTAAAAGGGAAGGCAATGCAAGGAGGACAAGAAGATGAAAAAATTGTTTAGCAAGTGTTTCAATGCAGTACTGATTGTGGCACTCGCCCTGGCTATGTGTCCTATCATGGAAACAATGGCGGAAGAGGAAGTAAGCGAGTTTGTCATGGAGGGAACAATGATTACAGGCTATAATGGAGGCGGTGGTGATATTACGCTTCCGGCGACTGCAACAGCAATCGCAGATTATGCCTTTGCTGGAAATGGCAGCATTACAAGTGTAGTCATTCCGGCAAACATTACCAGTGTAGGTTCTTACAGTTTTTCCGGGTGCGGCGCTTTGGGCAGCGTTGTCTTTGGCGGAAGTGTAAGTCTTGGCAGCGGTGTATTTTATGGATGTAGCTCTTTGGGATATGCAGAGCTTCCAGGCGGCATATCATCCATTCCGGAGGAAATGTTTGATGGATGTGGCAGCCTCGGTTCGGTAGCAATTCCTGATAGCGTTGCATCCATCGGCGCAAGGGCGTTTGCAGGTTGTAGCAGTCTTGGTTCTGTGACAATTCCTTCTAGCGTATCGGAAATTGGTAGCAGTGCGTTTAACGGATGCGTAAGTTTATCGTCAATCGTGATTCCCGACTCCGTAACTTCTATGGGAAGCGGTGTTTTATCCGATTGCAGCGGTCTTGGTTCTGTAAGCCTTTCCGGTGGAATGGGCAGCATTCCGGATTTGACTTTGTATGGATGCAGCGGTTTAGGAGAAATCAGCATTCCAGGCTCTGTGGGAAGCATTGGTTCCCAGGCATTTGGAAATTGTTCTGGGCTTTCTTCTATCTCCATTCCCGCAGGAACTACTTCTATAGATTTCAGCGCGTTTGACGGATGCAGTAATTTGTCAGCAATTAACGTAGACAGTGGAAACGGCAGTTATAGTTCACATGATGGCGCAGTTTATAATAGCGGCCTGTCGCAGCTTTTGTACTGTCCGATGGGCAAGTCCAGCTTAGAACTTCCCAAAGGGATGACAACGATAACCTCTTCTGCATTTGCCAACTGTCCTTATGTATATAACTTGAAGATTCCAGAGGGTGTAACCACGATTGAGGCGGATGCATTTACCGGAAGCGGTATTGGAACCGTTACAATTCCTAACAGCGTAACTTCAATTGGCGCGCAGTCTTCTTGGACTCCAGATGTGATTTATGGCGTCAGCGGCTCTGAGGCAGAGCGTTTTGCAGACGAAAATGGATATATTTTTGAGTCAACCGGAGGGGAAAAACCACAGAAACCAGTCGATCCTGAGCCCGGTGATGGCCCTGGTGATAAAAAACCAAACGATACTGATGATAAGAAGACTAACCCAACAGGAACTACGACAAAAACGGCGGGGACTACTACCGTGGCAAGAGCTGGCGGAAGTTCTGCATCAAAGAGTGTGGGAACTGCACAGGTACAGAGCGGTACGCCCAAGACAGGAATTGCTTTTGATGCAAGATATATGCTTTGCGCAGGATTCTTCCTTGCAGGGGCATGCCTGTTCATTACCAGAAAGAAAAAAGGCATTAAGGCCTAAAATATTGTGCAATAGATTGGATATAGAGAAAGTGTTCAAGTCCCTTGGGATTTGGACGCTTTCTTTTTATCATATAGGAAATTTCTCCGAATTTCCTATATGATAAAAAGAATTATGCACACTCGCACAGAGGTAACTATTGCTTCGCAATTGTGCTCAGCACGGCAAACCGTCTAAGTCCCTCAGCAATGAGAAATTTAGGGAGCCTCAGCGGACTTATCCGTTTTGTTCCGATTTGTGAAGTTTTTCCAAACTTCTAAAGTTTCCTTTGAAACAACCGATAAATACAGTAGATAAAGCACACAATATTGCAATAAGATAAATTTATTTATAGAAGGGAGAGATCCGAATGCGCATAGAAGCATACAATCAAGTTACGCAGATTTACAGCAATAGCAAAGCAGCTAAGTTAAAGAGTACGGATAATGTGAAGAAGCGGGATGAAGTACAGATTTCCCGGGTAGGCCGTGACTACCAGGTTGCGAAGCAGGCGGTAGCAGATGCGCCCGATATCAGGGAAGACAGAGTCATCCAGGTAAGAGGCCGTATAGCATCCGGCAATTATAAGGTGGATAACGGAGATTTTGCAGCAAAATTACTTGAAAAATATGATGCATACTGCTAGAAATGAGGTTTTTGCGTGGCGAGCTTAATGGAAGATTTTATGAATATTTTAGAAGAAGAGAATAAGGGATATCAACGTCTAACGGAGTTGTCGCATGAGAAGAGGCAGATTATCATAGACGGTGATATTCCTGCTCTTGAGGCGATTACAGATCGGGAACAGGAAATTACCAGCCGCCTGAAGAATTTGGAAAATAAAAGAAGCGAAGTAGTGAATGATATGTCTATCGTACTTAGTAAACAGCCAGAAGAACTGACGGTTACTAATATGATAGCATTTTTAAATAAACAGCCGCAGGAACAGAGCAAGTTGATTGATTTGCGGGATCGGCTGAAAGAGACACTCCGTGGGATGGCAGAGATCAATGCGCAGAATGATACACTGCTCAAGCATGCTATGGAGATGGCGGAATTTGACTTGACACTGTTCCGCAGTATGAGGCAGGCGCCAACGACGGCGAACTATGATAACCGGGCGAATAATACCGGGGATCTGTTGGGAAGCGGCGGTTTCGACGCCAAACAATAAGACGAAGCAATCAAAAGTGCTTTAACACTTTTATGTAAAAGAGAAGGGAATCTCATGACACCCGGCAGTAAGAGAGAAGGGAATCTCTTAGAACCCGGCAGTAAAGGAGAATAGTAAGATGGCAAATGGAATGGGAAGCCTGTATATCGGTGCATCCGGCTTACAGAATAGTCAGAACGCATTGAATACGACGGCGAATAATCTTTCAAATGTAGAGACGAAAGGTTATGTCAGACAGCAAGTGTTGTTTGAAGACAGACAATATGTGACCTTTGACAAAAAAGCGGCAATCAGTTATCAGCAAGCAGGGCTTGGTGTAAACATTGCAGATGTAGTACATACCAGGAATGCTTTTTTAGATCAGTATTACCGCACAGAGAATGGCAGACAGAATTTTTACGAGGCATGTGCAGAATCTGCAAGAGAAGTAGAGAATCAATTTCAGGAATTAGAAGGAGAGGAATTCCAGACGGCAATTCAGGAGTTTTGGGAGTCTTTTGAAGAATTTGCCAAGGGCCCGGAAACAGGTATTTATCAGACTTTGGTTATCCAGAAGGCAACCCTGTTTTTGGATAGAGCACAGAAAGTACAGGAAAGCCTGAAAGAGTATCAGAAAAATCTTAATTATAAAATTAATAAGAACATTGATAGAATTAATGATATTGGCAAGAGGATCCGTGATTTAAATATTGAGATCTTGAGAATAGAGTCTGGCGGTGTGGAGACGGCAATGACGTTGCGTGATGAGCGTGACAATCTGTTGGATGAGCTTTCCGGACTTGCAAAGGTAGATTTCAAGGAACGCGCAGACGGAACGGTTAGAGTGAAGCTGGAGAACGTGGAGTTTGTAGATGAGATTCATGTGTATGAGGTAGGAGGCCATACCGACCCAGTCACAGGATTTGTAACTCCTTATTGGCCGCAGCTCTCAGACGTAGGCAGAGAACAATATACTTATATGTTTGACTATAAGAGCGGGGATATTGCCGCAGAGTTGAATACAGACATCGGCGCGCTTAAAGGGCTTATCGTTTCCAGAGGAGATAGACCGGCAGATTATCGTGATATTACTGGCTTGGATCAGCAGAAATACGAGGATACGACAGGAATGTCTGTAGTTATGACAGCGCAGGCGGAATTAGACCAGCTCATTCATGAAGTCGTAACTTCCATCAATGATATTTTCAGTCCATTGACTACGGCGACATTTACAGCGAAGGACGGTACGGTATATCGGAACGTCAAAGTATGGGATGAAGAGAACGGCTGTGTGGGCACCGATGGGCAGAAACCGGGCCGCGAGCTTTTTACCAGGAGAGGCTGCGATCGTTATACGAAAGTTACAGCGCAAGATAATACCGTCTATTATGTTTATAACGAAGAAGACCTGAAAGACCCGGCCAAAATGTATACGACTGGCGGTATGGTAATTAACGAAGACTTGTTACAATTGGAGAATGCGCTTCCCCATCTGAAGAAAGACGGGGAGCCGGCGCAGGCAATGGCGCAGGAGTTGGTGGCATTGTGGAGCCAGAAGAGACAGACCATCAATCCCAGCAATACAGATCCATGTACATTTAAAGAATATTACCGAAGGATGATTCAGGATGTCGGCACATCTGGTAATGTATATGAGGGATTGGCAAAGGGACTTAGTGCTGAGGTTGAGAGTATTGATAACAGTCGTCAGCAGGTCATCGGCGTTTCATCCGATGAGGAATTACAGAACATGATCAAATATCAGAATGCTTACAATGCAGCCAGCCGGTTCATCAATGTGATTTCCGAGATGCTGGAACATATCGTAACCCGCTTGTAAGACGTCGGGATATTATTAGGAGGTAGAATATGGCATCAACATTTTTTGGATTGACCATTGCAGGTTCCGCGCTGAATTCTTTTCAGGCAGCGGTGAACACAACGGCAAATAATATTTCAAATGTAAATACAAAGGGATATACAAGACAGCAGGCGGTGCGCCTTGCGGCTGAGGCATTACGAGTAAACGACCGTTACGGTATGGCAGGAAGTGGTGTTACAACTACAGAAATTATACAGACCCGTGATTTCTATTATGATGTGAAATACTGGGATAACAGCGCAAGACTTGGTTTGTTTGAAGCAAAATTATATTATTCACAGCAGGTAGAAGACTTTCTCCTCAATGATGATACAGTAAAAGGCTTTACGGATATTTTGGATGAAATGTTCGATGCTTTGGATGATGTGCAAAAAACACCGGAGGATGTTGACGCCAGGCAGTCATTTATCAGTAAATCTCAGAATTTAGCCAATTTCTTTGGCAGCATGAATGTAGGATTTTTGCAGATTCAGGAGGATTGTAATCAGGAAATTTGTACACAGGTGGATCAGATTAACGGTATTGCACAAAAGATTGCACTTCTCAACAAGCAGATAAACGTGATTGAGCTTCAGGGTGTGAACGCCAATGAGCTTCGAGACCAGAGAGCATTGCTGGTCGATGAACTGTCAGATTTGGTTGAGGTAGAAGTCAAGGAAACGGACGTAGTTGATCCACAGCATCCAGATGTATATACCGGCGCTACCAACTATCTGTTGAAGATTAATGGGCAGACGTTAGTCGATTCGTTTGATTATAATACGCTGAAATATGTGGCACGCGATAAAAAAGTGAATCAGAGTGATGCAGACGGTCTCTACGATCTTTACTGGGAGAGAGATAATATTCCCTTTAACGTGACGGGGAAAGGCTGCACAGGCAGGCTGAAAGGACTGTTTGATACGCGTGACGGTAATAATGATGAAGGATTTAGCGGAATTATAGAGTCTGTGAGGGAAGGCGTAACGGGAGACATCGTTACCATCAAGAATCCGAGCATTACGGATATTAACAGCATGACGATGCCGGATGACGGAATTATCACGCTTAACAACAAGGATTACCGTTATTCTGGATTTACTTATGATGCCGAGACCCAGACTTATGAGTTTCATTTGAAGCGCACGCTTTCTGTGGATGAGCGGGAAGACCTGAATAACCGTAAGGCGAATATCGGTGAGAGCATTGATGCGATGGGTATTCCTTATTATCAGTCTCAATGCAACAATTTTCTTCGTGAGTTTGCCAAGCAGCTCAATAACCTTCAAAAATCCGGCGTTAATCTGCAAGGCGATGAGGCGGGGGCGTTCTTTGTGGCAGCAAACGCTGCGGATGGAACCGAGTATGATTTCTCAGATTATGATGCAGACGGCAGCATGAGTACTTTTAAAAATGATTATTATAAACTGACGACTGCCAATGTCAAAGTGGCTGCGGATGTGATGAAGGATCCAAACAAGATAGCCACTATCGTAAAAGAGGATTATGCAAATGGTGTGGCAAACCAGAAGTTAGTAGAAGAGATGTTGAAACTGAAATCGGATGTGAAGTTGTTCCGCGGCGGCGCGGCGACAGAATTCCTCAAGTGTTTGATTACGGACAATTCTGTTGATACACAGAAGGCAGAGACATTATATAAGAATTACAGCAACCTTTCCGAGACGATTATACAGAAAAGAATGTCGATTTCAGCAGTAGACGAGGATGAAGAAGGGCTTGACATGCTTAAATTCCAGAATGCATATAATCTGGCGTCTAAGATGATTCAGACCTTGACGGAGATGTACGATAGACTGATTTTGCAGACCGGTGTATAAGGAGGTTCTTAAATGAGAGTTACAAATAGCATGATTAGCAGAAACAGCATGTCAAATATGAACGGCAATAAGGTAAATGTCGATAAATTGAATAATCAGATGACATCACAGAAGAAAATTTCCCGTCCCTCTGAGGACCCTGTGATTGCCATTCGTGCGTTGCGTCTGCGAAGCAACTTGAGCGAGTTAAACCAGTACTATGAGCGCAATATTCCGGACGCCAGATCATGGATAGAGGTAACGGAAGGCGCGCTCAAAAATATGGAGACCATATTAGGAGATATTTATAAGGAATGCAATAACGGTGCAACGGATACGCTGACACAGGAAGACCGCAACGCCATCCTCAAGAATATTCAGTCATTGAAAGAGCAGGTATATCATGAAGGCAATGCAGATTGTGCGGGAAGATATGTATTTACCGGTTATAAGACCAATAAACAGCTAACGTTTGCGGAGAATGAAATAGATACTACGTATGAAATTACAGAAAAGCTCTCCTATTCCGATATAGAGGAGAAGCGTTACTACAGCAATGAAGTCGTCGTGCCCGATACGCTTGCCGATGTGCAGGCTGGCGTAGACTTGGCGGATATGCCGCAGGAGCATATTCATAAGCGCATTCGTCTGTCCTATGAAGCGACAGAAGAACTTGATATTGCGAATTTAAAATATTATAACGAAGCCGGCGGACGTTGGGAAGAGTTGGGAGAAATGATTGTCGACGGCGATTATGTTGACGTTAAGTCTGACTTGTCCTATGACGATTGGGCAGCAATGGATTATGCAGTCGGTGACAAACAAGTACTCTACTTTAAGGAGACCGGGGAACTGGTTGTGGGCAAGGAGATTGCAACTCAGATGGCGAGTCAAAAAACGGAGCTTTCCATTACTTATACGAAGAAAGGGTTTGATAAAGGAGAGTTACGGCCAGAGCATTACTTTGATTGCAAAGACGTCACGGATCCAGATCCGGCGAACCATATTGAATACACGAAAGAGAATCAGGAAATTAAGTTTACCGTTGCCTTTAACCAGCAGCTTACCGTAAACACGCAGGCAAGCGACGTCTTAGATTCCTCTATCGGCAGAGATATTGATGAGTTGACCAATGCAGTTCAGGCAGCAATTGCAGCGCATGACAAAGTAACAAAAATTGAAGAGATGCAAAAGCAGGCGCAATATTCCGACCCGGCGGCGCAAGAGGGACTCAAACAATGGCTTGAGGCGGCAGAGAAGGAAGCAGCATATGCGGATGACTATATGCAAAAACTATATTCCAGAGGCATCGGCAAATTTAGTAATTATAAGAATAATGTGACGCTTGCCAGGACAGATCTTGGAGCCAGAGAAGATAGATTGAATCTGACGGAGAACAGGATGTCCGACCAACAGACGACGTTTGAGACGCTCAAGTCCAGAAATGAAGATATGGAATTATCGGACATCATCATTGAGTACACAGCGGCATACAATGCTTACCAGGCATCCTTGCAAGCTTCTTCCAAGGCGAACGGACAGACGTTGTTGAATTACCTGTAACATATCTATTCAGAACCCCATGGAAATAGAAAGTCAGACCGTTCAAATTTATTTGAAAAGGGCTGAATTACTATTTCCATGAGGGGGATAATCCCCCTCAGCCACAGACAAAAGCCTCGTCAGAGGCGAATGACAGCTCTGCTGGCATGTCTGTGGCGTGGGGTTCTGGATAGATAATATGTAACAATTAAATAGAGGCATCCCGAATAGCGAGGAGTAAAAAATGCAGTTAAATACAAGATTATTTGGAGAGATAGAAATAGAAGACGAAAAAGTGATTTTCTTTGAAAAAGGAATTATTGGTTTTCCGCATTGTCAGAGATTCACATTGATTTATGACGAGACGGAGGATGGGAAGCGTAAAAATATTTCCTGGCTTCAGTCTATTGAGGAACCGGGGTTTGCGCTTCCGGTTATGGATCCGCTGATTGTCAAACCAGATTACGATCCTCAAGTGGAACATGATTTACTCAAGGGACTTGGAACATTGACAGAGGAGAATCTCTATGTCTTGGTGACAGTGACGGTGCCTACCGACATCAAAAAGCTCAGTGTGAATCTCAAGGCTCCGATTATTATCAATGTTACCGAGCGTAAGGCGGAACAACTTATCGTGGAAGATAGTTTTCCAGTGAAATACCCCATTTATGACATATTGCAGGACAGAAAAGAAAAGGCGGGTGAATAAGATGCTGGCGTTGACCAGAAAAAAGGGAGAATCCATTGTTGTTAATAATGATATAGAAATCAGTATCTTAGATATTCGTGGAGAACAGGTCAAAGTCGGAATCAGTGCGCCTAAGGACGTTCCGGTGTACCGGAAGGAAGTATATCTCCAGATTCAGAAAGAGAATGAAGCAGCCGTCAGCCTGGATAGTGTTGAGATGCTGAAAAATATTTTATAGAGCGTAAATATTTGTAAAAAAATACCGATAATCATTATAAGATAAAGGATTTTATAGAGAAGGGACAGTTGGAAACTGCCAGTCCACCTGTCTTCGATATCACATGGAGGTGATCACAATGGCAATGGAAGCATTGAAATCTGCCGGGATTAAGGCATATCAGGGAAGTAGCCTGAAGCCCGCAGTACAGACAGTTGAGACAGCGGTGCAGCCGCAGGCTTCCGCAGCAGTTAAGACGCTCAAGACGGCAGAGAGAGTAGCCGACGTGGTGGAGATGAAGTCTGAGCGTAAAGTGGAAGCGAAGCCTGAGAAGAGAACTGCCAGAGTTATGCCGGATAAAGGGAACGGCAGTAGAGTGCAGGAAATATCTCGAACGAAAGAAGCGGTTAAAACAGCAGAGCCAGTTCTTCCTGAGAATAAGGAAGCCGAAGGCGTGGCTGCGAATGACAAGCTCAAACGTGCAGTCGAAGAAATGAACAAGAAAGCTGCCAATTCAGAGGCAATTTTTGGGGTCCATGATTCGACAAATCGCGTTACAATTAAGATTGTGGATAAGGAAACGAAAGAAATATTGAAGGAATATCCACCGGAGAAGACGCTTGATATGATTGCGAAGGTGTGGGAACTGGCTGGATTATTAGTGGATGAAAAGGGATAGGAGGAATTATTATGGCAATTAGAGTATCAGGTCTTGCATCCGGTTTGGACACCGATTCCATTGTCCAGGAGTTGGTTTCCGCTTATAGCAAGAAGAAGGATAAGCATGTGAAGGCGCAGACCAAATTGGAATGGAAGATGGACGCCTGGAAGGAACTGAATAAGAAAGTGAAAAGCCTTTATTCGAGACTGGGCAACATGAAGTTGAGTACTTATTATAACAAGAAAACAACTACGATCTCAGATAGCACGAAAGCGACAGTTACCGCCAGCAACAGTGCGATGAATGGGACGCAGACGCTGAAGATTAATGCAGTTGCAGCAACGGGTTTTCTTACTGGCGGCCAAATCAAGGATGGTGTCACGGCAAGCTCGACGTTAAAGGACATTGGCCTTGCGGACGGTGATAAGGGAAGCATTGCAGTTAAGACAAAGAAAGGCACGGTCAACATTGATATTAGCTCAGACATGAAGGTATCAGAGTTTGTGAATAAGCTCAAAGATGCCGGCGTGTCTGCTAATTACGATTCTACTTATAACCGAATTTACATTACGGCGAAGGATAGTGGTGAGACGAATGACTTCGCGTTGACGGCGACAGATGAGAATGGTCTTAAAGCGCTCAAGGGATTGGGGCTCTATGTCGATTCCCAGGCCAATAAGGAAGCGTATAAGCAGTGGAATAAGTATGGCGTAGATAAGGATGGCAATCCGACCACAGACCCGGCGAAGCTGAAAGAAAATTTTGAAAACATTTTAAATACGATTGATAAATATCAGGGCGATGGAGCCGGCAGCATCAAAGAATTACAGGATAAGAACGCCGGTTTGAAGACGGATATAGCGAATCTTCAGGCGGACCGCAATTATGCAATTGCCTTTATGTCCCTCAAAGGCGCGCTTGCTGTCAAGGACGATGCCGGTGCAGAGAAATTGACAGCGGCAGAGCAGGCCGAGATGGAGGCAATGCTTAAGAAGACGGATGCCGAGCTCAAAGATGATAATGAGACAGACCGTTTCAATGAACTGAAAGAAAAGCTTGGCTATAGTGATAAAGATTTTGCACAGCTCAGGACCAATGCAAGGGCAGTTGCCAATTTTGAAGCAGACTCCGAGAATGCTCAGGTAGTGTCAGAGATTGATACAGCTTTCAAAGATCCAGATAGCACAGCCAAATTACAGGAGTGGGTTAATAAGAATGCGGATGATATTAAGGACTTATCGAACCAAATGCAGGCGAACAATGAGTCGATTGAAGAGAAGAAAGCATATATCAAGGACAATGCTCTTTTGACGTCTTCTGCTCCAGCGGCGAAATTGACGGAAGAGCAGTTAAAGACCATGACCGAAGCCGAGATTGCAGCGTTTAAGGCGCAGGACAACGAAAAGCGTGCACAGACCTTAACAGACAAATATCAGTATATACAGAATATTAAGAATGATACCGGTTCTTTCACGGCTGACGCAGTCAGGGTCAACGGCTCGAATGCTGAGATTGAGCTGAATGGCGTGAAGTATAAATCTGAAAGTAATAATATTAGCGTAAATGGTATTACGATTACTGCTTTACAGACCACAGCAAAAGGCGCGACGCCGGATCAGGATGAAGTTCTTACGATTACAACTCAGGCAGACGTGCAAGGAATCTATGATAGTATCAAGGATTTCCTCAAAGAATACAATGCATTGATCAAAGAGATGGATGAACTTTATAATGCGGATTCGTCGAAGGGTTACGAGCCTCTGACAGATGAAGAGAAAGAGTCAATGGGCGATAAAGAGATTGAGAAGTGGGAGGAGAAGATTAAAAAATCTATCCTCAGAAGGGACGACAATCTCTCTAGCGTCATGAACATGATGACTACCGCTATGGCAAAGGGCTTTACGCTGAGCGACGGCAAGACATACAGTTTGTCAAGCTTTGGCATCCATACGCAGGGTTATCTTGACGCTGCTGAGAATGAAGGTTATCTGCTTCATATCGACGGAGACAGCGAGGATGAAGTTACTGCAGGTAAGAGCGACAGACTGCTTGCTGCTATTCAGAAAGATCCTGACATGGTACAGGAATTCTTCCAGAAATTGTCTGATAATCTCTGGACGAAGCTGGACAAGAAGATGAAGAGTACTACCATGAACAGCAAGTATAGCATTTACAATGACAAGAAGATGCAGAGAGATTACGATGACTACACGAAGACTATTAAGAAATGGGAAGAGAAAGTCACCGCAATGGAGGATTACTACTATAAGAAATTTACTGCAATGGAGAAGGCACTTGCTACTTTGCAGAACAGTACCAGTGCATTAAGCGGCTTATTAGGTTCCTGATAAGCATGAGCAGCAGATGTCCGGGCAGATTTCCGGGCATCTGTGAAATGTTATTTCAAGGAGGAAATAAAAATGATTGCCAACCAGGGTTACGCAGCTTACAACAAGAATAAAATTATGACAGCATCCCCCGGAGAACTTACTTTGATGTTGTACGAAGGAGCGATTAAGTTCTGTAATATTGCGATTGTTGCTGTTGAGCAGGGAAATGTTCAGAAAGCGCATGAGAATATTGTCAAGGTAGAGAATATCATAGAGGAGTTTCGGGCAACCCTGAATCACAAGTATCCGGTAGCGGAAGATTTTGAGAATGTCTATGTGTATATATATGACAGGCTTGTCGAAGCGAATATTAAAAAGGATAAAGAAATTTTAGAGGAGGTGCTCACGCATCTCCGTACGATGCGTGATACTTGGAAAGAGGTCATGCAGAGAGCGAAGGAGTAAGCGCGACCAATTTGAAGGGGACTGGCGCACTAACAGCTATGATTCGTTCAAACGGTTTTCATTGGGAAGCAATGCCTGACATGCACAAAAATTATCTTGGGAAGCTAGCTTCCCAGAATAATTTTTGTGCATGTCAGGCATTGCCTTATAAGTGGCAAGAGCTTTTGAACGAGTAAATAAGTAGTGTGACAGCTCCTTTTTCATTCTATTATTATATTAAAGGAGGTAATATGCAGGATAAAGAATATATAGCGGTGCTCATTCAAAGTCTGGAGAAAAAGAGTGAATTATTAGATAAGATTATCGCAAAGAACAAAGAGCAGAAGATCTTGTTTACAGAGGAAGGTTCTGATCCGGACAGACTGGAAGAAAATATGCAGGAAAAAAGTGGGTTGGTGGATCAGCTCAACGAGCTGGATGCTGGATTCCAGCAGATTTATGATAGGGTCAAATCAGCGTTACAGGGGAACAAGGAATCTTATAAAGAAGAGATTCGTAGGATGCAGAAGTTAATTACAGAGATTACAGAGAAGAGCACTACTGTACAGGCGCAGGAAAAAAGAAACTATGAACTTGCGGGGAAGAAATTTGCTTCGGTGAAAAAGGGAATACGTAAGGCTCGCACCAGCACTAGAGCGGCAAGCCAATATTACAAGAGTATGGCGAATCTTAATGTTGTGGATGCACAGTATATGGATAAAAAAAATTAAAGGAATCTGCCTGGTAATTTTTGCGATGGTAATATAATGTAAAATTTTATAAGGTTTTTGGACAATAAAAATATTTTAAAAAATTTAAAATTAGGTGTAAAGTATCAAAGAAAGTCTCCGATATATGTTACAAGTAAAGAAAATAAATTACTTAAAACTTCAGTGATTGACTCTGACGGAGCGTACGGCCAGAAGAGAAGATCACAACCCAATTATCAATGCAGCATGGAAGCTGCAGTACATTCAAGGAGGAATATATTATGGTAGTACAACACAATCTTACAGCGATGAACGCAAACAGACAGTTAGGTATCACAACAAGCGCACAGGCTAAGTCAACTGAGAAATTATCATCTGGTTATAGAATCAACCGTGCAGGCGATGACGCTGCTGGATTATCTATTTCCGAGAAGATGAGAAGCCAGATCAGAGGCTTGAACAAAGCTTCTTCTAACGCTCAGGACGGCGTTTCCTTAATTCAGGTAGCTGAGGGTGCTCTGAATGAAGCTCATTCTATCTTACAGAGAATGAACGAGCTGGCTACACAGGCAGCTAACGATACCAATACTAGTCTGGACAGAACTGCTATCCAGAACGAGATTGACCAGTTACAGTCTGAGATCACAAGAATCCAGTCTACAACACAGTTCAACTCCATGAACTTGTTAGATGGCTCCTTCACAGGCAAGAACCTTCAGGTTGGTTCCTTATCTGGACAGAAGATCGGCATCAACATCAGCAACATGGACGCTGCTTCCTTAGGTGTAACAGGATTGAGCGTAAGCTCTTACTCAAGTGCTGGTTCCGCTATGAATGCTATCCAGAGCGCTATCAACAAAGTATCTGATCAGAGATCCTTACTTGGTGCTCTTCAGAACAGATTAGAGCATACAATCTCTAACTTGGATAACATCTCTGAGAATACATCTGCTGCTGAGTCCCGTATCCGTGACGTTGATATGGCAGAAGAGATGGTTGAGTACAGCAAGAACAACATTCTTGCACAGGCTGGACAGTCTATGCTTGCACAGGCTAATCAGTCTAACCAGGGCGTATTGTCCTTACTTGGCTAATCTAATTAGTGACTATCATAAAATGAGACCGGTTTTGCCGGTCTCATTTTTTTCTACAGCTCAGTAATGCGTAGCATTTCTCGAAAACATTTCTCAAAACTATGATTTTCCCGTACCTTACGGTGTCCGTTCTCAGCAATTTCCTTTCGCTCTTTGTCGTGAGAGAGATAATACTCAATTTTATTCAGTAAATCTTCGGTATCATTGTAATAGACAAAATCTTCGTCCGGGACAAAGTAATCCAAGAAGTCTGCCTGGAAATTCGTGAGCAGAAAGCCACCGGCGCCCATAATGTCCATTGCTCGTAAGGGAATGCCGGATTGAATACTCTTTAAGGTGATATTAAGATTAATCTTGCTGTTGGCAAAGACGTAAGGCATTTCGGCGTAATAGTCTGTAGCGCCCATATTGTGTACATGAGGAATCTTTGTCTCTTTGTTCAGCGTAAAAAGCTTGAGTTGCTCTGGGAAACGCGCTCCAATGGCGGTCAATAAACGGATGCGCTCTAAGGAGGTTACTTTACGTCCCAGGTAATAATTTGCATAAATGTACTGTGGAGTTTCTACACCGTATCTATCATTTGCATAAGGGGACACTCGGAGCATTTCAGCCAGAATTTTGTCGTTTAGCACTTCTTCCAGGAAATTATAGCCATAAATTTTCAACTGTGCTTCCATCACTGCATCCAGATAACCTCTGGTATAATCGTTGACGTTGGCGAGACGCTCGTAGAAATTGTGCGCCTCATTGTACAAGGCGCCCACGAATGAGATATCACAAGTGCACTTGGTGCGGTCAAACTCCTTTTTGGCAAGGAAATCAATGATGGTGGCATTGACTGGAAGCGGCGTATAGTATACAGTGCGAATGCCCATATTCTGCAATTTCAGGTATTCCTGTTTATCGAAGAGGAATACATGGTTGGTGGGATAAATGATAGTGTAGGAATACAGAGCAACATAGGGGCTGTCATACACTAGGGCAAGATACGGAATATCATTCCTTTTACAACCCTCGGCTACGACTGGATAGAAATTAAAGGAAAAGCAGAACTTGAAGTTTTTATCGCGCACAGCATTATCAAATGAGTTATCAAAATCGGCGCTCAATCGTTCCTGATAATCCTTATGTGAAAACATGGTAAGCTTATAGCCCATTTGTTCTAATGTGAAGATGGCGTCCACTTTACCGAAACATGCCCAATCTATAAATAAAACATTCATTAAAAAATCCTCCTGAAAATTTTCTCATATTGTGCAAATGTAACTATAAAATAAGCGGGTTTATGGCTTTCCTTGTTTGCCAAAAGCAACCTCCATCATCTGCGCAAGACGAATAGGATATGTGTGGTAGTCCTTCACGCGTGCAAAACCGTTCTCAGCAATTTCTCTGCGCTCGGTCTCATGGCGGAGAAAATAATCTGCCTTTTCCACGAGATCGTCAAGATTTTCGTAGTATATCAAATCTTCGCCTGGCACAAAAAAATCCGTCAGTTCTGGCTGAAAATTTGTCAGCACAAATCCACCGCATCCCAGAATATCAAAAATTCTCAAGGGCAGACCGCTGCGAATGGGTTTGGAGGTAATATTCAAGTTAATCTTGCTGTTCTGGAAGATAATAGGCATTTCTTCCAGGGTCTTTGCCAACCCGCGGTTGTGAATCTGAGGAAGGTGAGAAGTATCGCTTGCAGTGTAGAGGTCAACGGAAAAACGGGTAGATAACAATTCCATCACCCGCAATCGTTCCATAGCGGAAATTTTATTTCCAATGTATAATTCTGACATTGTTTTGCGGTCTGTCAGATAGGAGTCAAAAGGATACTGAAAAAAGCCTGGCAGGTGCGTTTTAAATTCCTCGACAATCTCATCTGTCAGCATATCTTCTACGATATAGCCGCCGTAAATCCGAAGCTGAGCTTCCATCAACCCATCCAGATAACCGGAAAGGTAAGCCGGCGCGTCGGTAAGTCTGTCATAAGGGCACTTTTCCGTATATAGAGAACCAACAAAGGAAATATCGGAGGTAAATTTCTTGCGTACAGCGGCAGAAGCGGATCGTACACAGCGCTGCTTCTGTTTGACGTTGGCGGCGAGAGGCAGGTGAAATACATGTCCGGGGTTAAGAGGAGATATTTCCTCATATTGTGCCCGGTCAAAAAGGAAAATGAGGTTGTAGGGATTTGCAATCGAAGTTGCAAATAATTCCATTACCGGCGAATCTACAGTCCAACAGAGGTAAGGCAGTTTAAAAATCTTGCAGACTTCGCTCAGAAATGGAAAAAAGTTAATGCTGAACACAAAATCTACCGGGTGTTCCAATAGTGCATTGCTGACAATTTGTATCGACTCCTGAGGGGTTAAAGATTTGTTCGTGATTTCTGTGGTAATTTCTTGTATGGTATGTCCCAACTCCTGAAAGCCATCCATAACATCTGGCTCACAAATACTTCCATAACGGTAAAATAGCAGCTTCATATGGAATCCTCCTTCACTTTCTGTAAAATAAGCTTTAATTGATGTGTGTAGGAGAAATTGTCCCGTACTTTTATATAGCCGTTCATGGCGATTCGCAGTCGTTCTTCTTCGTGAGATAGATAATACGCCGTTTTCTCCATTAGCTCGTCCAAGTCGCGAAAGACTTCAATTTCCTTGCCAATTTCAAAGTATTCTTCAATTTCTTGCTGGTAGTTTGTTAATACAAAGCCGCCGGAACCCATAATATCCAGAATGCGTTGGGGCATGCCGGTCTCAATGGAGGGCAGCGTAATGTTGAGGTTAATCTTGCTGAGATAAAATATTTTATTCATTGCCGTATAGTAGTCGACACCTTGATGCACCTGTACATTGCGGATATAGGCGCAGCTACTTCTCGTATATAAGTCAACGGTATATTTTTCGGCGAGGGTGTTCAGCACAGTAATCCGATCCATCTCAGCGAGCTTGCGGGACAAAAGTAGAAGTCCCATGTATAAATCAAAGTCCATTTTCTGCCGATTCCAGGCGTTTGCGCCAAAGGTCTGCGTCATGAAGTCCATCGTTTTTTGTGATACTCTGGGCCAAGGTTTGACTGCGTGCCAATTACAGAGGTTGTGCAGAAGGTAAACTTTTAATTCTGCGGCGACATCTTCCGGAAAACGGGAGACAAAACTGTTGTAGGAATTATCCTCATAGAGATTGCCGATGAAAGAAATGTCACAAGTGAATGTTTCTTCGTCTTCAGGGCTGATGTTTAATGCGCCGGTGCGGGAAAGATTTACTCCCATGGGTAGATAATACAGATGAGGAATATCCAGGGATTGTAAATGCTCATATTCCGCGCGGTCAAAAATAAAGAGATAATTACAAGGATTTTTCACTGCCGGATGGAAGAGTGAAACCAGAGGAGAGTCGTAGACCCAGCCAATATATGGAAAATGATATTTCTGGCACAAATCTGAAATTTCCGGTACAAAGAGGTAGGAAATCAGGCAGTTAAAATCGTGTTCAGATAAAAATTTATCTAACTTTTCAAACTCTTCTGCTACAGGTGCAAGAGGGTCAAATTCTGCGTACTCATAAAAGGCAACTTTTTCGCCCATTTCCAGCAATGCCCAGGGAATATCAAAGCTGGAGTTTTTTATGCGGATAAATAAAAAATGCATAGCGTACCTCCAAGAAGTAGTGTATAATAAAGTTATTATAACACAATTTATAGGAAAATGCAGAGAAATGAACGCAAAGAAAATGAAGAAAATATCAATGGTTGTTCCTTGTTTTAATTCAGCAAGCTATTTGGAAGAATGTTTTGCTTCTATCAAAAATCAGACGATTGGCCTGGAAAATATACAGGTGATTTTTGTCGATGATGCCTCCACAGATAATACACTGGAATGCCTAAGAGAATTTGCGAGGGCTTATCCGCAATCGGTGGAAGTTGTCTCTCTACCAGAGAACCGCAGGCAGGGCGGCGCCAGGAATGCAGGGCTTGCCAGAGCGGTTGGTGAATATGTCATGTTTCTCGATTCAGATGACTGGCTGGATGATAGCATGTGTGAGAAAACATATGGCAAAGCAGCAGAGTATCGTGTGGATATTTTGCAGTTTTGCTTTATTCATGTATATCGGCAAGGCAGTACAAAAGATTCTGCCAGCCGTTATGGTTTTCTGGACGGCACGTTGCCAGAGATAAGAAAAGGTATGTTGTTGGGCACGTTGTTTACTTTTGGTAGCCAGAATAAGCTTTACCGCACAAGTTTCCTCAGAGAACAGGAAGCAGTATTTCCGGAGGGCGTTGTCTATGAGGAACCATATTTTGTTTATCCGCTGCTGTTTGAAGCGGAACGCTTTTACAGTATGGAAGAAGGAGTGTATTATTACCGGCAAACAGAGCCGAGTACCACAGTAAAGCATATGAAGGAGAAAAATACGTTCTATAACCATCCATTTGTACAGTTGGAGTTGTTGAAAAAATTGATATCTCGGAAAAGGTATATAGAAGAATATTACAGCGAGATAGAATTTCATTTTCTACATAGTTATTACATAGAAACGATATATTTTGCTGGGAAAGATAACAAGTATCTGGGAGCGGATTATTTTCACAATATGCAAAGAACCATATTGGAGCTATTCCCGGAATATAAGAAGAATCCCTACTTGCAACTAAAATGTTTTGAAACGCTTGGTTGGATACTGGCATCCCTGCAACGGGAGTTTACGCAGCAAGAGTTGGAATTATATTGTCAGGAAGTCGTGAAAACTCTTGATAGTTGATGGTAGAGTGTATGCGCGGAATTTGGAAAAATGTAAGGCATAAAATAGGTAGTGCGAATTGCTATTTTTAGGAGAATAGAAGGGCAGGATGGAAATGGATTTGGAGCAGAAGGTAGTGGATTTAGAACAAAAGATGCATGAACTTCAAGCAGAGAATCATGCACGAAAAAAAGAAAATGAATCAATGGTGAAGCTGATCCGTGAATTATATTCTATCAATAGTCAGGTAATGAATGAACTGGGAACAATTACTGAAAATTTCAACGCGCTCAATATCAATCAGATGTTGAGCAAAGCCCATCTGGGAAATTTGAAGTATGAACTGATGGATCCTACACTTCAAAAGGAAGAGTATCATTATCCTGTGATTCGCGATGCAAATGAGACATTGGAAGAAATTATCAAAGGGAAAAAGTCAATCGCTCGTTTTGGCGATGGTGAATTTGCACAAATTAGTAAGCTGGAGAGACATAAATTCCAGAAATTAAGCGATACATTGGCAGTCCGATTAGAGGAAGTGCTGCACAGCCATCATCCGCGTATGTTAATTGCGCTTGCCGATAATTATGGAGCCCTGGAGAGGTTTACAGAAGACGCTGCAAATGCGATACGCCTTTATATGATGAGAGAAAATGCCAGAATGAAACAAATAGAGCTTTTGGAGCATGACAGAGTTTATTATGACGCCTATGTCTCACGGCCATATGTGATGTTTAAGGATCATCAGACGGATGCGCCGCGAAAGCGGTTTAAAGCGATAAAAGAAATATGGCGGGGACGTAATGTAATTATCGTGGAGGGTGCACAGACCAGAATGGGCGTTGGCAACGATTTGATGGAGGGAGCTCGGGAGATAAAACGTATTCTTGCTCCGGCGACCAGTTCTTTTGATCGTTATGACGATATTTTGAAAGCATCCTTAGAGTATGCCGACGCTGATACGCTCTTCTTGATTGCCATGGGACCGTCGGCAGGCGTGCTTGCCTATGATTTGACGGTGGAAGGTTACCAGGCGATTGATATTGGACACCTGGATTTGGAATATGAGTGGTTCCTTGCCGGGAAAGGCGAGAGAGTTGCAGTAAAGTATAAATATAATAATGAATTGGAAGGCGATGAAGAGGCAGAAGAACTTCATGATCCAGTTTATGAAGCACAAATTATAGCAGATTTATCCAGTGTTCAAGTTTAAAAAGTGGAGGACATAGGATGGTTGAAGAAAAAGATTATAAGTCAACGGAGCAGGAAGCGTTGGCGGAAGAGCAAAGAGAGCAGGTATGGCAGGGGACTTGGGGGAAAGATGTAAATTTGTACCTTGGAAAGATTGACAATCTTCTAGCACAAGGAACCCGCGAGAGCAGGATGCAAATAAAGGCAATGTTCATGGATAGGGAATTTTTTGAGCATTATAAGCAGGTGGATGCGTTTGCAATGATGTTTGTTATTATGAGCATCTACGAGATGGAAGACGCCAGAGGCATTTCACCGACAATCTTAGAACAGGCGGATACGGTGGAGGGGCTGTTGGATGTAATGTTCCAATTTAAAATGATTCTCTACCGTCTGGATTTTGGGGTTGGTCAGGAGACGAGAACAGAGTTGCTGTCGTTTATAAAGGAACGTTCGGTATCATCAACCTGGATGAGTGTAATGCTGACAACATCCGTTTTTCGTCCGCTGACGATGGCCTTGAAGTTGGAGAAAATTTTTGCTGATGAGGGGTTGCAGCAATTATGGCTTTCCATATTGTTCTTTCTCGAGGAATATTTACCGGGGAATTATCGGATTATTGCCAGAATTGCGGCTATTTACCGGGAGAATGGGCGACCGGAGGTAGCAGCGGACTATCAAAAGAGAATTCCTGAGATTCCAGAAAAACTGCAAGCGCAAAAGGAACTCATCTTTGAGTGCCAGGAGTTATTATGGAAAATGCAATATAAGGAAGCCGGTGCGGACAGGCTAATTGTAAAGTTTATGAAGAATAAGAAAATGGAAGATGTCTTGTGGGAATTCGTGTTGGAACATTGCACTGTGGAAGACAAAGAATATTATCTGCGCATTGCGGAACTTCTTCTGGAGGCAGAAGAACCAGAGAAAGTAGGGAGCGTCTTAAAACGTTCTTTGAAGTCGGCACCGGGGGATGAGATAGCATTATGTCTTTTGGCAGAAATTGCGGTAAACTGTGGCAATATAGATGATGCGCTGGCATATTTATCGCAGATTGAAAATCCTGGCAAATTGGCGATGAAGTTCCAGAGGACTTGCGTGCAGTTAAAGGAGAGAAGGCAGCATGAATGATAAGAAAATATGTTTTATCGCCTGTGTGAACCATGATAAATATGAACGGGAGATGTTGAAGTATATCAATCACTTGGAGGTTCCGGAAAACTATACGGTGGAATGCATGTCTATCCGTGGGGCGAAGTCCATGGCGGCAGGATATAATGAAGGAATGCAAAGCAGCGATGCCAAATATAAAATCTATCTTCATCAAGACGTTTTTATTGTCAATCCGCATTTTATCAGGGATATGTTACATATCTTTGCAGATGAACGTATCGGTATGCTGGGGATGGTCGGCGCGCCGAAGATGCCGGAGAATGCTATTATGTGGAATGCGCCGCGGGTAGGTAAGATTTACTATAACGCCATATACGAGTCGAAGGAAAGTGAAATTGGCCGGATAGAGGGAAACTACTGTGAGGTGGAGGCTGTTGACGGTTTACTGATGGCAACGCAGTATGATTTGAAATGGCGCGAAGATTTATTTCACAATTGGGATTTTTATGACGCATCTCAAAGTCAGGAGTTTATACGGCAGGGATATAAGGTGGTGGTGCCAAACCAGGAACAGCCCTGGTGCATTCACGACGATGGCTTTTATAATCTCAAGAATTATTATGAATCAAGGAAAATATTTAACGCGTACTATAGAGGCGAAAAAACAATGAGAATGCAGGAGGAATAAAGATGTACCATGAACTGATCGAAAAGTTGAACCCCAAACCGACATTTAACCTTAAATGGTATAAGGATGGGGACTTGTATTCAGATGGAGATGTTGAGGACTTACTCATTAAGTTGATAGCCGAGAATGAACCGGAAAAATATTCAGATATAATCCTGGCAAATATGAGCTGGCCGACTTACTACCATTTGACGCATCTGCGGAAAAATATTTTGAATTGGTATCCGTTTGAGAAGGAGAACAGCGTATTGGAAATCGGTTGCGGTATGGGCGCCATTACCAACATGCTCTGTGAGAAGTGCCATGATGTAACGGCAGTAGAGCTCTCAAAGCGGAGAGCGACAGCAACGCTGCTGCGCTGCCGCGAGAAGGAGAATCTGGAAATTATTGTCGGTAATTTAAATGATATCCAGTTTGACAAGAAGTTTGACTATATTACGCTGATTGGCGTGTTGGAATATCAGGGAACTTATACGAATACAGATAATCCCTACCTTGATTTCCTGATGGAGATTAAGAAATACTTAAAACCGGGCGGAAAGCTTCTCATTGCCATTGAGAATAAATATGGCCTCAAGTATTGGTGCGGCGCCAGGGAGGACCATACCGGATTTCCGTTTGAGGGGATGAATCAATATTCTATCACCAATAAGGGTGTAAGGACCTTTTCTAAAAAGGAACTGGAAAATTTGGTGAGGGACAGTGGGTTTGCACATTCCTTCTTTTATTATCCACTACCGGATTATAAGCTGCCGACGGTGCTTTACTCGCAAAAGCAGTTGCCTAAGAATGAGAACATGCATAACTTGCAGCCATATTATATTCCAGATAGAACCACATTAGTTGCCGACGAGATGGGTGCTTATAAGGATGTCATTGAAAACGGTGTGTTTGAGTTTTTTGCCAATTCTTTCCTTGTAGAGTGTTCAGATGACGAGCATTTGGGCAGGGTTACGTTTAGCTGTTTCAGTACGGAGAGAAAGGAAAAGTACCGGATTGCCACGGTGTTTACCGATGAGGGCAAGGTGGAAAAAATACCGCTCAATGAGACGGAAGGGGCGGCCCATATATGGCAAAGTGTGAAGAATGGACTTGCCCTGCAAAAAGCAGGGAAGAACGTGCTGCCGATGCAGCTTAAAAATGGGAGGCTGGTGTCTGAGTTTGTACAGGGGCAGTCGCTGGAAGAGCGGGTACTGGCAGCAGTAGAACGGAAAAATAAATTTGAGGTATGTCGGATTTTGGATCAGATGTACCAGGAAATCCTCACATCTTCAGAACATATCGGGGCAGAGGAGAATATTTTCTATACGATGGAAATTGACAAAGATGTAAATGCGGACAAATATGGCCCCATATTAAAGGTTGGGTTTATTGATATGATTTTGCGCAATGCGTTTTATGTTGATGGGCAGATTCAATGGTTTGACCAGGAATGGGTGTTAGAGTGCGTTCCGGCGGGATTTGTTTTCTACCGATTGTTGACTTCCTTGTATCCGTCATTCCCCTATGTGGATAAGGTTCTTCCAGTCGGTGAAATTGCCAATAAATATGGTCTGCTTGCGGCATGGAACGAGTACAATATGATGGAGCGCTTGTTTGCAGATATGGTCATTGACTATGCGCATGTTACGGAGAGTAATGTTTACCGCAAAGGAGACAGAGCGGCTTGTTTGAATAATATCCAGAAGTTGTTGGGGATGGCGCCATAAGCTTGCGCCGGTAGTTTGGAGACGGAAGTGGAAGCGGGTATGGATAGGAGTAGAAATAACAGGTACAGATAGGAGTGGAAAAATGAAAAAAGTTTCTGTAATATGTGTAGATTGCGATAGCAGTTATATTGACAGGATGTTAGCAGAGCAGACACACACCAATTTAGAAGTAGTGGAGACAACGACAGGTAAAGATTTCTATGAGGATATTGCAGGGTATTGTGCGAGTACAGATAGTGATTATATCTGTTTTCTGGAGCCGGGCCAGTTGCTGGCGCCCAATAAGATTGCGTGCATGGTGGAATATGCACAGAAGTTACCGGATGCAGCGGTAATTTTTTGTTACCGTGGGTATATTGAGGCAGATGGAACACATGTGGCGCCTCCTGATGAACTATTTCGTGGGAATTTTGTCGACACTTGTTTTCGTGGCAGTCAAACGCTGCGTGTGTGCATAGAATTAGGTAATAACTTGTTGGGAAATCTCACGACAATGATGTTTCGCAGAGAGCGCGTGCAGTTATGTCTGGACAACCTCAAACAGTATGATGTTGGGGAAAATTCCCAGATGCAAAAGACAATGCTGTTGTTTGAGATTGTGGCAGAGAGCGTGATTGCAGTTTTAGAGAGGACGTTGACAGCTACGTTTGTAGAATTGTTTGATTTGCCTGTGCTTAGAGCACAGACAAGCCTGTTTGCCGAACAGGTGGAGATATTTCGCAAGCTTCATCACTGGGAGGCGTTTGAGAATAAGCCACTGGGGATTGCTGCGGAACTTCAGATGTTGCTTCACGGCCAGTATGATGTGCGGGACAGGCATTTGCAAAAGGATATTACCTTTTTTGCCACAGATAAAGGGGAAGAGTATAATCTCCATCCGATCCTGGAAGAAGCGAGGTGCAGAGGTTATGAAGTGCGCATGACAAGTAATCTGGATGAGAAAGCGGAAATCGGCGTATATTGTCAGCATGTAGGGAAGCCGGAGAATGCAAAATTTTCTGTTGTCTTATTACATGATATGGCGCAGGGGCACCTCCGCTGGCCGAATATGTGGGCGGTAGAGCGTTGGCATGTCTATGATATCGGCATTCTTCCGGGTGTGAGATGGAAGGAGAGATGGGAACGGTGTGCGTTTCAGTATTATTTGAATCCGCGTTGCGGTGCCTATATGCTCGGATATCCCAAGTGCAGCCAGATTTTCTCAAAAGAGTTGCAGGAGCGCGTAGATGAGTTGAAGAAATCAATGAATCTAAAATATGACGTTACGGTCCTTTATGCCCCGTCGTGGGAAAATGATGGGAAAGAGGATGATTTCGTGCGCGCGCTGGCTTCTTTGCCGGTTAATCTTTTGGTAAAACAGGCATGGTACGATGAAAGTTCATTTGAGGATAATCCGCTGTATGCAGAAACTTTTCGGGATATCCAGGAAATGCGCGAGCTTCATGAAGGGAAATATGACAACCTGCATTACATAGAGCCGGAGGAAAGCATCCTGGTGGCTCTCAAAATGTGTGACTTGATTGTATCTGACGAGTCCAGCGTTATGACGGAAGGCATGATGTTTGGCAAGCCAAGCCTCGCCGTTGAAGATTGGCTGGTGCCGGACACCATTCCCAAAAGGTTTGCCAGTATACCTTATGACGACGTCTATAAGTGTAAGAAGGCGCAGCTGCGGCAGGCGGTTGAGGAACTGATTGCTTCGGGCCTGGGAGGCGAAAAATTTGCTGAAAAGTCAGAAGAAGCATTTGTTAATAAAGAGCATGTAAACCGCGACATCATGGATGCCATAGAATATTTTACTACCGGCAAGGGCAATACGGACTTCCTAAAATGGAAGATGTCTACCCTCTATATGCCAGCAAATATGTGGTCGTAAACTTTTAAATATACGAACTATCTATTTGTTTTAATTCCTGATAGGTGTCGATTTCTATAATATCGCTGAAACGGCAGGGACGCACGGTGACATGGTAGTTACGGCTTCGGTATTCTAAGGCCACCTGGTCCCAGTATCGTTCCCTGCCGCCCGGAGAGCGGTAAACTTCCTCAATATCCTGTATTAGTCGTGTGCCATCCTCCTCATTCCAGTAGGAAATGCCAAACATATGGTAGCAGTCAGTTCCGCCGAGGCACATTTTGGTGATGATGCCATTCCTGGTGTGTAAACACCAGTCGTCCGTGCGTTCTACCGGCACGCCCAGGTAATTTGTCTGGTATTGGTATCTGGTAATCAACTCTGGATTATAAATCAACAGATCGGCGTCGCAGACATAAGCGTTGGCAATCAGATGCCGTGCGCGCATGGCAGAGGAAATGCTGTTTTCCTCATTATAGGAGGGGTTTTCTATAAATTGAATCGAGGGATATTTGGATAAAAGCTGATCGAATTGTTCGCCCAGATATCCCCGCACAATATAGATATCCTCAATATCTGCATCGCAGGCGGCGTCAAGCAGGGTGTCGATAATACGCTTACCTTTTACACGCACCAATGGTTTTGGCGTGTTTAGCGTGACGGGAACCAGACGTGAGCCAAATCCGGCAGCGAAGATCAGAAGCCGCTTTACACGGTAGGGTTCTAAAATTTCTAATCCTTTTGCGGTAATTATGCCGTCTCGTAGATATGCGTTTTTCGTTAATTCAGCCAGTATTTTATTCACTGTTCCCAGGGAAATATCAAGAGTTGCGGCGATTGCCCGCTGGGAAAGTTTCTGTCCTGCTTTCTCGATCAGAGTCAAAATATCAAATTGTTTTTTCGATAACATAGTATCACCTCATTTATGTGATTTCTTAGCCATTAGGCTGACAAGGCCCTTCATGGCAAGATTGATTCCCCAGATTAAGAGGGAAATAAACGCAGATGCTTCCAACATGGTTTGCGCTTCAAATTGATTAATCATTAGCGCTACCGGTCTTGTGGCGGCTGTGGCAAGAAAGGCAACGGCAGAAATTGTCATCATTGAATTGATAAAGAAATAAGAAAACATTTCCAGCAGTGTAAAGTGGGTCTGTGAGACAAATACATTGCAGATCATTCTTAGCTTGCCGATACCTAAGGTTGCTCCCACATCCTCGAGATTGCTGTTTATTTTGCCCATGCTGTTGTACATCATCAGGTAGGGCGAGGCAAAAAAGTGTATCGTGTTGACGATAACCAGGATTGCCATGGTGTTGTAAATCCATGTGGTTTTAAAGAACATCACATAGGAGAGTCCAAGCACAATTCCAGGTATGGCGAGAGAGACTGTGGACGCAAGGTGAAGGAGACGCGAGCTGCGGGAGGGCATTCGTGCGCAAAAATAGGCGCAGAAAAAGGCGATAACAGTCCCCAGCAGCGCGGTACATACGGCAATTATCAGCGAATTCATTAAGTAACCCCATACGCCTTTCTGGATGGAGGACAATATATGGTGCAGCGTGAAACTCATATCTCTGGGATAACGCTCGGCAAAGGTTAGCACGGCAAAAGAGACGATAGGAACCAGTGCGCACACGGATGCCAGAGAGAGGAAAATGTAGGAAAGCACGTCGCCTATGCGTGATTTGCGCGGAGTAAAAGGCTTTGACTGGAAAGTGGAATTCGTACGGTTTTGACAGAACATATCTATCAAAAAAGCGACGATGGCAGGAGCCAATAAGATGACGCCAAACACACTTCCTTGTGCAAAATCTTGTCTGCCGATGACTTCTTCATACATGAGCAGTGGAAGCGTCTTGTATGTACCGCCTACCATCAGAGAAACACCGTAGTCCGTAACGCATAAGGTAAACGTGGCAAAAAGTACGTTTATCATAGGCTTGCGCAGATAGGGCAGCGTGATGGCAAAGAGTTTCCTATGCGGGGGAATTCCCAGCACGGACGCTGCCTCGTACGGTGTAGCATCTTCATAGCGCAGAATATCAAGGAGCATCAGGTAGGCTATGGGGAAGGAATACATGACGCTGCCGGTGACGATGCCCCAGAAACCATAGATGCCCTGGGAAATGTTAAAAAACCGCGTGAGCGCTCCATTGCTGCCAAAAAGGATGATCAGGCTCATCCCGTGTGACAGTGAAGGAATTAGCATGGGAAAAAGCAGCAGCGTATGGAAAAATTTTTTGCCGCGAATGGCGGTACGCGCCATGCAGCAGGCGACGGTCAGTGCAAGTGTAACAGAAATTAACGTAGCGGTAAGTGATGAGGCAATGGAGTTTAGGAACGCTTGGCCGACTGTGGGCATGGCAAGTATTTTTGCGATGTCTGCCTGTCCGAAGTTCATAAGCAGCTTTGCCAGTGGTAGAATTACGGATAGAAAGAAAAAGCATCCGATGATTAATTTGATTAACCCTAGGGTTCTTTTTTCTCGGTTTGACAAGGAGTAACACCTTTCCTTTCGTAAAACTTTATGAGTGATAAAATCTTGCGGTTTAGATTATCAATCACAAATTCTTGTACATAACGATCCGCGGGAGACTGAAGAATGTGGCTGGGACTATCTAACTGGTGAATGACAGCGTCGCCCATTACCATAACGCGGTCAGATAAGGCAAACGCTTCTTCCTGGTCATGGGTGATATAAATCATCGTCGTTCCAGACTCATGTTGAATGCGTTTGAGTTCTTCGCGCAGCGACAATCGCGTGGCGGCGTCTAGTGCGCTCATGGGCTCGTCAAAAAGAATGATGGCTGGTGAAAGCGCAAGCGTGCGGGCGATGGCGACGCGCTGCTGCTGGCCGCCGGATAATTCTCCCGGATATTTTTCGAGATGTTCGCTCAGCCCGACTTGTTCGAGCATCTGCAAGGCAATCTCACGCGAATGGTTCTTGTATTCCTTATGCAGACGTAAAGCGTATTCCACATTCTTTAATACGTTCATATTTTCAAATAAAGCATAATTCTGAAAAACAATGCCCATGCTACGCATGTCTGGGGCAACATGGGTAATATCCCGACCATCCAGCAGGAGTTTTCCGCTGTCCGCGTCCAGCAGCCCGATAAGAATGCGCAAAAGCGTTGTCTTGCCACAGCCGGAAGGACCCAGGATGGATAGGAATTCTCCCGGTTCCACGGTAAATGAGACATTGTTCAGTATTGTCTTTCCATCAAATTGTTTTGTAATATTTTCTGCAATCAATGATTCCATTTGTCCAGCAGCCGCTCCTTTAATTCTATATCTTCAATTCCCTTCATATCTGCATAGGGGATATCTTGCGGGAAGTTTTCCATTGAAATCTCTGTGTCAGTGAAAATGGGTTCTGGTGCATAAATTTTATTTTCTTCCCGGCTGACTTCTGCACAGATGTAATCAAATACTTTCATTACATCTTCGTCTTTCTGTCTGCCCTCAATTATGGCGTTGCCGTAAGTCGTATAGGGCGCGCCGGAATCGAAAAAGAGAATTTCAAAGTCATTTCCATCGTTAATCTGCTCTGCTGCGTGAAAGGTCATTCCCAGGGCGATGGATGCTTCGCGGGTGACGAGCGCTTTTACCGGACCAGAGCCAGAGGTGGTAAAGCCCTGCCCGGAAATATTCTCGGCAAGTTTGTCGAAGTAAGCAAAGGCTTCATCTTCGCCGCGTTCATTAATCATTTGCAGCAAGAAAATATATCCAGTACCAGAGGATTTGGGATTAGGCATGGAAATTTGACCTTTATATTCGGGCTTTAACAAATCATCATAACACGTAGGTTTGGCGAGCCCTTTTTCTTCTAAAGCAGCCGGGTCGATGACGATGGCGCCGCTCATGCGCATGGCGGGCACATATTTATGGTTTTCCGGTATAAGGTCCGGTGTATATTGTTCAAAGTCAATATTTTCTAATGTGGCAAGACTGTCGCTGCATTTTTGTAGATAAGAAGATTCCAGTTCAAGAATGATATCGGCGTTAGAATCTTTTCCTTCGGCGGCAAGTTTGGCGGCCATGCTGCCGGTGTCTATGTAAGTTTGCTGAATGTTATATTCAGGAAATTTCTCATTCAACCTGTCTTGCATAAGTTCCAGACATTTTTCTTCGGCACAGGAATAAATAGTAATCGTTTTTTTTGAGCCGCAGCCAGCCAAAAGACCCAGGCAGAGAATGGCGGCGCCCAAGAGAATGGAACATTTTTTCTGTAACATATCAATCACACTCCGTTTGTTCGTTTTCCATATATTGTAATCTGAAAATGAACATGTGTCAGTAAATATTTTTTGCTGACTTTTCTACGTGGCTGTGGTAAAATAATAATCAAGTGTCAATAAAATTAAAGTGAGAGTGAGGTGTGGTTTTATTGCGAAAAAAGCGACTGCCAATCGGCATTGAATTTTATAAAGAAATGGTAGACAAATCTTATTATTACGTGGATAAGACATTGATGGTGAAAGATATATTAGACAAAGGCGGAAAGGTTAATCTTTTTACGCGTCCGCGCAGATTTGGAAAAACGCTTGCTTTGCAAATGCTGCGTACATTCTTTGAATGCGAGGTAGATGCTGATGGTGCCATGATAGACAATAGCCGATATTTTGAAGGGACCAAGCTTCAGCAAGCAGGGCAAGAGTATATGAGCCATATGGGGCAGTACCCGGTAATCTCACTTTCACTAAAATCTGCCAAGCAGCCAGATTTCAAGATGGCTTATGACAGGCTGAAAGAGGTAATTTCGGAGGAGTATCAAAGACATAGGTATCTGCTTGAGGCGAGCAGTATGACAGAAAGGGACAGGCAGACATACGAAGCATTGATGGAGTGTAACGTTGGGCCGGGCAATTTTGCTACTTCGCTTTTGTTCTTGTCGAAATGTCTCAAAAGCTATCATAAGAGAAATGTAATAATTTTTATAGACGAATACGACGTGCCATTAGAGAATGCCTATTTCAGAGGGTTCTATGATGAGATGATGGATTTTACACGTTCTCTATTTGAGTCGGCGCTGAAGACGAATGATTGCCTGGAGTTTGCGGTGATTACCGGGTGTTTGAGGATTAGTAGAGAGAGTATTTTTACTGGATTGAATAACCTGAAAGTGCTATCTGTCCTTGATGAGAGTTTTGCAGAATATTTTGGTTTTACACAGAAAGATGTGGAAGCAATACTTGAGTATTATGGAATCAGCGACCGCAGAGAAGAGGTAAAACGTTGGTATGATGGATATCTTTTTGGCAAGACGGAAGTCTATAATCCCTGGAGTGTCATCAATTATGTGGATGATATCATTTCTCTGAATACGGAGTTTCCAAAGCCCTACTGGTCGAATACTTCGTCTAACAGTATTGTTCGTGAGCTTGTGGATGGTGCGGATAACACGGTGAAGTCTGAGCTTGAAGAGTTAATTGCCGGGGGAGTAATAGAGAAACAGGTGCATGAGGACATTACTTATGGGGAGGTTTATAAAAGCCAGGATAATTTGTGGAACTTCCTGTTTTTCACCGGTTACCTGAAGGTTGTTTCCAGGAGGCTTGAGGAAAATATCATATATCTTACGCTTACGATTCCCAATGCTGAGATCTGTTACATTTATCAGAATACCATTCGGGAGTGGTTTGCGGAGAGGCAGAAAGGATTCGATAGCGCTCCGTTCTATGAGGGGATGCGGGTAGGAGATTGCCGACGCATGGAGGATTTCATATGCGGACAGCTTTCTGGAAGCATAAGCTATTTTGATAACGCAGAGAGTTTTTATCACGGGTATCTATTTGGACTTTTAGGAGGGCTTGACGGTTATAAAATTAACTCTAACAGAGAACGAGGTAACGGAAGGCCGGATCTTGTGCTGGAGCCTCATGACCCTAGGCAGCCGGCAATAATTATTGAAATAAAACGGACGAACAAGTTTGGGCTGATGGAGCAGCTTTGCGAAGAAGCTCTTGAACAAATAGAAGAGCGTGATTATACGTCGGAGCTTTTTGAGTATGGTTATCAAAAGATATTTAAGTATGGATTCTGTTTTTGTAAAAAGAGGTGTATGGTAAAATTGGCACAGACAGAAAGTATATGATGTTATGGGGAAGGGTCAAAGGAACGATATATGGATAAGATTATAATTTTTGAATCAGCAACGGATTCTTTAAAAACATTTGCTAGGATGATGGCAGAGGGATTTCGGGATATTGGCTGTCAGGTGTTGATGGCGGATATGCAGGATATAGACAAGACGAGAGAAGTAGTTTATGCGTTTGCATCGCCGGGAAAGACAGCGGCTCTTTTTTTTAACCATGCCGGGATGAATCTATTGACAATGCAGCGGGATATTATTTGGAATGAACTGGATGTGGATTGTTATGATTATATCGTGGATCATCCGATGTATTATCATGCGGCGATTATATTTCCGATTCGCAGACTGACATTCTTGTGTGTGGATGAATATCATCAGAAGTTTATCGAACGTTTTTACGCAGACAAGGTGAGAAGTTTCTTTCTGCCGCTGGCAGGTATCCGCAGCCAGCAGATAGTGCCCTTTGAGGAACGTTCCATGGATGTGCTGTTTACCGGGGCGTATCTGGTAGATAACAGCATAGAATACCATGTCCAGGGGCTTGGAGAGGGCTTGAGGCAAATGTGGTTGGATTGTTATCATTTACTTTGTACCAACACTTCCCTGACATTAGAAGCAGGGGTAGAACACTGTCTGAGGCAGAGAGGCGCAACATTGCCGGAGGAAGATTTGCGGGATATGGTACGCCTGTTTCAGGATATGGATGGCTTTTTGCGTAGCTGGGCGCGCGCCGAAGTAATTCGGACGCTTGCCAATGCGGATGTTAAGGTTCATATCTATGGGGAGGGCTGGCAGTTTTTGGACTGTAAGCAGGAGAATTTGATTCTGCACGAGCGGATTCCTTTCGATGAGACAATCCCACTGATTGCGGATGCTAAGATTGTGCTGAACGTGATGCCCTGGTTTAAATCCGGTGTTCACGACCGTGTGTATTCCGCGATGCTTAACGAAAGTGTGTGCCTGACAGACGGCAGCGAATACGTAGCGCGGACGCTCACAGACGGCAGAGAGGCGTTAATCTACTCCCTGGAAAATTTACGGGAGCTTCCCGACAAAGTGCAACATTATTTACGGCATCCGAAGGAATTGAGAGAAGTTGCGGACAGAGGTTATGCGTACGCCAAGGATACGCAAACTTGGCGGTATCGCGCGCGGAGGTTGGCAGAGATTATGGAAGGGAAATAGGAACCCAAGCTATATCTATTACTATTTGAATGAACTGAAAAATTTGCGCAGGTGATGAATCTGCTGAGAGGATAGAAAGTGAAGATAGAAGCGAAGATCAGTGTGATAATTCCTTGTTACAATGTTGAGAAATATATAGACCGCTGTTTGTCCTCAGTGGTAAGACAGACGATTGGCATAGAGAAGTTGGAAATTATCTGTGTCAATGACGCATCCACAGATGGGACGTGGCAGAAATTGTCTGCCTGGGAAAGAAAGTACCCGCAGAATATCTTGCTGGTGGACTGTGCGCAGAATGGTAAACTAGGGCGGGCGCGCAATATTGGACTTGCGCATGCCTCAGGGGATTATGTGGCGTTTCTGGATGCGGATGACTGGATGGAGCCAGATTCCTATGAGAAGCTTTACCGGGTAATCAGGGATTACCAATGCGACATTGCGGCGTTTCAATTTGTGCGGGACGCTGGGGTGCATGATGTATGGGAGGGACAGAAACGGCGGGAGAGTGCGGATTTCTGTCTGGATCTGACGGACGATGAGGAGCGCAAGAAAGTGCTTGCGACTGCGCTTATGGACAACGGCTGTACGGACAAGATGTACACGAGAGCGTTTATTGTGCAAAATAACCTGCAATTTCCGCAGGGCTGTGCCTATGAAGATATATACTGGGGTGTACTTGTGCAGCTATGTGCGGGAAGAGTTTATTTTTTGAACGAGAAGCTCTATCATTATTATATTAACCCGGAGTCAATTGTGCTCAAAAAAGACGAGCCATACCACATGGATATATTTTACACGACGCTGCTGATGTGGGAGGAGTGCAGGCGCAGAGGCGCGCTTGAGCGTTATCCGCAGGAGATGGAGTTGAATTTTCTCATTTACTATTATTTTGGGGGGCTGAAAATGCTGGCGCTGCGCCATACCGATTTAAAGTACAGGGAGTTTCAGAAAATGTGTGAAACTGTCAGGCAAACAGTGCCGAATTATAAGGAGAATCCCTATTTAACTCAAGTGTTGGATGATATGCAGCAGTTAGAAATTGCTCTGATTGAGCAGGATATCTCGCAGGAAGAATTTGCGCGGGTGATGGATTTACTGAGGAGGTAAGGGATAGAAGCAAGTAACAGATATAGGAGAGAAACAAATGAAGGAGAAGCTATGCGCATAACAGAGGAAATAGTAGATATTGACTATTATGAGACGAAGCGTTTTTTTGAGAAACGCGCCGATAAATTTTCAGCCGATAATCCCTATTCGGTAACCATGTACCAGGATCACAATAAGGAGTTAGTACGGGAAAGAAACCGAAAGGAAACGGAGAAGCTTCTTCCCTTGCTGAAGTTGCGTGCAGATTCTCGCGTATTGGATGTGGCGTGCGGTATTGGCCGGTGGGCAGACGCTATGCCAGATTACATTGAGGAGTATTGTGGCGTGGATTTCAGCGGGGAGTTGGTTGAAATTGCCAGACAAAGGAACGGAAGAGATAATTTTCATTTTTATGAAGGGGCAGCAGACAAAATTGAACAGACGGTCTTGAAGGCTCGAAGTGAGGTATATGATAGGATTCTCATGGTGGGAATACTTATGTATCTCAACGATAGGGAGCTTGTCGATACTCTGGTGCAGATTGAAAGAATTAGCCAAAGGCATACCGTTATCTGTATAAGAGAGCCCATAGGAATTTCCAAAAGACTGACCTTGAAGGACTTTTTTTCGGAAGAACTGCAAGACAATTATAATGCCATCTACCGGACGCGGCAGGAGCTGCGGAAGTTGATTGACACTGCATTTTTACAAAAAGGGTTTATTGTCAGCCAGGAAGGTTTTTTGTTTGACGAGGATGCGTTAAACAACCGGAAAGAGACAGCACAGTATTTCTACATATTGGAGAGGTGAGGATTATGTGTGGGATTTCGAGAACCGTGATTATTAGCTGTGCCGGTATGGGCAGCCGTCTGGGGTTTGGATGTACGAAAGCGTTGGTTGAAGTTGAGGGAAAGTCTCTGCTTGCGAGACACTTAGAGTTGCTTACAGGGGAAGAAGATGTCCGGGTGGTTGTAGGGTATCAGTCTGAACGGGTAATGGAGGAAGCGAGAAGGTATCGCAGTGATGTAAATTTTGTATTCAATCATCGTTACCGGGAGACCAAAACTGGCGTCAGCGTTTCCCTTGCTGCTCAGGGCGCCAGGGACTATGTTCTGACATTAGACGGCGACATATTGGTGCATCCCCAGGATATGGAGAAGGTATTGTCATGCGGCCATGAATTTGTGAGCGGCGGCATCCCGGCGTCAGACGACCCATGGATGCTTCAGACTTTTGAAGAAAACAGCAGGGAGTTTGTAAGTGCTTTTTCAAAAGAGGTTGGCGCTTATGAGTGGAATGGGATTACGCAGATGGCAAGCGACAAAATGCAGCATGGGACGGGTCATGTGTTCCAAATGGCAGAGCCCTATTTGCCGCTGCCGTTTTTAGAGTTGCGGACGCGGGAGATAGATACGGCAAATGATTATGAGCGAGCTGTTCGCTGGGTAAAGAATGGTTTTTTATCTTAATCTTGGAAAGAACTCGCCACGCTAAATCGTGAAAGTATTTATTTAAAAATTAAGATAAAATTACTATGCGCACTTTGATAAATAACAGATTGGGAAGGGGAAATTATGCGGATTAAGATATTTACAATGACCCACAAAAAATTTCAGGAACCGGAAGATGCTATTTATGTGCCTTTGCATGTGGGCAGGGCAAGTGCAGGCGACCTGGGATATCAGGGGGATGACACCGGAGATTCGATTTCGCGGTGGAACAATTTTTACGGGGAACTTACTGGGGTCTATTGGGTGTGGAAGAACGAGCAGGAAGCGGATGTTATTGGAATCTGCCATTACCGCCGTTTTTTTCTCAATGGGCAGCGCAGGCTGATGAATCAGCGCGAATACGAGGAGATTTTAAAGGATTACGATATCATAGTCTCCAATGAGGTGCAGGCGGACACGAATTACCTTGATTATTTTGGAGAGGCGCACAATGCCCAAGATTTGTTGACAGTCGGTGAGGTGATGGCGGAGAAGTACCCGGAATATGCGCCTTATTTTCAGTCGGCGATGGAGGGAAATACGTATTATTATGGGAATTTGATGGTGACTTCACGCGAACTGTTTGCGTCTTATGCAGAGTGGTTATTTGATATTCTTTTTGAGGTGGAAAAGCGCATTGACGTGGAAACGTATGATTTATATAATCAGCGAGTGTTTGGCTTCCTCTCGGAGCAGATGATAAAAATCTGGGCGGAAAAAAACGGTCTCAAAATCTATGAGGGCACGGTTGGTATCACGGCGGAGAAAGCGGAGACGGTAGAATTTAAGCTTGCTATGAGCCAGCTTGTGAAGATGAAGCAGATTGGGCAGGCGAGACAGATGTTTTATGAATACCTGAAGCTGCGTCCAGATGTGCGCTTAGAACTTTCAGATATCCGGGGGGAGATACCGATTATTGAGCAATTACTCTATATTGCCGAGGAGGAGGGGCAGAGGAATCTTGCTGGGCTCATGCAGATGTCTGCTGATTTGAATGAATGGATTGTGCATTACCGCAAAGTTACGGAGTGCCTCTGTCGTTTATCAGCGGGTGAGACAAGGCGGGAAGATGCAGAATATATTGTTGGACAAAATGTGTCTTGGGTGATGGCAAAGGTCATGTTAATGAACGCGGCTCCAGGCGTGATTGATCATCCCCAACAGGCAATGGAGGCGTTGCATAACATTTATCAATTGGCCGGCAGAATCGAAGACTGTGAAGGGCTGGAAAGGGGATAAAGTGAAGAGACTGATCTTTTTTGTTGGCGTGTACGACACGCTGGATTTGTTTACTTATGAATTAAAGCGTGAATTTGACGCCCTGGGTTACGAGAGTATGATTTTTGATGTGCGCGCGATGGCACAGAGCTTAAAAGAGTTGTCAGTGTTCGCATCAAGGCCGGTGAAGGCAGTGATTACTTTTAACAATCTGGGATTTAATATGGAACTTCATGCCGGACGCAATCTCTGGGAAGAGCTTAACATTCCCTGTGTCAATATCCTTATGGATCATCCGTTCTGTTACAGGAATGCGCTGGACAATGCGCCGGCTAATTCTGTGGTGTTGTGTACAGACCGCAACCATATGCGCTATTTGCAGCGTTTCTATCCACAGATTCCGATTACCGGTTATCTGCCCCATGCGGGCAAGGAATTGCCGGGGGGAAGAAAGCCGATTGCCGAGCGAACGATTGACGTGTTGTATGCAGGGAACCTGTCCAGGAGTTTTGCCACTAATATCGTGCCAGACTTGTCAAAATATACATCATTTGACGCGAGAGAATTATGCCGTCGGGCGTATGAAGATTTGGTGGCGCATCCTTTTAAGACAACCGAACAATCTTTGGAGGACGCGTTGGTGGCAGAAGGGCTCAAGCTGTCCGATCATGAATTAAGAAATATTATTGCTGATTTGCATTTTGTCGATCTCTATGCCGTCTCCTATTACCGTGAAAGGACTGTGCAATCGCTGGCAGAATATGGGATAAATGTACAGATTTACGGGGCTGGGTGGGAAAACTGTCCCTGGATTCAATTGCCCAATGTCAACTTTTGTGGTAAAATTCCAGCAGAAGAAGTGGTGGCAAACATGCAAGACGCCAAGATTGTCCTCAGTACTATGACCTGGTTCAAGGATGGTACGCACGATCGGGTATTTAACGGTATGCTACAGGGCGCAGTTGCCATGACGGATACCTCGTGTTATATGAAAGAGGAATTCTGCGGAGTTCTGGATGGGGAAGGTTCTCGGGGAGATAACCGGGAACTGGTATTTTTTGAGTTAGAAGCATTGGAAAAGCTGCCGCTGCTGGCTGAGGAAGTGTTAAGAAATCCTGAGCGGGCGCAGCAGATTGCCGACAGAGGCTATGCAAAGGCCAAGCAGTTCCATACGTGGAAATCCCGCGCGCTGGAGCTGGAACATGATCTGTTGGAGCATCTGTAGTAGTGGAGGTATGTGATGGGCGATTTTATCAATGAATATTTTTCAGGTATGCTGCAACCGGCGTTGCAGTATTTATGGACAAATTATGATTACTGTTATCTGAAGGCGATGCATGAGAAGAATCGAAACGTTGGGTGTAAGACGATAATCGCCGGGTCCTCACATGCCATGAACGGAATTGTTGAAACAGAAATGCCAGAAAGCGCTATCAATTTTTCGATTTCTTCCCAGGATGTCTATTTTGATTTTTTAAATATTAAAAGGGCACTAGAAGAAGGGAAGCAACGGATAGACAATTGTATTATAAATATTGGCTATTATATGCTTTACCAGGACTTGTCGCTTAGTACGACCATGGGGTATTTGATGTCCAGCGTGTACGGCCCCTTATTTGGAGACGTTCATAATTGCACGGATAAAATTGCGCAAGTTTCCGATAGTATGCGTTTGGATGATTGGAAACAGCAGCTGTATATGGACTTTGCCCGTACATATTTCGAGCGGGAAAGTTCTTATTATGGGGAATTGAAAGCCAGGGAGCAGAATAATCTCCTGCTAGCCAATGGGGTAATCTGGCAGAAATTGTTGGAGGAAGAGAAAGAATCCTATGCGAAAAAGCGGACGGCAGACCACAACCGTCTCAAAAAACATCAGGCGTCAAGAGAGGAAAATGGGAAGATTGTGCTGGAAATGGTGAGATACCTTCATGGGAAGGGAATTAAACCAGTTTTTGTAATTTTCCCCTTTACGCGATTTTATAATAAATATATTGATACGGATTACAAAAAGGACATTTTTTCTTTGTTAGACAGTTTGCCTTTGGAAGTGGAATTTCTTGATATGAATGATTTTTCGGAAATGTTTGCAGATGAGGATTTTTTGGACACGGATCATCTGAATCTGGCAGGAGCTGTGAAGGCGACAAGGCTGTTGGGGAGTTTCATGACAGCAGTGGGAAATCAGCAAAGCGAAATAGGAGGAAATCTATGAATCAGCAGGAAATCTATATAAATCAGGTCCAGGAATTACTGGATGGCGTTGACAGAGGAGACTTTACGGTTACGTCGGATATTCCTGCGCATTACACATACGGGCACTTGCATGCATTGTTTCAATTGGCTGATCAGCTGCAAAATGGAAAGGAACTGTATGAGAAAATATACGACAGGATTGTAGCGTTTAGTAAGCGTAAAATTCAGGAAAAGATATCGTGCGGGCAGAAAGTAAGAGTGGCTTTTCTTGCTATTTCGGCAGCTGAGTGGGCGGCGGATCGTGTTTATCGCCTGTTATCAGAAGATGAAAGATTGGAGTGTTTTGTGGTTCTGTGTCCATTGGTGGATCGAGCGGTGGGGGATAGAAAGAAGACAGAAGAACAGAGTTACCATTATTTTCAAAATAATCGTTATGATGTGAAAAGAGTATACCAGAGTGAGGAAGATACCTGTGCAGGGTGGGAGTTGATTGGCGGCTTTCCTGATATTGTCATTCATTTGACCTCGTGGTATCAAGCGTTACCTGCTGCATTTCAGATAGTTCAGTTTCCCTTAAATATTATGAATTGCTATCTCCCTTATGGGATGTATGTGGCGGATAGTTTAAATGGAATTTATGCAAAGATGGCGGTCTATAACAAAGAAATGGTGAATCTGATGTGGCGGGTATATGCGGATTCAGAGGCAAACTTAGCAGGCTATGAAAGGTATGGGCTGCTTCATGCAAAAAACGTGCGTTATTCAGGATTTGCGAAGATGGATTCCTTTTTTGAGAAAAAAGGGTACACAGAAGAACAGATCCGGAACATATGGAAAATTCCATCAGATATTGGTGTGGATGAGAGGAAAAAAGTAATCATTGCACCTCATCATACGATAGAAAATTCTGAGATTGTAGTATACTCGACGTTTACTCGCAACGCTTATTTTTGGCTGTATTTGGCGAAGAAATACCAGGACAGGATTTCTTTTATTTATAAGCCGCATCCGAATCTAAGGATGAAGGCTGTACGGTGCGGATATTTTCAATCTAATGAGGAATATGAAGCTTATGTAGATGCTTGGAAGTCGCTTCCTAATGCCAGAGTGTCGGAAGAGGAGGGCTACCTGGATATCTTTGCCACCTCTGACGGCATGATTATGGACTCAGCATCTTTTTTGGGAGAATATCTCTATGTCAATAAGCCTATGTTGTTCCTGACGAGGGAAGAGCAGGCGTTTAACATCCTGGGTAAGAAATTAGTGTCTGGTTATTACACGGCAAAAGGAGAAGACTACATGGCAATTGAGCAGTTTTTGCAGCGTGTGATTCTGAAGGGGGAAGATTCCATGCAAGAGATAAGAAGCAGGATTTTTGCAGAGGAATTAGATTATGTAGACAAAAATGGGTGTGGCGCATCAGAGTTTATTTGTAATGATATATTAAAATTATTAGAAGAATAGGTGAAAGATAGAAGCTGGGAAACATTATGGGTGTAGCAGAGGAATTTGAGGAGGTAATAGATGCAAGCGATTATACTGGCTGCCGGTATGGGAAGACGCCTGAAAACATTAACAGAACATAATACGAAATGTATGGTAGAAGTAAATGGCGTGACATTGATTGAACGAATGCTGCGCCAACTGGAAGCGGTTCATTTGTCGCGAATCGTGATTGTAGTCGGGTATCAGGGAAAGAAATTGATAGATTTTGTGAATAGTTTGAATATTCAAACGCCTGTTGTATATGTGAATAATCCGATATTTGATAAGACAAACAATATCTATTCTTTGGCGTTGGTGAAAGACCGTCTCTGCCAAGAAGATACGCTGTTGCTGGAGTCAGATATTATTTTTGAAGATTCTGTTTTGGAGACGATTTTGTGTGATTCACGCGATACGTTGGCGTTGGTAGATAAATATGAGAGCTGGATGGACGGGACTTGTGTAAAGCTGGGGGAGGATGACAGTATTCAAGCGTTTGTACCCGGTAAGCAGTTAAAGTTCGACGAAGTAGATGAGTATTACAAAACGGTAAATATTTATAAATTTAGCAGACATTTTTCCAAGAAATGTTATGTGCCATTCTTGGCAGCCTACCAGGAGGCGCTTGGAGATAATGAGTACTATGAACAGGTGCTGCGTGTGATTACGATTTTGGATAATCCTGGGATTAAAGTCAAGCGTTTAACGGGGCAACGCTGGTATGAAATTGATGATATTCAGGACTTAGACATTGCCTCTTCAATCTTTGCCAATGACGATGCGCAGAAATTATCTTCGATACAGGGGCGTTACGGTGGTTACTGGCGCTATCCGCACTTACTTGATTTCTGTTATTTAGTCAATCCTTATTTTCCACCGCAGAAGATGGTGGATGAGATAAAAGCGAGTTTTGCAGCGCTGCTGACCCAATATCCGTCAGGGATGCATGTCAACTCGTTGCTTGCCGCCAAAAACTTTGACGTGCAAGAAGAACATATTGTGGTAGGAAATGGAGCGTCAGAGCTAATTAAGGCATTGATGGGGCAGTTGTCGGGCAGGATTGGTATGGTGTTTCCTACCTTTGAGGAATATCCCAATCGCCGTTGTAAGGAGGATATCCTGGTTTTTACCCCGGATAATGATGATTATCGTTATACAGCGGATGACTTGCGCGTTTATTTTGAGGAAAAGGATATTGGCACGCTTTTGCTGATTAATCCGGATAATCCTTCTGGAAATTATATTCCACATGGTGATGTGATGAAACTAGTGGAATGGGCGAAGCGTAAACAGATCCATTTGATTGTCGATGAATCCTTTGTCGATTTTGCAGACGAGAGGGAGCGTACGCTGATTGAACAGAAAACTCTTGAAGAAAATTTGCATCTCTATGTGATGAAAAGTATTTCTAAATCGTATGGTGTGCCCGGGCTGCGCCTTGGTGTTTTAGCGTCCGGCAATGTTTCCGTTATTGCCAGATTGAAAAAGGATGTTGCGATATGGAATATCAATTCATTTGCGGAATTCTATATGCAGATTATGGAGAAATATGCGGGAGATTACGAGGCTGCGCTTGACCTTGCCCGCAAGGAGCGGTCAAGGATGCAAGACAAGCTGGGGGAGATGCCGCATCTTCGTGTAATTCCTTCCCAGGCAAACTATATTATGGTGGAAGTCACAAATGGCATGACTTCCAGGGAACTTACCCAAGATTTATTGGTGAAGCATCAGATCTTTGTAAAAGATTTGTCAGCCAAGCTTCATGGGAAAAATTATTTGCGCCTCGCTGTGAGGAACGGTGAAGACAACGACAAGTTATTGTCAGCGCTGGAACAGGAGCTTAGAAAAGGATAAGTGATGAATCAGAAAGAACATAAAAGAATACTTGTAATTACGCATCAACTCTCCCGCACGGGTGCGCCGATTGTACTCTTGGATATGATGCGTGCATACCAGCGCCGGGGATATTGGTTGGAAGTGATTGCCATGATGGATGGTGAGCTGCGGAAAGATATAGAAGAAATGGGTGTTCCGCTCAAAGTGCAGGAACATTTTCTACAGCAGAGTGAGGAATTCTTTGCCTATGCGGGGGGATTCGACCTTGTGGTGGCCAATACGCTGATTACCTTTGAGGCGGTGCATTTGCTCAAATATTTAAAAGTTCCGGTACTTTGGTGGCTGCACGAGGGCAGGCAGTATTTTGCGTATTTTGCAACTGTATTACCCGATTTTCGCACGCTGCCGCCCAATATCCATGTATTTTCTGTGGGGCATTATGTGCAGGAAGTCATTGAGGAATTATATGGCGTGCATACAGAAATCCTGCATTTTGGCGTGGCAGATGCGCCGTCATGCGTAAGAAGGCAGACCGCTCCCTCAAAGGTGCGTTTCCTCACCGCAGGCACATATTCGCGGGTAAAAGCGCAGGACGTGCTGGCAGAGGCAATTCGCAGACTGCCTGGGGACTATCTGGTGCGTGCAGAATTTTTCTTCTGCGGCAATGAGCAAATGTATGATGAATCGGTGTTCCTGCCGGTCCAACAGCTCTGCGGGGAATATGACAATGTTACGCTGCTTCATCAGCTCTCACGTCAGGAGACCTTGGCGTGGATGGAGAAATGTGACTGCCTGATCGTGCCCTCAAGGATCGACCCCATACCCACGGTGGCCGCGGAGATGATGATGAAAGGGAACCTTTGTCTGTGCACAGACGTATGCGGGATCGCGCATTACATGCAGGACGGCGTCAATGGTTTTACAGTGCCGCCGGACGATTCATTTGCCCTTGCCGACAAGATAAAATATGTGATTGATTGTTGTGGGGAGTTGGATTCGTTGCGGCAGGCGGGACGAAAGATTTATGAGGACTATTTTTCTATGGATGTGTTTGAAAAGAATATTATGGAATTGGCAGAGCGCTATTTGTACAAGCAAGGATAGAAAGAGAGGATTCTAGGAGAGAAATGGAAACATCAAGAGCAACAGTCGTGATAACAGCTTATAACCAAAGAGAAATTCTTGTGCGTTGCCTGCAATGGTTACAGGATGTCCCAGAGATCGCAGACATTGTAATTGTGGACAATGGTTCTACGGATGGTACATCTGAATTACTTGCAGAAATACGTGGGGGAGGGTATATTTACTTTGATGAAGGATTCCAAAGCTATGGGAAGGTGTGGAATGCTGTTGTAGATAATTTTCCCATGAGTGAGTTCGTTGTGTTTATGGAACCGCAGTATTTTTTGGGAAGAGCATGTATTACAAGGCTGATTGAGCTATTGCAGCAGGACAAATGCGGCATTGCGGCTCCCAAGGGCAATGGATTTGAGAGTTATCAGCATATGGATATTGATACCGTGGGTAGCCTGAACCGTTTGGAAGAAACGGCAGCGGGTAGCGTTTTACACAGTCTGAATATTGCGCACGGTGTGTGGGCGATCTCCCGCAAGACATTAGAAGAAAACGGCAGGTTTGAAGAGGTGGTGTGTGATCCACAAAATGTATTTTTGGACTATAAACTGCGGTTGGTGCAGAAGGGTTATCAGTTTATGGTTTGCGGTAACGCCTTGGTTTATAATATACTTTGCGGGTATGAGAATACATATGCTTCTGTTGTTTCGCAAAAGGAAGACCGTGAAGTGCTGAAAAATAAATGGCACATGAATTATTTTAATCTGACGCCCAACAGGAACCTTGCCAATATGATTGAGGAGGAACGTCAAGCGCCGATACGCGTACTGGAGATTGGCTGTGATTTGGGCGCAACCTTGCTGGAGATCAGAAATAAATATCCGTACAGTCAATTGTATGGGCTGGAAATTAATCCTTCGGCAGTTGAAATCGCCAGACATTTAGTGGAAGTGCAGACAGGAAATATTGAGGATAAGGAGATTCCTTTTGAGGGAACGTTTGATTATATTCTCTTTGGGGATGTGCTGGAGCATCTGCGCGACCCGCAGGGTGTAATTAAATATTGCAGGGAGAAACTGAGCGAGCAGGGTGCTATCATTGCGTGCATACCCAATCTGATGCATATTTCTGTGATGCGGCAGCTTGTAAACGGCAGATTTCAGTATCAGGATACCGGTTTACTCGATAGAAGCCATATCCATTTTTTTACGTATTACCAGATTATCCTTATGTTTCAGGAGGAAGGTTATGCAGTGGAAGAAGTGAAGAATATCATTCCACCGTTCACAGCGGAGGAGAGGGAATTAGCAGGGAAACTCCTGGAGCTTTCTGCGAATACGGATATGCATATGTATCAGACGTTCCAGTATATAATAAGAGCGAGAAAGTGAGAGATAAGAAGATGTTAAATGATAAGACGATTTTGATTACTGGTGGCACAGGTTCGTTTGGAAAAAAATTCTTAGAAAAAATTTTTGCGGAGTATGAACCCAAGAAAGTGATTATTTATTCCCGCGATGAATACAAGCAGAGCGTAATGAAAATGGAATACGCGGATAAGGTTGACATGAGCAGGGTGCGTTTCTTTATCGGGGATGTGCGGGATAAAGAGCGGATGCAGCGTGCGTTTGTGGGCGTGGATTATGTGATTCATGCGGCAGCCATGAAACAGGTGCCCACCTGTGAGTATAATCCGATGGAGGCCATTAAGACCAACATTCATGGGGCGCAGAATGTGATAGATGCGGCCTTAGACTGCGGGGTGGAAAAGGTCGTAGCCCTGTCTACGGACAAAGCTGTCAACCCGATTAACTTGTACGGTGGCACCAAGCTTGTTTCCGACAAGCTGTTTATAGCGGCAAATGCTTATATCGGCACGAATTATAATACGACGTTTTCTGTGGTGCGGTATGGGAATGTTGCCGGCAGCAGGGGCTCGGTTATACCAATCTGGAGGAAAGTGATTGAAAACGGCGGCGATACGCTGGGCGTGACGGACATGCGCATGACGCGGTTTTGGATTACGCTAGATGAAGGCGTTGAATTGGTGTTCAAGGCGCTCAGGGAGTCAAACGGCGGCGAGACGTATATCTCTAAAATCCCCTCTTTTCATATTGGTGATTTGGCGGAAGCAATGCTTCCCGGATGTAAGATTAATGAGTTTGGCATCCGAGAAGGCGAGAAACTGCATGAAGTAATGGTGACAAAGGATGATTCCTTTATGACATATGAGTATGAAAATCATTACATTATATATCCGCATTTCGAGTGGTGGAATTTTGAGAGGAATTATACCCGGGGGGGAGTAAAGGTTTCGGAAGGTTTTGAGTATAATTCAGGGAATAATACACAGTGGCTATCGGTTGAGGAGTTGCGGAAAGCGTTAAAACATATGTGATTATGCCGGAAATAATGTGGTTTAAATCATTATAAAAACGTTACGGAGGGATAGTTGTATGGATAACGCTAACGGTGGACTGCTTATTGTGCTGATTGCCCATAATGAGTTTGCATATGTGAAATTAAATATAGAAATTCTTGCGCAGGAGTTAAAAAAAGTTGGCGGAGAGATTGTTGTTGTGGATAATTATTCACAGGATGGCCTGCGCGAATGGCTGGAGGGACAGAACATTGTCTCCTATATGATAGCGGATGAGCATTTAGAAGGTTATGGTCAGATTCTTGCAGTTGTCAATGAGCAGTTTACAGACGGTAGGGATATATTGCTTGTGCGCGCTAACTATTTTTTGACGCCGGGAAGCATCGCCTATATGCAGTCCGCGCTGTATGAAAGCGAAGATATTGCCGCTGTGGGTCCGGTGGGAAATACGCTTCCCGGAGAGCAGAAATGTTTTTCCGGTAATACTTATGAGGAGGCAGCGTCGTTTGCAGATGGGCAGCCAGCGGAGACCACGCGCACCGCGTATCTCGATATGGACGTTATGATGCTCAAGGGAAGTACCAGGGGAAGCCTGGATGTAGAGGCGCCGATTCCGCAGGCGGTGATGCGGGGGTATATGAGGCGTGTACTGGGACAAGGGTTACGATTTGCCGTTGTCAAAAAAGCCGTATGCTTTGCCGTTGGCAATACGAAAGACGAGCCTTATCGGGCGCTCGATCCTGACTTATACCGCAGGGAAAAGCTGCACCAGCTCCTGTACAGCTTCGGGGACGTCGAGTACCGGGGAGTACATCTCTATAAATACCTGGAATCGAGCATTTTGGTGTACCTCAATGAGCGGAAGAATGAGCAGAAGAAGAATGTATTCTCAGAGCCTTGGCCTGCCGATGTAGTGTTTTTGTCTACTGAAGAGGAGGCGGATAAGACCAGGGAAGTACTGGCGAATCTTCCCCAGAAGGATATATTGTTTGTGACGTTGCCTCTGCGTAGAGCTTATGATGGTAAGTTCGTCCATACCGCTATAGAGACGTTTATATCTAGCCTGAATGAAGAGAAATATATGGATTTAGAATGGTATACGAGTGCGAATGAAGATTTTTGGAACATGGCGCCTACCAAGCAAATGCATCCGCTTATAAAAACTACTGTTCCCAGGATGTATGGCGTTCCTGATACGAACATGGAGGAGATTGTAAATTGTGTGTGTGGACAGTTCGTTTTTCCACTGGAGCAGCTTTTAGGGATTCGTTTTGAACAGGAATTTGTGCAGGGTCTCTGTTTAAAAGCATCTTATGTTCTCAAAGAACGGCATAGTTATATGCAGTTTTATCGGGACGTTATTGAGCGTGTGAAGCCCAAAGTTATTATTTATTCTCATGGACAGGATATGTCTCTTACTTATCTGCGTGATTTGACGCTGGAGCTGGGTGTGCCCACGTTAGAGATTGCGCATGGGGTTGGCAGGGTGAACACTTATCATAAGCAGCTTGTGTATGCAGATTATCATCTTGTATACAGTGATATTGTCGCCGCCAAGAGTTTAGAACAGGGAAACGACAGAGTGATCGGAATTGGCAAACCAGGTGTATATGAGTGTGTAAAACAGTCGGAAAGGCCCTATCCTTTGACGGTTATCTCTTTTATTTCAAGTACGGAGAAAGAGATCTTCTCTTATGCCAGGAATCTTGCCGCCCGGTTGGATAAGCGGAAGTTTCTGGTAATTTACAAGGCGCATACGGCGGAAATCAATGATGATGATAAATTACAACAGATAGCCGAAGAATTGGGGAATATGCAGATTGTGGGCGGAGAGCTAGACATTAGGGAAATTGCGGCGCTGTCCGATATTGTAGTGGGCATACGCAGCTCGGCTATTTTTGACGTCCTGCCATTTCCAATGCTCAAAGTAATTGCTGTCCGGGATAAGATAGAAAACGTCAGTGAGGCGAGGCCCAATGAAATTATTGAAGCGGTGGCGGCCGCCGGGGAAATCGTTCTGGCAGAGGATGAAGAGCAGATCTATGAGGAAGTCGTCAGCTACAAGCGCGGTATGCGTTTTCGCCAGGATATCAATACATTTTGGCCGGACGACGCCAGGGAGAGATTCCGCGCTTTGGTGGAATGTTATTTAGAGTGAGAAAGGATGTCAGACAGCTATGAAAGCAGAGAAAATATATTTCTTAGAAGGGGAGAACATTGGGCTTCGTACGCTGGAGGAAGCGGATGCGGACGGTAATTACCGTGACTGGTTTAATGACGCGCAAGTGTGTAAATACAATTCGCACCATAGATTTGCAATGGCGAAAGAGGAATTGCTGGATTTTATTAGAAGTAGCCATAGTTCGCGAAATGCGCTCGTTCTGGCAGTGGAGATCAAAGAAACAAGGGCGCATATCGGAAATATCTCATTGCAGAATATCAATTATTTTGACCGGGCGGCAGAGATTTCCTTTATATTTGGAGAAAAAGCATATTGGGGCAGAGGGTATGCCACCGAAGCGGCGCGCCTTTTTATCAATCATGCATTCCTTCAGTTGGGGCTTAGGCGCATTTACTTTGGCACGTCTGAGGCAAATATTGGTATGCAAAAGGTGGGCGAAAAGCTTGGCTTTCGCCGGGAAGGAGTACGCAGGGAGGCGTTGTTTAAAAATGATAGATTTTATGATATTTACGAGTATGGGTTGCTGAAGAAAGAATGGAAGTGTGGAAATGTATAAAGTTGTGATTATTGGAGCGGGAAGGATTGCTTCCGGTTTTGATTATCCAGATAGTACAGAGATTTTAACCCATGCGCATGCCTGCTGCCATAGTTCGGCGTTCTGTCTCAAGGGCTTTTACGACAGCGATTATGCGCGGGCAAGAGAGGCGGCAAAGAAATGGGGCTGCCATGCTTATCAGACCTTGGATGATGCGCTGCGGGAGGCGGAAGTAGTTATTTGCTGCGTGCCGGATGCGTTTCACGGGCAGATGTTGGCGGCAATCGCAGAATATAGCCCCCGGTTAGTAATCGCAGAAAAGCCTTTGGCGGTCTCTGTGGCGGAGGGGGAAGAGATTCAGCGTATCTATAGCGGCAAGCTACCGCTTCTTTTAAATTACAGCCGTAGGTTCTTGCCGGAATTTCACAGCTTACGCGAACAAATCGGGCAGTATGGGAAATTTTTAAAGGGCGTTGGGTATTACGGAAAAGGTGTTCTGCACAATGGCTCACATATGATAGATTTCCTGCGGTTTCTGTTTGGCGGCGCGCAGCGTCAAGAAGTTTTTCCGGGAGGAATCCCTGATTTTGCAGGAGATCTCAGCAAAGATCTGGTACTGAATGTTCAAGGAGCGCCGTTTTATATGCTCGCCATTGATAGCAGGGCAGTCACAATTTTTGAGCTGGAATTGTTCTTTGAGAGGGCGCGCGTTCGCATCTTAGACGGCGGCACAATGATTGAGGTGTATGAGACAAGAGCATCGTCTACATATCAGGGATATGAAAATTATGCACTCGCCAGCCGCAGGAACGTCAACTACAGCCAGGCAATGGCTGGACTGCTGGACAATGCGCAGAAGTTTCTGGACAGCAAAGATGCTCTGGCGTGCACATTAGAGGATGGTTTACATGTGCTGCGTCTGTGTATGGAGATAAGAGGTGAAGCCTTATGAAAAAGTTATTGCTTTTTGCCAGAGACCCCGGCGGGGCAAATGTGATTCTGCCCGTATATGAGAAGATAAAGGATCGATACGAGGTTTTAGCCTATGCCAAAGAGTTTGCATGGAAAAGGCTGTCAGAAGCTAGGTTACCAGTCAGAAATATCGAGGAAGAGTGCGAGACACTGACTTATGCTGATATTAAGGACTTCTTAAAGCAGCAGAAGCCGGATATGGTGATTACCGGCACGAGTCTTGATGATTTTACGGAACGTTATCTGTGGAAAGCAGCAGAAGAGCTGCATATCAAATCATTTGCCATTTTAGATCAGTGGATGAATTTAGGGATTCGTTTTTCGGACTGCGATTACAGCCAGGAGGAAAATTACCGGAGGAACCGCCGGCATCCTTATCTGCCATACCGGATTCTGGCGATGGATGAATTAGCAGGGGAATTGTTGAAAGCAGACGGTATTCATACAGATAAGATTGCTCTCACAGGACAGCCGCATTTTGATACCGTGCGCGACAGGTTTCAACATGCCGCAGAGATTTATGGGCGTGATAGATGGAATGTGGTATTTGTGTCAGAACCAATCTATCACGATTATGACGGCTGTGACGAGACAAAACGGTATTGGGGGTATAATGAGCGCACAATCTTTGACAATTTATACCGCAGTCTACAAAAAGCGGCGGCAAATGCTATTGTTCAAATCAGGTTGATTATCCGGCCGCACCCCAGGGAGGACAGGAAATATTGGGACGCCATGGCAGACAAGTTTGACAATGACTTCATTACTCTGATAGTGGATAGTGAGAACGACAGCTTTTCTGTATTGAAAAGTGCAGATTTGGTTTGCGGTATGTCTTCCATGTTTTTGCTGGAAGCTATGATCTGTGGAAAACAGGTGGTGAGCGTTGCAATTGGCTTAAAGAGGGAAAATCCCTTTGTACTAGATAAAACAGGACAATGTAAGAGCGTCTTATCTGAAGCGGATTTGCAGGAGCGGATCGCACAGGCATTTCTACAAAGGAGTATGGACAGTTCCGAAAAATCACGGGAGAGGCTATGCAGTATCGGATATCCGAAAGGAATTGTCAATGCAACGGATAAGATTATACAGTTGATGGAGGAGGAAATGACAGAATGAGTGTGTTGGCAATTAATGGTGGCAAAAAGGTCAGAACAAAATTATTTCCAGCATACCGCGTGATTGGGCAGGAGGAACAGCAGGCGGTTGCCAAAGTGTTAGAGAGCGGCATACTCTCTAAGTATCTTGGATGTTGGGCGGATGATTTCTATGGCGGACCGCAGGTGCAGGCGATGGAGCGCGAGTGGGCAGAGTATTATGGCGTCAAGCATGCCATATCTGTGAATTCTGCGACTTCTGCACTGTATTGTGCAGCGGGAGCGATCGGTTTAGCGCCCGAGGACGAGGTAATCGTTTCGCCTTATACGATGTGCGCCTCCGCTACGGCGCCGTTGATTTATAATGCTGTGCCGGTATTTGCAGATATCGAGTACGACTATTACTGTTTGGATGCGGATGATATTGAGCGCAAAATCACAGAGAAGACAAAGGCAATTATTGTTGTAGACATTCTGGGACAACCGTATGACGTGGACAGAATCAATAAGATTGCAAAAAAGCATGGACTGTATATTATTGAGGATAATGCTCAGGCGCCGTTGGCAACATATCATGGCAAGTATGCGGGAACGTTGGCAGATATCGGTATTTTTTCGCTGAACTACCACAAGCACATTCATTGCGGAGAAGGCGGTATCATGGTTACCGATGATGATGAACTTGCAGAGCGTATGCGCTTAATCCGCAATCATGCCGAGGCTGTGGTGGAGAACAAGGGCGTTACGAACCTCAACAATATGATTGGTTTTAACTTTCGTATGACGGAGATAGAAGCGGCGATTACCAGGGAGCAGTTGAAGAAGTTAAGGTGGCTGGTGGAAGAGCGCAGGAAAAATGTCAATTATCTGGAGGAAAATCTGACAGATATTCCGTTTCTTACTATGCCTAAGATTCGCGAGGACTGCGAGCACTCTTATTATATTCACGCTATGAAATATGATGAGAAGATAACCGGCGTGCCGCGGGAAAAGTTTGTCGCGGCGATGCAGGCGGAGTTGGCGCCCATTGAGTTGAGGGAGGGCGAAGGGGTTAAAATAGGTCTTGGATATTTGAAACCATTATATGCGCAGCCCATGTTCCGGCAAAAGACGGCGTACGGAAATACCAGTTATCCGTTTTCCGAGCGTGTAGGATATGGTGAAGGGATATGTCCGACTTGTGAGAAAATCTGTAATTCAGAGACGATTTTCCATGAGCTGATGCGTCCTTTTATGGCGAAGGAGGATCTTGACGATGTACTTCTTGCGTTCCATAAGGTGGCGGAACATCTGGATGAACTGAGAGGATAAATGCGAAGCATGAAACTATATTTTGTGAGGATATGCCGTCAAGCTTCCGGTGAGACGGCGATTCCCATTTAATTCTAATTATAAGGAGGGATTGTCATGGCAGAGAAAAGTCTTGCGGTAATTACTGCGCGGGGAGGAAGTAAACGCGTGCCGCGCAAAAATATTAAGGAGTTTTGCGGGGAGCCGATTATTGCCTATTCCATCCGGGCCGCGTTGGACAGCGGCATTTTTGACGAAGTGATGGTATCGACAGATGATGAGGAGATTGCAAAGATTGCCAGGGAACTTGGCGCACAGGTACCCTTTTTGCGGTCGCCGGAGAATTCCGGGGATATGGCGATGACTCATGAGGTTGTGCTTGAAGTTTTGCGCGGATATCAGCAGTTAGGCAGGGAATTTGAGATTGTCTGCTGCATTTATCCGACCGCTCCCTTTCTTACAGCGGAGCGGCTAAAAGAAAGTATGGAAAAGTTACGGCAGGAGAAGGCGGACGGCGTCGTGCCGGTTGTCCGCTTTTCATTTCCTCCACAGCGGTGCTTTGTGATTGCGGATGGGCTGGTGGCCTATAAATGGCCGGAGAACCGCCTCAAACGTTCTCAGGACCTTGAGCCATACTACCATGACTGCGGACAGTTTTATCTGCTGCGCGTAGAGCCTTTCCTCCGCGAGCAGAGTATGGTACTGGCGAATACAGCGCCTGTGATTATGGATGAGAAGGAAGTGCAGGATATTGACACGCCTGAGGACTGGGAGATGGCGGAAATGAAATTCAAGCTGCTGCGAAAAGGGAAAGAATGATTTGAATCGTATGAGAGCGAAAGACGAAAATGGCAGGGAGGATGTCAAATGAACAGAATCAGGGTTGGAAACAGAGAACTTGGGGCGGGGTGTCCTACATATGTGATCGCGGAAATGTCGGCAAATCATGCCGGGAGCCTTGCGCGCGCCAAAGAGATCATCCACGCGGCCAAGGAATCCGGCGCAGACTGTATAAAGCTCCAGACTTACACGCCGGATACACTGACAATTGATTGTGACAATTCCTATTTTCAAATAGCGGATGGCACTTGGGGCGGTGAAAATTTATATCAATTATATGGCAAAGCATATACGCCCTGGGAATGGCAGGGAGAACTCAAGGAAGAGGCGGCGCGTGTGGGCATTGATTTTCTGTCCACCCCTTTTGATTGGACGTCGGTAGATTTCCTGGAAAGTCTGGACGTAGATTTTTATAAGGTTGCCTCCTTTGAGCTTGTGGATTTGCCGTTGATTTCCTACGTTGCTTCCAAGGGCAAGCCTATCATTATGTCGACCGGTATGGGCTCGCTTGGGGAAATAGAGGATGCAGTGAAGGCGGTGCGGGATGCGGGCAATGAGCAGCTTGTACTTTTGCGCTGCGCCAGCGCATACCCGGCGATTACCGATGATATGAATTTAAAGACGATGCAGAATATGGCGCAGGTGTTTGATGTTCCGGTAGGGCTTTCTGATCATTCCATGGGTTCGGTGGGCGCTGTCACAGCGGTTGCGCTGGGGGCGTCTGTCATTGAGAAGCATTTCTGTTTGGATCGCGCTATAGAGAATCCTGATGCTTCTTTTTCCATGAATCCACAGGAATTTTCCCAGATGGTAAAGGACATTCGGCAGGCGCAGCGGGCGCTGGGCTGTGTCAGATATGGCGTTACGGAACAGGAAAAATCAAATATTGTCTTTCGCCGCTCTATTTTCTGTGTGCAGGATGTTAAGAAAGGTGAGAAGCTCACCGAAGAAAATATCAGGATTATTCGTCCTGGGTATGGAATGGCGCCGAAATACTATAAACAGGTATTGGGACAAGTGGCATTACAGGATATTGCGCGGGGTACGCCTCTACAATTTGGCATGATGGGGGAGGAGAAATGATAATGGCAAAGAACATCCTTTATCTGACAAATAACACCAATACCGCAGGGTTGTTTGAATGGCTGAAAGACAGATATCCCACGGAGCTTTGCCATGATGCGCTGCGGTTTTCACAGCTTGAGCGGTTAAAACCGGATATCATTATTAGTTATAATTATAAATATATCATCGGGCAAGAGCTTATTACATATATGGACGGGCGGATAATTAATCTTCATATTTCCTTGTTGCCCTGGAACCGGGGAGCCAACCCCAATTTTTGGAGTTTTATGGAAAATACGCCCAAAGGCGTTACCATTCATCAAATCAATGCGGGGTTGGATAAAGGGAAGATTCTCTGTCAGAAGGAATGCTTTTTTGATGCAGAAAAAGAGACGTTTCTATCTACTTATGATAAATTAAATGAAGCAATTGTTGCCTTATTTAAAGAAAATTGTGAGGATATTATGGAGGGACGGATTGTACCCAGGGAGCAGCCGATAGGAGGGAGTTACCACTCTGTCAAAGACTTTCAGGAGGTCAAATCACAGCTAGATTTTGCCTGGTCTGATAATATCGCCTTGGTGCAGTCGAAATATAGAACTTTTAAGCAAGCGCAAATGAAAAGAGAGTAAGTATGTTGTATATTAGAGTTGATATGAATAACCGCATTGCCACTGGACATGTGATGCGTTGTCTGTCAGTGGCGGACGCAGCAAGGGCATTGGGGGAAGAAGTAACGTTTCTTCTTGCTGATAATCAGGCGGCAGGTCTTGTCAGAAAGCGCGGACATCAAGCCTTTGTGTTGCATACGCCCTGGGATGATATGGAAGCGGAGCTTCCCAAAATGAGAGATTTGATTTGGGACCATGGAGTGGAACGGATTTTGGTTGATAGTTATCAGGTTACGCCTTTCTATTTGGGAGAACTAAAAAAATACACGGAAGTATTTTATCTCGACGACTTGAATGCGTTCCACTATCCGGTGAATGGGCTGATATGTTACGCTAATTATTGGCAGAAGTTTCAGTATGAGGAACATTATACAGATACGAAGCTTTATGTGGGAACGCAGTATATACCGCTGGGAGATGTGTTTTCCCACTGTGAAGAAAAGGAAATTAAACCCGGTGTGGAGCATTTGCTGTTGCTTTCAGGAGGGTCTGATCCATATGATGTTCTTTCCGGGTTGCTTGCAAATATTCACAGGGAGAGATACAAAAGGATTAGTGTGGTATGCGGCGTTTATTATCCGAAATATAAGGAATTGCGCAAGAAATATCAGAAGGATGAAAATATTAGCATTTACCAAGGTGTTTCCAATATGGTACGTTTTATGCAAGAGGCGGATCTGGCTGTCTCAGCAGGAGGTACGACACTTTATGAGCTGTGCGCTGTGGGAACGCCTACGATTTCCTATTCCTTTGCCGACAATCAATTGGGTAATGTGGAGAAATTTGAGGAGGACGGCATGATATCTTATGCTGGAGATTTACGGCGCGACCCGGTGGTAGAACATGTCGTGGCGTATCTTGACTACCTTGGACAAAACCAGCAAGTCCGCCGGGAGAAGTCATTGAAAATGCAAGAGTTGGTAGATGGAAAAGGCGCCTTGCGCATTGCAAGGGCATTGATGGAATAATGGGGGTTTGCAATGATACCATATGGAAGGCAGATAATCGACGAAGAAGATATACAGGCAGTGGTAGATGTATTGAGATCAGACTATCTTACTACAGGGCCTAAGATTGCAGAATTTGAAAAAAGTGTGGCAGATTATGTGGGCGCGAAGTATGCAGTGGCAGTTTCGAACGGTACGGCAGCGCTGCATGCGGCGTGTTTTGCCGCGGGAATCGGCGCGGGGGACGAGGTCATTACCACGCCCATAACGTTTGCGGCGTCCGCAAATTGTGTGCTATATTGCGGCGGCAAGCCGGTGTTTGCAGATATTGATCCACAGACATACAATATAGATGTAGAGGATATTAAGAGGAAGATAACCGCCAGAACGAAAGCGATTATTCCAGTGCATTTGGCTGGGCAGCCCTGTGAAATGGATGCTATTCATAAGATTGCAGAGGAATACCATCTTACAGTTATAGAGGACGGCGCACACGCTCTGGGTTCTGTCTATAAAGGCAAAAAAATCGGCGCGCTTTCAGATATGACGACGTTCAGCTTCCATCCGGTAAAGCCGATTACCACCGGTGAGGGCGGGATGGTTGTCACCGACGACGACGAACTGTACCAGAAGCTTGTGCTATTTCGCAGCCATGGAATAACCAGGGATGCGTCGCTGTTGAATGAGGATGGCGGGCCGTGGTTCTATCAACAACTAGAGCTTGGCTATAATTACCGGATAACGGACGTTCAATGTGCCTTAGGATGTTCACAGATGAAGAAATTGCAGCGGTTTATCGGGCGCAGACGTGAACTGGCGTCGCGGTATGATGAAGCGTTGAAAGATTGTCCGCATCTTATACTGCCATATCAGCTTCCGCAGACAGACAGCGGCTATCATCTCTATATTATTCAGGTGACAGACTGTGACAGGAGGCAGGTTTTTGAGGAATTGCGCGCAAAAGGCGTGGGAGTCAATGTGCATTATATCCCGGTGTACTATCATCCATATTATCGTGAACATGGCTACGAGGACGTTTGCTGTCCCCATGCAGAGCAGCTCTATCAGCGGATGATTAGTATTCCGCTGCATGCTGGGATGACGGATGCGCAGCAGGATTATGTGATTCAATGTATAAAGGAAATAGCAGGGAATTTATAAAACAACCTAATGTAAAACAACTTTCCTTACGATATATATATCAGAGTATTTTACAAGAAAGGACGAAGATATCATGGAAGATAATCGTAAAGAGCAAGTGGAGGCTTTGGAAGCGTTAAAGGATTATAATCCCAAGGTTTGTAAGGCATTGAAAGAGGTCATCCCTGAAGTGAAGGGAGAACGAAAGGAAGATACCCAGGAATATCTGGATTATATTTTCAAAGGGATTAACTGGGAGCTCCAGGTAGTCAACGGTACAATGACGCTTCTGAATGAGAAAGAAGAGCAGGTATCGAAGGATGACTTGAATGAAATCGTGATTCAGATTAACGATGCCTATACATCTAAAGATGACAGTAAGCTTGCACAGATTATGGAAGATAAGCTGCTGCCGTTTGTGGAGAAATTAGGTACATATATTGACAAAGCTCTGGCGTAAGGGAAGAGAATATTTCATACAACAGATAGAATACAAGGATGTAGATGGAGAAACGAATAGCACAGTTTATAAAAAGTTCATGGTAAGGGACTGGTATTTCTGCCATGAACTTTTTTTACAATAGGAAAATGTTGGGGGCAAAAGACACATTTGGGAAGCTGTTGTGGGAGATTATTTTGAGTTGTCAGCGTCCGGACCCTATTTAGAGGAGGTATGGCAGATGAATATGAATGAGAACAATAGGATAACAGGGGATGAAGCTGTCGGCTATATTATTGACAATGTTTCAGAGTCCGTTGGCGAGGAAGAAGAGAGTATTTTTTTCGATGATGAAAATTATTGTTTTTACAGGAAATTTGATGGAATCCGCATTCGGTCAGGCTTTGTGGTGGATGCAATAGAGTTCATCTATAATGACTAGGGTTTGGGCTGGTATGGAGGACCGGGCGGCAGCCTGCAAGAGTTTCGCTTTCAAAGGGGAGAGTACTTAACAAAAGTCGTATGGCGGACAGGCATGTGGGAGGATTACCCTTACAGAGTGACTTCCTATATTTGTTTCTACACGAATCTTGGCAGGGAATTTTCCGGCGGGATATTTCCGTGGGTATGTATACCCGCAAGGATGAGAAACCCATATCGGCAGACGCTGTATCTGCAGATATGGGGGCGGAATGGGACAGCGATATTTTGGAAGAGGGCGCTGTTGGACAGGGATTGCAGGGCGGTTCTCTGACAGAAGCAATTCGAGGCCGCGCTTTTTCGCGTACAGCTATTGAGGATATGGTAAAACACACTCTGAAGTTAAAAGATATAGATCCGTCAAATAAGGACGAAATTAGGGATAACCGGAGCAGTATAGAATATTCTCTTCTCAGCAAAAAGTATGTAAACAAAGCGCAGTTTGTATTCCGGGGGCCGACAATAAGAGATGAACAGAAATATATTGAGACGAACAGAAAAATATTGTCAAAGGCCATTAAGAGAAATAAAGTTTTAAAGCCGGTGATTCAGATGGGCACGCAGAATACCAAACAGTATGAGGATGCAACCGTGCTGAGGATACTTGCGACGAAAAATTCCAACACCCCTCCGAGCCAGTTTGTATCCCATGCATTGGATTATCAAACAGCCAGCCGGTTTGCCCAAAGTAAATTTGTGTTTGCATATAAAATAATTCCCAATTCGCCTCTGCTGGGGATCCATGATTCGGCGATTATTGGCAAGGGGGAAGAACAATACCAGATTCTTGGTGGGACTAAAATTACAGAATTGTACAGATGTCCCGCAATAGGACAAGGGAAAAAATGGGAAAAGTATAATTTTAGCGAAAAAAGCTGGAAAAGCTGCAGCGAACGTCCGATTAATTTGGAATATGAACAGTTGAGAGGATCAAAGATTGTGCAGGATTAAGGCGAGGAAAGAGAATGGCGGCGAAATTAAAGTCCATTGCGTTTATCATTTGTGTCAATGATGAAACATATTTTGAAGAATGTCTTTTTTATATCAACCGTCTGCACCTGCCGGATGGTTATGTGGCAGAGGTTTATCCGGTGCGGCAGGCGAGAAGTATTTTCCAAGCGTATAATATGGCGATGCAGCATTCTCATGCACAATATAAAGTGTATATGCACCAGGATGTGTTTCTGATTGATAAAGACATAATACTGAGATTTCTGGAGCTGTTTGAGCGGCGTCCTAAGGCAGGAATTGCCGGGGTACTAGGCACTAACAGACTTCCCAATGACCACAATTTTTATCGCAGTTGGAATCTGGGAAATGTGCTGGCATGCAGTGAGGAGAAAGCCATTCACAATTATTTGTCAGAGGAGGCTGCGCCGGCTGCGGCGTTAGATGGCATGTTTCTGATGACCGCAAAGGATTTCCCCTGGAGGTCGGATGTGCTCTCGGGCTGGGATTTTTACGATATTTCCCAATCGCTGGAATTTGGCAGAAATCAGCGCGAGTTGTGGGTGCTTGCGGGTGAGAACCCCTGGTGTATCCATGATTGCGGATTCCTTAACCTTGTAGGTTATGATGAGGCGCAAGAGGCGTTTTCAAGAATTTACCGTACTGATTTACCATATTGTGCAAATCGGCCTCCGGTTTACCCTGAGAAGTACCGCCAGCAATATGCTCTGATGATGGAATTGAAAGAGCAGTGGAAGTCGTTGCTGTTTATGGAAAAGGAACAGGAAGTTCGTGCTGTTATGTCGAAGGTTTGGGATGGGCGTTTTATTGATACGGAGCTGGTTATTCTTCGCAATATTTTAGAAATTTTGCAGAAAGAGGAGCGAGTGTGCACTTCCACGGAAGCGGGTTTTCTCTATGATTGCGGTTCCTTTGAACAGGCGCAGCACAAGTATTTAAAGACGAAATTTTACATTAGAAGAAAAAAATATGCAGAGGATAATTTAGGTATTTGTCCCAACGTATCGGCGGCGGCAATGCGTGTTATTCGTAAGCATACGATGATACAGCGAAAGGGAAAATCATGAGGATTTTATATTATACCTGGAATGAGAATTCCCGGGACGATATGGTAAGTACTTTGCAAATGCTTGGGCATGAGGTGACGATTTGTTCAGAGCCCTGTTGTGACTATGAGAATGACGTGGAACTAGTTGCCAGTCTGGAAGAAGCTATGCAACGGCAGCCAATGGACTGCTTATTTTCTTTTAATTTTTTTCCTGTACTAACCAAAGTAGCAGAGAAATACAAACGAAAATACATTTCCTGGATCTACGATTGTCCGCATTGGACGTTATATTCGCCAGCGGTCATCAACGCAAACAATTATATATTTGTTTTTGATAGGCGTCAGTATCAACAGTTGAAGGACTTGGGTGTACAGCATTGCTATCATTTTCCTATGGCGGTCAATACCACACGGTTAGAAATTTTGTTGGGGCAAAGCGGACAATCCTTAGACGATATGGAATCGCCGTCGAAGAGAAACGGACAAGCGCAGGAAAGTCAGGAAGTCTCTTTTGTGGGCAGCCTTTATGAAAATAATCTTTATGATAGAGTGAATTATTTGCCAGAGTATATCCGAGGTTATCTGTCCGGCATAATGGAAGTACAGGAGCGTATTTATGGTTATAATTTTGTCGGCGAACTACTTACTGACGAGATGATAGCGCAGATGGAACAATTTATTTCCATGGATCTGCCAGAGGGCTATTTTGCTCGCAAACGTGAACTGTTTACTTCTATGCTCAATGGAAAAATTACATCTAGCGAGAGAATACATTTGCTTGGACAATTGTCGGAGTACTTCAATCTGACACTGTATACGGCTTCCGATATTACGAAGGTGCCGGGGGCCAAACCGGGAGGCGTTGTCGATTATGTATCGCAGATGCCCAAAGTGTTTCGTAATTCCAAAATTAACCTTAATATCAGTCTGCGTTCTATTCAGAGCGGGATTCCTCTGCGTGCACTGGATATTTTAGGGGCAGGTGGATTTTTAATGTCCAATTACCAGCCGGAGTTGGCGGAATATTTTGAAGATGGAAAGGAGCTTGTCTTGTACACAAGCGCACAGGATTTGCTTGAGAAAACCGCTTATTATCTTGCTCACGAGGAAGAACGCAGGGCAATTGCGAATGCGGGTTTTAAAAAAGTAAAACAACTGTTTTCTTACGAAGTGCGGGTGGAAGAAATGCTACGGCTTGCGGGCGTTTTGCGAGTGTGATGATAGAGATTTCCGGATGTTTTTAGGGTACGGTTGCAGGAAGTTTATAAATAGTGTTATAAATAGAAAAATGGAGAGAAATGTGGAAAATTCCTTGAATTTTCCAGCAATGCTTGCTATAATGTAAAAAAGTATAAGAAGGTCTCAAAGAAGATAATTTGAGCATATAGTAAGTTATAATACGAAGAAGGGAGGATGACCTATGAGTATTTCTAGTATAAGCAGTCAGGGTTTACAGCAGAATTACCGGCAGCTTGCCAGTGGGAAGCGAATTAATTCAGCGGCGGATGATGCGGCGGGTTTAGCGATTGCCGAGAAGATGTTGACCCAGAGTAATGGTTACGATGTGGGCTGGAGGAATGCAGCGACTTCTCAAGATATGGTGAATGTTGCAGATGGCGGTCTCTCTACGATTACTGATTCTTTACAGCGTATCCGTGAATTGGGTGTACAGGCATCTAATACAGCTATTTATGGTGATTCTGAACGTAAGATGATGCAGCAGGAGATTGACCAGTTGAAGGAATCCATTACGGATGCTGCCAAGAATACACGTTTTAACACTATGAGCTTGTTGGATGGTAAGATGGGCAGCAGTCATGTAGCTTCCGGACCAGATGGCAGTGGTATGGAAATTAATATGCCGAATGCAACGTTGGAAGCTTTGGGTATTGCAGACTTTGATGTGACCGGAGATTTTGACCTGTCAGTGATTGACGATGCAATTGATAAGGTATCTTCAGCAAGAGGTGAGATGGGAGCCACATATAATCGTTTGGGCTACACCATGAATTATAATTCCTATGCATCGCTTAATACGACGGCAGCCCGCAGCCGCATTGAGGATCTTGATTTCCCCAAGGCGATATCTGACATGAAGAAGAACAGTCTGTTAGAGGAATACAGACTTATGATGCAGAAGAAGCGGGAAGAACAGGATAACATGGTAGTGAACTTGCTGAGATTTAATTCCTAATAGATAAGGGATTGGGTTCTACCTGTTTTGACGGAGAAGTGAATGCCTTACATTAGAGGAATGTTTTGTATGATATTTGGAAATTAATGGACTGATTTCAATGTTTCATTGAAGTTAGTCCATTTTTTGTCTTATTGGAAAGACATTTTCACGCGAAAGCGTGAGTGATTTTCCTATAAGACAAAAAATATGCGCTCTTGCACAAGAGGTAAACGTTGCTTCGCAATTGTGCTCGGTGCGTCAAAGTGTGTTATTACAAAGGACATAAAATGGCCCCATCTCCTGTGTACTACAGAGGATGGGGCGTAAATTCATTTAACAATATGCATCCATCATCATTCCAGAATAAATAGAAGTGATGTACGGTGTGACAAAGGTTTTCCCGGGATTCTTGTAAGTTACAAGAACTTTATCCACATACCGCATAGGATCGAGGGAAGCGTTGTTTGCCTTCACACTGAGAAGATTCTTAAAGTCATTGAGTACGGAAAGATTATCTTCGTAGTCGTTAGTAGAAACAGTTTCCCTCAAGGTGTCATCATCTATTGAGATGGAACCGTCATCGCCTACCATCAGTCCGATATTTTCAAGACTAGTCTGATATGCAAAAGCGGTACTGCTCATATCCTTATAGAGCTGTACGCTCTGGGGTTGGCTGCCGGAATATTTGCTGGCAGTCTGCAAAACAGAATTATAGGAATCTACCAATGTCTGTATGTTGTCAGCCATAGCGTCGGCATTCGTCTTAAAACCGACTGTGGCTGGCTTGCCCTCGGGACTTGTGCCATGCAGCGTTAGTTCAAAGTTGTTATCGAACAAGAACGTATTGGAGTATGCCATATGTTCTGTTCCATTTACCAAGAATACAGCGTTCTGCGCTTCTTGAGACACATGGTCTATGCCAAGTACGTCAATGGCATCCATAGAGTCATGAGTTCCCTGCGGGGAAATGGAAAATAAAAATGTCTCGTCAGGGCTAATGCCTGTAGCGGACGATTCAATCATAAGAGCACTTAAACCGTCAGCATTCTCTGCAATGGCTGCATTCAAACCAATGTCTGCATTGGTAACCAGACCTGCAAGTTTCTTTTGAATTGAAAAGTTAGTGTCCTCTGCGTTGACGGTAAATTGAAATTCGTAAGCTGAGGTATTATTTTCCAGATCAAAGGAATAAGAACCGGGTCTGAGATTCAAACGATTCTTATCAAGGAAATTTCCTTGATTAATCTGTGAAGTTGCAAGGTTTTTCACCTCAACCGTAAAACCATCTGGATTACCGGATAGCCGGCTGTTGCCGACATAATTAGCGGATACTACATCTTCCTGAGAAGAAAAAGCTAACTTTTTCTGAAATGCGTTCCCGATTCCTTCTTCAGCATCGGAAAGAGATGCAATTACATTTTGAATTATGCGAGTACTTTCCTTTATATCTATGGCAAATTTCTGTACGTCCTCTGAACGCTTGATTTTGTACAGGGGGGAATCTTTGTTAATTTTAACAATTTTATTACAGATATTGCGCAACTCGCTTTTTTTGTGTGAATCATATCGGGATGCCGATTGGTTAGCATACGTGCTTAAATAATAATGATAAGCTGTATCAATCGCGGCCACGATAATCCCCTCCTTTCATCCTTGAAATCGTGCTATGCACGGGGGTAAAATAAACATTCCATGTATTTGAGGTGTTTATCGGCTATTTTAGGCATTTTCTTAATAGCAATGTGTAAAAATATTCAACTTAAAAATAAAAATATATTTAAAATTTCAATATATTATGATATGATTGCTATTACTTAGAGCTTTTGGGTAAGGTTATGGAATTTCTGGAGGAAATAAATGAAAATAGAAGATGAGTTTTTTCGAAAAGAGGTCCGTTCTGGCTACGAAGTTTCGGAGAAAGTAAAGAAGATATGGGCAGTTGAGCTGAATATTTTGGAATATTTTGATAATATATGCCGGAAGCATAATTTGCGCTACTTTATCGATTACGGAACGTTGCTCGGAGCCGTGCGGCATCAGGGGTTTATTCCGTGGGATGATGATATTGATGTTGTGATGTTCCGGGATGATTATGAGAAATTGAAAACAATTGCGCCGAACACTATCTGTTCTCCCTATTTTTTTCAGGATGCATATACGGATTCCATGGTAGCGGCGCTTTCTAAAATAAGGGACAGCCGGACGACGGCAATAGAGTTTCCAGATGCGCAGCCAGAGTATAATCAGGGTATTTTCATTGATATTTTCCCTTTGGATAATGTTTCTGATGGTATTAATATGGATTTGAAAATTGGGCAGATGCAGAGAGAAATTTGGATGTCCATTGTAAATCCACAGGCATTTGTAGCTATGATTGAGCAGGGACGTAAACCGGTTTTGGACACTTCTCTGTTTAAGGAACTTCTCAGGATGCCGATTCGTGAACGCATCCGAATGTTTGAGGAGTTTAATATTTCTCAGTTCGGGAAATCAAATAAAGTGCAATTTATTACAGATTTTTTATGGGGGCATCCGGGATTGCCGCAGGAATGGTATTCGGATATTGTTTATCTTCCATTTGAAAACTTGAAGGTGCCGGCCCCGGCGGAGTATGACAATATTTTAAAGCAGCGTTTTGGGGATTATATGGTGCCGGTGCAAGGAAAAAGTGATCACGAAGGAATCTTTTGGGATCCGGACGTACCTTATACAAAATACATGAAATAAACTATTGACGCTAAGAGGGGATTGTGCTATAGTAAACTAGCGATGGAAGTAGGTCTTTTTTTTATGCCTAAAATTAGAATTAACTGGAGGTGGAAGTTGTGCGCACAAGAATTACATTGGCATGTACAGAATGTAAGCAACGTAATTACAACATGACCAAGGACAAGAAGACTCATCCTGACAGAATGGAGACGAATAAGTATTGCCGTTTCTGTAGGAAACATACGTTACACAAGGAAACTAAGTAGCAGGACAGAGTGAAGGAAGTGAAAGGTTGGACAGATTGTTCACCCACCCCTGTATTTCGGACGCAAGTAGCGCGCCATAGGAGGTAGAAATGGGAGAAACAAACACAGAAAAGGCTTCAAAGAAAAGCTGGTTCGCCGGTATGAAAGCCGAATTTGACAAAATAATTTGGCCCGATAAGAAATCACTTACCAGACAGACAGTGGCAGTAATCGCTGTTTCCGTTGCCTTGGGACTTATCATTGCCGTAGTGGATGTGATTATCAAGTATGGCATAGATGCCCTGGTGAATTTATAGGAGGCGCAGGTGATTTATGGCAGAGGCAAACTGGTATGTAGTTCATACCTATTCCGGTTATGAAAAGAAGGTTAAGGAGAACATTGAGAAAACAATCGAGAACCGCCATCTGGAGAATCAGATTTTAGAAGTAAGGGTTCCGATGCAGAGCGTTGTGGAGATGAAAAACGGCGTGAGGAAGACGGTTGAGAAGAAGATGTTTCCGGGATATGTTCTAATTAACATGGTTATGAATGATGATATATGGTATGTGGTTAGAAATACCAGAGGTGTTACCGGGTTTGTAGGTCCGGGTTCCAAACCTGTACCACTCACTGAAGCTGAAATGAGACCATTGGGTATTCAAGTTGACAATGTGGTTGTTGATTTTGCGGAGGGTGATTCCATCCGGGTGATCGGAGGCGTCTGGAAAGATACGGTCGGTATCATTCAGACGATGAATCATGGCAAGCAGATGGTGACGATCAATGTTGATTTGTTCGGTCGTGAAACACCGGTAGAAATAAGTTTCACAGATATTAGAAAGTTATAAGATGCGTATTGTGATGGGATTTGTGGAAAATGCCCACACAAGAATGAGTTAAGGAGGATTTTCCAAATGGCAAAGAAAGTAGAAGGTTATATCAAATTACAGATTCCTGCCGGAAAAGCAACACCGGCACCACCTGTTGGCCCGGCACTTGGACAGCATGGCGTGAATATCGTTGAATTTACGAAGCAGTTCAATGCAAAGACGGCTGATCAGGGCGATTTAATTATTCCGGTTGTGATTACCGTATATGCTGACAGAAGTTTCAGCTTTATCACCAAGACACCGCCTGCTGCTGTACTGATTAAGAAAGCATGCAATATCAAGTCCGGTTCCGGAGTTCCGAACAAGACAAAGGTGGCAACGATTCCGAAAGCAAAGGTTCAGGAAATTGCAGAGCTGAAAATGAAAGATTTGAATGCCGGATCTTTGGAAGCTGCAATGAGCATGATTGCAGGAACAGCAAGAAGTATGGGTGTTGAAGTCGGAGAATAGATATCTCGCACTTAGCGAAACGTAAGTTGAGCTTAGCGAACAGAACTACCTTATCTTGCTTAGCGAAGCGTGGGAGGGACAACTCCCGATATTACCACTAGGAGGTTATGAGAATGAAACGAGGAAAGAAATATTTAGAAGCTGCAAAGGCCATCGACAGGACGATGCAGTATGATACAGCAGAAGCAATCAGCCTGGTGAAAAAGGCAGCGGTTGCAAAATTTGATGAGACAATCGAAGCTCATATCAGAACCGGTTGTGACGGACGTCATGCAGAACAGCAAATCCGTGGCGCTGTAGTATTGCCGCACGGAACAGGTAAGACCGTTCGGGTTCTGGTTTTTGCAAAGGGTGACAAAGTAGACGAAGCATTGGCAGCAGGAGCAGATCATGTTGGCGGAGAAGAACTGATTCCGAAAATCCAGAACGATGGATGGCTGGATTTTGACGTGGTAGTTGCTACTCCTGACATGATGGGCGTTGTTGGACGTTTGGGTCGTGTACTTGGACCGAAGGGCTTAATGCCGAACCCTAAAGCAGGAACCGTTACCATGGATGTTACCAAGGCTGTAAATGATATCAAAGCTGGTAAGATTGAGTATAGATTGGATAAGACCAATATTATCCATGTGCCAGTTGGAAAAGCATCTTTTACAGAAGAACAGTTAGCGGACAACTTCCAGACCCTTATGGATGCCATCATCAAGGCAAGACCTGCCGCAGTGAAAGGACAGTTTTTGAGAAGCGTTACCCTGACTCCGACAATGGGACCAGGCGTAAAGGTCAATACGGCAAAGCTTGTTTAAAAAGGATGTTGACATCTGATAAATACAATGTTATACTATGTAAGTATTTCGCCGAAGACAGCAGGTGCCTAAAGGCGTAACATGTTGGCCTGCCGAGGGAATTTACCAGATATATGTCTGGTAATGTTTGAGATTTTTCAAGCCTCTTTGTCTTGCGGACAAGGAGGCTTTTATCTTATAGGAAAGACCTTGTCACGCTAGAGCGTGAAAGTGTCTTTCCTATAAGATAAAAAAATATGCGCACTCGCACAAAATAATGATAAGAATATAAGGAGGTGCACGATTCGTGGCAAAAGTAGAGTTAAAGCAGCCGATTGTACAGGAGATTTCTGATTATATCAAAGATGCACAGAGCGTTGTGTTAGTTGATTATCGTGGATTGACTGTAGAAGAAGATACACAGTTGCGTAGGCAGTTAAGAGAAGCCGGTATCACTTACAAAGTATACAAGAATACTCTGATGAATTTTGCATTTAAGGGAACAGACTACGAGAGCATGTCTTCTTTATTAGAAGGACCGAATGCAATCGCTATTTCCCAGGATGATGCAACTGCTCCGGCAAGAATTCTTGCAAAATTTGCAAAGAATGCCCAGGCATTAGAGTTAAAAGCAGGCGTTGTAGAAGGAACTTTCTATGATGCAGATGGAATTAAGGCAATCGCCAGCGTTCCGTCAAGAGAAGAATTGCTTTCCAAATTCCTTGGAAGCATCCAGTCTCCGATTACCAATCTGGCACGTGTTCTTAACCAGATTGCAGAACAAGGCGGTGGAGAGGCAGCAGCAGAGGCGGTAGAAGCAGCGCCGGCTGAGGAAGCTCCAGCAGAAGAAGCTCCGGCGGCAGAGTAAGCGTAATTAGAGAGCTAAAGAGCGAGGCTAATTCATGTAAAAAATTTTTAAGAATTTAAATTAAGATCACAATAACAAAATGGAGGTAAACAATAATGGCAAAGTTGACAACAGCAGAATTTATTGAGGCTATTAAAGAGTTAAGCGTATTAGAGTTAAACGAGTTAGTAAAAGCATGTGAAGAGGAATTCGGCGTATCTGCGGCAGCAGGCGTTGTAGTTGCAGCAGCAGGCGGAGATGGAGCAGGCGCAGCAGAAGAGAAGACTGACTTTGATGTTGAGCTTACAGAAGTTGGACCGAATAAGGTTAAGGTTATCAAAGTTGTTCGTGAAGTTACCGGCTTAGGCTTGAAGGAAGCAAAAGAAGTCGTTGACGGAGCTCCGAAGGTTGTTAAGGAAGGCGCTGAGAAGGCAGAAGCAGAAGATATCAAGGCTAAGTTAGAGGCTGAGGGTGCTAAGGTAACGTTGAAATAATTGTTGCGGTTAAGTGAATTGTGAGTGCATTGCTCGCGGGAATAAAAAACAGGGAGACTGCCTCCCTGTTTTTTTATTGTCAAAGAATCACAGAAGACAAATATGCAGCCAAGCCAATTACTCCGATTTTTTAATGATAAGGATGAATGGTAGAATGTGGCTGTATATGATGAAAACGTAGACTGGCTAAAGTTTTCCTTTGAAATTGCCGATATGTTTTACAGATGTAAATATAGGCTATCATGGACGATAGATTTAGGTACAGGGATGTAGAGTATATAGTGTCTAAAGAAAGATTCATGAGGGAATAGTGCCTTTATGGGTCTTTTTGTAATATTTATAAACATGCCAAGTGCCCTGTGGGTTTGCATGGATATTAGAATATGTAAGATAATAACTCTATGAGCAGGAAACAGGAGAAGTTTGAGATTATGCGGAGATTGATAAGAGAGTGTCTGTGGGAAATACATAGAAGAGAGGTTAGATAATCTATTTAGGCGGATAAAGGAGAATTCAAATGAAACACGGAGATTTTACAGAACTGGCAAAATATTATGGGAACAGGCCGGGATATTCGAAGGTTGTATTAACTTGTCTAAAGAATCATATTTTTAATGTGGTTGGCGAGGGAAAGGTAGCGGATGTCGGCGCAGGGACAGGGAAACTTACCGAGAATCTGGCAGAAATCGGGCTATGCGGCTTTGCGGTAGAACCGAATGCAGCGATGCGCCAGGAGGGGCAGAAGGTTTTTAGGGGCAGGGGAGAATTTGTATGGTCTGAGGGTTCTGCGGAAGCGACCGGGCTTACAGATAATTGTGCGAACTGGGTATTGATGGGCTCCTCATTCCACTGGACAGACAGTAAGAAGGCAATGGAAGAATTTTACCGGATTCTTGTTCCGGGAGGTTTTTTTACCGCCATCTGGAATCCAAGGGACATAGAGAGCAGCGAAATCCATAAGAGGATTGAAGAAGCGGTTTATTCCCAAGTGCCGGGGATGAAAAGGGTGTCCTCCGGGAAAATGATTTCCATAGAAGAAATGCGGGAAAAATTGCTTTACAGCGGGTATTTTAAAGATATCCTGTCTCTGGAAGCACCGCATAGTGAGATTATGACAAAAGAGCGCTATATGAATACATGGAAATCGGTAAATGATATTCAGGTACAGGCAGGAGAGGATGGATTTCGGCGTATCCTTGGCAAGATAGAAGACATTATCCGCGATATGGATGAGATTGAAGTGCCTTATCGCTCCCGCTCATGGACGGTACAGAGCTGTAAAAAGTAAGAATATGGATGAAAGAAAGCTGGAGATGCTATTATGGAAAAAACGGCATTAATTACCGGAGTTACGGGACAGGATGGCTCGTATCTTGCAGAATTTTTATTAGAAAAGGGATATGATGTCCATGGCATGGTGCGACGTTCTTCAGTGGATTACAGGGAACGCATTGCTCATTTGGAGGGAAATAAAAGATTTCACCTTCATTATGGGGATCTTACAGATTCTATGAGCCTGATGGCGATTATCGGAACTGTTCGACCGGATGAAATCTATAATTTGGCGGCACAGAGTCATGTACAGGTCAGTTTTCAGGTACCTGAATATACGGCAGACGTGGCCGGGGTCGGTGTGCTCCGTGTGCTTGAGGCGGTTCGTTTGTGTGGTTTGGCAGAGAAATGCCGTATCTATCAGGCGTCTACTTCTGAGTTATTTGGCAAGGTAGAAGAAGTTCCGCAGAATGAACAGACCCCATTTCATCCTTACAGTCCCTACGCGGTGGCAAAACAGTATGGATACTGGATTGTAAAGGAATATCGGGAAGCCTATCAAATGTTTTGCTGCAGTGGCATTCTTTTTAATCATGAATCAGAACGACGTGGCGAGACCTTTGTGACAAGGAAGATTTCACTTGCAGCCGCACGGATTGCGCATGGTTTGCAGGAGAAGCTTTACCTTGGGAATTTAGATGCACTCCGTGACTGGGGCTATGCGAAAGACTATGTGGAGTGTATGTGGCTGATGCTTCAGAATGATAGGCCTAAGGATTTTGTCATTGCAACTGGGGAGCAGCATTCTGTACGGGAATTCTGCAGGCTGGCGTTTCATTATGCAGGAATTGAACTAGAATTTTCAGGAAAAAGAATAGAAGAAAAAGGGATAGATAAGGCAACAGGTAAAGTGCTGGTAGAGGTCAGCCCGGATTTTTACCGTCCGACAGATGTTGTCAATTTGCTTGGTGATCCCACAAAGGCGAAAAAGGAACTTGGCTGGAATCCGACTAAGACAAGTTTTGAACAGTTGGTATCTCTGATGGTTAATCATGATATGGAAAAGGTATTGCATGAGAGGCGAGAGTTTTACGATGGAAAAACATTCTAAAATTTATGTGGCAGGCCACTGCGGCATGGTGGGTTCAGCAATTGTCCGTAGACTAAAGCAAGGAGGATATGATAATCTTGTTATGCGTACACATCAGGAACTTGATTTATGCCGGCAGAAAGAGGTTGAAGATTTCTTTGCCATTGAAAAGCCGGAATATGTATTTCTTGCAGCCGCTAAGGTGGGCGGGATAGCTGCCAATGAGGAAGCTCTTGCTGATTTTATGTGGGATAACATGATACTTGAGATGAATGTTATCCACTCGGCCTGGAAAAACGGCTGCAGAAAACTGGAGTTCTTAGGAAGTTCCTGTATTTATCCCCGTATGGCTCCGCAGCCGATGACAGAGGACTGTCTGTTGACGTCATCATTGGAAAAAACAAATGAAGCGTATGCACTTGCAAAAATTTCAGGTTTGAAATATTGTGAGTATTTAAACCGCCAGTATGGAACAGATTATATTAGTGTTATGCCTACAAATTTATATGGTCCAAATGACAATTACCATCCCACACACAGTCATGTCCTTCCCTCTCTCATCAGGCGTTTTCATGAAGCAAAAGAACAGAGGAGGCCTTATGTTACCTGCTGGGGAGATGGTTCTGCTTTGCGTGAATTTCTCTATGTGGACGATCTCGCGGATTTGTGTGTGTTCTTAATGGAGAATTACAGCGGTAATGAAACGGTCAATGCAGGGACTGGAAAAGAAGTGAGCATTAAAGAACTTGCTTGGATTGTCGCAGAACAAGTCGGGTATAAAGGAGAAATCTGCTGGGATAAATCCAAGCCGAATGGTACGCCCAGAAAACTTCTGGATGTCAGCAAGGCAGCCGGAATGGGATGGACATACCGGACAGAATTGAGAGACGGCATCCGGTTGGCATATGAAGATTTTTTAAATAATCCGATTCGGGCAGAGAGATAAGGAGAATACCGTTTATGAATATTATATTACTTTCCGGGGGTTCTGGAAAACGCCTTTGGCCGCTTTCCAATGATGTCCGCTCTAAGCAGTTTCTGAAGATTTTTAAAGGAGAAGATGGCCAGTATGAGTCTATGGTACAGCGTATGTACCGTAAGCTTAATTACTTTATTCCGGATGCAACAATCATTATTGCGGCAGGCAGGTCACAGGTATCCTCCATTCGCAATCAAATTGGCAGAGAAATAGGTATTTCCGTAGAACCATCCCGTAAGGACACTTTTCCGGCAATTGCGCTTGCAAGCGCATATCTGGCAGATATACAAAAGGCAGACCTGGGAGAAGCGGTCGTTGTATGTCCGGTAGATCCCTATGCTGAGGATGACTATTTTCAGATGCTGCGGCGTCTGGGGGAACAGGCAGAGAAGGGGGAGGCTAATCTTACGTTGATGGGGATGGAACCGACTTATCCAAGTGAAAAATATGGCTATATTATTCCGAAGGATCTGGGCACAGTCAGTGGAGTTCTTTCGTTTAAGGAGAAGCCTGATGCAAAAACTGCGGAAGAATATATCCGGCAAGGAGCACTTTGGAATGGCGGGGTGTTTGCATATAAATTGAAATATATGCTGGATAAGGCGCATGAAAAAATAGATTTTACAGACTATCATGATCTATACAGTAAATATGATATCCTGACAAAAATTAGTTTTGATTATGCGGTAGCTGAACAGGAGGAGAAAATTCAAGTAATACGTTTTCATGGCGAATGGAAAGATTTAGGGACATGGAACACTTTGACGGAAGCGTTGGAGGAAAAATGTCTGGGAAATGCCATGATGGATGAGACGTGTACCAATGTCCATATTATGAATGAGCTTGACATTCCGCTTCTTGCCATGGGACTGCATGATGTTGTGATTTCGGCAAGCCCGGATGGCATTTTAGTTTCTGACAAAGAACAGTCCAGCTATATGAAATCTTTTGTGGATAAGATTGACAGCCGGATTATGTTTGCGGAAAAGTCATGGGGAAGCTTCCGCGTGCTGGATGTGGAGACAGAAAGCATGACTATTAAGGTCACATTGAATCCGGGAAACAGAATGAATTATCACAGTCATAAGAACCGTGATGAGGTATGGACTGTGATTTCCGGTATGGGACGCACGATTGTAGATGGGATGGAACAGGAAGTGGGGCCGGGAGATGTAATCACGATGCAGGCAGGCTGCCGTCATACTATTATCGCAGTGACTGGATTAAAATTGATAGAAGTGCAGTTGGGAAGGGAGATTTCTGTAGATGATAAGCAAAAATTTCCACTGGAAAGGGAATAAGCCGATTCTGCTGGCACCTTGCGGTAAGGATTATCTTTGGGGAGGACGGCGTTTAAAAGATGATTTCTCAAAGCCAGCAGAGTGTTATCCTTTGGCTGAGACATGGGAATGTTCTACGCACCCAGATGGTTTGTGTGTGGCAGCAAGTGGGGAGTTTCAGGGAAAGCCGCTAGCAGAAATCCTACATTTACATCCGGAATTTCTGGGCACACATAACCAAACAAAAGGCGAACTGCCGATACTGGTCAAGTTGATTGATGCCGCAAAGGATTTGTCGATTCAGGTGCATCCTGATGATGCATATGCAAAAGATCATGAGAATGGGCAGCTTGGAAAATCGGAGATGTGGTATGTACTTGATGCGGAAAAGGATGCAAAACTGATTTATGGAATGCATCATACAGTCAACGGAGAGGATGTGAAACAAAGCATTGCGGACGGTACAATAGAAAAATACCTGCAGAAAATACCAGTGAGGAAAGATGATGTGTTTTATGTTGAGGCAGGCACAGTGCATGCAATTGGCGCAGGTATTCTGCTTGTGGAAATTCAGGAAAACTCCAATCTTACATATCGTCTCTATGATTATGACAGAGTGGACGAAAATGGAAAAAAGAGGGAGCTGCATATAAAAAAAGCCTTAGAAGTGGCAGATTTAACTGGAAGTATGGAGCCGAGGCAGCCGCTGCGGGTATTAAAATACCGTCAGGGCTGTGCGATGGAAATGCTCTGCAGATGCAGATATTTTGAAGTATACCGGATGCTTCTTAATACGGAACGCTGCCGGACAATGGTAGATTACCGTACCGGGAGCATATCTTACCATGTGCTATTATGTATCGGTGGATGCGGGACAATTTTGATGGCGGATGGGGATGTAATCCATTTTATAAAAGGAGACTGTATCTTTGTACCGGCGGACTCCGTGAATATAAAGTTGCATGGAAAGGCACAGTTTCTTGCTATCCGTGGGTAGGCGGACAGGAGGAATTTGGTGGATAATAAAATAATGCAGCAATACCAGATGTGGATGGAAAATGCGCTTATTCCTATTATTAATGCTTGTGGCAAAATATTATATTTTGCTTATGAGGACAAGAGAAAGGCAAATAAGGAAAAGAGGAAAGGCCGCCGGAAACAGTTTTTATAAGTATAAATGCAGAGGGAATGAAACGCATATTGCCCTGCTATGGGATTGGCCTGACAGAAATTCCAAGGTTAAAAATGGGGGAAGATTATATCAGTGCTTCTACTGTAAGAAAACTGGCTGGGGAGGAGATTGGGAAGCAGTGAAACGGTTTATGCCTGAGGGGGCGTACAGGGTATACAGAAATGGCATGGGAGTATCTGAATAAGTATACTGCCTAAAGTTATAAGTAAAATTGCCGATATACTCTATAAGTGTGAATATAGACTATCATGGACGACGGATTTAGATACAAGGATGTATGAAATAGAGTGTCTAAGGAAAGATTCATGGGGGAATAGTGCCTGAATGAATCTTTTTTAGTTAGTAGAAAAGAATTTGTCACGCTAAAGCGTGGCAAAGTTTCGCCTCCGGGTAGGAAGTAGGTGGTGATATTTGCTGAAAACAGTATTTTTAGACAGAGACGGAATTATTAATGAGAATATAGGGATGCATCGATATGTGGAAAATTGGGAACAGTTTCGTATTTTGCCAGGAGTAGAGGATAGTATCAAGAAATTGAACGAGGCGGGTTACCAGATTATTGTTGTGACAAACCAGAGTGGAATTGCCAGAGGGATTTTGTCAAAAGAATGTGTGGATGATTTACATAGGAGATTGAGAACTCATATCGAACAGTCTGGGGGAAAGATAGATGCCATTTATATGTGCCCTCATAAGGAAGGGGAATGTAACTGCCGTAAGCCCCAAATAGGATTATTTTTACAAGCAGAAAGAGATTTTATCATAGATAAGAAGCGTTCATGGATGGTTGGAGACAGTGAGACAGACGTAGAGGCAGGAGAAAGTTATGGGGTGAGAACAATTCTGACAAAATCGCTGCCCGCAGCAGTAGAACGGATTTTAGAGGATTAAGATAATATGGAGAATTCATATATCAATGAATTGATAAAAAAAATAGAACTTGCAGAAATATGGACGGCAGCAAGCGAGAAAGCAAAAGATTATGATGCCGGTATAGAATTACTGCTTGATATTTTTTTAAAGCATAAATCGGCACAGTCTAGCCTCTTTTTTATTGGTAATGGCGGAAGCAGTGCGATTGCCAGCCACATGACAGCGGATTTTATGAAGAATGGAGGCATGAGGACCTATAGCCTCTATGACAATGCAGTGATAACCTGTATGGGGAATGATTATGGATATGAATATGCGTTCTCAAAACCCATGGAATTTCTAGTAAGAGAAGATGATTTGGTAGTTGCAATCAGTAGTTCTGGTAATTCGCTTAATATTATAAATGCCATAAAGACGGCAAAAAGAAAAGGGGCAGAAGTGATTACCCTTACTGGTTTTTGCACAGATAATAAAGTAAAGCAAATGGGGGATTTTAATATTTATATTCCGTGCGAAAAGTATGGGATTATAGAATCCATTCATAATTTGATGCTTCAACAGATTGTGGATCTGATTATGGAAAGAGATGGGATTAGGTTTTAGGAGGAAATATGGCGATTCGTTTTTTTGATGGAGAAGTTTTTTCGATAGATAAGGATGCACTGAATCGTTCGCAGCTTCTTATATTTTTTCTGAATGGGCATAGGGACGAACCGGTTATCGTGAACGATAGGAAGGGAAGATATTATGGCTTTCTTTCCTACTATAGTTTACTGAATTCTTCAAATATGGCGGATGCTGTAATAAAAGAAAAAATATACCTTGGGACAGTATTTGATGAAATTGAAAATATACGCCTTCGTTATTCGTATGTAAATATTTTTCCAGTTTTGGGGAAGAATGATGAGGTGCTTTATTTAGCGCAGGATGACCCGGAACAGGCTGTTCTTTGGGAAAAATTAATTTTCCTGGAGCAAAATTTCAAGGAATCAGGCCATGGAATTTGGGCAGAAATGCCGCATATCCATATTCGAGGGATTAGCGAGACACTTTACAATCTGGTTCTATTTTTGAAGCGCAATGGGTTGTCATATTCCGTGGAAGAAGAGAGTTGGAAAGAATTTGACATTGAATGTTCTGTCGAGAATGCTAACTGGCAACTGGAACAAATAGCAGGACCGGATGGACAGTTTATAGAAAGAATGTACGATAAATTAATGGAAAGGAATCAGATACCGGAATGGAATGCGCAGCGTTGGAAAGATTTCTGCCAAGATTTAAAGAGCAGGAATCGTCCAATTGTATTTTGCGGATGTACGGGATTTGTTTCGGAGAAGGTTTATGACGCCCTTCTTAAAGAGGGGGTCGTTCCTTCGGCAGTATTAAGTTCTTGCACATATCAATTTATGTTTGGGCAAGAAACCAGCGGATTGCTCTCAATGGAAGAATCGCTCTATTGTGTAGCAGGTGATTTGGAGCAGATTGGAAGTGCGTTAATGTTGGAGGAGGCATTACGCAAGGAGAAAGGATATTGTGACAATATTTACTTGCTGTCCGAAGTGGGATACTGTGTACCGGACTGTATGCTTAAGAATTTGATTCATCATTGTCGCAAAATGGTATTGATGGGGCATGAAAGACTGTGCCGTTTGTTTATAGAAAGCTGTCTTAAACCGGATGGTATAAATGTTACTTATTTGGCAGATGTGGATAAGGCTTCCGCAAGCTTGTTGGCAGATTGCGGTGCATTGTGGTTTTATTTGGAACTGCCATCTGCGGATGAGACGCAGTACCGGAAATCTTATGCGGCATGTTCGGAAAAGGGAATTTATCTTAGCAGATATTTCATGGATCATTATGAATTTTGCAAAGGATTTTCCCACGATGGTTTTAAGTTGGAAGAAAGCAAGGTGCTGGAATGTTTGCAGTCAATGGGAGCGCAGATGGAAGAAAGCCATTGGTTTCGGCCAATATCCAGGATCAGACAGCGGATGTTGTTTTTTTCTACTGAATATGCTTATTTTTGGGATAATTTGATGCCGCTATTCCAATATTATGCGAATATGGATGGCGTAGAATGCACGGTGTTGCTAGAACGTGCGTCAAGCCTTTTAAATGGTTTTTCAGGAACGAATAATTTCGCTAAGATGGCGGACAATATGAGGAAGGTAAGAGAGGCAGGTGGAAAGGTTTGTTGGTATTATGACTGTAATCAGTACCGGAGATTTGATGTGGCATTCTTGTGCCATGGATATTCTGAATATAGGATTGCCAGCATGAAAGAAGGATTTTGCGGGATAACAGTTTCTGTGCAAACAACGCCGTTTTATGTGCATATCTATAATGTAGAAGGAGAATTTGAAAGAGTATTTGGAAAGCAAAATTTTGAGAGTGTGGATTATCTTGTGACATCTTGTTATTTTGAGGATTATCTTGTGAGGCGTGACGATACATGGAAACAGAAAATATTACCTTTTGGATATCCAAGAATGGATTATCTATATGTAAAACTGCATAATGCTCAGATTCCGGATGAATGGAAACAAAAAGCCGCAGGAAAGAAGGTAATCTTATTTACAGAAATGTATTCCGAGTGGATACGGTACTGCCTGGACTATGGCAAAGAGGCACAAGGAGCTATTGTTATCTTTAGGCCGCATCCGCTGGCTTTGGATGGAAAAAAGTCAAGGGCATATATTGAAGAACTAGAGAGAGAAGCAAACATTATTATTGATAGAAATCCATCTTACGCCGCATCTTTCCAGATTTCAGATGCGTTGATTACCACCCCGTTTTCATCTGTTGTGGCAAATTATCTGTTTATGGACAAGCCAGTTTTGCTTTTTGAAGATGAGAGGGAGCCTCTGGAAGACTATAGCAAAGAAGCGTGGTATCGGGCGTCTTATGTGGCTGTGAAGGAGGAAGATGGAAAGCGGTTCATAGATATGATTATGGAAGGCAGGGATGACAGATGGCAGGAGCAGGCTTTGTACCGGTCATTGATGAAGAAAAATTATGATGGAAAGGTATGTGAGCGTATTGTAGAATTTTTAAATAGTAAAATCTAATACAGCATTGTGGATATAATAGTGGAGGTAGGGAAATTATGGTTTCAATAGTTACCGGAGGATGTGGGTTTATCGGTTCTCATATGGTAGACAGGCTGCTTGCGGAAGGGCATGCAGTCAGGGTGATTGACAACTGGACAACTGGCAGGCCGGAAAATTTAGACCACCAAAAGGGAAATGAGAATCTTACCGTATATCACATGGACATTCGTAACAGGGAGGAGATTGAGCCGGTATTTCAGGGGGCTGACTATGTCTTTCACTTTGCTGCACTCGCAGACATTGTTCCGTCTATCCAAAAACCGTGGGATTATTATTCGTCGAATGTACTTGGGACTTATAATGTAGTGGAATGTGCAAAGCAAGCCGGAATTAAAAAATTAGTCTATGCAGCGTCATCTTCCTGTTATGGTATTCCAGATGAATATCCAACAAAAGAGACGGCAGAGATACGTCCTCAATATCCGTATGCGCTTACGAAACGTCTCGGTGAGGAAACGGTACTGCACTGGGGGCAGGTTTATGGACTGCCCGTCGTGACACTGCGTCTGTTTAATGTGTATGGGACAAGGTCAAGGACGTCGGGCACATATGGGGCTGTTTTTGGAGTATTTTTGGCACAAAAGCTTGCCGGGAAACCGTTTACAGTAGTAGGTACTGGCGAGCAGACAAGGGATTTTACCTATGTGACGGATATTGCAGATGCTTTTTATACGGCTGCAATGTCAGATGTTGTGCAAGATACATTTAATGTAGGAAGCGGCGGGACATATTCTGTCAACCAGCTCTGTGAGCTTCTGGGTGGAGAGATTACACATATTCCTAAGAGGCCGGGAGAGCCGGATTGTACATTTGCAGATACGGCAAAGATTGAAAGCCGGCTTGGCTGGAAGGCGAAGGTGACTTTTGAGGAGGGCGTGCAGAAAGTGTTGGAGAACATTGATTACTGGCGGGCTGCTCCGGTATGGACGCCGGATACTATCAGTACAGCTACAGAAGATTGGTTTAAATATTTGGGAAGATAATTGGGGATGAGCCATGGGAAAAATTATATCAAAAGAAGAATATAAGATATTAAAAGGGCGCATTGTAAAAGAAGGAAAAAAGGTTGTCCTCTGTCATGGAGTGTTTGACTTAGTGCATCCGGGGCATATCATTCATTTTGAGGAGGCAAAAAAAATGGGAGACATTCTTGTTGTCTCTATTACCGCGGCAGAATATGTACGGAAAGGGCCGGGTCGTCCTTATTTTGATAATGACATGCGGATGCGTTTTCTGGCAGCGATAGGCTGTATTGATTATGTTATGCTGTCAGAGGGATATACGGTTGATGATATTGTAGAGGTTGTGGAGCCGGATGTCTATGTAAAAGGCAAAGAATATGAGAACAAAGAAGCTGACCTTACCGGTATGATTGGATCAGAGGAACAGTTGGTGAGAGAGCATGGCGGTGTGGTTGCATTTACCGGCGGACAGGTATTCAGTTCGACAAAGCTCATCAACCGTGCACTTCCGGCTTTGAGTCCCGAAGTAAAGGAATTCATAGAAGAATTCCATCAAAAATATACGCTGCAGGATATTCGGGCTTATATGGAAAAGATGAAGGACATAAAAACACTCGTTATCGGTGATGTGATTATTGATGAGTATATCTATTGCATTACGCAGGGATTGATGTCGAAGGATATTGGTTATTCTACCAGATACCAGTATGCGGAGCAATACCTCGGAGGTTCTCTGGCGGTAGCAAGGCATATTGCATCTTTCTGCAATGAGGTCGTCCTGATGAGCGTGATCGGGTCGGAAGAAGCCATTCACAGCAGAATACTCAATGAATTAAGTGATAAGATGCGATTGGATTTTGTGTATAGCAATGAATTCCCGACCATCATTAAAAGCAGGTATGTCACCGAGAATGAAAAGAGGGAGGAATTTAACAAGATTTTTGCAATCAATAACATTCCAATGTCAATGCAGATTGATGAGCCAGCTATGGAGCAGTTTAGAAAGCGTTTAGCGGAAAAGATAGGAGATTATGATGTTGTAATCTTATGTGATTTCGGTCATGGGCTGGTTGATGGGGAGGTCATGGAATTGATTCAGGAAAAAGCGAAGTATCTTGCGGTAAACTGTCAAACGAATTCGTCAAACCTCGGACAGAACCTGATTACCAAGTATCGTCGTGCAGATGTGTTTGCCTTGGATCAGAGGGAACTAAGGCTTGCATTTTCCGATTACAGGCATAGTGAGGAGGACGCTTTGCAAAAACTTGCGAAGCATTTTTCCGGGGGAGGCTGGCTTACAACAGGTTCCAAAGGAGCAGTCCTTGTGGAAGGTGGAAAATTGAAAAAATGTCCGGCATTCACCTTGAAAGTAAAAGATACCATAGGAGCAGGCGATGCCTATTTTGCACTGGCGTCGATGATGGCGGCAGTAGGAGCTCCGCTTGAAGCCGGCATGTTTATCGGGAACATAGCGGGGGCGCTGGCAGCAAATATAGCGGGAAATAAAGAGGCTGTGGAAAAGGTGAATGTACTGAAATATGCGAACACGCTGTTAAATATTTGACAGAGATACGCATTGCCAGGTAAGGGCATAGACGTTAAGTTTGGTTTATTTTGGGGGATTGATATACAGTTTGGAACAGTATATAATGAGACACATAATGCTGGGGAGCAGATGGGGTGGCATATTTTTGCAGATTAAGGAATATAGGGCAGGGTAATGGAGTATGGAAGACAATATAAGAATAGATTCACACAAGTTAATATATCATCCGGATGTAGTGGCAAGGTGGCTAAGCGGGGAAAATATTTATCCGATAGAGCTGGAAATAGGCCTGACAAATGCATGCAATCACAGATGCATATTCTGTGCAGTGGATTATACAGAATATAAACCGGAAAAGATAAATACGGATGTATTAAAGAAAAATTTGGCGGAATTATCCGCTAAGGGGATAAAAAGCATTGTCTATGCGGGAGAAGGTGAACCACTTTTGCACAGTGATGCCCCTGATATTATAAACTATACGAAATCCTTAGGAATTGATGCTGCAGTGTCGACAAATGGTGTGCTTTTTACGCCGGATATATCAAACGATTGCCTGAAATCTCTCACCTGGATAAGATTCAGTGTGGCCGGCATAAATGATTTTACTTATGATAAGATTCAGCAGGGAAAGCCTGGAGACAGAGAAATAGTTTATAGAAATATGGAAGAAGCAGTGCGTGTGAAAAAGGATCAGAATTTAACGACTACATTGGGAGTTCAGATGCTGCTTTTGCCTGAGAATAAAGATGAAGCTGTTCAGATGGGAAAAGAGCTGAGAAAAATTGGCGTTGATTATTTTTCGCTAAAGCCATTTTCACAGCATCCTCAGAGCAAACATATCCTGCAGGTTAATTATAAGGAAATGCTGGCACTTGAAGAAGAAATGAAAAAACTTGAGACGGAAGATTTTAAGATATATTTTAGAGCACAAGCCATGAAAAAGCTAGAATGCAGCAGAACTTATAAGCACTGCTGGGCACTGCCATTTATGGTTTACGTGGATGCTCGGGGAAATCTGTGGCCATGTATAGTATTTATGGGGAAAGAAGATTTAAAATATGGCAATCTCAATGAGGAGACTTTTTGTCAAATCTGGGAAGGAAAACGCAGGAAACAGATTAATGAATATTTTATGAATATGGATTTGGAGAAAAATTGCAGGGAGATTTGCAGATTGGACGAGATGAACAGATATTTAGATGCTTTGAAAAATCCAGGGGAGCATGTGAATTTTATTTAGATTTTATAAATGAAGGAGAATTGAAGAATGAACAGAAATTCCACACCATACAGTCAATTGAAGATTTTCCGGCATCGGGACTTGCTGGATAAATTAGAGAACGGCGCAAGATGCAATCCTTTATATATTAGAATTAAACCAACCAATTTATGCAATCACAATTGTTATTATTGTCATTACAAGAACCCATATCTTACATTGGATGAGTATAATCCCAAAGATATGATTCCGCGGGAAAAAATGTTAGAAATTGTTTCTGATATGGCATCAATGGGAGTAAAAGCGGTTACTTTCAGTGGTGGCGGGGAACCATTAGTTTATCCATACATTGAGGAAACAATGGAGAAAATTCTGGATTCACAGATAGAACTGTCAATTATTACAAATGGCAGCTTGCTGCAAGGGAAAAAAGCGGAACTTCTTGCAAAATCAAAATGGGTGCGGATTTCGATAGATTCAATGAATCCGGTTAATTATGCCAGAATCCGGGGATTAAAGGAAGATGCACTCTTGTCTGTTTTGAGAAATATAGAAGAATTTGCAAAAATTAAGAATAACCAATGTGAGTTGGGAATAAATTTTGTGATTGGTAAAGAAAATTACATGGAAATAGCGCAGGTTGCGGAAACAATGAAACAATTGGGTGCTAATCATGTGAAGTTTGCTCCATTGTTTAGTAATGAGACAGAAGAATATCATAAGGATATTAAAGAAGAAGTAATAGCGACATTGAATGAAACCGCTGACAAGTTAAATGACGGAACATTTAAAATAATAGATTTATATACGAGTGATTTTGATAATTATGAGGTATTTAAGCGTACATATTCCAGGTGTCCGATAAAGGAATTTGTTTGTATCATAGCAGCAAACAGTAAAGTATATTACTGTCATGATAAAGCATATCTGTCAGATGGTTGTGTGTGTGATTTGGATGACCAGTCTTTTGCAGAAGGATGGAACTCAGAGGAAGTTACAAAGAAATTCAGGGAATTTGACGCAATGAAGACATGTACGCAGCATTGTGTTTATGACTCCAGAAATATATTGATTAATTCCTATCTGGATATGGATTTAAATCATGTTAATTTTGTATAAAGATAGTATTGTTTCTAAATTTTAAGAGTGGAGAGAATACATATGGTTACTGAAAATGTGGAACTGAAATGCAAAGAAATTAGGAAACAAATATTTATTCAGGCATATGCGGCTGGCGGCGCTCACATGGGTACAGCATTTTCGGTTGCTGATATATTAGGAACATTGTACTTTGGGGATGTGCTCCGTTATAGAGCCCAACAGCCTGATTGGGAAGACAGGGATAAATTGATTTTAAGTAAGGGACATGCAGGAGTAGCGTTATATGCTGTGTTGGCATTGGCAGGCTATTTTGATGTCAGTTATTTAAAAACATTTTGCCAGCCAGGCAGCAGGATTGGAGGGCATCCGCGGATTAATGAAGTTCCGGGTGTGGAGGCATCGACTGGAGCTTTGGGACACGGCTTATCCTTTGGGATTGGGATAGCATATGCAAATAAAATGGATCATAAATCATCCCATACATATGTGATTTTGGGAGATGGAGAATGTCAGGAGGGCTCCGTTTGGGAAGGCGCACTATCAGCGCCTACACTTGGTCTGGATAATCTTACCGTGATAGTGGATCATAACAAACTTCAGGCAATGGATGAGCTTGAAAAAATTGTGCATATGGCTCCGTTTGCGGATAAATGGAAGAGTTTTGGCTGGAATGTGTTGGAAATTGATGGACATAATTGTGAGAAGATAAAGCAGGCATTGCTCGCAAGAGAAGCCGGTAGACCGACCTTGGTTATTGCTAACACAGTAAAGGGCAAAGGTGTTTCTTTCATGGAAAATGTGCCAATATGGCATTATAGGATGCCCGATGATGAGGAATTGAGGATTCTCTGTAGGGATTTAGAATTTTCGGAAGAAGAACAGGAAAATCTTTTTTGTATAAAAAGGAGTCTATAAGTTTGAAAGAAAGTTGTTTTGCATAATTATGTAAAATGCGAATATAACATGCAGGGAGGATGAACGTGAGGACAGCTTATCTTGACACATTATATGAATTGGCTCAGAAGGATAAAAGGGTATATGCCTTAATTTCTGATAATGGAGCCATTGTGTATGATAAATATCGCAAAGATTTACCAGAGCAGTATCTTAACGTTGGGATATCGGAGGCAAACATGGTGGGAATGGCAGCAGGAATGGCGAGCTGCGGAAAGATACCGTTTGCATATACGATAGGTGCATTTTTAGCATACAGGGCGTACGAATTTATCAGAAATGATGTATGTTTGCAAAATCAGAATGTGAAGATTGTCGGAACAGGCGCAGGCGAGGTTTACAGCGCCCTCGGGCCGACGCATCATTCCACGGAGGATTTGGGAGGGCTTCGTTCATTGCCGAATTTGGTGATTATATGTCCAGCCAGTCCGCTAGAGGTAAAAAAGGCAGCTATGGCGGCTTATGAACATGATGGTCCGGTATATTTAAGGCTTGGAACTAACAAGGAAAAGGAAATATATAATAATGAGTATGCGTTTCAAATTGGCAAAGCGGTCACGTTAAAAGATGGAAATGATATTACATTGATTGGGGCTGGAAGTATATTAAAAGATATTTTAGATGCATCGTTCCAATTGGATGCAGAAGGAATTGGTGCAAGAGTCATCGATATGCACACGATAAAACCTATTGATAAGGAGATTATCATCAGGGCAATTGATGAGACAGGGACAATTATGACGATTGAGGATCATAACATTATCGGTGGAATTGGTAGTACTGTAGCAGAGGTAATTGCTGAGAGCGGGATGCCAGTCAAGTTTATACGGTTAGGGCTCAAGGATCAATTCTCAAGAGGATATGGAAGTTATGATGATGTAAAAGAGATGAATGGAGTAGGAATCGGGAATATTAGGGAAGCTGTGAGAAAACTTCTTGCATAGTGAGGACGGTAGATATGGCGTATATAGATTTTATTGAACAGTTACATAAAAGTACGAAAAGAGACTATGTGGGCAGGGTACTTGAAGCTGATAAAGCGGAATGTGCAATGATTGCAAAACAGTATGGATGCGATTATTGGGACGGCGAACGAAAGTATGGTTATGGTGGTTATCATTATGATGGCCGTTGGAGAAAAGTTGCTGAGAAAATGGCAGAATACTATAAAATTGAGCCAGGGCAGAAGGTATTGGATATTGGATGCGGCAAAGCACATCTGTTATATGAATTTACGCAGGTAGTTCCAGGTGTGGAAGTGGTTGGACTGGATATTTCAGACTATGCCATTACAAACGCGAAAGAGGAAGTGAGGCCGTATCTGATGCAGGGATTGGCACAGAATCTTCCATTTGAAGATAATAGCTTTGATTTAATTATATCGTTAAATACATTACATAATTTAAAGGTATATGACTTAAAGAAGGCCGTTCAGGATATACAAAGAATCAGTAAGGGAAATAGTTACATTGTGGTGGAATCTTATAAAAATGATGCTGAGGAAGTTAATATGCTTTATTGGCAGCTTACCTGTGCAAGCTATTATGCAGTGGATGAATGGGAATGGTTATATCGGGAGTGGGGATATACAGGGGATTATGGGTTCATTTTTTTTGATTAGTTATTATAGAGAGGTGTAATTATGAAAGTTGTGTTGACAGTGGCAAATTACGCGTGGTTTGGAAAAAGGCCGTGGAAAGGAATAACGACATCTATTCCCATACTTACTGCGATATTGAAGGATAAATTTGAATTGGTATTAATTGACGCAAATATAAATGAATACAGTGAAGAAGATGTAAAAGAAAAATTAAAGGAAAATAGTGATGCAGGGGTGGTCTTGATTACGGCACTATCTACAGAATATTACAAAGCGTATCATACGGTAGCCCAATTATCAAAAGAGATATTGCCAGATGTTCCTGTAATTATGGGAGGTGTATATCCGACGGTATGCCCGGAACATGTTATTGAAGATGAAAATATTGATATTGCTATGTTAGGGCATGCAGAGGAAAGGCTTGATACATTCATATCTTTGATTGAAAAAAGAGACTGTGAAGCGATAATTGGATTTCAAGGAATTGCTTATAGAACCCTGGATAATAAAATTGTAATCAATCCTATGACAAAGTATATTGCTGACGTCAAACAAATGGTTAAACCAGATTATTCCCTGATAGATGTAGACAAGTATTTGAAGTGTGAAAGAAAAAGTGTGTCAAATAAAAACATGGAGATGAAGGGGAGAAGTGTAAATATTATTTCTTCTTATGGATGTCCTTATAATTGCCTGTTTTGTGCAACGAGAACGATTAGCGGCAGAAAGGTAGCGTATCGCCCAGCAGATGATGTGTTGGACGAGATTGACTTTTTTGTCAAGGAAAAGCAGGTGAATTCGATTGTATTTATTGATGACTGCATGCTTGCTGATAGAGAAAGAGCGAAATACATTTTTAATGAAATAATTAAAAGGGAGTATCATTTAGAGATTCAGATTACTACCGTTGCGGCATGGCATCTCGACAGGGAAATTTTGCAGATCATGAAAAAAGCAGGGGTGACATTGTTTGGTATTTCAATAGAATCTGGAAATGAAAGGGTTCTGCATAAAATTATACATAAGCCTTTAAAATTGGAAATCATTCCAGAAATTGTTTCTATCTGCAGGGAGCTTGATATATTAATGCGTGCTAATTTTGTGATAGGCTTTCCGGGTGAGACATGGAATGAGATAAGAGAGTCGCTTAAAGTAGCGGAAGATTTAGATCTTGATATGATTGACATACATATTGCAACAGTGCTACCGAAAACCGATTTGTATGAACTGGCAAAAAAGGAGCACGTGATATCGGAAGATTTCAATTTTTTTAGTGAGGATGTTAATTTTGGATTTGGAAAAGGAAATATTACAACAGATGAATTTACCCCCGCTGAACTGGAAGTTTTACGTGCGTATGAGTGGGATAGAATTAATTTTTCCACACCTGAAAAAAGGAAGAGAGCCTGCAGAATTTTAAACATTACAGAAGAAGAACTGGAGAATTATAGAAAACAAACAAGGCAACATTGTGGGATATATTTTTAGATGCTGAATTATTTAATAAATGGGTGAAAATAATGACAATTAGAGAAAGAATTGAAAGTGGGAAATTATTTACTGGTTGTTGTGAGGGACTTTTGGAGGATAGAGCCGATTGTGAAAGAATTATACATCAGTTAAACTTAACAACTCCAGAACAGTCACTAGAGCGCACGCAGCTTTTAAATAAATTGTTTGGAAAGGAGACGGGGGTAGAGCTTGAACTGCCATTTTATTGTTGCTATGGTTATAACATTACAATTGGGGAAGGGGTGTATATTAACTTTAACTGCAGCTTTCTCGACAATGGAAAAATTATAATAGGAGAAAAAGTATTGTTTGGTCCAGCAGTAACAATTACTACAATAGGACATCCGATTGCTGCAGATAAACGGAAATATATGTATACGGCTCCCGTTGTGATTGAAAATAATTGCTGGATCGGTGCTGGTGTTACAATTTGTCCGGGGGTGACTATTGGAGAGAATACAGTTATTGGAGCGGGAAGCGTTGTGGTGAAGGATATTCCGTCAAATTGTGTAGCAGTAGGTAATCCATGCCGGGTAGTCAGAGAAATTGATGATAACGATGAAAAATATTATTTTAATGGACGTATTATTGATGCGGAAGATTTAAAAGAAGAAGCAAGGCTTCATAATATAGAATAAATGATAAAAAAATACATCATGGTTCAATTTGTAGAAAATTTAAATATCAGGAGATAAATAAATGTATATTTTGACGAAAGATTTGTGTGATGAATTAAATAAATATTCAAAGATAGTGATTTATGGTGCGGGGTATTATGCGAATGTTATTTACCAGGCATTAAAGAAAGCAGGCTTAAGGGATAAAATTGATTCATTTTTGGTAACAAATCTGAACGCTACAATGGACATAGATGGAATAAATGTAAAAGAGGTTAGTAAACTGGCGCTGTATAACAGGGAAAAGACTGTAATATTAATAACGGCCAATAGAGAGAATGAGAAAGAAATTGTCAAAACGATACAGCAGAACTATGGCTTTAGTAATAAAATAAAGTTATTGGATTATATAATACAGGACAAAAATGCATTTTATGAGAAACTAAGGACGGAATCTGATAAATGGTTTCTGGATAATGTTATAGAACATTATATATGGAATTGTACAGATTCATCAGATGAATTTAAGAAAAAAAGAAGAGAAATGGAAAATCATATTCTAAATAGAAATAAACAGGAGACAGATAAAAATACGATTGTTTTTATATCAGGGGATTTAAAGCCAAGGAGCGAAAAAATAATTGCAGCATTGGTCAAGAAAAATTATCGTATAGTTGTTTTGGAATATGGATTTCGAAATGAATTAGTTAAAGCAGAAATTATAAAACAAAAGATTGATTTTTTTTCTTGTAAGGATATGGTTGAAGTTTTTTCTATGGCATTGCAGTATAAACCATTAATGTATTATTTTGAACCGTTATGGGGAGATTGTAGTGTTCCAGAAATTATGATTAGACATAAAGCTGTATTTGGCAAGGTAGTTTTTGCACCATATGATGTCTTGAATGATGGGGTTGTGCAAATATCAGCAAAAGATAAATTGACAGAACGGTATTGTTTGGAAAATGCGGATGGTGTTGTATGGAGATGGTTTTCCAAAGAATATTTGGAAGATGAAAAGGGGTTTGTATATAAGGGGAAATCCATCCAGTTTTTAGATTATTGTAAGGGATTTGATGTGGGAAATAATAGCAATATATCTGATGGTAGGCTAAAAATTTGTGGTGTGCAGGGAGGTGTATATCACATGTTGAATAAATCTATTCCTGTCAATGAAAATATATACGCTGATCAGGCAAGGCTGGACGTGATTCTTGAGAAAATTGGCAATTTAAATGATTGTGTATTTCATACATTTATTGGGCACTGCGATGACAGTGACAGAAAACGATTGGAAGAGTTGGAGAGAGAGTATTTTAATATTAAGTTTTTTTATGGGACAGACTATAATGAATTAATCTCTCGGCTTTCAGAGTATGATTATGGCTGTTATTTTATGACGGCGGGACAAGAAATACCTGCACAGAAAAGTATTGATAATTTGTATTATGGCAGTATATACATGAATGCCGTTCTTAACCGTTTTTTTGATTATTTGGATGCAGGCATTCCGATTATAACCACATCGCCCCAAAAGTTGTGCGAGTATCTTGATACATATGATGTAATAGTTAAGATGAATTTATCAAATTTAAATATAGATTATTTGAAGAAAAATAGACGGTTCTATAAGGAAAATGCAAAAAGAGCTAAGACAGAATTGTTGATGGAGAATCACATAACAAGATTGACAGACTGGTTCCATGAGCTCTGATGTAGGAGGTGCAAGATATGATTCGATTTCTAAAGAAAGAAACAGAAAGTATAGCTCTGGATTTGTGTGATAAAGACAAGTTGTTTAACTGTTTATTGAAAAAGAATAAGGATAGTAAAGATGAGAGCATAATTTTAATTTATGACAACAATGAATATTATGGATATGTAACAAATGCTAGCTTTGAAAAGGACAACAATAATGGGATTATAAGATATAAATATACCTACACATTAGGGGAAGAGTATAAGTTATTTTCTGATTTGTATGCAATTTTCAATAAAATGAAGGGCGAAGGAGGTAGTTACATTCCGATTTTTGACGCTGAAATGCAGCAAATAAAGTATTTTGCATACTTAGACATCCAGTCAGTTAAGATAAATGGGATTGTAGAATACGCATTACCTTTTTTTGAGAATAATCCAGATTGCTTATTTATAGAGAAATTATTTCCAGAGATAGAAAAAGTGGAGATATATGATTTTAATGAAATTGCATTTCGTTTATATAAGATTTTAGAAATGAGAAAGATACCTGTAGTAGTCTATGGAGATAAATGGGAATTTTTTTTCAGTAAATCTGTAAAGAGTAATAGTGTGAAATCTAAGAGTATAGCAGATGAAAGAATTATGAGAATTTATGCCGAAGGTTCATCTCTTATGTTAAGGAAAGGCAATTCGAATTTATTTGGTTATAATATTGGAAAAGAGATGTATGTACTTTTAGATATACTTAAGGCAAATATATTTAAGGAATTTGGTAATTTAAAAAGGTGTTTATTGCAAAAAAATATTTTTGCGTTAACTACATTTTTCCCAGCCTGGGAAGAACTGGACTTTTTTACAGCAGATGAATATTATCGGCATGATATTGGATTAAATAGTGAGACATATTATTTGATGGACGAAAAAAATCCATTAATAGAGCGGCAAATGAATATATGTTTGCCCCAAAAAGAAAAAAATAAACTAAATGATATGAATCAGTTGGAGATTGAGTGTGATATTTCAGATATAGTTATCGAAGATGAGAGTGTAACCTGCAAGAGATTTGGCAGGGGAATGCATACTGTATATTTAATTGGAGCATGTATTATAGCAGGTGCATTTGTGGAACAAGAGGAAAGTTTTGGTGCCTATATATATAAAGAAATAAATAAGTTTAATAAAGATTATAATGTAAAATGTTTATTTGCAAATGTTTTTAATATCAGTATACTAAGGAAGATTATAGAATCTTTAACATTATATGAAGGAGATATAGTGGTTCTGGTAACTAATAATATTTTTTATGAAAAAAATATGGGGGATCTTATATCGGAGTATCCAGGCGATATAGACATGGCAAGTATAATAAATCAACGTCGAAATAATTGGTTTTGGGATCAACCAATACATACAAATCAGAAAGGAAATCAAGAAATAGCGAAACAAATTGTGAAAAGCTATTTAAGTGATAAATTAAAAGAGGTAAATAATTCAGTAAAAACGCCGTCACTTGTTCAGATTGGCAAGTGTTTTTTGTCAAATAGTTCTGAAAATGATATACGTGAATATATAAAAAAAGTAAAAGTTCCGAAAATGAATAATGTTAAAATTGGTTGTATAGTTATGAACTGCAATCCGATGACAAATGGACATTTCTATCTGATAAAACAGGCTTTGCGACACGTAGATTTTTTGTATATATTTTTAGTTGAAGAAGACAAATCAATATTTTCGTTCTCTGATAGATTTGAGAGTGTAAAAGCTGTTACCCAAAAATATTCTAAAGTTAAAGTGGTTCCATCTGGACGATATATATTGTCATATAAAACAATGCCAATATATTTTGAAAAAGCTCAAAAACAAGAAGAAATAATTGATGCAACATATGATTTACGAATTTTTGGGGAAAAGATTGCTCCTGAACTTAATATAAGCGTTCGATTCGTTGGTGAAGAACCATATGATAAAATTACTAAACAATATAATATTGCCATGAAAGAGATATTACCTAAATATAATATTGATTTGGTCGAAATACCCCGTTTGAAAATTCAAAATACAGCAATTAGTGCGTCGATTGTTAGAAAATGTTTACGAGAGGGTAAATTGAATGTAATAAAGGAACTAGTGCCAGATGAAGTTTATATAATGATTAAAAATTATGTAAGTAATGGAAAAGAATAACTAAGTGTATTGATTAAAGAAAGTTACAATGGTAGGAGTTTCTGAGAAAGGTATTTAAAGTGAAAAGAATAATTTTATTTAGTCCGACAGGCTATGTGGGAAGCATGATTAAAAAAAGTTTTATGGAAATAAAAGATGTGGAACTTACTGAGATTACCAGAGGCAGCAGATTGGATAAAATTCATGGTAATTATGATACTATAATTTATTCGGCATCTGTTTCCTCAGCGGAGTCTTTAAAATTCATAGAGGATAATGTATTGTCAGTAATAACCATTATGGATTTTTGCAAGAAGCACTGTGTAAAGAGAGTGATTTATTTGTCCACAGATTCGATATATGGGGAACTCAATACAGAGGAAGTTTCAGAAAAGGCAGTAATGGTTAATCCTGATTTTTATGGTGTTACAAAGTATTTAGCAGAGAAAATTATTATTGAAAGTGGAATACCATATTATATTTTACGAATGCCTGGTATTGTAGGGAAAGTTTGGCGAAACACATACCTTTACCGTTTGATTGATCAGTTTTATAAGAATGAGTCAATAACCGTTTATAATAGTAATAAGTTATTTAATAATGTATTAGATATAGATGATTTGGTTCATTTTATTTTGCTTCTTTGTGATTTACAAAAGAGTGGTGATAAAATATTTTTATTGGGTAATACAGAGAAAGTTGAGTTAATAAAAGTAGTTAATTATATAAAAAATTGTTGTCAATCTTCATCTGAAATCAAAATAAAGAATACAAATGATAAAAGGTACTTTACATTAAACGTGAGAAAAGCAGTTGAATACGGCTATTCATCCAAATCCATATGGGATATTATAAGAGAACTGTGTGTGTTAAAGAATGAAAGTGATAGACGCAATGTTATTTGATGGAAGGAATGATGTAGGGAGGGTATGCATTTAAAATGAAAAATAATATTTCAGTATTTACGTGGAGTACTGGCTGGTGGCTTGAAGATAATCAAGCATGGTTTGTTAGTGGAACGCATAATATGCTTTTCAGTGTAGATCTGGAAACGGGAAAATGTGAAAAAATAAGTACTATTCCCGGCATAAGAGGGAGCTCATATCTTTTAAATCCGTTTTGTATTAAATGCGACAGGGATATTTTTTGTATTTCCGGATATGGAAATAATATTTGGATTTACAATTTAGAGGATAATACTTTTATGGGGCTTGATATTGATAAACCTGAAGACCAATATCTTGCAAGCCAGTTTTGGAGAATTGATGATACACTTTATATTGTGGGGGGAGTATGGAACAAAATTATTGAGGTCAGTATTAGCCAAAGAGCAATTACAAATTATTATGTGCTTTGTGAAAATGACAGTATTATGCGTAGTGTTTTGGTAGGAAATCAAATCTATGCGGTGTCAGCTAAATTTGGCAGGATTTATCAGTTTGATGTGGTAACAAAAAAGGTGAAGACTAATGTTCTTCCTGATTTTCAAAAAGGATTATTCACCATATGTCATGACGGGGAAAAATTTTGGATAAGCGGATATCAAAAAGAATTGTATATCTGGGATGAGAAGGAGAATAGCCTTACGATTTTAGATTGTTTTCCTGATAATTTTGATACAGGATATACGGCGGGTAGTTATATTCCACAGGTATTTGAGCGTTCAGTGGTTGTAGGGGATACCATTTGGTTTATGCCAACCCGTCGAGGAAAGATTTTATATGCAAATAAAAAGACGCACAAAATATCTGTGTTTGAAATATATGATGAGGATGAAATGAGCATCTTGTCGAACAAACCGTATGAAATGGCAGACTTTTTATTAGAATATGTGAGGGCTGACAGGTATATAGGGGTGTATTCCGCAAAGTGCAGGCGCATTTTTGAAATAGATACCAGGCAGTTGAGGTATCAATGGATGGAATATTATTTTAGCGATAAATCTCTAGAACAGTGTAGAGAAGATTTCAAAGGGATTTTTCATGAGGGAGAGCATGACCCATTTTATATCCAGTTTTGCAATAGAGGAATCAGAACTATAGATCACAAAGAAAATGATGCAGATACGGATAGTGTAGGGATGAAAATATATACTAGAATTACAATGGAGGATATGTGATGGCTAACAAGTTATTGGTTCATATAGGGATGCCTAAAACTGGTACAACGGCATTGCAGAACTTTTTGTCTATCAATAATGATATATTAGAAAAATATGGGTGGAGTTACCCTTCTTTAAATGAAGAAAGAACAACGGCTTTAGGGCACTGGGAGCAAAAAACAACTGGAAATGGATACCAAATGTATGATGCCTGGGTTGTAAACAATTTTAAGCCAGAATGGGATAAATGGATGAAAATTGTCTTAAAGCTTTTGGAAGAAAGAAATGTTATAATATCAGCAGAAAATATTTATGAATGTGGAACCAATAAATTTATAGAAGCCTTGAAAGAAGAATATGAAAACATAAAAGTGGCCATATATTTGAGGCGGCAAGACAGGGCTATAGAGTCAAGATATAATGAGCATGTAAAGGCTGGGGATAAATATGATACGTTTCAGGAGTTTGTAGATTCAGATGATACATATAAGCATTCACTGGAGTATAAATTAAAACTTGATGAAATTGGCCAGATTGTTGGCAAAGAAAATGTTATTGTCAGGGTATATGAAAAACAGCAGCTTACTGGAAATAACACAATTACAGATTTTTTGTCTGTTCTTGAGATTCCAACAAGTAATGATGACTGGAAAAAAAGCAAGCAGACAAATGTTTTTCTTGGAGGGAATTATTTAGAGATAAAGAGAATTATTAATTCAGTTCGAAGTGTTGATAGTGTTTTGGAGAGCAAAAATGGCATATGGAGCTGGAGTGATTGGAATGTATTAACTAATTTTCAAGAAACTTGTTTGAAATTATCAGGTTTCTTTAATCAGGAGAAAGGTGAGCATGGTTTCTTTACATTGGATAAGCGAAAAGAGTTTCTTGGGAAGTTCGCTTCATGCAATGAACAGGTTGCAAGAGAATACCTACATAGGGAAGACGGTATTCTTTTTTATGACAGCCAAATGGATTATCCTACATATGAATTGGATCAAAGCAGTAGTTTTGAGACAGATATTATTCGTGTGTTTGCGGCAATGATGTATGTGCAGGATCAAAGGGCCGAGAAATTGTTGAAAGAAAAGTCCGATGAATTTGAGGACAAGTACAAAGAATTAAAAGAGAAGACCCATAAACTTGGCGGAAGACTGTTGATCAGTGATGCACTGCAAAAAGCGAAAGGCAGGAAACTTATGTTTTTTGGCGCTGGACATAATTGTAAAATGCTATTCGACGCGGTTGGAAACATTACCGAAGTTTTGATTGTTGATAATGATGTAAAGAAACGCGGAGATGTTTTGGGTGGTATAGAGGTAAAATATGCCGGTGATATTGTAGGCTGGCAGGAATACTTTGTTGTTGTAACCTGTTGGAGAACGGGTGAGATCGAAGAACAATTATGCAGTTACGGCTTGAAAAAGGAAAAAGATTATATTCTTATGAACAAATATGATTTGTGAAGGAATAGGGATTTTTAATAGGAGCTTTGTAATGGGACTAGATTTAATAACAATTGTTATTCCGGTATATAATGCAGAACCATTTTTGCATGAGAACATAGAATCAGTAATCAATCAGACATACCGGAATTTGGAAATTATATATGTTTGTGATGGTTGCACAGACCGTTCGGTAAAGATATTGCAGGAATATGCCCAAACAGACTCCAGGATGATTGTGCGTGTGGAAGATGTAAATCATGGAGCTGCAATAACACGTAATATAGGTATGGACATGGCAAAAGGAGATTGGCTTATTTTCTTAGATGCAGATGATTTGTGTGATTGCAGCATGATAAAAGAGCTTTATGAAATTGCGGTAAAAGAGCAGGCAGATATGGTATGCTGTTATTATGAATATTTTGATGATGTGGTTAATGAAGATGCTCATGTTTATAATGTGGAAAAGAAAATACATTGCGATACATATCCGTATATTAATACACAAGATGAACTATATCATATCATGCAGATTGTAGATAATTCACCTGTTACAAAACTCGTCCATAAATCTATTTATTCAAAAAGAGAGATTTTTTTCCCGGATATGCCAAATACGGAAGATGTATATTATTCTATGACTGCAGGGATAAATGCAGAGAAAATAGTTTTTGTTGATAAACCTTTTTATCATTATAGAAGCAATAAAAACAGACACACTCTTTCAACAGATGGGGATTTGGCAGAAAATTACATATTTCAGGTCTTAGATATAGTATACAGCTATATTAAAGAAAGGGAAAACAGTTTATTTTTAATGAGAAGCTTTTATAATAAAGTATTTTTTGAACTCAGTAATTATCGGGAATGTCCGGTTTATGATATATTGTTTGATGCATTGCGGGATATCTATTTTAATAAATGGGAGATGTATGAACCTGGAATTATAAATGAATTAAGTTATCTGAATAGAATTTTTTACAAAAGCATACTTGACAATAGGAAAGATATCGACAGACAGGATTGGCGTATGCAGGCCAGAGTAGAATTTGTGAGTGATTTATCAAAAAAGGGATGTTCTATCTGGGGGACGGGGAGGATGGGTAAAGCACTGTTGAAAGAAATTTCAAAGAGAGGAATTAAAGTGGAGCATGTATTTGATTCTGACCAGGATAAATGGGGGAAGAAAATACATGGATATATTGTGGAAGATTTCAGAAAGCTACAGGCAGACCATATTATTATTACTGTTCCTCAATTTTATGACGAGATAGTAAAATCACTTGGAAAGCGAGTGACTCATGTATATAATTTGGAGAAACAAATATGGCTGGTGCCATGTGGGAATGAATGATAGGACGAATGTGGAGAGAAAGCCATGATTAAGACATCAGTCATTATACCGGTCTATAATACAGGCATTTATATTGAAGAATGTATAGAATGTGTTTTTCATCAAACGCAAAAAGAGATAGAGGTAATTGCAATTAATGACGGTTCAACAGACGATAGTTTGGACATTTTATTGCGTATGCAGAAAAAATATCCAGAGCTTATCATACTATCTCAGGAAAATAACGGCTTAGGATATGCTAGAAATGTTGGAATAAGCAGAGCAAGAGGAGAATATATTTATTTTCTTGATTCTGATGATTATATTTTGGAGAATACGTTGGAAAAGTGTTATGAATGTGCTTCTGAAAATAAATTGGATCTAGTTTTATTTGATGCGTTTGAATTTGAGGAATCTGTTGAGAGAAGACCGATAGTACCTAATTATAGTGATAGGCATAATATCATTGAGGAAAGAGGGCAAATTTTCTCCGGAATTAATTTTTTGGAAAAATACTGCCAGAAAGCTTATGCCCCAGAAGCTTGTTTTATGTATTGCTCTACGAATTTCCTTAGAATGCATAATATAAATTTTCTTACAGGTTTGTTTTTTGAGGATAATGAGTTTTATTGCAAGGTTATGATTTTGGCAGAAAGAGTAATGTACATTCCCGAAATGTTTTATCAATACCGGTGCAGGAAGGATTCTATAACAGGGGAAATTTTTAACTTGAGAAAGGCCAAGGATCATATAGAAGTAATAAGGGCAATGTCTGGTTTAAGGATTTTAAAGGAAGGAAAGGGCTGGAATGCCGTTAGAAGCATAAGTTTAAACTTATTAAGGTATGTGGCGGGTGAGTGCCGCAATAACAGACTATACGATAAAGATAGTAAGCTGTCAGAACAAATTCTAGGCGCATGGAGCCAAATATGTGGAAAAACAATTGAAAATATACAGAGTTTAGAAGACGTGGAGGATATTAATAAGCTGTGCAGCTATTTACCAGATTCCGTTATAAGCGAGAAAAAAAGGTTAACTGATAGTAAAAGGAAACAGTTATTGATTCAGGCGATGAATCGTCTGCCGTTTAAGCAAAAAGGGATTGAAATTGCAATTTATGGATGTGGGAAATATACAGAAAAGGTTTTAGGATTCTATGAGGAAAAGGTTTCTTCTATTGAGGCAAATATTATTTTTCTGGATAGTTATATAAAGGATTGTGGAAATAAATATAGAGGTTGCCCTCTTGTCCCTATTAGTGAAATTGGAGAAAGAAAATTAGATTATATTTTTATCTCCTCTCCCCGATATGAGAAGGAAATGGATGAGGCAGTACGAAGATTATACGGTGATAAATTTATAATTATTTCATTGTATGGAGATTTACATATAAATATTTAAAAGGAGATTTATGACATGGTAAAAGAATTATATGGCAATAAGAAGAGAACTAAGTTTGCTATATGGGGTGCAGGCAGATTTGGCAGATTTATATATGAGCAGTTAAAAAATAGAGAAGATATTATTATTAGTTTTTTTTTGGATAGAAATCCTGATATAGTAGGTAAAAAAATAGGAGAGATAGAGATATTTCCACTTGAGTATTTGCAGACAGATGGTGCAAATATGGCAGACTGTGTCCTTGTATCATTTCCACGCGGAATTAAAATATACAGTGAATTCCCGAAATGGAGAAATATTAGGTTTGGCGTTGTAAAAGACAGAGTGTTCCAAGATAGATTAGAGTTAAAAGATGATCTAATGGAGGACAGCAATATATTTTGGGTTACAGACTGTGACCGGCCATTAATGCAAACAATGGAAACCAATATCGTAGATTATTGTAATTTAAGCTGTAAAGGATGTACACATTTTTCAAATTTGTACCATAAGGGAGATATGGTTCCCTTTGACACATATTGTAAGGACTTAAAGCAATTATCCCAACATGTAAATATATTGAGGTTTAATTTGTTAGGCGGGGAAGTATTATTATTGAAGGAAACAATAATAAATTATATCAATACCACAAGAGAAATTTTACCTTATTCTGACATTGGTTTGATTACGAACGGTTTATTGCTTCCGAAACAAAAAGAAGATTTTTTTCTTTGTTGTTTAGAAAATAATATTGTGATTGAAGTATCAGAATATATGCCGACAACGTGTATCAAAGAACAAATTACTGAAATTTTGGATCATTACGGGATAATGTATAAAATAAGGGAAAATATTGGGAAATTCATGAAAAATATTGATTTGTCGGGTAAAATGAATAAATATGAAGCTATGCAGGAGTGTTTGCAAGGTGGGTGTAATTTCCTTAGAAAAGGAAAGCTGTATAAATGTCCTTTTGAGGCATTGGGAAATAAATTCTTTGAACATTTTCAGCTTGATATAAGACTTCAGGGAGGAATAGATATATATGATAAGGGATTGGACTGGAAAGAATTGATATACAATTACGAAAAAGAACCTGTTGATGCGTGTAGATATTGCGCTAAAGGAGAATGGTTTCCGTGGGAGTCTTCCGGCAGCCCGGCAGTAAATGACTGGATTGTTGGAGCGTGATAAAATAAAAAGAATATTGTGTGAGAATTTCCAGACGAGCAAGAAGCCATACAGATATTCTGTGGGTAGCACAGGATAAGACAGAGATTGCTGGAACTGTGGAACTATGAATTGCTGGAGAAGTGGGAAAATTATAGAAAGGATGGGATTAATTATGGATATGTTTGATGTTCCAGTGTTATTCTGTACATTTAACAGATTGGAATGTACAAAAAGAGTGTTTGAAAGAATCAGGGAGGTAAAGCCTTCTAAATTATACTTACTTTCAGACGGACCGAGGGAAAGTGTAAAGGGGGAGGCCGAGAAGGTTGCCGCTATTCGGGAGTATCTGGAAAACCATATTGATTGGGATTGCCAGGTATATAAAAATTTTGCTGAAAAAAATATGGGGTGTGGATTGCGGATGTCCAGTGGGATTACCTGGGCATTTGAACATGAGGAAGAACTTATAATCATTGAGGATGATTGTTTGCCGAGATTATCTTTTTTCAGATATTGCCAAGAGTTGTTGGAGTTATATCGAGAAAACGAAAATATTATGCTGATAGGAGGGGTGAATGAGGTAGGGATATTAGATGAAAAAGATAGTTTTATATTCACACCCTATACAGGGACATGGGGATGGGCGACATGGAAACGGACATGGCAGTTATATGATTATGACATACCCGATTGGAAAGACCATAATATTCCCTCAAGTATGAAAGAGCTTATGGATGATAAGGCAATTAGATATTACACGAAAGCTTTTGATTGCGTATATACGCATAGTCTTGATACATGGGATTATCAATTGCAGTATTTAATCTTTCAAAAGGGAGCATTGACTATTGTTCCGAGCAGGAGCCTGATTACAAACATAGGATTTGGGTCAGATGCAACACATACAAAAATTGAGCCATCTGAATTATGTAATGAATCGTACGAAATGAGTTTTCCAATGCAGGCACCATCACAAATTAAAAATAATGAGAAATTTTTTGAAAGATTATTAGAGATGACTGTAAAATAATTTGTTATGGGCATAACATTTTAAGGAGAATATTTTAGATGAGAATACCAGCATTGGTTTATGGGGTAGGAAACTATTTTATAAAATATGAAAAAGAAATTGAAGAAAAATATGAAATTGTCGGCTTTGTAGATAAGAGAGGCGGTTATTATCGAGATAAGACCGTATATACAAATATAAATGAATGTAATTCTGAATATGAAAGAATTATAATTATGTCATCGAACATAACGGTTTGTTTTGAGATGATTGACCGGATTCTTAGTCAAAATATTGATTTTGATAAAATCATGTTGGGCATAGCATTGTTTGGTAAATATAATAAGTTAGGTGAAATATCCGTTAGTAAAGAAGGGTATATGAGGTTATCGAACGGAAACCTGAGTATCAATGTGAGTTCTGAAGATGAATTTCAAAATACCGCTGATGTTCTTTTGTATGATTGCTATAACTACTTTTTAGCAGGTAATTCGGATGAAGTTGTTATAGATGTGGGGATGAATATTGGGGATTCAACACTTTACTTCTTAAAGAAAGAGAACGTAAAAAAGGTTTATGCTTTTGAACCGGTTAAAGAAACCTATCTCAGGGCAGTGGAAAATTTAGACGAATACATAGATACGGAGAAATTATCTGTTTTTAATTTTGGATTGAGCGATATTACCGAGAAAAGAAAAATATTGTGCAATGCTAAGATGAGCTGTGGGCAGTCAACAATTGTAAGTACGAATGAGGATGCTGTGGCAACCTATAGTAAATGGGGATTGATTGCTGAAAACGAAACTATAGAAGAAATAATTGACGTTAAAAAGGCTTCAAAAATTATAGAGGATATATGTCTAGAGAGTAAAGGATGTAAGATAGTTTTAAAGTTAGATTGTGAAGGAGAGGAATTTGCAATCATAAAAGATTTATGCGACACTGATATATTAAAAATGATAGATTTTATTATGTTAGAATGGCATTATAGGTGTCCTGAGATTATACATGAATGTTTAAAAAGAGAGAAATTTTCTTATTATTCTAATATAAGTGATGCAGATAGAAATATGGGATACATTTATGCTTGGAAATGTTGATGGATTGAAGGAAGAAAATGTTTGTTGGAGGTTTAAAGATGACACGGTTTAGCGACAGGGACGCCGTAGTGGAAGAATACCCCGGGGAGGATGAGAAGGAGATAAAAGTGTCAAGTGATTCTCTTTTGAGGGAAATGAAAAGGACGCCATTAAATTACGATTTTGGATTTTCCAGGGGAACACCGATAGATCGATATTATATTGATGACTTTCTGAATAAAAATAAAAGTCTTATCCGGGGAGATGTACTTGAGATAGCGGAAAATACTTATACAAAGAAATTTGGCAGCCTTGAAAGAGTTGAACATTCATGGATTTTACATGTGGATGCACAGGGAAAAAATATAATTCACGGAGATTTTGAAACAGGGGAAGGAATCCAGCCCAATTCCATGGATTGTATTATCCTGACCCAGACATTGCCATTTATGTATCATCTGGAAAGTGCAGTAAAGAATATTTATGGTATGCTGAAAAAGGATGGCAGTCTTTTGGTTACGGTAGCCGGCCTTTGCCAGATCAGCAGATATGACATGGACAGATGGGGCGATTATTGGAGATTTACAGACCTCTCTTTAAGAAAACTGATGGAAAGCGTTGCGGAGCCTGAGAAAATTGATATATGTACATATGGGAATGTAAAATCGGCATGTGCGTTATTGTATGGAGCGGCATCAGAGGATGAATATTACGATGCGGCAGAGCCGCCAGTCCGGTGTGACGAGAGCCACCTGTC
>CANOFW010000004.1 GCA_947565425.1 uncultured Lachnospiraceae bacterium
TGTTGCCGCTGCTAGGAAAACCAGAAGGGTTGTCCGTGAAGAAAAACAGTTTCCGCCCACGATATTTTTCCAGAGGAAAGGAAAACCTCAGACAGTGAACTGGAAGGGAATACATCCCGTCCATCTCCCGGAGACAAGGGATGCACGAAATCCCTCAAATGTTTCCCTTATGGCAGAGGGAGGGGAAATCTGTAAAAAACAAATATATTTCCCATAAGTATTTTGATACTCTATTTATAAGAGTTCTATGGAATAGGGCTGTGAATAAATTAAGTCTGAATAGTTACTCGCCCTCAGGCTGGTTCCATATTTCATCAATGCCATCTTCCCGCCATTGATTCCTCTGTTCTTTGTAATTTTCCACCGTTAGATACTGGAACTTGCTCACTGTCTTTAACGCATCATAGATATAGCGCAGCGGAACCCGGCTTCTGTTGTTCTGCGGATTTCCCGGCTCCGCCAAGAACACAGTCTCATCCTCATCCCGATACATCCATATATTTACATAATGTCCCGGCGTATTCTGCCAATAGGCATCATCTTCTGCACTGGTAACAAGTACAATCGCAGACTTCATCTCTTTGATCTGGTTGCGAAATTCTTTGTAAGAACGCGGCTTGCGGTACAGGCCGCATTGAAAACCGCAACACTCTAATGTCCTTTTCATGTATACCCAGTCGATAGCTCCCATTACCCCTGTCGGCGTATAATCAGTAACACTCATAGCATATTCACACATATCCCAGGGCGAAACCTCATACATCGTTAAAGTATCATAAATATTAGCAAGACAGCAGAGCCCACAGCCGAAGCCGCCAAAGGAATTCCCATCTATTTGAAACGTCGCCCATTCTCCTGACCAGGTAATTCCCTCTCCCCATGATCTTGGTCCTTGAAGAAACGAATAAATATCTTCCTCCTCTATTTCATAGGCAGCAACCAACATCTGCTTATCCTCTTCTGATAAAATAATATCCAGATAACCATCCGAACCAAAATACAGCCGGCGTTCTGTTATAGCTACGCTTATATCCAGCTCGTCAACCTGCATATTTTCTGTTGAATACTCACCAATCTCTGCCATATTCAATAGCGCCAGCAGCAATACCAACACCCACATGGCGGCCAGAAATCTCTTTATCATTTCGTTCCTCCCACTGCAATTTACACCTTTGATACCGACCGTTCTGCTCAATCCTTGCGTTCCTGAAAGGATTGACGTATGATAAATACACGAACTATATACGAAAAAAGGAGCGTGAACCTCAAATGCATCTTTCATCACCACAACATTTTACTTCTATGAAACAAGCGCTTATCTCACTATTCGGAGACGGTGTTAAAGTTGCACAGTCTCACAGAATTTCTGGCGGAGATATCAATGAAGCATATGCACTGACCCTCACAAATGGAACACAGATCTTCCTAAAATCAAATACAAAAGAACATGCCGCATTTTTTACTGCGGAAGCGAGCGGACTAAATGCGATCGCTAAAACTGGCTGTATCAAAACACCGCATATTCTCTGTAGTGGAACAGAAGACGGTAATCCGGGATTTTCTTTTCTGCTCCTAGAATTTATCCATAGTCAGAACCGTGCTGCGGATTATTGGGAGTCCTTTGCACGGCAACTCGCTGCCATGCACCAAGCGCCCTCCACAGATTTTGTCTCTCAGGGAACCTATGGTTTTCTGCAAGACAATTATATTGGCTCCACAAAACAACGCAACACCCCCAAAGATAGTTGGATTGAGTTCTTTGGCGAATGCCGCCTAAAGCCTCAATTTATGGCGGCTTCCCGCTATTTTGACCATACCGATTTGTATAAAATAAACAGACTGTTGGACAATTTACATCTCTTTCTCGTGGAGCCGGAATATCCATCGCTTTTGCACGGTGATTTATGGTCCGGAAATTTTATGACCGGAAACGACGGAAAAGCATGGCTGATCGACCCGGCAGTATATGTAGGCCACGCGGAAGCCGACATTGCCATGACCGAACTATTCGGCGGATTTCCCCCTGCTTTTTACGACGCCTACCAAAAAGCCGCTCCTATGCAGCCTGGCTATCACCGCCGTCGGGACTTGTATAACCTCTACCATCTTTTAAATCATCTGAATTTGTTTGGACGAACATACCTCTCTTCCGTAAAACGTATCATAGAACACTATCATACTTTTTAGCGGGTAATATGTAACCGTTCTTCCCGGACAAATACAGATTGATATTGCTTCAAGGAGAACCTCCGTACAAACAATTCGCATTTACACAAAAACAAATAGTACGGATTCCTCTTCTCACCGTAGAGACTTTCAAAATTGCCCTGCCCTTTGGAAATAATCACATCCGCACAAAGCAGCGTTTCCTTCGCCTGCGCGCTCAAGCGGCTGAGAATTGTACCGGGAGCCGCATTGCCATTTCCTATGCAGGGCACGATGTCTGTCAAACCAACTTCCCTGGCATCCGTAAGCGTCGCATCATTGATAACATCCTCTCCCCGCACAATTGCCGTAAGTCGTAGATGCGGGAAATTTTCTTTTATATGCTTGATAAAAATTTTATCCAAGACAATCTCTCCACAATTATCTGTTAAATAGACCAAATTCTGGGCATTCTGCAAATCTTCCCGAAATCTTACATACTCTTCCCTGGAAATATCCTGACCCGCCGCCTGATCCAACAGCTCTCCCAGCGTATTCTCATTTACATCATCCACCGCAGAAAAATCTATATAATTCCCTGCACAGACATATTTGATGCAGGTTTCTAAAGGGTCCGTAGACGCCTGTATCTGCTGCTCAATCTTCGCTTCCATTCGCAACAACCATTGATTATATTTATGTTTCTGCTCACTAAAATCTTTGGCGCTCCCCCAAAACTCCCGGTATAATGCTTCTAACCGCTCTGTAAGCCCCGGCGAAGATTCCGTCTGCGCATATTTATATAAAATCCCTAGTACCTGATGCATATACTCAGATTTTCGTTCTTCATCCATAAACTGTCGAATCGCTAATTCTTCCTTCGATAAAATACACGAAATACACATAGAACCTGCATGCATAGCTTCTCAACTCCTTGTTCGTTTCATTATCAAACAGTATATCAGCTAACAACTTATCTGGCAAGCATCCATACATTGTTGACAAATCAACTTTCTTTTGCTATATTTGCTTTGATATTTTTGTTGACAAATCAACATCAGAAAAAACAACAATCTAATTATTGGTGGAAATGAGGTTTCTGTTTTATGGTTGACCGCTTTGAAAAACTGACGATTGGAATAGCCCAGATTTACAAAAGCATCCAACGGATTAAAAAATATCAGATGAGTGAAATTGGCTTGAAAGGTACTCATGTCATGTGCTTGTACTATCTGTCCAATTATCCTGATGGATTAACCGCCGCAGACTTATGTGGCATATGTAAAGAAAACAAAGCGGGAATATCAAGGATATTGTCTGATCTTGAACGCAGCGGCTTTATTTTCTATGAATCTGCAAACGACAAAAAGTACCGTGCTAAAGCCAAGTTGACTACGGCAGGCAAAGAATGTGCTCACACCGTAAGCGACATGATTCTCCAAGCCACACAAATTGGTGGAAGCGGCATCACAGAAACGGAACGCGACACGTTTTATCGCGTGCTGTTTGTGATTGCTGACAATCTGAACCAGTTTTGCACAGAGCTGGAAACGCGCGGGCAGTCTCTACGTAACAACCCTTCAACAGATAAGAAAGGAGCCCATAAATGAATCTATTTAAAAAATTATATTGCAGAACGTTCCAGACAGCTTTTAAAATTGCCATTCCCTTTCTTCCATATCGAAAGCCGAAAATCATTAAAGGAATGAAAGGTATTCCAGACATCTTAAAAAAGCATCACAACAACTCCGTACTTATCATTACGGACGCCGGCATCCGCAAATTTGGCATTACTGCACGTTTAGAGCGTATACTTTCCTCAAATGGCATTACTTATACCATCTATGACAAGACGGTTGCCAATCCCACCACGGTCAATGTAGATGAAGCTGTCGCACTGTATCTTTCCCAAGGATGCAACGCTATCATCGGATTTGGCGGCGGTTCCAGTATGGACTGTGCCAAAGGGGTCGGCGCCAGGATTGCCAAACCAAAGCAATCCCTTGCCCAAATGAAAGGTATTTTAAAGATACATAAAAAGCTTCCCTTATTAATTGCCATCCCAACTACTGCCGGAACCGGCAGTGAGACTACCTTAGCGGCAGTGATTACAGATGCAGAAACAAGACATAAGTATGCCATTAACGATTTTCCACTAATCCCTAGATATGCCGTTTTGGACCCCAAAGTCACAATAAGCCTGCCGCCTTTTATCACTGCAACCACTGGAATGGACGCATTAACCCACGCAGTAGAAGCCTATATCGGCAATTCCACCACCCATGGAACCAGAAAAGACGCTTTGCTGGCTGTTCGGCTCATTTTTGAAAACCTGGATACTGCATATGAAAATGGCAGCGATATGGAAGCAAGAAGAAATATGCTCAAAGCCTCCTTTTATGCTGGGTGCGCATTCACAAAATCGTATGTGGGATATGTTCACGCCGTGGCACACTCTCTAGGCGGACAATACAACGTTCCCCATGGACTGGCAAACGCCGTTCTCCTTCCATTTGTCCTCGAATCTTATGGTAAAAGCATTCATAAGAAACTATACCGTTTGGCTGTGGAAGTAGGAATCGCAGACAAAAACACTCCTTATGAGAAGGCGGCTCAACAATTTATCGACGCGATAAGTGAAATGAAAAAACGATTTCACATTGGCAACACAATTCCTGAAATTCAGGAAGAAGATATCAAAAAGCTCTCCCACTACGCAGACAAAGAGGCAAACCCCCTCTATCCAGTTCCTGTATTGATGAACGCAAAGGAATTGGAACAGTTTTATTATCTGCTAATGAAATAATTTAAGGATGGATTTAACAATGAAAGAAAACTATATCAAACAGACTATTGACATGCAAAAGACGTTTTTTCTGTCAGGTAAGACACGCAGTATTGACCATAGGCTTCGCGCTCTCAAGAAATTAAAATCTTGTATTAATAATTATGAAGATGATATTGCTGACGCCATCTACAAAGATTTGGGCAAGAGCCATTTTGAAAGTTATATGTGTGAAATCGGATTAGTTCTCAGTGAAATCCGTTACATGTTGAAACATATCCGCACCTTTGCCAGAGAGAAACGGGTTCGCACACCTCTCTCACAATTCCCTTCCAGGAGTTTCAGAAAACCCTCCCCCTATGGGACGGTACTGATTATGAGCCCTTGGAATTATCCTTTCCTGCTAACCTTAGAACCTCTAGTGGACGCTATCGCAGCGGGAAATACAGCCGTGATTAAGCCCAGCGCATACTCCCCGCACACCAGTCAGATCATCTGCGACATCATTGAAACATGTTTTGAGCGAGAATATATTTCCGTTATTACCGGCGGACGTGAAGAAAACACCTGTCTATTGAAGCAACCATTTGACTATATTTTCTTTACCGGCAGCCAGTCCGTAGGCAAAGAAGTTATGCAAAATGCCGCAGCAAACCTTACCCCAGTCACCCTAGAACTTGGCGGCAAAAGCCCCTGCATTGTTGAGAAAAGCGCCAACCTGAAACTAGCGGCTAAACGAATTGTCTTTGGTAAATTCCTCAACTGTGGACAGACTTGCGTAGCGCCCGATTATATTTACTGCGATGCCGCAATTTTAGATTCGCTGCTTGTTGAGCTGAAAAAACAGATACAACTCCAGTTCGGCGCTACTCCTCTGCAAAATAACAATTATGGAAAGATTATCAACGAAAAACACTTTCGGCGCATTTTGTCTTTGATGGACGCAGAGAAAATTATCCACGGCGGGCAATTCGATGAATCTAAATTGCGCATAGAACCGACCGTCCTGACAAACGTATCGTTTGCGGACGCCGTTATGCAAGAAGAAATCTTCGGTCCGCTGCTTCCTGTATTAACCTATGATTCTCTGGATAACGCCATGCAAAAAATAAACAGTATGCCTCATCCCCTGGCATTGTATATCTTCACTTCCGATAAGCACATAGCCCGAAAAGTTACTGGCCAATGCGGATTTGGCGGCGGCTGTATCAATGACACCATAATCCATCTTGCCACCAGCGAATTAGGATTCGGCGGATTTGGCGAAAGCGGTATGGGTTCTTATCACGGGAAAGAAGGATTTGACACCTTCTCCCATTCCAAAAGTATCGTAGATAAGAAAACATGGCTTGATTTGCCTATGCGTTACCAGCCCTACAAAATACTCAACGAAAAACTGGTACGCTTGTTCCTGAAATAACTAAGATGCTATCCCCCGCAGCGCATTATCTTATACGAACCATCACATCCAGCACAAAGTTTTGCTTCTCTGTATAACACAGCATATCTCCATCCAGCCGTTCTGCCGCCTCCTTGATCGTCGGCAATCCAAAACCGTGTTCGCTCCCGCCTTTGCTGCTCGGGGGAATGGTTCCTTTCTCTACATGTAAATCCGTTCGGCAGCTATTTTTTATACGGATAATCAAATAATCATGACTGTATTTCATCTGCACAGTAACTTCCCGTTTTTTCTCTTTCAGCCCCAATAATTCATCAAAAGCATTTTCCAAACCGTTGGAAAGAATACGGCACAACTCCATATAGGGCAGCTCTTCATCTCCTACAGAAACATCTATGCTAATTTCTGCCTGAATCTCCTGAAACTTCTGACTATATTGTGCAAATATGGCATTGATGTACGGATTCGCACAATACTGCCCCAGCAGACTGTCCAGCTCCGTTCTTACATCCTTCAAGTACCCCTGCGCTTCCTGCATCTTACCAGCGGCAAGCAGTCCCGACAGCGTAACGGCATGTCCCTTCATATCATGCTTCATCCTGCGAATCCGCTGCTGATTCTCAAGCTGCGCCTCCAGCGCATGCTTCTGTTCCTGCAAAACCGCCTCGCTCTGCTGCCTGCGATAAAGCAAGAGCTGCCGATAGAGCGATGCAAAAATGACCGCATACGTCATAGGCATCAATATCAGTACTAATAAAAAAGCCGGCATTTCTTGCGGTCGCTCCATAATGAGTGCTGGAAAATTAGCAAACAAAGCAAGCAAAAGATAATACAAGGCTGTCATGCCAGCAAAAATTCCCCAGCCGTTTGTAACCGATTTCTGCAACTCCAAATATGGTTTTCTCAAATAACGGACCGCTATCCATTCCACCAATGGAAACAATACAAGCCTGCCGATAAACATTAAAATATACTGCCCTCCCCCAAAATAAAAATCTAGCAAATTCGTTACTATTATAATCCAGTAAGCCACAGTATCTGCCAAACAGAACGTAAAGAAAAATCTTCCTTTTTTATCCTCTGAAATAAACCAAAAAACCAGAAGACTTGGAATGGTGCAGGTCAAGATAAACACTTTGCCCATAACACTCACTCCATAGATTATCAGACCCGCCAGATTTAGCACAATCAATGGCAGCATCGTAATCCAGGTAAGAAAAATTGTTTTCTTTCTTGCATAACGTGAACGGTACAGCATGATAAAGAGAACCAATATATGAAACAACGACCACACTACCGATATATCTCGAAACACTTCCATCAGTCTACCTCCTCAAATAAAATCTCCTGATACCGTCTTTTTACTTGCGTATAATATTTTCTGGAAATTGGCACCCTCTGACCGGAAATGATTAAATCACTTCCGCTCAAATTATCTACCTGGTAAATATTGACAAGAAAACTCTGATGGCATCTTATAAATATATCGCCGCATATTCGCTGCTCAAATTCATTTAATTTTCCTCTACATTCCTGTACCGTCCCATCCGTACAAAAAATAGAAATTGTATGTTCCCGACTGCTGATATAGCGAATCTTCCCATAAGGTATAGAACTGCTCTGTCCACGCATCTTAAACTTAAGACTCTGCTCTCTGTCGTGGCTAAGTTTTCCCGCCACCCTCTCCAAAAGCTGGCTGAGCGCATCTTCTTGCACAGGTTTTAGTAAATATTGAACTGCATACAAGTCAAATGCTTCGCGATAAAAGGCATCACTGATCGATACAAAACAAATAACAGCCTCCTTATCCATCCCACGCAACTCTTTCGCCAGTTCAATCCCATCCATGGAATCGTTCATATAAATATCTAGCAAATATAAATCGTAATGTACCTCTCCGTTTTTGAGTTCAGCTAGAAGTTCCTTTGCAGAAAGGTAAATTTGCACATCTTGTTGTCCTTTCAAACTGCCCTTCAAACATAACGCATCTTCAGAACAATCATCGCAGACTGCTATTCTCATTAGCGCCTTTTCCCCCTAGTATAATAGTTTTAAACACATTATATCATAAAATATCTTATCACTATTATGCTAATTTTGTCCAAAAAATTTTAATTTTGTAACTTGCATCTTGTGCGCGTGCACATAATCGTTTTCTTTTATAGAAAGACACTTTCACGCTTTCGTGCGACAAGTTCTTTCTTACTTTAAGAGAAAAATAGGCTCCTTATGCTTTGAATTACTCAAAACATAAGAAGCCTGTTATTTCAGCTATAAAACGATACGAAATCTATTGAACTATTCGGAATTCACCAATTTACTGCATTGGCTATTATTTTAAACCTTAGGTCCAGCAGAAACAAGAGCCTTACCAGCATCATTGCCTTCATATTTCGCAAAGTTCTTAATGAATCTCTCTGCAAGATCTTTCGCCTTTGTCTCCCATTCAGAAACATCAGCATACGTATCGCGCGGATCAAGGATTGCCGGATCAACACCTGGAAGCTCTGTCGGAACCTCAAAATCAAAGAACGGAATCTTCTTGGTAGGAGCATTGAGGATGTCTCCATTGAGGATTGCATCAATGATTCCTCTGGTATCTTTGATGGAGATACGTTTGCCTGTGCCGTTCCAGCCTGTATTTACCAGATATGCCTTCGCTCCACTCTTCTCCATTCTCTTTACCAGTTCCTCTGCATACTTAGTCGGATGCAGCTCTAAGAATGCCTGACCGAAGCAAGCGGAGAATGTAGGTGTAGGCTCTGTAATTCCGCGCTCTGTTCCTGCAAGCTTAGCTGTAAAGCCGGACAGGAAATAGTACTGTGTCTGCTCTGGTGTAAGAACAGATACCGGCGGAAGTACGCCAAATGCATCAGCGGACAGGAAGATTACATTCTTAGCTGCCGGCGCTGAGGAAACAGGACGTACGATCTTCTCGATATGATCAATCGGATAAGATACACGTGTATTCTCTGTCACGCTCTTATCGTCAAAGTCAATCTTGCCGTCAGCATCCAAAGTAACGTTCTCAAGAAGCGCATTTCTCTTGATTGCGTTGTAAATGTCAGGCTCAGACTCCTTGTCCAGATTGATTACTTTCGCATAGCAGCCGCCCTCAAAGTTAAATACGCCGTTATCATCCCAGCCGTGCTCGTCATCACCAATCAGAAGACGTTTTGGATCGGTAGATAATGTTGTCTTACCTGTACCGGAAAGACCGAAGAAGATTGCTGTGTTCTCGCCGTTCATATCTGTGTTGGCAGAGCAGTGCATAGAAGCGATGCCCTTAAGCGGCAGATAGTAGTTCATCATAGAGAACATACCTTTCTTCATCTCACCGCCGTACCATGTATTGATAATTACCTGCTCACGGCTCGTAATATTAAATACAACAGCAGTCTCAGAATTTAATCCTAATTCCTTATAATTCTCAACTTTAGCTTTGGAAGCATTAAAGGAAACGAAATCCGGCTCAAAGTTCTCAAGCTCCTCAGCAGTAGGCATAATGAACATATTTGCTACAAAGTGTGCCTGCCATGCAACTTCCATAATAAAACGGATTGCCATACGGGTATCTTTGTTCGCACCGCAGAAAGCGTCTACTACGAACAATCTCTTGTCTGAAAGCTCTTTCTGAGCAATCTTCTTTACTACATCCCAAGTCTCCTCGGTTGCCGGATGGTTATCATTCTTATATTCATCGGAAGTCCACCATACAGTGTCTTTGGAATTCTCATCCATAACGATGAACTTGTCTTTGGGAGAACGGCCTGTGTAAATACCTGTCATTACATTCACTGCGCCGAGCTCGCTGACCTGACCTTTCTCATAACCTTCCAGTTCAGGCTTTGTCTCTTCTGCGAACAGTTCCTCATAAGAAGGATTGTGCACAATCTCTGTGGTGCCGGTAATACCGTACTTGCTCAAATCGATTTTGCTCATTTTCTTTAACCTCTTTTCCTTTTCTTTTTCTGAAGTGAAGATTTCCCTCCCTGCCCGGACACGCAAAACGCTGCTTTGCCTCCAGAAAATGGGAAATATCGACTTCCTGTCCCCTATTATAATACATAACAAACGCAATAGGCAATAAAAATTCTCTAAAATTTTACTTTTCTTTCGTAATGTGGTTACGGTACACTCGTAACACGAATCTGTATGCAATTGTCGGAGCTGTCGCACGAATCTATTTACTCATGCAAAAGGCCTCGCCGCTCATACGGGAAAGAATCTCTATTATCTCTTTCTTCGCCTGCATTAGATTCTCACAAATCCTGGTACAATACTGCTCAATCTCCACAGAAGGCGCAATTAAGTCCGGCACCATAATCGTCGTGCAGCCCGCAGCGTACCCAGCCTTGATCCCATTTTCACTGTCCTCAAACACAAAACATTCCTGCGGTTTGCATCCGAGCTTACTGGCTGCGCGCAGAAAAATATCCGGTGCAGGTTTTCCATGTTCCATCTCTGTCCCACTGACAATTTCAGTAAAATAACCGCGCAAATCCGACTTTTGTAAATTTGCCTCAATCTGCCTGGCAAAACTACTGCTGGCAACTGCAATCGGCATACCCTTTTGCTTGAAGAACTCCAAGATTTCTACAACTCCCTCTTTTACTGGAACATTTTCCGATAACTTCCTGCGCATTCTGCTTCTGCATTCCTCCGCAATTATAGCTCCCTCCGTCACGTGATAATATTCTTCAAGCACCTGATGCATACGCGCCCCACTGGTTCCGGAAATCACTTTCACGAACTCGCTGCCCAACGCGATATTCCGCTCCGCCGCCATCTCATGCCATGTCTGCTGGTAAATTTTCTCTGTATCAAAGAGAACGCCGTCCATATCAAAAATTGCACCTGTATATTTCATGTTCGTCTTTCCTCCATGCTCTCATTCTACTATAACCTCAGAACAAAGTGGGCAAGCCCACTTCACCCCCATTAAGATAAAAAATATCAGCCCCTCATAAATCTCCTCCTGCAAACATTACTACGACGACTAACTATCACAGTAATCATTCCCTGCTTGCGGTAACTTTCGCCTCATCCAGAGAAATGCCCATACACAGATAATCACCGACAAAAGCGACCCTCCTGGCGCGGCAAGCCCCATAGGAAACAACGTGTCTGCAAAGTATGCTGAAGCAAAAAATGCTCCTGGAATACGTACACAGACAATGGACAAAAAATTGTGCAAAAAAGAGAGTCCCGACATGCCATAGGCACAAAAATAACCACTGAAAGAAAAATGTATGCCAGCAAAGATACAATCCCAGATATATCCTCTAAGATATTGTCCCCCCAGCAAAATAACCGCCGCATCGTCCGTGAACATCCCCACTACCGGCGCAGCAATAAATTGTGTAACTATGGACACAACCAGTCCGTACCCCACCGTTATGAGAATGGCATACCGCAAAGAAAGCGCCGCACGATCATGTTTGCCCGCGCCTATATTCTGCGCAGAAAGGGCGGAGACCGTAGACAACATGGTGGAAGGAACCAGAAATACAACCCCGATTACCTTTTCTACAATTCCTACTGCCGCCGCATCATTCAACCCTCTGCGATTAGCAATCACCGTAATCACAATAAAAGCAATTTGAATAAAACCATCCTGCAATGCCACCGGGACGCCAATTTTCAAAATTTGTCCCAGCGTCTCATGCCGTGGTATAAAATGATTTCTCTGTAGTTTTACGCCAGCCTTTTTCTTTAGAATCATAACAAATGCCAACAATACGCTAATGGTTTGGGACAATGTCGTGCCAAGCGCAGCGCCTGCTGTCCCCATTCCAAGCCCGCCGATAAACAAATAATCAAGAGCTATATTCACCCCGCACGACACAGCAATAAAATACATAGGACTTTTAGAATCCCCAAGTCCCCGAAATATGGAGCTTATAATATTGTATGCGGTAATAAATGGAATTCCTACAAAACAAATCGTAAGGTATGTAATCGTGCCCGCTACCGCCTCCTCTGGGGTAGACATCAGCGTCACAATCTGCTTTACCAGCCCTAAAAGCAATGCCATACACGCAGCAGACACCCCCATAAAAAGTGTAACCGTATTTCCAATCGCTGCCATAGCATGTTCCGTTCGCTTTGCTCCAACCGCCTTACCAATGCTTACCGTAGAGCCCATAGCAAGGCCAACAATCATTACCGTCAACATATGCATGACCTGGCTGCCCACCGATACCGCCGTTATATCGTCCACTCCGTTATACTGCCCAATAATATACAAATCTGCCATTCCATACAAGGTTTGCAAAAAATAAGACAAGAGATACGGCAATGAAAAATATGCGATATTCCGAAGCACGCTGCCAGACGTTAAATCCTTTTCCATAATCCTACCTTTCCATTTTTATTGGGGAATTCCTTGTTTCTTTGCGCGTCCCACCGAAACAAACTGAATAATTACAAGCAAAACAATCCCTAATGCCAACGCAATGGCTGTCGCCATATAAAATGTAGATGTTGCCGGTTTCATCCAAGCAAAAACAGACGTCTTCACACGGAGCACCGCCATCAAATTTGCCCCCAGATGCGCCAGGAACGCACCGTAAAAATGCCCCGCCTTCTCCATAAACCACGCTAAGACAATACCGAGAATGCCCGCATAGACAAACTGCAGCAGATTCATATGAATCACACCAAATAAAAGCGCTGATAATACCATGGCAAGCACCCTGCTCTGGCGTTCCCGCTTCTTGCCATGATCCGTCTTTTCCTCATTGTCCAATATCATCAAATCACAAAGCCTGCCATAAATCACGCCTCGGTACAGCAGTTCTTCCAAAAATGGCGTCATCAGACAGGCTCCTAACAGTTCAAGGTAAATGCCGCCGGAAAAAAGATGCGTGTTCACCTCCTGATAGCCCTGCGATATTTCCTCTAACCCACTCACAATAAGCAGGTTATTAAGCGCAATCCCAATAACAGCGCCAGCAAGAAACATCAAAACGCCATTTACCGCCCTCATTCCCGTAGATTTACCCGCAATTACCAGATTCATATGTTCCCAAAACACCGTTGGCTCATTTTTATCCTTCTGATAATAGCGCGCAATAAAGGGAATTGTCACCGCCACCGACGCCGTCTGCAAAGACATATACTGCTCACTGGGATCCGCCCCCAAAAATACTGCAAGCATGGTAAACAACGACATACTTAAATTTATCGCAACAAAATATACAAAAACAGGATAAATAATATGAAATGATTTAAAAATCGGACTGTTTTGTCTGTCTATCGGATTCATAGTTTTCGTTCTCCTCTTCCGGCTTTTCCAGCACCTTCTCGCCGCTGGTTTCGTCCTCAATCTGTATCTGCATTTGCCTAATCTTGGCATCCTGGGCGATCGCGCGTATAATTCGGTTGATATCCTCTGGAGAAAACATGTCGATTGCCTTCACCAAATCATCTATATTCTCTCTGTTAAATACCAAACACCCGCCTTTTTCCAGACCGACAGTAATGCAGTTTTTGGGATTCGTAACGTCACCCAGGCACAAACGATTGTTTTCATAATCACAACGAAACTCTACGCCCTTATAATTGACAATCCCATTCTCATCCGCCAGCAGAGAGTACGGCGCACGATTCCCTTTGTCCAGCAGCTTTTGTATCGCTTCATCCGCCACGATATCATCTATCGTATCTTTGATATCTGGCTGTTTCATATATTCAGAAGCCTCGCTATCCATGCTGTCTATACGCATAAAACGCATCGTACGGAAACTTCCATTATCCAGCAAGACACGCTCCGTAAATTGTTTGTCTTCCATACACCCAGCTCCTAAAATATAGGACTCGCGTTGCTCTTTCTGCTTTTCTAATGCTTCTTTTTCACGCTCTTTCAAATCTGCCTTATATTCTTCAATCGCGTCATCTACCTTATTTAAGAGCCTCTCCCACTCTTTCTCAGAAAATTCACCAATTGTTTGGGCCTTGTCGTCTCCTGCTTTATTTTCCGGCTTCCTTGTGGCAGCATAATCAGCAACCGCCTGTGAAAAATATCCCATTCTGTAACTTCCTGTACTCTGTAATCTGTCTGTCATAGCGTCTCCTTTCAAAACCAAAAAAAGAGCACCTATTTCCATCTTTCCCTAGAAATAAGCGCCCTCCGTAGCTGATATTTATATCGGCTATATCCAGGAAAACTTTACCTACATACTGTTCGCATCAGTTCCGCACCTTATCGTTTCCCTTTTTCTGCAAAAGACACTTATCATTTCCAAATCTTGTCATCACACATTCTCTCACTGCGCCAAACTTTTACAAATCCATCCGCTCTAAGAGCTTCTTGCGCCTGACATCAAATAAAAGCTCCTTGTTATACCGATAATAACGTTCACATTCACACGCCTGCAAAAAACTAACGCTGTATGGATTAGAATTTAATTCTGTAATAAATATTACCATTTCCTGGCTGTTGCCAAAAGCTCCTTCCAAGAAATCAAATACGTATTCTACAATTTGCAAAGCATCCTGCTGTTCATTCTCGAAAGACACTCTCTCCCAATCAAACAACCCTTTCACACATGCGAACGCCTCCTCCCTCTCCCGAATGTTTTCCAACTTCAATGTTTGTGAAAGACGTTCTAAAAAAGCAATCACCCTCTGATAAACCTTCTCCTCATCCCGGCCGATTAATTCAGCCTTTTTCCTTTTCTTATAATCTAAATGAAATTTATTATATACATTTTGCATGAGCTGTTGTCCGTCCAGTTCTGCCCCTTCCTCCTCAGTCAGCCCTTTATAATCCGACAAAACTGTGAACAACATTTCTATATACGTTTCTGTCTGTACGGATCTTTTTAATGCCTCATTGACCCTTGAAATGAGTAGTCCAAGTACACTCAAACGTTCATCAAAAGAAGCATGTGCGACTTTTTTCAGTAAAATTTCATCCATTCTGCCCTTTAGAATCTCCTCAATTTGATAATCCGTACGGTATTTATAGTATAGTTCCAAATAATTTGCAAAATCCTTCGCTATCTTAGGAAACTGAATATACTGCACCACAACCTCTCTGTCCACGGTATGACCAAGCTTCTCATAGATCTGCAACAAGTTCGAGAGATCTTCCCACCCCCTGGGAGTAGCAAAATTTCTGCCGTCTACCGTCGTCTCCATTTGGTAAAAATTCTGCTTTCTCGTATTCAAGTAAGAAATCACCGCCCCATGCAATCCCTGTCGGTATGCATATTCCTTCCAAACTTCAAAATCAGCCTCCACTTCAATCTTTTTCACCCGATCCATCGTGACGACGTCAAACTCCCGCACAGATTTATTGTACTCCGGTGGATTCCCCGCGGCAACAATCACCCATCCCTGGGGAATTTTATGATTGCCAAACGATTTGCACTGCAAAAACTGTAACATCGCAGGCGCTAGCGTCTCCGAAACACAGTTAATCTCATCTAGAAACAAAATTCCCTCAGACAATCCAGTCTGCTCCATCTTTTCATAGATTGCCGCCACAATTTCACTCATCGTATATTCCGTGACCGCAAATTCCTGACCGCCATATTGTTTCTTAGAAATAAAAGGAAGCCCGATTGCACTCTGACGCGTATGGTGCGTAATGGTATAAGAGACCAGGCCAATCCCGCACTCCTTGGAAATCTGCTCCATAATCTGTGTCTTGCCAATCCCCGGCGAACCAAGCAGCAAAACCGGACGCTGGCGGATGGCCGGAATCTCATACTCCCCGTATTCATCCCTCAGCAAATAAGATGCGATCGTATTCTTAATTTCTTCCTTGGTTCGTTTGATATTCATGCAGTTACCTCCAAATTTATTCTGCGAAATGTCATCATGAAAAATCATTTTCCCCCAACACTAGCTTAATCGCCCAGGGCGGCACATCCACGTCCAGATAATCCTCACGAAAAAACACAAATGCCGTGTCGTAATGCGGCTTCTTCAACGGAAACGTCCCATAACCATCGGTAAAATAAATTAGTCCCCGTAATTTATGAAACGCCTTCCGCGCCAGCAATGTATTGACATAAGCAAATGCCGGGCGAAAATCCGTTCCTCCCATACCTTGAATCTGAAAATGTTCCATATATTCCTGTAATTGACTGCCATTTTCAATCACTATATCCGACTGTACCCGCTCATCGCACTGTACAATATGCACACAGAACCTTCGCGTAAAAGACTCCGATTGGCTCAAAATACTGTAAGTCTCCTGCAAAAACTTCTGCACAAGTGATGCTTTACAGGACATGGAAGTATCTATGACAATCACGAAATCTTCAATCTTTTGCACTTCCCGCGTTTCTAAATGCTCAATCAACGGCATATTCCCATACAATTCCATGCCATAGTGATAAAAGATATAATCAAAACTGTCTAAATCAACCTGCATCTCCTCTTTCAAGACACAAAACTTCCTGAGAAATCTGCGATAATCATAGCGCTGACGATTCTCTACACGAAGCTGCTCCTTCAAACCTCTAGAATCTTCCGCAGCCTCTTTGGAGAACAGATCAAGCTCCGTTTCCATCTTCTCCCGAATATCCTGCCAACGGTTTTGCTGTTCCATCGGCGCAGAACGTTCTTTCTCCTGCGGTTTCCACAAGAAATGTTCATCTACCGTAAACTCCTGTATCATTCGCGCCACCACGCGCATATCCGGCTGCGCCTTTTTAAGCAGATAGAAAATTCCCTCGGCATTAAGTACGGGTACATTTTTTTCTAATCCCTGATACACCGCACGCCTGTAAGGTTTGGAGGGATTGCGCAAACAGCGATAGGGCAAACTGTCTATCACCGATTCCACCGCAATATCACAGGTAAGATTCCAAAGCTGCCGGTCTTCCATTCCCCTCTGATTCCACACATGCCCGAAAAGACAATGAAATATACTGTGAAGGTAACACCGGTTGACAGGGACATTCCCCAAACGGTACAATTCCATAAGATACTCTGGATTATACTTTAACACATTCCCATCCGTCGCTGTGCGCGCTAATTCCATGGAAGGCTCTTGTCGCAGACTATAAAGCGCCACATCCAAAAAGCGCATATTCAGATAGAGTTCATTGCGGCAATCCGCTACGATCTCATTGCAGATATCTACTTTTTCCAACAATCGCTCTTCAAACATATCGCACCTCGCATACACTGCAATTTTAAAGGCAAAATTTCTTCTTCCTCACAGGAAATCTGCGATACTTCACATCCATCATCATACTGACCGCCTCTGTATTTTCCTGATGCTTCGCCTCCAACAAAAGCACATCCATCTGCTCCGACGTTGAGACGAATTTCTCTGACAACCAACGCAACTCTCCGAGCGCCCCCTGTTGCAAGAGATACAAGGATGCTTCTTGCAAATGTTCCGACAACCAGTTCACATACTCTAGTCTTGCATCTTCCTCCAAAGCAAACGGATAACAAAGCCTTGATGTAACAAGTTCAATCAGAATACTTAAGTCTATATTATATTTTCCTGTTGTAAAAAGACGGTCATATTCTCTAAATACTATCTGCGTGCTGCGAAATGCATTGCGATACTGTATTCCCATCCCGTGAGTCTGCGTAGAAATTATTCTTGCCGGCGTATTTTCTACAGCCTCCTCAAAAAATTCTGGATACACCAGACGGCAAAACAGCTCTTGCCCTTCCCCCGGCGCTTCTGCCTCCCGGTAACATGATACGCTCACCTTCTGTTTCAAATCCTGCAAAATCTCTCTCAGACAGGAATTTCCCTCAAGCCTGTGCATTTCCAGACAGCACAAATTCTCACATCCCGTAAACGCCCCAGCGCCCATAAAAGCAATATTACTATAAAATGACAATTTGCGAAAGCCAAGACAATTATAAAAAATATAACGCCCCAGTCTTTTGATTGTGCAAGGCAGATACAGTTCTTCCAGGCAATCACCGCAAATACAGGGAAATCCGCCTGTATTTTCCGGCTCTTCCTCCAGCTCTTTGGCAAACGCATACGCGGACAGTTCCGTCACCGGATATCCATCCAACGCTTCGGGTATCACTACACTCCCACTACTTCCATAACAGCGCAGAATACAAATCTCCTTGTTCTTTACCTCATATGCAAAATATTCTTCCGCCATATCCACTCACCTATCCCAAAGAAAGTTCCGCCAACATCTGTTCCACCGTTTTGCCAATAAGCGGATGTCGCAGATAAGGGACAAGTTCTGCCAAAGGTTTTAAGACAAATTCCCGATTCTGCATGTCTGGATGAGGAATCTTTAAGTTCTCCTTATCGACCACACGATCATCATAGAAAATAATATCTAAATCTAACGTCCGCGGCCCCCAGTGCACCTTGCGCTCGCGTTTCGCTTCCTGCTCCACCTCGTGAAGCACCCCTAACAATTCCTCCGGGAACAACAGCGTACGCAGTTCAACCATCCCATTGAGAAAATCCGGCTGCTCCTCCACACCGTAAGGCTTTGTCGGAATCAGACTTGACACACGCTCTACCACACAATCTTCCCTGCTATTCAATGAAGCTATCCCCCGCCTGATATACGTTTCTCTATCGCCCAAGTTGGAGCCGACCGCTACATAACTACTATGCCAGCCCCGCGTAATTTCCACAGAAACGGCGTCCAGCGGAAGTCCGATTGGCGCCCAGGGCTTTGAAATTTCCAGTGTAATTTTCTGCATGGCGGGAAACTGCAAAAGCACCGCCCGCGCCATCTGTTCCGCCACCGCCTCAATCAGCCCAAACGTGTGCTCCGTCATATAACGTGCCATAAAATGCGAAACTTCTCCGTAATGTACAGATTTTGTTAAATCATCTTTTAAACCTGCTTCTCTAGTATGGATATATAAAGTGGCATTAATGATAAATTTCTGTCCCAGACGATTTTCCTCTGGAAATACGCCATGTCTGCCAAACACTTCTAAATTTCTGATATGAATCCGATCTAAATCCCACTCGCTCATGCTTTCTCTCTCCTTCATGCAATCCCAGCAATCCAGTTCTACTCATTCTCATTCAGTCTATAACGCAAAATAGCCTCCGTCATCTGTATGGCGCGTTTATTTGCCAGGACATCGTGCACCCTTACAAACGCGCAGCCAGCCATTACCCCCAATACCGTAGTAACCAAGGTTCCCTCCAAACGTTCTGTCACCGGAAGCTCCAAGGTAAGTCCAATTACGGATTTCCGTGATGTTCCTAAAAGAAGCGGATAGCCCAACTCTCTAAGCTCCTTCAGCTTCCCAATAATCTCCAGATTCTGCTCATACGTTTTGCCAAATCCAACGCCAGGGTCCAATAAAATCTTATCCTTTGCTATCCCGGCGCCCTGGGCTATTTTCAACGTCTCCCTAAGGTCTTCTTTCACATTCTTCATAAAATTAGAATACTCCGAATGCTCCCGGTTATGCATCAAACAGCAAGGCGCACCACAAGCGGCAATCACCTTAGCGAGTTCTGCATCATATTTCAGTCCCCAAATGTCATTCACCATATCCGCGCCTGCCTGTAATGCCGCCTTAGCCACCTTACTCTTGTATGTGTCAATCGAGACAGGAATATCCAATCGTTCTTTGATAAGTCGAATAATCTGTGCTGTTCTTTGTATCTCTTCTTCCTCTGATATTTTCTGATGTCCCGGCCTGGTGGACTCACCTCCGATATCAATCACATCAGCGCCCTCCTCAAGCATACGTTCTGCCTGTTTCAATGCCGCATCTGTGCTGTTATACTTGCCTCCATCGGAAAAAGAATCCGGCGTCACATTTAAAATCCCCATGATATAGGTGGAATCTGCCACCTGAAATATCCGGTTCCCGATCTGCATCTTGGCGCTATTTTTATCCATACTACTATTTTCTCCTTTTCCTAAACTGTCCGATTAGCGCGTATTATGAGAGGAAGAATCGTATATTTTCTCCATCACATACCACAGGTCAGCGTCCCAGCATATGCCAGAACTCCTCCTGCAAACACTTATCCTTCGCAAACTGTCCTCGCGTAACTACTGTAACGGTCTGTGCTCCCGGCTTTTTCACTCCACGCATGGTCATGCACATATGCTCCGCCTCCAGCGCCACCATAACACCCTGAGGATTTAGATACTCCATGAGCGCATCAGCAATCTGCGCGGTCAACTGCTCCTGGATTTGAGGACGTCGGGCATAGATTTCTACCGTCCTTGCCAATTTACTCAACCCTACTACCTTGCCATCCGGTAGATATGCCACATGTGCCTTCCCATAAAACGGCAACAAATGGTGTTCGCAGATAGAATAGAAAACGATATCGTTCTCCAACACAATCCCATTGTTGGCAACTTCAAACGTCTTATTGAGAACTCCCTCAGGCGTCTGCCCCATCCCTGCAAAAATCTCCTCATACATGCGAGCGATCCTGTCGGGCGTCTCCCGCAATCCTTCCCTGGAGCAGTCCTCTCCAATTCCCTCTAAAAGAAGAGTCACTGCCTGCCTAACCTTTTCTTTATCTATCATTTTATCTCCTTAAACTACCTTCGCTGATTACAGCCAAATATATTATTTCATTTCTCCGACCGCTTCCCGCAAATCCGACAGATAATACAACGAGCCAAATGCCAATATCAGCGAATCTTCCTTTCCTACATCGGAAAATGCCTTCTCCACTGCCTCTGCCACCGTCGGACAGCAAGAAACGCACGCATGATACCTTGCTGCCTCCGCTGCCAACGCCTGTCCATCCATTGCCCTGGAATGTTCCGGCGTAACCGTATAAACTTTCTGTGCCAGCGGAAGCATGATCTCCATCATCTCTTCATGCGCCTTATCTGCAAGTACTCCTATTATATAAATTATTTTGCAATTTGTAAAACCCCTTTTCAAAGTTTCCGCTAATTTTTTCGCTGCATCTGCGTTGTGCGCGCCGTCCATTACAAATAACGGCTGTCGACAGAGCACAGAAAATCGTCCCTCCCAACGCGCCTGTAATAATCCCCTTACAATATCTTCCTCATGAATGACAAATCCACAGCCGCGCAATGCCTTCACGGTCTCGATTGCGCAAACCGCATTTTCAATCTGATAATCGCCCATCATGGACAGCGCGATCTCTTTTTCCTTAGACTCAGACATTGGATAGGAGAAATACTGCCGCATTTCTCCTTCTTGTATGCATTGCCGAATAGTACGTGCCTTATTGACATTGCTGTACGTTAGAAGCGCCTGCTTTTGTCTGCACGTTTCCTCTATCACATCGCAAACTGCCTGCTCTTTGGGCTTTACTGCCACCACCTGACAACCTTTTTTGATAATTCCTGCCTTCGCGCGGGCAATCTGTGTAAGGCTTTGCCCCAAAAATCGCATGTGATCCATACTGATGGATGTGAGCACGCACACCAACGGGCTTTTCATAATATTAGTGGCGTCCGTCTCCCCGCCCATTCCCGTCTCTAAAATCACCACCTGGCAATCCTGACGGTAAAACCACAGAAACGCCGCCGCCGTCTCAATTTCAAATACAGTAGGCTGCCTTTCGCCCCTTGCCAACATACTTTCACATGCTTTTTTTACCTCGGAAAACACCTCCACCACCTCATGAGGCGTAATATTTTGTCCATTTACCTGATATTGTTCCCTCCTGTCAAAAACTGCCGGGGATGTGTATTTTCCGGCTCGGATTCCCGCTTGCAAAAGCACAGAAGATACCATGGCGCATACAGAGCCTTTCCCATTCGTTCCCGCCACGTGGACAATCTTCAGATTATCCTGAATATTTCCAAGTTCCGCCATCAAGTTCCGCATACTCTCCAAGCCCATCACAATACCGCTTTCAGCGATCTGTTCCAGATATGCCCATACTTCAGACTCCGTTTTCATGTCTCCTCCTTAACAAAAACCTTCCTGCCACTTTCATCTTACTCTTAGATGCAAGATATACATGCATATTAACTCTATTTTATCCTCAAAAAGCTCTGTGCGGAATTCCTGCCGCACAGAGCTTTTGTCCTTTTTATTCTGCTATAGCCGCTTGGTAATCTGAGAGAATAAAGCGGACAAGTCCGCATCAACTCCCTAAATCCCTCATTCATGAGGGACTTGGAAGATTTGCTCGGATTTACCTGTATATCAACGAGACAATACACTATATCAGGGCATCGGTTACAATGCCTTTGATATCTTCTGCCAGCAATTTTTGTTCCTCTAAGATCTGCTGGGTATTTTTAGAGATCTCCTGCTGTCTGTTCAACAATTCGCTGACGTCTATTTTGTCTGGCATCGAACTCGCATCCGTCTGTTTCGCTCTCTTCTTGCGCTCCTCTATATCCTCTTCAATCTCCTGCGCTTTCTTCTCCCGCTCATAACGAATCTCATCAAGCTCGGCATCTTCCTTAACCTTCTCTTCCTTCGCTTCCTCAGCCTCTTCCACAACCTCTTCCATATCTTCGTCAATCTTGTCAATCGCCTCGTCCTTAAGCATACCGACAATCTCATCGCTGGCTGCCTTCAAAGTCGCATCCGCCGCCTTCCCTGCGTCTACCATGCCATGATGCTTCAAAGTCTCCAATTTAATGGCTTTTACTCCCTTTGTCGCTGCTCCGATAATATCATGCGCATCTCTATACTGCTTCTGCCAGTGAGTAGCTTCTTTATTCAGTTCTGAGAGACGCATTTTGTATTCTTCGTCTTCCTCATTACCTCCATACATCTCCCCCAGCTCCTCTTTCTGCTTTTCAATCTCTGCGAGCTGCTGCGACGCTTCCTCGGCTGCCGCCTTACTGGTCTTGATCGTATCGCGGCATTCATCTAAGATCTCATCTACCTTTCCATCGGACTTAAACTGATTCTTGATAAACTCCATGGCGTCTTCCATTGCCTTTTTCTTCTTCTCCTCAATAGGATCCTGAAGAAGATTCAACTCAGACCCTTTTACGGTGCCATTCTTAACCTTTCCCTGCTCTTGCTGCTGCGCAGCGTCTTTATTCTCTACCTGCTCTCTGTTTTGCGTATTGACGATTGTATCCGTACTTGCTAAATTATTTATCTTCATAAGCACACTCCTTCCAGACGTATCTCTTTCCATAAATATCGGCATTTTCCGCCATTTCTTTAGCAATCTGGTACAAACGTACTAGTTCCGGGCATAAACGCACAATCTTATCACAACAGCTCTTCCGTCTCCGGCGCTTCCATGCTCCTACGGTAATCCATATGGGAAATTACCATCAGCGCAATCCGAAACAGCATAGCATCCTCGAACTTACGAATATCCAGCCCCAAGGCTTTCTCTATACGCTCCAAACGATATACCAACGTGTTACGGTGTATATAAAGCTGCCTTGCCGTTTCTGAGACATTCAGATTGTTTTCAAAAAATTTGTGAATCGTTATCATGGTCTCCTCATCAAAAGCTTCCGGCAATTTTTCTCCAAACACCTCCCGCAAGAACATACGGCACAAGCTCGATGGAAGCTGATAAATCAGACGCCCAATTCCCAGATTTGCATAAGATATCGTGTCTTGTTCCACATAAAAAATCCGCCCTACCTCCAATGCCATTTTTGCTTCCTGATAAGAGCGTGCTATCTCTGGCAGTAATCCAACCTGGCTGCCATAGCCTACCCGCACCTTCACCATAGCCTCCATGTGAAGGTTGTCCACTAACATTTTTGCCATCCCCATCAAAGCTTCTTCTGATTCTATCTCTCGGACATCCTTCACCAAAACAATCGACTTCTCGTCCACCTCCGTCACAAAATCTCTCGCTGTGTTTACTGAGAGATTTCTCACTGTCTCAAGCACCACATTATCTTTCTTGCCTGAAACCTCAATCACAAATACCACACGCTGCGCTGTTTCGATATGCAGTTTCTTTGCCTTGTTGTAAATATCGACCACCAGCATATTGCCCAGAAGAATATTCTGTATGAAACTGCCCTTATCCGACTGTTCCCTGTAAGCGCTTAATATGTTCCGTATCTGACAAACGGCTAGCCGTCCAATCATATACGCTTCCTCTCCGCCTGCCTGCGCCAGCAAAACATATTCCAATTCGCCTTCGAGCATAATTTTAAAGAAATGACATCCAAAAAGCATCTGACTTTCCGCCATAGAATCTGCAAACTGACAGACTGCTTTTTCCATATTTTCTTCTGGCTCGTATGTGGCTGCTAACAGCCGTCCTTTATCACTATATAACGCTAGATCAACCCTTGAAATTTCTTTTATTTCTTCCAACGCCAATTTTAATTTATGATTCGACAGCATTGACACCTCCAAAAAAATGGAAGCAGCACCTTTTGCGCCGCTTCCATATATTTTCTCTTATAGGAAAGACCTTGTCACACTAACGTGTGAAAGTAACTTTCCTATAAGAGAAAAATAATTATGCGCACTCGCACAAGATGTATCTATTGCTTCGCAAATGTGCTCGGCGCGTCAAAGTGTGCAAGCCCACTTTGTTCTGCTATACCACTATCTTAACGAATTAGTGGGTAATTGTCAATTCTGTTTCCTTGTCAAACACATGGATCTTCTCAACATCCATAGCAAGCTTCACAGTATCGCCAAGACGTGCCGGCGTTCTGGAATCAACCTTTGCCGTCATATTGGCACCATTTAAATTATAATACAACAATACTTCTGAACCAAGCAGCTCATAACCGGTTATCTGTGTAGAGAAAACACTATCCTTGTGTGTCTCAAGCGCAATCTGTGAATCATCAATATCCTCGGGGCGAATACCAAGCACAACTGTCTTGCCATTATACTTGCCTGCAATCAACTTCTTCGCCTTAGCCGGAGGAAGTACTACAGAATCATTGCCAAACTTGAGCGTAACGTTCTCACCCTCAACCTTGCAGACTGCATCCAGGAAGTTCATCTGCGGAGAACCGATAAATCCAGCTACAAACAAGTTATCCGGCTCATTGTACAATTTCTGGGGAGAGTCTACCTGCTGGATAATACCGTCCTTCAATACAACGATTCTCGTTCCCAGCGTCATTGCCTCTACCTGGTCATGCGTTACATAGATGATCGTCGCACCTAGTCTTTGATGCAGAGAAGCGATTTCTGCACGCATCTGCACACGCAGTTTTGCGTCCAAGTTGGATAACGGCTCATCCATCAAAAATACTTTCGGTTCACGCACGATCGCACGTCCCATAGCCACACGCTGTCTCTGTCCACCGGACAGAGCCTTCGGCTTACGGTCTAACAGCTTATCCAAATCAAGGATCTTCGCTGCCTCTTCCACCTTTTTCTTAATCTCTGCCTTGGGAACCTTACGCAGCTTCAAACCAAACGCCATATTATCAAAAACCGTCATATGCGGATATAACGCATAATTCTGGAACACCATCGCAATATCCCTGTCCTTTGGCTCCACATCATTCACGCGCTTACCGTCAATCGTAAGTTCACCGGAAGAAATCTCCTCCAGTCCAGCTACCATACGCAGGGTAGTAGACTTACCGCATCCAGATGGCCCTACAAAAATGATAAATTCCTTATCCTCAATCTCAAGATTAAAATTTTTTACAGCCTCAAAACCATTCGGGTATACTTTACAAATATCTTTTAATGATAAACTCGCCATTTCGCTAATTACCTCCTATGCTGTCTGCCTCGCAGAATTTTATAGCTTTATGGTATCAAATTTTACCCGCAAATACCATCTGCAACTTAACAAAAACAGATATCTATTCTTGTCAAATCCACCAAGAATAGATACTGCTTTTCCATCGTTTCGTTATTTTAACGAAATATCTATATTTTTCTATACAAACTGCCAAATCTCTCCACTGTATTTTCCATTATTTTCTATTATCAACTACGATCGTACAACAAGCCTTTCCTTCGTTGCGAAACCTACTCCCACTTAAATAGAATAATTCCTCCGATGCAGATTGCCATACCCAATATCCTGCGCCACTCAAATGGCTGCTTGTCCACGCCAAACATACCGAACAGCTCAATCATATACGCCACAATAAGCTGTGACACGACAATCAGCATCACCGCTTTTGCCGGCCCCAGAGCCGCCATACTCTTGATAACCGTGAGCGTGATAAACGCCCCGATCACGCCGCCTAACAGCATGTACTTAGGCTGTATCTCCAAAATCGCCGCAAAACTACTGCGGTCTGCAAAAAACCACGCAACTAGACAGACGACAAGCGCTGAGAACTGTACCCAACTGGTACTGACCCACATGCTGCTTCCCTTCGTTACTTCCGTATTAAATACCCCCTGGACACTCATCAAGGCTCCTGATAAAAGTGCAATAAAAATTCCAATCATGGCTTCCTCCTAAATACATTCTTTCGCTTAGGATAACCATGATTGGAAAAAATATACCATAAATTGCTTCTTCGAGTTCCCCATTTTGTATATGCATAGTACCAAAAGGACTGTCGCACTACAATATTTTCTTTAAAATCCCCACCATCTCGTCAACATGCTCTTTTTCAATTACCAGCGGCGGCACGAACCGCAACACATTACTGCCCGCGGTGATAAGCACAAGTCCCTGCGCCAAAGCCTGCTTACTGACTTCTCCCACCGGGACAGTGAGTTCTAAGCCTTGCATGAGCCCTTTGCCCCTGCGCGCAGTGATACAATCATACTCCGCCCGCAAACGTTCGAGCTGCTCTTCTAAATATATGCCAATTTCCTTCACATGCTCTGTAAGCCTACGCTCCTTAAATATATCAAATACCTTACTAACCGCTGCCCCCACAAACGGATTGCCTCCGTAAGTGGTGCCGTGATCGCCAGGCTTCAAAGACGCTTCTGCCACTTTCTCTGTCATCACGAATGCACCTACCGGCACGCCGCAGCCCAAAGCTTTCGCGCAAGTCATAATATCCGGTTTTACATCATAGCCCTGCCAGGCAAACATTTCTCCCGTTCTTCCCATACCGCACTGAATTTCATCTAAAATTAACAGAATATCTCGCTTCTCACAGATTTCTTTCACGCCGCAAAGAAATTCCTGCGTTGCCGGATAAATGCCGCCCTCGCCCTGAATGGTCTCCATAATAATAGCGCACGTCTTATCATTTACCAACGCTTTTACACTATCCAAATCATTATAATCTGCAAACTTGACAATCCCCGGCAACGGCTCAAACGGTTCCCGGTAATGTGCGTTCCCGGTTACCGCCAATGCACCCAGACTTCTACCATGGAAAGAGTGATTCATGGCAATGATTTCATGATCTGTACATTTATCCTTTTCATATGCGTATTTCTTCACCGCTTTTATGGCGCCCTCAATAGCTTCCGTTCCGCTATTGGTAAAAAAAACACGATCCAGACCACAAGCCGCGCAAATTTTCTCAGCCGCTTCCATCGTCGGCTGATTGTAATACAGATTGGACGTGTGCAAAAGCTTATCCACCTGTGATTTCAAGGCCTGGTTATATTCTTCATCGCCATATCCCAACGCCTGTACAGCGATTCCCGCCGCAAAATCGAGATATTTTCTTCCTTCCGTATCGTAGAGATACACGCCCTGTCCATGATCAAATACCACCGGGTAACGGTTATATGTATGTAAAATATGGCTCTCCGCCTGCGCCATAATCTTTTTTTCTTCCATTTTATCCTACTCCTTTTCTAGTGTACTGACACATCAATATTTAGGCAAACCTCCTAGCAACTTTACTTTATTTGGACACCATCGTCAATTCCCATTTACGCCTCACTTTTCCTGCGAAAACCGCTCCTCACTGTCTCCTAAAATTGCCGTGCCAATTCCCCGATTGGTAAAGATTTCCAACAATAAACAATGCGGGATGCGCCCGTCGAGAATATGTACCCTGGAAACGCCGTCCTCAATTGCCTCTATACAGTTATTAAGTTTGGGCAGCATACCGCCTCCTATATTGCCTCTGCCAATCAGTTCATGCGCCTCTGATACTGACAATTCTGAGAACAAGGAGGATTTATCTTGCGGATCTTTGTAAACGCCCTCTACATCTGTAAGAAACGCCAGTTTTTCCGCATTGACCGCCCGGGCAATTGCGCAGGCCGCATCGTCGGCGTTGATGTTGTAGGTATCAAACGCATCATCCAATCCGATGGGACAAACAATGGGAAGAAAATCTTTTTCCAGCAAATCATACAGTACTTTCGCATTGACTTCCTTGATTTCTCCCACATAACCGATATCCTGTCCCTGGGAATATTTCTTATCCACTTTGAGCAACCTGCCGTCTTTGCCGCTGATGCCGATCGCATTGACCCCCAATCCCTGCACCATCTGCACCAGGGATTTGTTCACCCTGCCTAACACCATCTCCGCTATTTCCATGGTTGGTGCGTCCGTCTTACGCAGTCCATTGACAAACTCCGACTCCATGCCTATCTTGCCCACCCACTTACTGATTTCCTTTCCGCCGCCATGAACGATAATCGGCTTAAATCCTACCAACTTCAAGAGCGTGACATCCTTGATAACGTCCATTTTAAGCTCATCATCTACCATTGCGCTGCCACCGTATTTGACAACGATAATTTTACGGTTAAACCGTTGGATATAAGGCAATGCCTCTATCAATACTTCCGCTTTCTGTAATATTTCTTGCATATTTTTCTCTACCATCTTTCTGTCCTCTTCTCTACTTTCATAGTTATACACGTGATTTTCCCCATACAGATGTGCGGCAGCCGCCCATCTGTGTTGTCAGTCAAAACGTTCCTGCCCATCAAGAGCGGTAATCCGCATTGATGGTCACATATTCATGGGTCAAATCGCAGCCCCATGCCGTCGCCTGCGCCTCACCCATCTTCATGTCCACCAACACCGTCACTTCCTCTTCTGATAGAATCTTTGTTGCCTCCTCCTCGCTATAATCTGTAGCAACGCCATCCTTGTAAATCTGAATTTTACCACTCTTGCTCTCAAAAAATAATTCTATATTTTCCGGTTCAAACGATACGCCGGAATAGCCCAAGGCACACAAAATTCTGCCCCAATTGGCGTCATGCCCATAAATGGCGGCTTTGGTCAGCGAAGAACATATCACAGATTTGGCAAGAAGCTTGGCATGTTCTTTCGTATCTGCATGAATTACCTTTGTCTCAAACAGCGCAGTCGCTCCTTCGCCATCTCCCGCCATCTTTTTTGCCAACGCAGTGTTCACAGCGCGCAACGCCTCCACAAATTTCTGGTAATTCTCATCTTTCACAGTGATTTCCTCATTGCCTGCCATGCCGTTCGCGAGCAACAGCACCGTATCATTCGTAGAGGTATCTCCATCCACAGAAATCATATTATACGTGTCTTGCACATCTTCGCGCAACGCCTCTTGCAGCAGTTCTTTGGAAATCGCAAGGTCTGTCGTCACAAAACTTAGCATCGTGCACATATTAGGATGAATCATACCGGAACCTTTACACATACCGCCCAGAGTAACCGTCTTTCCCTCCACCTCAAAGGTAACAGCCGCCTCTTTGTATTTCGTATCGGTTGTCATAATCGCACATGCCGCTTCCCTGCCAGACTCCACCCGGCTGTCAAGCTCGGGCACCATTGCCAGAATGCCCGCTTCCAATTTCTCTATGGGTAGCTGCATCCCGATAACCCCGGTGGAAGCGACCAATACTTGATTTACCGGAACCCCCAGCGCTCTTTCCACTGCTTCCGCAGTCTTTTGACAATACTTCATGCCTTCCTCCCCGGTACATGCATTGGCAATTCCTGCATTTACCACAATCGCCTGCGCACAAGGTTCCTCCTCTACTAGACGCATATCCCACTTTACCGGAGCAGCTTTTACCACATTGCTTGTAAATGTCCCGGCAGAAACTGCCTTTCTCCGGCTCACAATCAGCGCCATATCTTTCCTGTCCTCATATTTAATTCCCGCTGCTGTACTCGCTGCTTCAAACCCTTTGGCTACGGTCACACCGCCTGTAATCACTTTCATCCGGTTTTCCTCCCTGCTTCCTACTGAAATGTTGTAATGTTCGCATCGTTTAATACAAAGTCATAATAATTCAAATCTTCCCGAAATGTCCAGCCCACGCTCTTCCAGAAAGAATTTCCCACCTCATTTTTCTTGAAAGCAATCAAACATACTTTATTGATATGCTCCTCCTGCAAGGCACGCATCGCAAAGACAGCCATCTTCTTACCAATGCCCCGCTGTCTGTAATCTTCTCTGACACACACATGGTAAAAGCAGCCGCGCCTTCCGTCATGGCCGCAGAGAATAGCTCCAACAATTTCATCCTCCGCCAAAGCAACCACGCTGGTGGTGGGATTTCTCTTCAAAAAACGCTCTATGCCTTCTCTGGAATCATCCATGCTGCGGATGCCAAAGCCTTTAATCGTCTTCCAGAGACGAAACACCTTATCATAATCTTCTTCCTCCATCGCCCGGATAGATACCGAAGCAATGCTTTTATCCTTCCATTCCATTCTGCAAGCCTCCCTGCATTGTGACCGCCACTGTATATGCCTCGGGCCGCCTTTTCTTAACGCCCAAGCTTCTTACGTTATGGGAACATTGGTACAAGCTGTAATCCCTCATTTTCTGCAAAACCAAACAAAAGATTCATGTTCTGTACTGCCTGTCCTGCCGCTCCTTTTACAAGATTATCAAGCGCTCCCATCATGATAATTCTTCCCGTACGCGCATCAATCTGAAATCCAATATCCACAAAATTGCTGCCTTCCACCCACTTTGTCTCAGGATAAATGCCTTTGTCCAGAACACGCACAAAATATTCCTCCTGATAATACTTATCGTAAACTGCTTTCACCTGCTCATAATCTGGAAAAGCATAAGAACCGTCCTCCTGCTTAATTTTCCTCAAGGAAGCATATTCCGTCGCCAAAATTCCGCGATTCATAGGTACTAAATGCGGTGTAAAATTAATGGTAACCGGTTCTCCCGCCGCATAGCTTAACTGTTCTTCAATCTCCGGCGTGTGGCGGTGCGTCGTCACCCCATATGCTTTCATATTTTCATTGACCTCGCAAAACAGATTGGGCAGCTTCGCGCCCCTGCCTGCGCCTGATGTCCCCGACTTGGCGTCCACAATTAAAGTATTTGGCTCAATCAACCCTTCTTTTACCAGTGGATACGCCGTCAAAATCGAACATGTCGTATAGCAGCCCGGATTCGCTACCAGCCTTGCCTGTCTTACCTTCTCGCGGTTGATCTCGCACAAGCCATACACTGCCTCTTCGATAAACTGTGGGCTCTTATGCTCTATCTGATACCATTTCTCATACGTCTCGACATCTTTGATGCGATAATCTGCACTTAAATCTACGACCTTGGTATCTTTTAATATCTCCTCCGTCAACACGCCTGCCAAAAATCCCTGGGGCGTTGCCGTAAAAATTACATCCACCTGGCTGGCAAGCGCTTCGATATTGTCGTCCAGACAAGTATCCTCCACAAGCTGAAACATGTTTCCATAAACCTGCGCATATTTTTTATCTATGTAACTCCGGGAACCAAACCATTTGATTTCTACTTCTCTATGCCCCAGCAAAAGCCTTACCAACTCTGCCCCCGCATACCCGGTTGCCCCGATAATTCCTGCATTTATCATTTCGATTTCCTCACCTTCTTATATCTTTTCGCTGCCCACGCAGCTAATACCTTCTTATATTAGTACAACTTTTTGCATCCGTAAAGCCCTTTTTTGATTTTTTTTGTATATTTATACATATTTTTTTATTTTTATACACTTGCTATTTCTAACATAATGTTGTATATTAGTTATTAGTTCAAAATCCCATGGCATTACCCATGAGGTTGGAAAGCAAATAGATAAAACGGAGGAAAAAGTAATGAAAGAAAAAGTTATCTTAGCTTACTCCGGCGGTCTGGACACAACCGCCATCATTCCATGGTTAAAGGAAAATTACGACTATGACGTAGTCTGCTGCTGTATCGACTGCGGACAGGACGAAGAACTTGATGGGCTAGAAGAGCGTGCAAAATTATCTGGCGCCTCTAAATTGTATATCGAGGACATCACAGATGAATTTGCGGAAGAATATATCATTCCCTGCGTACAAGCAGGCGCTGTATATGAGAACAAATATCTTCTGGGCACCTCCATGGCACGCCCCGGCATTGCCAAACGTTTGGTAGAAATCGCCCGCAAAGAGGGCGCAACTGCTATCTGTCACGGTGCAACCGGTAAAGGCAACGACCAGATTCGTTTCGAACTTGGCATCAAAGCCCTGGCTCCCGACTTGAAAATTATCGCAGCATGGAGAAGTGACAAATGGAATATGCAGTCCCGCGAGGAAGAAATTGCATACTGCAAGGAACATGGCATTGACCTTCCATTCTCCGCAGACAGCAGCTACAGCCGCGACCGTAACCTGTGGCATATCAGTCATGAAGGTTTGGAGCTAGAAGACCCCTCATGCGAACCCAATTACGACCATCTGCTGGTACTTGGCGTTTCTCCAGAGAAGGCGCCCGAAGAAGGCGAGTATGTGACAATGACGTTTGAGTCCGGCGTTCCTAAGACGATCAATGGCAAAGAGATGAAAGTTGCCGACATCATCCGCGAGCTGAACCGCCTGGGCGGAAAGCACGGAATTGGTATCATTGATATTGTGGAAAACCGTGTCGTAGGCATGAAATCCCGCGGCGTCTATGAGACTCCCGGCGGAACTATTCTCATGGAAGCACAGCAGCAACTCGAAGAACTCGTGCTTGATCGCGCTACCATGGATGTGAAGAAAGACATGGGTAATAAGATGGCTCAGATTGTGTATGAAGGCAAATGGTTCACACCATTACGCGAAGCCGTACAAGCTTTCGTAACCTCCACGCAGAAATATGTGACAGGAGAAGTCAAATTCAAGCTCTACAAAGGAAACATTATCAAAGCTGGAACCACCTCTCCTTACTCATTGTACAGTGAATCCCTAGCAAGCTTTACAACTGGAGATTTGTATGACCACCACGACGCAGAAGGGTTCATCACCCTATTTGGACTTCCGCTGAAAGTACGCGCCATGAAGATGGCTGAGTTAGAGAAGTAAAATACTCCGCTTGTGCGAGTGCCCTGTGGGTGCATTGCTCACGAGAATAAACGCCAGAAATGGATAAAGATGAAATATCCATTTCTGGCGTTTTTATAAGGCTCCCTCAAAACTGCAACCTGAAATGCACCTTATTCAGATGGATAAAAATGCTTGACGCCTTTGGTAACATCCTCTGCGTATACCATGCTGCAACTTTTCACCATGCCCTCCTCGTCATACAAAAATGCAATGGCAAGGTGCGGGCTCTGAGGCACCTCAAAATTATTTGCTTCCAACTCTTCATCTGAGATGGTGACATATTTACCCTTTTTCAACTTATACTTGCCACGTACAATGGTGCCGTCTTCTAACTTGTCTTTGATTCTATATGTTCCATAGAACAATCCATTTTTGACCTTGAATTTTTGATCCGTATCTACGTTATCTCCCAGGGCAATTCGTTGACGGCCTTTTCCATTGGGTACATCTTCCTTCCACTCTCCCTCATACACTTCCCGATAGAGACTGCCATCTTCTGTATTGCTGCTGACGTAATACCATATTCCTCTGCCCTGCCGCTGTCCTTCCCAAAAATCGCCATAATACCATTGCTTACAGCTACATTCCTTAAAGGTGTAGACACCAACACCCTTGCCGCTGTCTCCACCATCCGGTAAATAAATATAATATTCCCCATCTCTTACAGATGCTAACAACTTCCTGGCATCGTCGCTCTCCTGTAAATCGTGCAGCGCTTGGGCATCGTCCACCTCTATCGCTTCTATGACAGATTCCATCAGCGGGCGGTAAAGATTCTCTTTCGTAATTTCCTGATTGGTATTTTCTGCGCTCTGTGCGTCCGCCGCATCGCCAGCTTTTCCTGAAGTACTATTTGGCTGTGCGACTGTTTCCTGTAATTCTTTCTCTTTGGAAATTTGTTGCGCTTCCTGCCCCAGGGAATCTCCCGAGACATCAAGACCCTTATCTTTCGCATCGTGCTCCGTCTGCTGTTCCGTTTCCTTCGCAGCTTCTGTGTGCTTATCTGTGGTACAACCGGTAAGAAAAATCATTGCAAATGCCACAAGGACAAATGCCACGGCAATTCTGCCCTGTCGTTCCATGCGATGCCTCCAATCATTCCATTGATATTCACTTGTTCTACTTTCTCAATTCTGCAATAATATCCTCTTTCAACTCCAAAGCCATATCCTTCATGCGCCGGCTTGCAGAAGGCGCCGTCAACACACTTGCCAGGAATTTAGATGCAATCTCATACTTTTTAAAATGATATGCCATATATGCCAGAATATAATCAACGGTACTCTGTTCCATACCACACATCGGAAACATCTCTTCCGAAATTGCTTTCATAAATCCTTCAAACGCCTGTTGATAGAACTCTTCTTCCTCTTTCTGGACTTCTGCCTTTGCCGCTTTCGCCTCCGGCGTATCTTCCGACATCGTCTCCGCTTTTCCACGCAACAACCAGGCAATTTTCAAACATGTGTAAGCCTTCTCACTGTCTTTGCCCCTCTTCACCACCGTATTCACGAGCGACAGTTTATAGCGATCAATTACCTCATCATAATCATATACTGCATTTTCAGGCTTATCACTCGGCTGAAAATTATTGGAAATCTGCTCTTTTATCAATTTTACTTGTGTGGGGGTTAGATGCTCATAAAAACGATTCATTGCCGTATATCCACACGCCGGGCAAGACGTAATATCATATTTCAGCGTATCAATATATTGGAATCTTGGCCGCAAATCGCGATCTGGCTCTAAACGTTTTACTCTACCACTCTTAATCACTTTCGTCTTAAAAACATGGTCGCACACCTTGCAATGTACCGTCTTCTCCAATAAAAAATCCGACTCTGCGGGAATCTTCTCCTGCGCCTGTGCTTCAGAACCTTTCTTATCGTCCTTCTGATCATCCTCAAACAATTGCATAGATTCTGTAGACTTTAATCCAAATTTCTCCAATCCTGAAAATAAATTCATTGCACTTTTCCTCCTCTTCGTGCTACTGACTCTGTGTTGGCAGCTTATAAGAACTCTTTAACGAAACAATCCTGTTGAATACCAACGCGTCCGGTTTAGAATCCTTAGCATCCGCACAGAAAAATCCCTGCCTTACAAACTGATAGCTATCATAAGGTTCTGCCTCTGCTAAGGCAGGTTCTATATAACAATCTTTCAAAATACACAAAGAATTCGGATTCAAATTCAAACTGCCGTCTTCTTTATTGTACACACCCTTTTCTTCATCCACCAAATTCTCATACAAACGCACTTCACATTTCTTGGCAAAAGGCGCCGGCACCCAGTGGATCGTTCCCTTCACCTTACGTCCGGTAAACCCACTCCCCGCCTTTGTCTCAGGGTCATAGGTGCAATGTACCTCCGTCACATTTCCTGCCTCGTCCTTGACAAAACTTTCGCATTTTACAAAGTAAGCATGCATGAGACGCACTTCATTCCCAGGAAATAAACGGAAATACTTCTTAGGCGGCTCTTCCATAAAATCCTCCCGCTCAATATACAACTCCCGGCAGAAGGGAATCTTACGGCTGCCAAGCTCTTCGTTCTCCAAATTGTTCGCCGCATCAAGATATTCTACTTCCCCTTCCGGGTAATTGTCAATTACCAGCTTAAGAGGATTCAACACGGCCATCATTCTGGGACGTTTTAACTTGAGATCTTCTCTGATACAATATTCCAGCATAGCATAATCTACAGAGCTGTTTGCTTTGGAGACGCCGCAAAGTTCCACAAACCGCTGAATCGACTCCGGCGTAAACCCTCGTCTGCGGAGAGCCGCAATAGAAACCAGCCGCGGGTCGTCCCAACCATCTACAATCTTATCTTCCACCAGCTTCTTGATATAACGCTTGCCGGTAACTACATTGGTAAGATAAAGCTTGGCAAACTCAATCTGCTTAGGTGGATTCTCGTATTCTAACTCACGAACCACCCAATCATACAAGGGTCTGTGATCCTCAAACTCCAGCGTACAGATAGAATGGCTGATTCCCTCAATCGCATCCTCAATCGGATGCGCAAAATCATACATGGGGTAAATACACCATTTATCTCCCGTGTTATGGTGGGTCATATGCGCCACACGGTAAAGCACCGGATCTCTCATATTGATATTTGGAGACGCCATATCAATCCTGGCACGCAGTACCTTACTGCCATCCTCATATTTGCCGTCCTTCATATCTTCAAAAAGCGCAAGATTTTCCTCTATGCTTCTACTTGCTCCCGGGTCTTCCTTGCCTGGTTCCGTCAAAGTTCCACGGTACTCTCGAATCTGCTCCGCATTCAAATCTGAAACGTAAGCCTTGCCCTTTTTAATCAGTTTGACTGCCGCCTCATACATCTGCTCAAAATAATCGGAGGCAAAGAAAAGCCGGTCTTCCCAATCTGCGCCCAGCCATTTGATATCTTCCTTGATGGATTCCACAAATTCCACTTTCTCTTTTGTCGGATTTGTGTCATCAAACCGCATATGAAATTTACCGTCATACTCCTTAGCAAGTCCATAATTCAGCAAAATGGATTTGGCATGTCCTATGTGAAGATAACCATTCGGTTCCGGTGGAAAGCGCGTTCTTACCGTCTCGCAATGACCTTCCTTAATATCTTCCTCAATAATCTGTTCAATAAAATTCTTGGAAACCACTTCGTTTTCCATCTGTAATCCTCCTGGCTGCACATATAATAAAATTAACTCAATGTCAAAAGGTCTTGCTGTGCAAAGTGGGATGGGGCGTTGCATTCACCTAAATTACAAGCTATAGATTCGTTCAAAAAGTTTACATTGCAAAGCAATGTAAACAACATGCACAAAAATATCTTGGAAAACTAACTTTCCAGAATGATTTTTGTGCATCCTGTCTTTGCCGCATAAGCGGCAAGACCATTTGAACGAGTAAAAATATTAGTGCAACAGCCCCGCTCCTTTTGACGATTGAATTTTCCTCTGTTTCTGCATATTACATTATAAGTTCTAAAATCTCTTTTGTCAATTACAGGATGCCTCAGCTACGCTTAATATGCTGATGCGTAAAAAGATGATCCTGGCAATACTCATAATTACCCTCGCATTTCGAGCAAAAACGAAACTGTAAATTATCGCCATCCTTCTCTGTTCTTCCACAGATTGCACATTTATGCTTGGTAACACTCTGCGCTTGACGCATCTGCTGACGATAAACTTGTTTGCGGTGAATCTCCTTCGGTGAAATCCTTCGGTAATTCCTTGTATATAGAAAGAATATTAGGAAATTCAAAAGCGAGGAGATGATTGCCACTCTTCCCGCCCAGTTACTGACAATGAACATAAATGCCATCCAAACTGCATCGAAGATTCCCATCCATTTCGCCTTAAAAGGAATGATAAAATACAGCCGAAACTGCGCGTTGGGATAAATAACTGCAAACGCCATAAACAGCGACATTGTCACATATTGCGAGCCGAAGTAAAAACCAATTCCCGTCACTGGTATCCTGGTTGCAATATAATAAATAAAATACAAAATAAACGCTCCGATAACGGTACATAAAAGTCCGCCAATCAGGTAAACGTTATAGCGAAATGTTCCGATTGCCTGCTCAATAGAAGTCCCGATAAAATAATAACAAGACAAAAAAAAGATTAAAAACAGGATATTGACCGATGGAGGAATCAAAAGCCATGATATAAGCCTCCATACCTGCCCCTGCAAAATCAAATGCGGTTCCAGGGTCAGAAGTATCTGTGCCTCCGGCATCGTGTATTGTATGATAAACCCAACCACCCAGGCTCCGATCAGCCAGAATGTCAGGTTCGGAATTGCAAATCTGCCAAACTTCCGTTCCATTTTATTCAGAAAATTCATAATGCACCTCGCTCGTTTTCGTTAGATTACATTATAAATTTTCTGGTAAGGTTTGTCAACGAATGGTGCAATTTTCATAAAAACTTTATATATTTATGGTTACAGTTCACTCGTCAGCCAATATGGAGGCAATCTGAACTGTAACCGTTTGTGTTAATCTTCACGCAGGGCCTTTTCCATTTCGAGCTTCCAATCATCTGACTCTTCATTTTCACTCCAATCACTGTACTCCTGAAATCTGCCGCGTTCTCCCGCCCCAATCGGCATTGGCTGAAGCGTTGCTGGAATACACAATTCATCGCCAATCTGTAGATTATAAATATCTACAAATGGGTTGGCAAAAATAAGCTGTCCTACGCTCACATGGTACTTCTTTCCTAGTAGATACAGTGTATCTCCCTGTTGTATTACGTGTATAGTGCCTCCGCACGGCCCGCCTGGATAAATAGGGCCAATTGGGATAGGTATGATTCTTGCCATAAAATTTTCCTCCGTCTTGCATCATAGATTCTTTTTAAATATTATATTCGTGCCTCGCGAAACGGTTCTACCTATCCATTTTCTGCATATATTAAGTCAAAACTTCCAATTTATAAACATTCCATAAAAATAAAAAAAATGAATTGTTTTTTGTCATCTCCTGTCGTATAATAAACGGTGTTCGATTTCAGAACAGTTTATCTTATTAAATAGGAAGAAATTGCCAGGGAACTTTGGAGGTAATACTTTATGGAAAGACAGAATTTATATAGACTGGGCATTGATATCGGCTCAACTACAGTAAAGATTGCAATATTAAACCATCAGAATGAAATCGTCTTTGCTGATTATCAAAGACATTTTGCGAATATACGGGAGACGCTCTCCCACTTGCTGGCAGAAGCGCAGGACGCTCTTGGAAATATTGCACTCTCCCCAGTAATCACGGGTTCAGGCGGACTGACACTCGCCAAACATTTAGAGATTCCCTTTGTCCAGGAAGTGATTGCCGTCTCTTGTGCATTGCAGGATTACGCCCCGCAGACAGATGTTGCTATTGAGCTTGGCGGTGAAGACGCCAAAATCATCTATTTTGAAGGCGGAAATGTGGAACAGCGTATGAACGGCATCTGTGCTGGCGGCACCGGCTCCTTCATCGACCAAATGGCAGCCTTGTTACAAACAGATGCTACCGGGCTGAATTCTTACGCTGCCAATTACAAAGCAATTTATCCTATTGCCGCCCGCTGCGGCGTATTTGCCAAAACAGATATTCAACCGCTTATCAACGAGGGCGCATCAAAAGAAGACCTCTCAGCCTCTATCTTTCAGGCAGTCGTCAACCAGACGATTTCTGGTCTTGCCTGCGGCAAGCCAATTCGTGGACATGTTGCGTTTCTGGGCGGACCGCTGCACTTTCTGCCCGAGTTGAAACAAGCCTTTATCCGCACACTCAAGCTAGATGAAGAACATATTATTGCACCAAACCACTCGCATCTGTTTGCAGCGATTGGCTCTGCGCTCAATTATAAGCCGGATGTAACTATTGAACTGAAGAACATTTTGAAAAAGCTTTCTTCCGACATCCATATGGAATTTGAAGTAGAACGCATGGAACCGCTGTTTGCAGACCAGGCGGAATATGAGAAATTCCGGCGGCGTCACGGCAAACATCACGTTATGACCGAAGACCTGTCCACCTACCAAGGGAACTGCTATCTGGGCATTGATGCCGGCTCCACGACCACCAAGGTCGCGCTGGTCGGCGAAGACGGTTCTTTGTTGTACTCCTTTTACAGCAGCAACAACGGCAATCCTCTGTCCACAGCAACACTGGCGATCAGAGAAATCCATGACCTGCTGCCAGAACAGGCGCAGATTGTACACTCCTGCTCCACCGGATATGGAGAAGCATTGCTCAAATCTGCCTTTATGCTGGACGATGGGGAAGTGGAGACCGTTGCGCATTACTATGCGGCCGCCTTTTTCAATCCCGAAGTGGACTGCATCTTGGATATCGGCGGCCAGGACATGAAATGCATCAAAATCAAAAACCAGACTGTGGACAGTGTGCAGTTGAACGAGGCATGTTCTTCCGGCTGCGGTTCCTTTATTGAGACCTTTGCCAATTCTCTCAACTATTCTGTGGAAGATTTTGCACAGGCTGCTCTGTTTGCCGAACATCCGATAGATTTGGGTACGCGCTGTACCGTATTTATGAACTCCAAGGTAAAACAAGCGCAGAAAGAAGGCGCCGACGTCTCGGATATATCCGCCGGGCTCGCATATTCCGTCATCAAAAATGCGCTGTTCAAGGTCATCAAAGTCAGCGACGCTAAAGATTTGGGCAAACATATCGTCGTACAGGGCGGAACCTTCTATAATGACGCCGTTCTCAGAAGTTTTGAAAAAATTTCTGGCTGCGAAGCCGTAAGGCCCGATATTGCTGGTATTATGGGTGCATTCGGCGCCGCCCTCATCGCCAGAGAACGCTATGAAGATAACCCTAGCACCAGTATGTTATCCATTGAAGCGATAGAAAACCTTGAAGTTGAGACGAAACTGTCCCGCTGCCAGGGCTGCACTAACCATTGCCTTTTGACCATCAACCGGTTTTCGGGGAACCGTACCTTTATCACTGGTAACCGCTGCGAAAAAGGTCTCGGCAAAGAAAAGAACAAAGAACAGATTCCCAACCTCTTTGAGTACAAGAACCATCGTATATTTGACTACGAACCACTGGCAGAAAACAACGCGATTCGCGGTTCCGTAGGTATTCCCAGAGTGTTAAATATGTACGAAGATTATCCCTTCTGGGCGGTCTTTTTCCGTACGCTTGGCTTCCGTGTGATTCTTTCCCCGCCGTCAACGCGCAAAATATATGAGATGGGCATCGAGTCTATACCCAGCGAATCAGAATGCTACCCTGCGAAGCTCGCACACGGGCATATTTCCTGGCTGATTGCACACCAGGCAGATTTCATTTTTTATCCCTGTATTCCCTACGAGAGAAATGAATTTCCGGACGCTGTCAACCATTATAACTGCCCCATTGTCACTTCTTATGCGGAAAACATCAAGAACAATGTGGATGAGATTACCTCCGGCAAAGTACGTTTCCTGAACCCGTTTATGTCCTTTGCCTCCAAAGAAGTGCTCTCGGAACAGCTCAAGCAAGTGTTTGCTGAAGAATTTTCCATTTCCCCGCAGGACGTACAGTCTGCCGTGGATGCGGGCTGGAAAGAACTTGCCGACACGCGCGAAGAAATGCGGCGCAAAGGCGAAGAAACACTCCGATATATGGAGGAAACTGGACGCCGGGGCATTGTGCTTGCCGGACGCCCCTATCATATTGACCCGGAAATCAATCACGGCATCCCAGAATTAATTAATTCTTATGGCATTGCTGTGCTGACGGAGGATTCTATTTCGCATCTTCAAGAAGTGGAACGCCCTCTGATGGTGATGGACCAATGGATGTACCACTCAAGGTTATATGCCGCCGCCAATTTTGTAAAAACCAGAGAGGATCTTGACCTCATTCAACTTAACTCATTCGGCTGTGGTCTGGATGCTGTCACCACCGACCAGGTGAATGATATCTTGTCGAAATCCGGCAAAATTTACACCTGCCTAAAAATAGACGAGGTAAATAATCTGGGCGCTGCGCGCATCCGCATCCGCTCTCTTTTATCCGCACTTCGCGTAAAAGAAAAACAGCACATAAAACGGACAGTTATGCCTTCCGAATATAAGCGTGTCGTCTTTACAGAAGAAATGCGCAAAAATTATACCATTCTCTGCCCGCAAATGTCGCCCATCCACTTTGAGATGATCCAGCCTGCCTTTGCTGTTTCTGGATATAATCTGGTCGTGCTGAATAACGATGGAAAAACTGCCGTAGACATGGGACTTCGCTATGTCAACAACGACGCCTGCTACCCTTCTATGATGGTCGTCGGGCAGATTATGGACGCTATTCTCTCGGGCAAGTATGACCTGGACAGGACTGCCGTAATTATCAGCCAGACCGGGGGCGGCTGCCGTGCTTCCAACTACATCGGTTTCATTCGCCGTGCTCTGGAAAAGGCTGGTTACCCAGATATCCCGGTCATCTCCGTCAACCTCAGCGGTCTTGAGGGCAACCCTGGTTTTAAGCTCTCCCTCCCGCTGCTTCGACGGGCATTGTACGGTTTGATTTTCGGCGACATTTTCATGCGCTGCCTCTACCGCACGAGACCTTATGAGGAAGTTCCCGGAAGCGCCAACGCACTCCACGAGAAATGGAAAGAGAAATGCAAACGCTTTATCTCCGCCCCTAAAACACCCTCTCACCGCAAGTTCAAACAGTATTGCCGGGAGATTATCCGGGAATTTGATAATCTGCCTATGACGGATGTACGCAAACCCAAGGTTGGCATAGTCGGGGAAATCCTTGTAAAATTCCTGCCCGCTGCCAATAATTATCTGGTAGAACTGTTGGAAGCAGAAGGGGCAGAGGCCGTAATGCCTGACCTGACAGATTTCTTGCTCTACTGTTTCTACAACATGAATTTCAAAGCAGAAAACCTGGGCGCAAAGAAATCCGGCGCCAGAAAAGCAAATCTCGGCATCAAGGCATTGGAATGGGTACGCAGTGCAGCCCGCAAGGAGTTTGAAAACAGCCGTCATTTTGAGGCCCCAGCACATATTGAAACGTTGGCCAGATATGCCGCTCCCATCGTTTCTCAGGGAAATCAGACTGGAGAAGGCTGGTTCCTCACCGGTGAGATGTTAGAATTAATTCACTCCGGCACCACAAATATTGTATGTGCGCAGCCCTTTGGCTGTCTGCCAAATCATGTGGTAGGCAAAGGCGTCATCAAGGAAATACGCCATCAATACCCGCTTGCCAACATCGTTGCTATTGATTATGACCCGGGAGCATCTGAAGTAAACCAATTGAACCGCATCAAACTTATGCTCTCCACAGCACAGAAAAATCTCAAGAACAACCATTGAACGCTTGTCTGATACGAATTTTATTTCACTTGAAGTCAAATGTCCTCCTGGCTCGTTCTAAATAATAGAACCGGTTCAAGAACGCCGACGACGTTCTTGCTGCGGGGTGCGGGTCAGCTATGCTGACAGAAACAAATCCACACCCCTGCAATCCACGAGAGATTTTCTCTCATTTTATAATATCCGGTTCTTAACCCGAACAGCATTTTCCAAAAAAGGAGGACATTACATATGAAACGCAACAAAATTTTAATTCTTATTGCCGGCATCGCCATTGTCTTTGGCATCTCCTGTTCCGGCATCATCATTGCCCAGGGCGTTCGCACAGGAGCTATTCAGACTTCTCCTACAGACAAAAGTGAGCGCTACCCAAATGCATGGGAACTGAAAAAAACAAAACTAGACGAATTCTCTGAGATTTCCGTTTCCCTCAGTTATTGTGACCTATCCATACTCCCATCTGACGACTACGCCCTTGAATACCGTATGGACGGCACCTGTGAAGAACCAGCATACGATGTTTCTGACGGCAGTTTTCATTTCAGTGAAGGACATACGCGGGAGAAATACCGCACCGGTTTTCACTTTTTCTTTAACCCTGCCAGCTTTTCTGGCAACCAGGGACCATTCTATGTCAATCTCTACGTGCCCAAGGAAGCATATTTTCAACTATTATCCTTATCAGATGAAAGCGGAAATATTGAGATTGGCGATATCCAGGCTGAACGGGCAGAAATCACATCAGACTACGGGAACTTGGACATGGACAACTTTACCGGGAAAAAATTATCTCTCAGCGCCGATTCTGGAACAATAAATTTAGGTAATGTGACTTGTGACAACTTGGAGATTTCCGACGAATACGGCAATGTATCGGCAGACAGCCTTATCATCGCCAAAAACACTGTTATCAAGCTAGATAGCGGCAGTCTCAAAGTGTCCAAATTAGAAAGCGCCCAACTCACACTCTCCAACGAATACGGCAACTGTACCGCGAATGAAATTACGGTAAAAAATAGCAATATCTCCATGGAATCCGGCAGCCTCAAGCTGCAACAGGCAACACTTGGGAATACCGAAATCAACAGTTCTTACGGAGATACCACATTGAACCTTGCCAGTAACGTCTCCGATTACAATTACGACTTGAAGGCAGAATATGGCTCTATAAAGCTGGACGGCACAAATATTGATGCCAATGAGGACGGGGAAGTCTATTATCAGAAAGACAATGGACAAGAAAATGAAATCCGCATCATCAGTGAAAGCGGGAATATCAAAATTCGTTAGTAAAAGCAACGCCGCCGCAAGATTTTTACTTCAATTCTTGCGGCGGTAATGTTTGTCTTCTACGGAATAAATTTTTATTCAGTACCTTCAAAAATCTCACCTAGAACAATTTTAATATGAGGAAAAGATTTTAAACATATTTCTTGCTCTGCATTGTTATAATTCTATGAATATTACTATTGATAATTCCATGCCGAAAATTTGGTTTTGGCGACATGTCATAAATAACGCCATCTATCTTTTCATTCCTTGTACGTTCAGATTCTACTAATCCCATTTATTCACAACCTTCCTGTATTTCTAAATTATCTTTACTTCAATCCTATATCTCTCACTTTGCAGCTTACTATAAATACCTGATGTTGAAAAATATTCGGACCCTGCAAATTGAGGCACTCTTGCCCGTTCATTTAAACCGCCATCAACTGGAATATAACCAAACTGCTTCATCACAAATTTAATCATACGTCCAATATTCTGTCTATTCGTAGCATTATGGTTTTTGCCATCATGATTAAGTGGAAAATCAGTAGAATTACCAAATCTGTTTTCCAATTCTTTTACTATAGGAGTAATCACTGGTAAACCCATTTCAGAAGCAATAATCATTTTGTTTACACTTTCTGCCGATGATAAAAAATCCATAATAGCAATAGTCGTTTGATTTTGGCTTATTCTGCTTCTTTTAAAGAATTCTGTTGTTATACTCATATTCTTCCCCCTTGTTACATTAGTAATATTTGTATTGTTCAATACTAATGTAACATATGGTAACATTAATTGCAATACTTTTTTCGCTCTTTTTGATATTTATAGAAAAACTCCTTTTTGGTAAGAATCTACATATCATAATTCTTATCAAAAAGGAGTTTTTATTTTCGCTGTCAGCAAGCTATTCCGTGAAATCTCACAAAGCCTTCACCTATCAAACCAGCAAATCTAACGCCTGATAGGGATGTCTCTTCCCAGACGCCTGATATGCCTCCATGTTGCGTGCTTTCAGCCTTGCCGCAAGCTGCTGTTCTTCCATTTCCTGCTTCTGTTCTTCCATCTGTTTCGTGTCCTCGGCAAGTTTCTCCTGCGCCTCTTTTGCCTCCTGCATCTCTTGGGTCTCTTCGGCAAGTTCCTCGAGTTCTTTGGCATTCTCTTCTACAGCCTCGACTTCCTCGGCAAGATCGGAAACGTCTTCCATCATCTCTTCCATCATGCCCTCGTCTTCGTCTGTACCCAGAGCCTCTTCCGCCATATCCTCGCGTCTCTCTTCCGCCGTCTTCGGTTCCGTCTTCTCGGCAGCTTCCGCAATCTTCTCGCCAAGCTCCTCCGCTTCGTCCAGGATATGCCACATCTGCTCATTGTTAAAGGACTGCTTCGCCGCTGCAATCTCATCCTCATAACTGTGCAGCGCTTTCAGCTTTTGGGCAATCTCCTCCACCGATTCACATTCCTGATTCTTGAGGTTCTCTTTCTGCTTCTCCCAGAATGAGATTTCACTCTGCGTCTTTTGCTGCCGCTCTGCCTTATCCTGCGCGCTCTTTGATAATACATTGTTTTGCAGTACAGGCAAATTACCAGCAAATACAGAACCTCCCTTTTGATAAGAGTCTGTCCCTATATTTGTCAATGAAATATTCATATCGTCCTCCTTTTTGCCAGTCTGTTCCTTGTCTACGCTCTACATTCGTTACTTTATTTTTCGGCATAAAAAGGGGAATTCTTTACAAGATGAAAGGTACTTACGCGCCAAAAAAACTACCATTCATGCCAAAAGAGACGCCACCGGAACAAATTTTATAGATTCATTCCGATGGAGTCTCCTATCTGCCTGTCACTTTTTTCAAAAACGCCGACGTCCTTGCTGCGGGGCGCTGGCCAGCTTTGCTGACAGAAACAAATCTGCACCCCTGCAACCCGCTTATCTCACTACTTCTGTAAATAATGCACATGCAAAAGCTCATGCTCACGATTCTTGAGCAGATCACTGTACAAGGTATCTACCAGCGGGTTCTCCTCGCTGCGCTTAATCTGCAATGCCTTGTCATTCTTGTAAAGTCCTTCGGCGCGCATCCGTTTCTCTGTGGAACGCGCAAACGGCTGGCCGGCTCCTGCCACGCATCCGCCCGCACATGCCATGACTTCCACAAAATCAAAATGCTCTTCGCCGCTCTCAATCTTCTGGATGAGCCTGTCCGCGTTGCCAAGGCCGCTGACAATTCCAATGCGCACTTTGCGTCCGTCCAAATCAAGCGTACACTCCTTGAGCCCCTCCATACCGCGAACGCCAATAAACTCAATCTCCTTGAGCGCTTTCGGGCTCTTATCTGCCACAACCCGGCGAATAGCCGCCTCTGTCACGCCGCCGGTCGCCCCGAAAATAACGCCGGCGCCTGAGTAGATAGAAAACGGCATATCAAACGCCTCCGGCTCTAAGCGGTCAAAACGGATACCAATCTCTTTAAGCATGCCGATAACCTCCTCGGAGGTCAGCACATAATCTACATAGGGAACGCCGTCCTTTTTAAACTCTTCCCTGGAAGCCTCGTACTTTTTCGCTGTACAGGGCATGATCGCCACGGAAACCGTCTCCTTATGTTCCTTCTTATCCTGCTTCCTGTAATATTCCTTGATAACCGCCCCGAACATCTGCATCGGGGATTTGGACGTAGAAACATAAGGCATCAAATACGGATATTTCGTCTCCACGAAACGAATCCAGCCCGGACAGCAGGAGGTAAACAGTGGGAATTTACGTCCCTCTTCCTCTAAACTCTCCACCAATTCTTCCGATTCTTCCATAATCGTCAAATCGGCGCCTACCGACGTATCAAAAATCGCGTCCACGCCCAACATACGCAAAGAAGCAATCAGCTTGCCAATCGTATTCTCTCCCGGCTCATAGCCATATGCCTCTCCAATTGCCACACGCACTGCCGGCGCAATCTGCACTACCACCCGCTTGTCTTCGCTATGGATCGCCTGCCACACGTCATGGGTATCATTCTTAATCGTAATCGCACCCGTCGGACAGACTGCCGCACACTGTCCGCAATTGACGCAGTTGGTATCTGCAATGTCCCTGCCAAACGCGGTCGAAATCTCCATATCAGAACCGCGGTGCGCAAAATCAATCGCGCCCACATGCTGAATCTCGCTGCACACCCTCACACAGTCTCCGCAGAGAATACATTTATTGGGATTGCGCACAATCGCTTTGGAGGAGGTGTCAACCGGACGGATGGGATTCGTATTCTCAAACCGTACGCTGGGGATGGCAAACCGGTTTGCCAGCTCCTGCAATTTACATTTGCCATTCTTCTCACATGTCGTGCAATCCCTGCAATGCGCAGCCAAAAGAAGCTCCAGAATCCGCTTCCTGTGATAATAAAGCTGCGGCGTATTCGTGCGGATTTCCATGCCGTTTTTCGGCGGTGTGGAACAAGAAGCCACAATGCCTCCACGGTTATCTTCCACCACGCACATACGGCATGCGCCGTAGATAGAAAGATCCGAATAATAACAAAATGTCGGTAAGATAATTCCCGCCTTACGGATCACTGCAAGGATATTTTTCTCATCGGTGAACGGTACACGCTCTCCGTCAATAATCATATATTTTTCCATGTCCGTTCCCTCCTACACTTCTTTTACCGCGTGGAAATTACAGCCTTCCATGCAGGCGCCACACTTAATACATTTGCTTGTATCAATGGTAAATGGTTTCTTAACCTCGCCGGAAATTGCACCTACCGGGCAAAGCCGTGCACATTTGCTGCATCCCTTACACAATTCCGGGTCAATTTGCAGCGTTACCAGCGCTTTACACTGGCCCGCCGGACATTTCTTATCTACCACATGAGCAAGATACTCCTCCCGGAAATATTTCATCGTGCTGACTACCGGAGAAGCCGCCGTCTTACCCAGTCCACATAATGCCGTGGCTGAAATTGTCGAAGCAAGCTCTTCTAACAGCGTAATATGCTGCATCGTTCCGCGGCCCTCGCAGATATCGTTCAGAAGTTCCAACATCCGTTTCGTTCCCTCGCGGCAGGGAATACATTTTCCACAGGACTCATTCTGGGTAAAGTTCATGAAGAAGCGGGCAACCTCCACCATACAGCTCTTATCGTTCATGACTACCAGGCCGCCGCTGCCAATCATCGCGCCCACCTTCTTGAGCGAATCGAAATCCAGATGTAAATCCAGATGGTCTTCCGTCGCGCTGATACAGAGACATCCGCCGGACGGTCCGCCAATCTGCACGGCTTTAAAATCGCCGCCCTTGACACCGCCGCCAATATCGAAAATAACCTTCCTCAGCGGTGTTCCCATGGGCACCTCAATCAAGCCCGTGTTCATAACGTTTCCAGTCAGGGCAAACGCCTTCGTTCCATGGTTATTGTCGGGACCGATCGACTTATACCACTCCGCTCCCTTGGTGATAATCGGCGGAACATTACAATATGTCTCCACGTTGTTCAATACAGTCGGCTTCTCAAACAGACCTTTCTCCACAGTACGCGGCGGTTTTACCCTGGGCATACCACGGTTCCCCTCAATAGACGCCGTCAGCGCGGAGCCCTCCCCGCAGACAAATGCGCCCGCACCCTGGCTGATCTTCAAATCGAAATCAAAACCGGAATTTAAAATATTCTCTCCTAACAACCCCTTCTCTTCCGCCTTATTGATTGCCGTTTGTAAACGCTCCACGGCAAGCGGATATTCTGCACGCACATAGATATAGCCATAATGCGCCCCCGTAGCGATTCCGGCAATCAGCATACCTTCAATCACGCGATGAGGGTCGCCCTCCATCATACTTCGGTCCATAAATGCGCCGGGGTCGCCCTCGTCACCATTGCAGACCACATATTTTGTCTCTTCCTTCTGCGCTAATACCTGCGCCCATTTCCGCCCGGTGGGGAAACCTCCGCCGCCACGCCCACGCAGACAGGCTTCGTTGACTTCGTCCACAATCTGCTGCGGCGTCATATCGAACAATGCTTTTGCCACGGCGCTATATCCGCCCACAGCTATGTATTCTTTGATGGATTCCGCATTAATCCTTCCGCAGTCCTCAAGCGCCACGCGCGTCTGCTGTTTGTAGAAGGGTATATCATCCTGTTTCTCGTAAGCTTCGCCATTCTGGTCATGATAAACAAGGCGTTCAATCACCTCGTCTCCCACAATACTCTTTTCAATAATTTCCTCACAGTCTTCTACCTTAACCTTGACATAGAGGATTCCCTCTGGCTCGATACGCAATAGCGGCCCCATCTCACAGAATCCATGACAGCCTGACTTCTTCAAGCCGACACTGTCGTCATGAGGCTCTTTCTCCAACACCAGCGAACATTTAATGCCGCGCGCGATGAGAATTTCCTGCATTTTGGCAAATATATTCAATGAGCCGCCAGCCACGCACCCAGTCCCGGCACAAATTAAAATCTGTTTCCTCTGGGTCTTTAAGGACGCCGCATATTCTGCCCTTCTTGCTTCCAGTTCTTCTCTCGTATTAATTCTCATCTGCGGCCTCCTCTCCGGCAGCTTTGCCTTCTTTTAATTGCTCTATCAATGCTCTGGCCTTCTCTGGCGTCATTGCTGGATGCACCTCGTCATTGACCGTACAGACAGGCGCCAGCCCGCAAGCTCCCAGACACGATACCGTCTCCACGGTAAACATCATGTCATCCGTGGTAGGCTTCGATTCTGTCACCCCCAAAAGACTGCGGATTTCATCTAAAATGGCTGTTGATTTACGCACATGACAGGCTGTCCCATCACAAATCTTGATGACATATTTCCCCTTAGGCTCTAAGGAAAAATTCTCATAGAATGTTGCCACCCCATATACTTTCGCCTCACTCAAGTCCAATTTCCTAGCTATGTAACAGAGCGCATCCTCCGGCAGATAACGGTATACTTTCTGGATGTCCTGCATAATTGCAATCACTGCCGTCTGGCTGTAATCATGAGCTTTTAAAATCTCATCCAGCACTTTTTGTTCCTTTTTTTCCAAACCTTCTCCTCCTTAAATTTTCGCTGTTGTTCACTTCGCGCACAGTCATTGATTCTCTTTTTGTGCCACTTTTCCAGTATAACATCATCCACCGTTTATCTCAATTAAAATCTTGCTTTTTCCAGTATTTAATTTATCATTTCCACGCCCCTTTGCAGTCGCTCCAACCCATCGCGAAGTCTCTCTCTCGGACAAGCGACATTTATGCGCACAAAGCCCTCTCCGCCTTGGCCATATTGACTTCCCTCGGAAATATAAAGCCCTGTAGATTCGCGCAAAAATTTACAAAACCGCACGCTGTTTTCTGTGATTTTTCGACAGTCGATCCACATCAGATACGTTGCCTGCGAGCTCACAGCCTTCACCCTGGGAATATATTTCTCTATATACTCTACCGCAAATCGTTTGTTATCTGAAATATAACGCCTCAGTTCATCCAGCCATCTTTCCCCTTTCGTAAAAGCTGCAATCACCCCATCTATGGCAAATGCATTGGGCTCCGCCACCTCATCGGTATTCAGGCCCCGCCACACTTTATGGCGCAAAACCTCATTGGGCACAGACACCGCGGCCGTCTGCAAACCTGCCAGATTAAATGTCTTTGTGGGCGCAATGCAGGTAATACTGTTATCGCGGCATATTTCTGAGACAGACGCAAACGGCACATAACCGCATCCCGGCTCAGTCAAGTCACAATGAATCTCGTCCGAAATTACGATTACACGGTGCTTATAGCACAATTCGCCAATCCGGGCAAGCGTTTCCCTGTCCCATATCTTTCCCACGGGATTGTGAGGATTACACAAAATCATCATTGTTGTCTGCGGCTCCGCCAATTTTCGCTCCAAATCTTCAAAATCCATATGATACGCTTCCCCATCATACACCAAGGGACTTTGCAGCGAATTTCTGCCATTGTTTATCACTGAATGAAAGAAAATATGATACACCGGCGTCTGAATTAAAATATTTTCTCCCGGCGTCGTCAGCTTGCGCACCATACTGGAAATGGCGGGCACCACTCCAGTACAAAAAATCAGCCATTCCTTTTTCATCTGAAAGCTATGCCTTTTCGCCCACCACTCCATATATGCCTGATTCCATTCTTCGGGAACCACCGAATAGCCAAAAACTCCATGCTGCGCCCGACGCAAAATGGCAGCGCAAATCTCCGGCGCTGCCTGAAAATCCATATCTGCCACCCACATGGGAAGCTCATTCTTTGCTACATCCCATTTTAAACTCCCTGTATTCCTGCGTTCTATTTGCTCATCAAATATGCTCTGCATCCTGACCCTCCTGTTTATTTTAAATTACTTAGGCAATTGCGAAACTCTAAACTTAATTAAATTTCATGTACAATTTATACAATTCTCTTAAAATATTTTCATTATACAGAAACACAAAATGCTAGACGCATCAAACATTCCAACGAGCCTCTTACTACAAAATCCCCTGTCAGCAAAGGCTTCCAGCGTCTTTTGAGTCTCGTTTTCATGATGCTAAATGCATTTTTTAGTTTCTGTATATAAAAATATTTACTCATAATTTTCTGAATTGTACATGAAATTTTGAAAATATATGAGTTTCGCAATTACCTATTAATTTACTTCATAACCTCTGTTTATTTATCGGCAAAACATCAGATCACGCGCACATATTTTGGGAATCCTGTGCACATTTCGGACAGACAATCTCTGTCTTTGCCGGATTCACCTTATCTTCCTCCAGAATCAGTTCCCCAATCTCATCGGCACGGATGATACCGCCCGCCGGGTTCATCACACTGTCAACCTTTCCCTGAATTTCCACATCCACCGTAGAATACTCAAAAGCCAACGTCGTATGCAGAAGTTTACAGTTTTTCATTACCAGGTTTTCAATATAACACATCCCCTGGAGGCTCTCGATTGTACAGTTCACCAATGTCAAATTTTTGGCATTCCATCCCAGATACTCGCCGGAAATAAAGGAATCATACACCGTTACATTCTCGCTGTTCCAAAACGCGTCTTTTGACATCATCTTCGCATTGTGAATTTCTACATTGACCGCCCCGTCAAAAGAATAATTGCCGACAAGCTGAAAATCTTTGATTTTTATATTCCTGCTGTTCATAGCAAAATAATCACCTTTCGCCGTCACATGTTCCAACAAAACGCCGTCACAACTCCATAACGTTTCTGCTGCATTGGGAAGGCAGACATTGGTCAGCGCAAGTTCCCGACAGCGGCGAAAATTCTTAGGCGCCTCTATCACGGCATTTTTGATATCCAAATTGCTGCTGTACCATACGCCGGCGCGCGCCATCTCAAACCAGGTACAGTCTTTTGCGGTAACGTTTTTGCTGTACCAAAGCGGATATTTCCATTGAAACATGCTGTTCTTTAGTTCAATGTCACTGCACTCTTTCAAAGGAGACTCCCCCTCTGCAAATATGGTATCATGCACGCTTATATGCTCCTCATGAAACAGCGGCCTCTCCCCTGTAAAATATTCCTGGTTGATTTCTTTTCTATCTTTGTTAATTACGTTCATTTCTTTTCCTCCTTCTTTTATTGTTGCACCTTCTTTAGACGGTAAACCAGATAATCCAGGCAGGAAATCTTCTGTTCTCCCACATGCACCTGGTTCAGCAGTTCCTCCCTCCATGATTCTAAAAGTTTTAACTGCTCTTCTCCTTCCTCCCTGTCATAACAAGTCAGAAAACGCTCTACAAACCCTTCCTGGCAGCCTGCATCCTTGAGATTTTGGATGACTGCCTCCCGCTCTTTCTTTTCTGCCATTGCTAACCGCCCCTTTCTTGTGTTTTTCAATTCTTCTTTTGGAACTTAGTATAGAACGCGACAAGGGAAATAGCAAATACTTAGTTTCAATTCATTTGTATAGTTGAAATCTATGCATTTTCATAGTATCATAAAAGAAAACGGGAGGAATACATATGGAAATCCGTGTACTGCAATATTTTCTCGCCATTGCCAGAGAACAAAGCATTATCCGTGCCGCACAATCTCTGCATCTATCCCAGCCCACACTGTCCAAACAGATCAAAAACATGGAAGAAGAGCTCGGAAAACAGCTTTTAATTCGGGGAAGCAAAGGTTCCAGAAAGATTACCCTCACCGAAGAAGGCATGATATTGCGCAAACGCGCCGAAGAAATTATAGATTTGGTTAAGAAAACAGAAAATGAAATTACGATGTCGGACGATATCATTATCGGCGACGTATACATCGGCGCCGGGGAAACAGACGGAATGCGCCTGCTGGCAAAGGCCGCCGGAAAATTACGCGAAAAATATCCGGGCATCCACTACCACATTTCCAGTGGAAATGGATCTTTTGTCCAGGAACGCCTGGATAAAGGGTTGATTGATTTCGGGATTGTATTTCGTACGCCAGATTTAAAAAAATACGAAGTTTACAAACTTCCCTCCAAAGATGTGTGGGGAATACTTATGCGCAAAGATGCGCCGCTGGCGGCAAAAGAAACAATTTCACCGGAAGATTTGTGGGATAAACCGCTATTAATCTCCCAGGAAGAGACGGAAGGCGGAAGAATTGCCCAGTGGATGCAGCGCAGCCTTTCCAGCCTCAACATCACTGCCGCTTATAACCTGCTGTTCAATGCCTCCCTGTTTGTAGAAGAAGGGTTGGGCTACGCCTTTGCTTTTGATAAGATTATCAATACCTCGGAAAACAGCCCGCTCGTATTCCGCCCGCTGTCTCCAAGGATGGATGTAGAAATGAGTATTATCTGGAAAAAATATCAGGTATTTTCCAAACCCGCAGAAAAATTCCTGCAAATGCTCACAGAAGATAAATGACGAATATCCGACGAAGATTGGAAAACTATTTCTTAAAATATATCTATACAATGGACTTCTCTTTCCAGCCTCCCTGGAAATACCGCAGTAAGGCAATCGCAAGTCCCACTATCCAACCTGCGGGGTTCGCCCACATGATAATCATGCCCTGGGTCACATCGGCCAGGGCATACGTCAGCGTTACCCTGGTGATCAGATTGCATACGCTGCTGGATAAAAACCATCCCATATCTGCCGCCCCCCGCAGGACGCCGTTGCTGACATTCATACTGCCCATAACAAAATAGAACATGGAAACTGTACTGAGATAGCTCGCGCCCACGGAAATCGCTTCCGCGCTGGAATCAGAATCCAGAAACAATCCCACAAAACTTTCACCTGTAAAATGCAGGATAATGGCAATCAGCAGACCAATCCCCGCCGCCATTACCAGACAAATGCGATAGCCCATTTGAATACGCTCAGGCTTCTTTGCCCCCATATTCTGCGCCACATAAGTGGACGCCGCATTGCCCACTGCCACCATGGGCACAATGGCAATGCCGTCAATTTTCGTCGCCGCCGTATACCCGGCAAGGAACGTGGAACCAAAACGATTGACTGCCGACTGGATTAAGAGCATCCCCACCGACACAATCGACTGCTGCACAATCGTAGGAATGGCCACCTTCACCATCGTGAGCAAAAGTTCCATATCAAACCTGGCAAATTTCTCCGTCTCGATTTTCCCTAATTTACGCATAAGGAAGAAAAAAGACAAGACTGCCGACAAAGCCTGGGCAATCAGCGTCGCCCAAGCCACGCCGGGCACGCCCATGTGAAGTTCTGCAACGAAATACAAATCCAATGCAATATTGAGCAGAGAAGAAAACATCAAAAATAACAGGGGCTTCCTGGAATCCCCCAGCGCATTAAAGATCGCGGAAAATGCATTATATAAAAAGAGAAATGCAAATCCGAAAAAGTAAATCTGCATATACTCGGCGGCATCCGCAAAAATATTCTCCGGCGTACCCATCAGCCGCATCAAGCCCCGGTTAATCACAACGCCCAAAAGACTTAAAAATACGCTTAGTCCCAAGATAGACAGTAAGGCAGTGGATATCGCCGTTTTCATCTTCTCCAACTGTTTGGCCCCGAATAGCTGGGAAATTACTACCGAACAGCCGATGCCGGTGCCTATCGCCACCATCACGAACAACATCGTAATTGCCGTGGAAGCGCCTACAGCCGCCAGCGCATCCTCCCCTACCACATTGCCCACAATAATCGAATCCATGATATTGTAAAACTGCTGAAACAAGTTGCCCGCCACCATCGGCAGTGTAAATCCAATCAACGCCTTGGTGGGATTGCCATTTACCATGTTTCCTTTCATCTGCTCTGCCATGACCGTTCTCCTAACCTCGCTGATTCAGGCGTCCTCTTCCATATCCATGTCAATTTCCTCTATTTCCTTCCTGGACATCCGAAAACACTCCATAATCTTGGGTGAAAAGATACCGCACTCTCCGCCAAGAATCATATAATATGCATCTTCCCTGGAATAAGAACGCTTATAGACACGTTCGCTGATTAAAGCATGATAAGCGTCTACCACCGATACAATCTGTGCTGATATCGGTATTTCATCGCCTTTCAACCCTTCCGGATAACCTCTCCCATCATAACGCTCATGATGATACAGGCAGATTTCCATACTAACCCTATGATACTCCGGCGTCTGTAAATCCTTCATCATCTTCATGATCTCACAGCCCTTGGCCGTATGGGACTTCATGTATTCCGCCTCTTCCTTTGTGAGCTTGGCCGGCTTATATAATACATGGTCGGATATCAACAGTTTACCGATATCACGCAGAGAAGACAACTCTGCGATGACCTCCACATCTGCATCCGTCAATTTATATTCTGGATAATTCTGCTGCACCTTTTTACCAATAATCCTGCTGATTTCTCTCGCAATCTGCACATTGTCCAAAAATTCCGGATAATTCCGCTCTAAAATATTGCAGATAATGTCAATCATCTTCTCATTGGCCTTTTTCAACTTCTCCGCCTGAACTTTCATCACCGAATACTGCTTACGCAATATCTGGCTCTGCTCTTGCACTTTTTCTTCCATCTGATTCTTGTGCTGATACAAGGAGATACTGTTATACACACGATTCTTCACCACCTCCGCGTCATAAGGCTTGCGGATCAAATCAGAGGCTCCCATCTGAATACATTTCTTCTCCACATCTGTGGAATGCTCCGCGGTGACAATCAACACCGGGATATGCGCCAGCCAGCCCTTTGTCTTCATAACCTCCAGCACCTTGCTCCCATCTTCTCCCGACAAATGCCAGTCCAAAAGTACAGCAGCTATCTCACCGTTATACGTCTCAAGCAACTGTAAGGCAGAAACGGTGCCTTCCGCCTGCAAGATCTGGTAATCCTTCTGAAAAATTTCCACCAAAATCATGCGATTGCTTTCCAAATCATCCACAATCAATATTTTACGCCGCTCCATGTACGTTCCTCCTTAATTCCGAAATACGCCGATTTCTTTAAATGACCGGCGTACCGTAACATTTTTAACCGAACTCGCCGCATTCCAGGTCATACCGTTCATCTGCACCACCGTACCGGCATTAAGCGTTCCACGCACGAGCATCTTCGCCTCGTCCGCCTTTTTGCGCTTCTCCTCTAATTCTTTCGTCAGTTCTAACTGCTGTTCCATCTGCTTACGCTTGATATAAGTCGCCTGCTCCACCTTGAGGTAAATTTCCATCTCATTGCGGACTTCCGGCGGATATTGTTTTTGCAACTTCTTATAGGCTTCCTCAAAAATTGCCAGCTCCGATTGAAGTTTTTTCAGTTTGATATCCGCCTCCTCTTCCTTCTGTACCATCGCCTGGCTGATTCCCAGGGAAATATTGGTAAGAAGCCCCGCGCGGTTCCCGATATGGTGCGCTTCAATCTTATTTACCGCCGCCGTATTCCCTCCGATAATCGCTCCTCTGGCGCCGGAAATGAGAACCTCCTTACCGGCAATCAAATTACTGTTCATGACATAATTCGCATAAATTCCGCCATTTGCAATCAACGTAGCGCCCTCAAAAAATTTGCCGTGGATATCTCCCGCGGATTCTATCTTTGCCAGCCCGCCGCCGGACACGCCATTTTTGATGACAATCTTCTTGCCGCTCTGCAAATGCGCCGCTTCCACATTTCCCTCGACAACCAGTTCGTCTTCCGCCTGGATTACCACGCCGCTGCCGACATTTCCCCGCACCCAAATACTGCCGTTAAATCTAAGGTTGCCTGTGGATATCGTCACCTCGTCTACGACCATAAGCGGTTGAATGGTTATTTTATTATCCTTTAATTCTATCTTACCAGACTCCCTGGCAATATATGTCTTCTTGTCCTGGGACAACAAAAAGCCCCTGCCTCTGAGAATACACTTCTCCTGCCCGCCTTGCGCCGGAAGCTCTGTGCCATCCACTGCTCTTCCACCCATTCCGGGCTGCGCATCATGATACACGGCAATCACTTGTCCTGCCTTCACTTGCTCAAAATAGACCGTATTCTGATAATCAATGGAACCGTCCTCACGAATTGCCGGAATCTGCGGAATTCCTGTGCGGAAAAAGTATTCATAATAGCCGTCCCTGCCTCGTTCCGGCCGAATCCCCTCTGCCGCCAGAAAACGATTGGTCGATTTATCCGCTTCTTCGAGGTATTTATCTATATTGTCCTGCTTAATCCCAAAAACAACGTTCTCCTTCGCCAGGAGGCGTATAATCTCATTCTTCGTCTTACATGCGCCCTTTTCTATCGTCACATACGCTTCCATCTTATCCTGGCTGACCGTTACCAGGCACTCCGACGCCATCTTTGCCTGTTCTTCCAGCACTTCAAACTGGAAATCTGCACCTATGCTTTCCTCTTCCTGCCGCTCCCGCTCTGCCCGCTGCTTTTGCATCTTCTTGCGAATCCGCTCCATCTCTTTCGCCGAATACATCATACTCTGATAAGCCGACACATTCAAGCCTTCTTCCAGCCCCAGGCGGATTTCCCGCATCTGCTGCCAGCGGTACAATTCCTTCGCATAAATTGACACGTCCACACGACGCTCTAAGCCCAGGCGGATTTCCCGCATCTGCTGCCAGCCATAGTTAATCTTGGCATAGACGGAAACGTCCAGCCCTTCTTCCACGCCGAGACGGATTTCCCTTATGGACTCGCCTAAAAATTCTTTGATCAGATACACGCTCACATCCGCTTTGTGTTCCAGTGCAAGACGGATTTCTTCTAACTGATCCGGTTCATACCCCTCTTTAATATAGGGAAAAATATTCACCTTCCCCTGTCTTGCCTTGCGGATCTGCCGCAGATAGCCCGCCGACATCTCATGATAATCCGTCAGCTTAATCCCCTCTTGCAGGCCTTTCCGAATCTGGCGCATTCGGTCATACGCGATATCCGGCCTGGCGTAGACAGACACATCCAGTCCCCTCTCTAACCCTTTCTTAATCTCTTCCATCTGAAACCAGTCATACTTTACAGAAGTATACCAGGACACATCCAATCCCTTCTCAATGCCCTGACGTATCTCCTCCAACTGCCCCTTGTCAAATCCCATGGATTCATACTTTTTCATCAACTGATCGTTCATTGTTCACCTCTGCCTCTATAAATGATATCCTGTCATATAATTTTATGATAAAAGCCGTATACTGTCAACTGACATTTCCTGTTTATAAACTTTTAAGAATTCCCCAATCCCTTGATTTTCCTGGCTTTCAGCCCTTTTGTTAGCACTCATTCTCAAAGAGTGCTAATTTTCTATTGACTTTTGCAGCCTCGGGTATTACAATCTTTTTTAGATGAAAAATAAAGCAGTAAATTAGTGACGCCAAATACCCCGCCCCAAGGGGCGGGGTATTTGCACCCACAGGGCACTTACCCTCGCGGGAATAAAAGCAGACAAAGGAGTGTAATTTTTATGAGCAACAAACACGGAAATCTTTCCATCAACAGCGACAATATTTTTCCTATTATCAAAAAATGGCTATATTCCGACCACGACATTTTCTACCGCGAATTAATTTCTAACGGCTGCGACGCCATTACCAAATTGAAGAAACTAGATTTGATGGGAGAATACGAACTTCCCGACGACTATGAAGCCAAGATTCAGATTCTTGTAAACCCCGAAGAGAAAACGCTCAAATTTATCGACAATGGACTCGGCATGACCGCCGAAGAGGTGGAAGAATATATCAATCAGATTGCATTCTCCGGCGCCTCCGACTTCCTGGAAAAATATAAGGACAAGGCGAGCGAGGAACAGATTATCGGTCACTTCGGCTTAGGCTTCTACTCTGCTTTCATGGTTGCAGACGAGGTGCATATTGACTCTCTCTCCTACCAAAAAGACGCTGTACCCGTTCACTGGACCTGCGACGGCGGCACAGAATTTGACATGTCCGACGGCTCTAAAACGACTGTCGGCACGGAGATTACGTTATTCTTGAATGAGGACTGCCTGGAATTTGCCAACGAATACCGCGCCAAAGAAGTCATTCAGAAATACTGTTCCTTCATGCCCACCCCTATCTATCTGGCTAAGGAAAACGCACCGGAAGAATATGAGACGATACCCGCAGAAGAGGTAACAGAGAAAGATACCGTCATTGAAAACATTGTCGAGGAGGCAAAGTTCGAGGAACAGGAGAACGAGGACGGCACCAAAGAACAGGTAGAAGTATCTCCACGCACGGAGAAGGCAAAAATTATCAAACGTCCGGTTGCTTTGAACGACACGCATCCTCTGTGGGCCAAACATCCCAACGACTGCACGGACGAGGAGTACAAATCATTTTACCGCAAGGTCTTTCAGGACTACAAGGAACCGCTGTTTTGGATTCACTTAAATATGGACTACCCGTTCAACCTCAAAGGTATTTTATATTTCCCCAAAATCAACACGGAGTACGATTCCATTGAGGGAACGATTAAACTGTACAATAACCAGGTATTTATTGCCGATAATATCAAGGAAGTTATCCCGGAATTTTTGATGCTGTTAAAGGGCGTAATTGACTGCCCCGACCTGCCTTTGAATGTGTCCCGCAGCGCCCTGCAAAACGACGGCTTCGTGCAGAAGATTTCTGATTATATCACCAAGAAAGTTGCCGACAAATTGAGCGGCATGTGCAAGACTGACAAGGAATCTTATGAGAAATACTGGGACGACATCAGTCCCTTCATCAAGTTCGGCTGCCTCAAGGACGAGAAGTTCTGCGACAAGATGAATGATTATATCCTCTTTAAGAATCTGGACGACAAATATCTCACGCTGCCGGAATGCTTGAAGACCGAGGATGAGAGTGCAAATGCTGAAAATACAGACAATGACTCTGCAAATACAGATACCGATGCCGCAGACAATGTCGATTCCGAACAGGCAGAAGACGCAAATTCTACAGAGGAAAAAGACACGCGCAAACCTGTCTACTATGTAACTGACAGACAACAGCAGGGACAGTATATTAAGATGTTTCAGGAACAGAACATGGACGCTGTCATCTTAGACCACAACATTGATACTTCCTTCATTACACAGTTAGAGCGCAGAAATGAAAAGATTAAATTTGTGCGCATTGACGCCGACCTCACAGATTCCATGAAAGAAGACGTATCTGAGGAAGATTTGAAGGAAGCGAAAGACGCACTGACGGAAACCTTCCGCAAAGCGTTGAACAACGAGAACTTAAATGTAAACGTAGAAAAACTGAAAAATGCAGACATCTCTTCCGTCATCACACTCTCCGAGGAAGGACGAAGGATGCAGGATATGATGAAGATGTACGGCATGGCAGGCATGGACCCCTCTATGTTCGGCGGCGACCAGACATTGATACTGAACGCCAACAACGAACTGGTAAAATATATCTTAGCGCATAAAGATTCCGAACATGTACCTGTATTCTGCGAACAGCTCTACGATTTAGCGCTCCTTTCCAACCACCCGCTGACGCCGGACGCTATGAGTAAGTTTGTCGCTAGAAGTAACCAGATTATGATGCTCTTAGCAAAATAAATTTTCTTTCTGTTAATTTCGATATTCTGTGACGATTGCGTGGACGCCCATTACTATGTTTCATCCAAAACATAGTAATGGGCGTCCACTCTTTTTCTTCTAAGCTTGAACAAGGCGACGCGGTGGCTCTACGTTTCACTGCGGTTCGTGCTAAACATGTGCCACTGGCACATAGCACCGTTGAGTGAAAGCAACGTAATCCGATGGAAACTTGGGCAAGGAGATTTGCCTAAATATAAATATGTCAGTACACCAGTCCCTTCTTTTTCAATATCTTCTGCATTTCTTTCTTGCTGCAGTTTTTTATCTGTTCAATCTTACCCTCTTTGTCTCGGCAGACTTCAAGATATACAGCGTCTTTGGGAGAAACGTCGGCTGTCAGCAGCCACCGATCCTTATCATAAAAAACAGCTACCTTTTTCCCCTGATATTCCCATGTGCCCTTGTGGGGGGCAGCCGTAATTCCCAACAAAGCATATTCCTCCGGGACACCCACATCAAGATTGGCGCCCTCACTGGCATCCCCCTCTGCATACGCATAAGCAATTGCTTTGTCGAACTTAGCGCCGGCATAGAGTTCCTGTTCCTCTGCATCTTCGCTTGCGCAGGCAATCGCAATCTCTTCATTCTGCACATCCGCTCCCTCAGAAGCATCATTGCTCCGTTCCTCTGCATCTTCGCTTGCGCAGGCAATCGCAATCTCTTCATTCTGCACATCCGCTCCCTCAGAAGTATCATTGCTCCGTTCCTCTGCATCTTCGCTTACATAGGCAATCGCAATCGCGTCACTCTGCACATCCGCTCCCTCAGAAGCATCGCAGCTCTGTTCTACCACATCCCCACTTCCCATAGCAAACGCTGAAGTAACAAATGCCATAATCAATCCTGCTGTCATCACGCTTGATAATATTCCTACTGCTATAGACTTTTTATTCCCTTTCATAATGGCAACCACCCTTTCTTCCATTGCATTTTTACTAAAACTGTTTCCCCAGGATAGAAAAACACTGCGCTGCTCTTCCAAATCTATCAGAGCATATGCATAATCTGCACGGCTATCTCTTCCCAGGTACTTGATTACATGTTCATCACAGTCGAGCTCCATATCCCTGTTTGCCAGGATGCACATCACCCACACAAGCGGATTAAACCAATGAACACAACAGGTAAACAAGAGCACTATTTTTTTCACTGCGTCATAACGCCGAATATGCATATATTCATGCGCCAGCACAAATTTTAGCTGCCGCGGCGCTTCCTCTGCCAATGATTTGGGCAGCAGGATCACCGGACGAAGCACCCCGTATGTAAAAGGCGTTGCCGTACCTTCCCATTGGCGGACAGATACTTTGCGCCTCAGTGGAAGCGCCTCTGCCCATGCCTGGATTTGCGGATTCTCAACAGGCAGTGAGGTCTGCAATTCCTTATGCCACCTATAATAAGACAATACATAATACAGGGTACAGAGAACTGCTCCTAAGAGATAAATACATACCCAGATTGGCGAAGACTGCTCTTTTACCATCCGCGTTATCTCTTGCCAGCTCTTGTTTACAAACACAGCCGCATCCTGCCAAGCGTTCTGGGCAGCTACAGCCGCATTATTCTCCCCACTTTCTGCTGTAAGAGACACCTCCTCTATGCCTTCCGTCTCTGCGGCTGCATTTCCAAACATTTCATTTTGTGCAATATTCTCTGAGCTTTCACAGTCGGATATTTCCTCCATACAGCGTTGTATCATAGAATATACACTGTACTGCCAAGGAACGGCAACGGGGAGCAACAGCCGCAGGACTGCCGCCAGCCATAAAATCTGAAAAATTTTTCCTGGAAACTGTTTGCGAAACAGCCCTCGAATCAGCACAATTACCGTGATAAAAATACCGCCGCAAATACTCATCTCCCATAAACTCATAGCAATTCCCTCATTCCAACTCTCCGACAATCTTGCGCAGCTCGTCTATTTGCTGTTTGGACAGCTTCTTCCTGCCCAGCAAGGCAGCAAATAGCTTATCTGCGGAACCATCATAAACTTTGTCAATCAATTCCTGCGTCTCCGCTTTCTGCACTTCCTCTTGGGAAATCAATGCATGGCACATAAAATTAGGCTCTGAACGCTCAATGGCGCCCTTTTTCATGCATCTCTTTATCAATGTATATGTTGTGTTCATATTCCATCCCACCTCTTCCTTGAGCACGTCAGAAATATGTTTCGCCGTTGCATCACCTTCCTTCCACAGAACCGTCATGACTTTCAATTCCGAATCAAATAATTTCACATCCATATATTTTCCTCCCGAAACTACTGTAGTAGTTTATATATCTATACTACTACAGTAGTTTTTATTTGTCAATGTAGTATTTGAACAAAGTGGGCAAGCCCACTTCAACCCCCAGCCTCCATTCATGGGAGGCGCTGGACATCCTGCGGATGTCCGTTTAGCGCGGACCGCAGTGAAACGGAGACTGGCTTGCACATTTTGACGCGCCGAGTGCAGTCGTGTTAGCGACTAATACCTCTTGCATGAGTGCGCATAATTTTTTTATCTTATAGGAAAGACACTTTCACTCTTTAGCGTGACAAAGTCTTTCCTATAAGATAAAAAAGCGTTCCCCAGCAAACATATCACTCAGGAAACGCCTTTGTCGTGCAAATAACTACCATGTACAATATTTTTCGTATACTTTAAAAAAACTATCTGTCTTCACCTCTGGATTGACTTCTACTTTTACTTCCTTCCACAGTTTCTCGTTAAATTCCGAGGGCAAATCCAGCAAGAATCCTTGATAAACATCATCAAAAGCTTCCTTCCTGCGCTCCTCCAAAATCACAGATTTGTTATCATCTGTCTTCTCCTGGTCATAGTGGTTAATACATTTCACAAAATAATATCCATCTGACGTCTTTATCTCTTGACTGACCTCTTCATTCTCCAGAGAAAATATCACTTCTGCCATCTGCGGCTCTACGCCATTCTTGCTAAAAAACACTTCCGTCTCCGCATCTTCATTGTAAGAGTTGGCAACGGTCAGAAAATCCATGCCCTCTTTTAACTGCTGCGCCACTTCTTTTGCCGTTTGTTCGTCAGATACAAAAATCTGCTCCGCTTCCATAACTCTTGCCTCTTCGTCGCTGACTTCATCATTGACGCCCTGGGTCAACAAGGTATAAAGCTTATTTGCAAGTCCATAACGTGTATACAAGGTCTCAATATCGCCCTGTTTTACCTGCATATATTCCTTTTCGGCATCATTTAAGGAGCCGTAATATTCGGCAGACGCCTCCTTGATCTTTGAACGTTCCTCCTCCGTAAGCGTTATCTCATGCTCCTGTGCCAAATAATTCATGGCTACAATTTGCGCTAGCCTGGAGACCGTCAAATCTTTGACATAATTTTCCAACTCCCCGTCCTCAAATTCATGGCTCCATAAATCAATCCCGTACATCGTGTCATAGATATTCTGATAATTTGTCAACACTACCCGCGCCTGTGGCAGCGTACAGACTTCGTCACTAATTTTAAACACTTCATTATCCGTATGGTCTGCATTCACCACTACTTCTGCACCTACTATTTTGCATCCGCCAAAGGTCATCAACAGTAAAGCACACATTAGAGCCACTCTTAATTTCTTGCCTATGTTCATTGGTATTCCCATCCATTCATCCTAATCGTAAATCACCAAAATCTACTATGATACTAACTATAGAGCATCAAAGTTCTGCTATGATACTACGCGCTACACTCAAGCCATTGGCAGAAGCCTGCTGTAATCCTCTTGTGACGGATGCGCCATCGCCGATGGCGCGCAATCCTGGCAGATTCGTTTTAAACGTCTTGTCAACCACCACTTTGTTAGAATAAAATTTGACTTCTACACCATACAAAAGCGTCTCGTCACTGGCAATACCAGGCGTCACCTTATCAAGCGCAAATATCATCTCCTCAATATCTACCATAATCCGGTGCGGGAAAACTAAAGACAAATCTCCCGGTACGGCGTCCTTGAGCGTAGGAATAAGATTATTGCGGCACAACCGTTCTTCCGTGGTCCTCCTTCCTCTGCGGAAATCGCCAAATGTCTGCACCAAAATCTTGCCGTCGCAGAGCATATTAGAGAGTTGCGCAATCTGTTTGCCATAGGCAATCGGTGTTTTAAATGGCTTCGTGAAATTCTTTGATACCAGCAAGGCAAAATTCGTGTTGCTGGTTTTCAACTCATTCGACTTATAAGCATGGCCGTTCACCACGGCAAGTCCATCCTCATAATATTCCGTCGCCACCTCACCCGAAGGATTTGTACAGAATGTACGCACTTTATCATCAAACGTCGGCGTATGGTAGACCAATTTTGCCTCGTAAAGATTCTGATTGAGAAACTCCATAACTTCATCACGAACCTCCACACGCACGCCAATATCCACCGTACCTACCTTCGTCTCTACGCCATGCTCCTTGCAGATGTGGCTAAACCAGTCTGCGCCTTCTCTTCCAATCGCACAGACAATCTCCTGGCCGAAGAATGATTCCCCGCCTTTGGTTATTACACCAACTGCTCTGCCATTTTCCACCAACACATTTTCCACCATCGTGTGAAATTTCATCTCAATCCCTTGCTGCAAAAGATGCTCCTGCAACCGACTGTATATCTTGTAGCCTTCCTCCGTGCCCAAATGACGGATGGGACATTCCACTAACTTCAAATTCGCATTAATTGCCTTTCTGCGGATTTCTCGGATTTCTTTCTCTTTTCCTACGCCATAGACATTTTTGTCAGCGCCAAATTGTAGATAAATCTCATCCGATTCCCGAATCAATTCCACCGCCTTGTCATACTCTAAAATCTGTGGCAAATTCCCACCAACATCCGGGGACAACGATAATTTACCATCCGAAAAAGCCCCTGCTCCCGCAAATCCAGTAGTAATGGCACAGGGCTGACAGCCAACACATTCTTTCGTCCTACGCTTGGGGCATTCCCGATTCTCAATCCTTCTTCCCTTCTCAATCATCAATACCTTTAGCTCAGGCTTCTGCTTAATTAACTCATAGGCACAGAAAATTCCAGAAGGTCCTGCGCCTACAATTATCACATCATACTTCGTCATTTTTCTCCTACTTTCCATGTAAATGCCTATGCTTCCACCACCAGAAATCTTCCGTCCGGCAGGGAGAACACCTCAGACGCCTCCTCTAACTCCTCATCATCCATATAGGAAATGTCTGCACCCTCTTCCTCAAAATATGCGCGTACCTCTTTGATATTCTGGCACACCACTGCCATGCAGTCTTCCAGAAATTCCTGTGCATCATCCAAGTTCTCAGCTACCCTTTCATCAAAAAGCTGAGACTGATTCTCCAAAAAATATTCCAAACAAAGTTCATCATATCCATTCATAAAATCGCTCCTCCTATCTCTTCCCCTATATGATAGTATGAATTGCACAAAATTTCAATGATAGATTTCCCATAAGTATTTTTCTATTACATTTATAAAGTTCTATGGAATAAGGCTGTCCCATATAATTTAAGGCTGACTAGTTACACAGAAAATCCGCAGACTTCTTCTATTTTGCGCACAACTCTGGCTATGGGAAGCCCTACCACATTATTATAATCTCCCTGAATTTTCTCGATAAAGACTGCTCCTCTTCCCTGGATGCCGTAGGAACCTGCTTTATCCATGGGCTCGCCAGTGCGGATATAAGATAATATCTGCTGCTCCGAGAGCGTGTACATTGTCACCTTCGTCTCCTCATAAAATGAGTAAGACCGCGATTCCCCCGACTGTTTGACAATGATGGTCACCCCGGTATATACGCTGTGCGTCTTGCCCGAGAGTAAGGATAACATCTGCTCTGCATCCGCCTCATCTTTGGGCTTGCCCAAAACCTTGTCCCCAAACGCTACCACCGTATCGGCGCCGAGAATAATCGCATCCTCCTGTACCTTTGCCGCCACCTCTGCTGCTTTCTGCGCTGACAAATCAAGTACTGCTTGCTGAGGTCTGCTGTCTGTGATTATTTCCTCTCCCACCGCCGGAATAATTTCAAATTCCACGCCGACCTGTTCTAACAGCTCCTTCCTTCTCGGGGAAGCAGAAGCCAGAATTATTCTGAATTTCATGACTGTCCTCCTATTTAAACTTTCACTCCTTTGCTATATCCAAGATAAAACCTACACATCCACAATCTCCCCCAAACAAAACGAATACAACACCTTCTCTTTCACCTTCTTTCCCAGTGCACGTTCAATCGCCTCCTGATACAACTCCATCTGTGTGCGGTAAAGGTCCACAAGTTCCTTACCACTGTTTACACTGTCCGTCTTGTAGTCTAACAGCACAATGCCATCCTCTTCCTCAAAAAACACATCAATAATCCCCTGAATTAAGAGCATTTCCTCACTACCGCTCTCCTCTAGGGCTTCTTTTGCCGGCTTGCCCATGACAAAAGGCTTCTCCTTATAGAGTTTTTCAGCTCGTGCTGCCGCCTGCATACGGCTTGCCAGAGACGTTACCAGAAATTTTTGCAAGGCTGGCAGATACACCAACTCCAACAAATCCTCCTCGATCTTACCTTGTTCTTCCAACAACCGAAGCTGCTCCTCTAAGCTGTCCGCCTCCCTGGTGAAATCATAACACTCGAGTATTCTGTGTATCGCTGTTCCACGTTTGGCGCCAATATTTTCCTGCTGCACACCGTCCATAAACGCTGGAATATAACGCTCCTCTTCCTTCTGATGCCCGCCGGGTTGTCCCCTCATTTCTTCCTCGAAAATTTTGTCCATCGCACGATGCTTCAGTTCCGATACAGAGACTTTCGTGCGCATCGTACACTCTTCCTCATAGGGATAAACAAAGTTCAGCCGTTCTTCTATTTTCCTGTCCCAAGTGCAATCCCGCTCCTGCACTCTTGCCAGCAAATCAACCTTTGTCAGTTCTTCCTCCACCGCATGTTCCTGCTCCGCAAAAATGAGATCCTCTTTCTGCAAAAGAATTACCGGGTATTTTCCCGGATAAGCCTGGCACGCCATCAGAATAAGCTGTAAATAATTATTCGTATTGAGCCGTTGCAAAAACGAGAGAAATCCTGCGGATTCCACAGCCAGCGGGGCCGCTCTCATGCATACTCCGGCAGCCAAAGATGCTTCTTTCCCCTGCGCATTCACCGCAAACCCTAATTCCTCCAGCTTTTCCTGTGCTTTTTTCAGAACCCCGGTGAGAATTAACTTCTCCTTTGCGCGTGTCAGCGCGACATAAAGCACACGCAGCTCTTCGCCAATGTTTTCCATGGTCACCTGCCTTGCTAAAACCTGCCGTGTAAATCCAGGCGTCCGTAACCGCCGCTTGGTATCCGTCACATCCATACCAATGCCAAGCGAAGGGTGAAACACCACCTTTTCCCGCACATCCTGATTATTAAACATTTTCCCCAGCCCAGACACAAACACAACCGGAAATTCCAGCCCCTTACTCTTGTGAATACTCATAATCCGCACGGCGTCCTCCGTCTCTTCTCCGTCTGCCAGAGGAAAATCTACCTCATATTTTTGTAGCTGCTCCATATAACGGATAAAATGAAATAACCCGCGGTAACTGGTATTCTCATAAGCGATCGCTTTCTCTACCAGCATTTCCAAATTTGCCTTCTTTACCTCCCCACCGGGCAGCGCATAGACGTACGCCTGGTAGCCGGTCTCCTCTAAAATTTCATACAAAAGCTGATGGATGGGCGTATAGCTGACCTTCTGGCGATACTTTTGCAAAAGACACAAAAACTTCTGCAATCTCTGTTTTGCATAGTCAGAAAGTTCCAAATCTCCTGCTATTTCTGCCTCTTGAGCTATATCTACACACACTGACTGCTTACTTTCTGCAATCTCCTCAGGTATGTAATGCATAACCGCCTGATAAAATGATTCTTCCGGGAACTGCACGCGCAAAGTCGCCAAATCCTCCTTACTCAGTCCCACCACAGGGGAAGACAACACCGCCGCCATGGGAATATCCTGCCTAGGATTGTCCACTAACTTGAGCAAATTTAACGCTGTCTGTACCTCCGGCGCAGAAAAATATCCCGTGCCGGCTGTAGCTCGTGTGGGAATCCCCATCTCATTTAAAGTTTTTACAAACGTATCTGCAACACTGCCCAGAGAACGGAGCAGAATTACAATATCGCCATATCTAAGCGGACGCAAAACGCTCTCGTTCCCTTCTGCTGGTTCCTCCTCTTTCACAAGCTGTTCTCGCATCAGCCTGCGGATTTCTAACCCCACTGCTCTGGCCTCCAAATCAGGCGCTTTTAATTCCGGCTCATCTTCCGCCGGCTGGGTCACCAAAAGCCTAGTATCAAACATTCCCGGCTTCCCTTCTGGAAATACAGCTCCTGGGTATAAAGCCGCCTGTGCATCATAAGTAATATTTCCAATATCATGATTCATAATCTTCGCAAAAATATCATTGACCGTCTCTATTACTTCGGGACGACTGCGAAAATTTTTATGCAAATCCACGCGCTGGTTTGCGCTATCCTCCAACGTATAGGCGGCATATTTCTCCATAAAAAGCTCGGGGCGCGCCATGCGAAAACGGTAAATGCTCTGTTTCACATCTCCGACCATAAAAATATTATGCCCGTGGTCCGCCTCCTTGGAAACTGCCCTGAGAATCGCCTCCTGCACATTGTTGGAATCCTGGTATTCATCAATCATGATTTCTACATAGTTCCTGCGCAATTCCTCCGCAGTGCGACTGGGAGAATGCGTCTTTTCATCCACGAGGATTTTCAACGCAAAATGCTCCAAATCATTAAAATCCAACATATTTTTTTCGCGTTTTTTTTCGGCAAAGGCATGGACAAACGCCAACGTCACTTCGATGAGCATATCTGCCGCCGGACGGCTTACTCCTATATCTTCTATCGTTTTCTGGGGACTCTGAAAAAAGAACTGCTCCCTAATCTTTTTCACGGACCCCTTAACCTCTTTGCGCATCTTTTGTACCAGCTCTTTCTTTGCCATATCGCCTGTAAATTTGCGCAGCGCAGGCAAGCGCCCAAAAGAAACGGCACACACTGCTTCATAATATTCCTGATATGTCTCGCACGCGGAAATTTTTTCCAACGCTTTTTGCTCCTCCTGCAAGAGTACAGTATAACTTTGCGGTCCGTCTTCCATAAGGCTGATCTGAACGCACTGCTTCATCTGTCCCGCCCACTGCGTAGAAAGATTTTTCAGATATGCCAGCAATGCTCCTGTCATCGGAAGCTGCTCAAATTCCTCCATGCTTTTTACCTGAAAGGGCGCCTTACATTCTTCCAGCCACGCTTCCACCCAGGGGTAACTCATAGCAAAGGAAAAGAGTTTTAAAATTGTCTCTTTGAGCGGCTGGTCTGTCTTGCCTGGAGCAATCGTCTCAGACAACGTCAAAAATTCCGGTTTTGCCTCCTGATAATACCGCTCTAACACCTGATCTAACACATCGCTGCGCAAAAGCTTGAGTTCTCCCTCCTCCGCTACACGAAAATCTGGTTCCATCTCAATCCTGTGAAAATAGTTGCGTATCACATACAGGCAAAAACTGTGAATCGTCGTAATCTGCGCATTATGCAACAAGGTTTGCTGCCGTTGCAGATGCGCGCTGTCCGGCTGTCTTTCCAACGCTTTTGCCAGAGCAATCCCAATCCGCTCACGCATCTCTGCCGCCGCTGCGTTTGTAAAAGTCACAATCAAAAGCCGGTCGATATCTATTGGGTGGCTTTCCTTCGTAATCTTTCGGAGGATACGCTCCACTAGAACGGCAGTCTTTCCGCTTCCCGCCGCCGCAGATACCAACAAATTTCTTTCTCCAAGCTCTATGACTTTTTGCTGTTCTTCGGTCCATTTCCTCTCCATTGTGCTGTATTTCCTCCTGTATTTGAACTATCACGCATTTTCTGATAGATTTCCTCGTCGTCCTTTATCTGTGCAAGCTTCCGATACCCCTGCCCGGGCGTGCTATCATCAAAACCGCAGATTCCATGATAGGGACAGTAATCACAGCCTGTTTCGTCTCCTAGCCGGTATGGACGTGCCGAAACTTCTCCTGCAAAAATTTTCTGTCCAATTTCTTGAATTTTACGATTAACATAGCCGGATAATACCGCAAATTCTTCTCTTCCCACACGCTTTGTTTTCGCGCCGGCGCTGGCGTCCGCTTCTTCGCAGGCAAGTCCTTTCAACTTCAGTTTTTCCAAAATTTCCTCACGAATTTGTGCATCTGTCTTACCGGAATCTCCGTCAACTATGGGATCATCCAAATGATAATAATACATGCCTCCAGGTACAATCTGCCTTCCCGGATATTTTCGCTTCATGATCTCCATAGCCGAGTTCAGGTACACGACAAGCTGTAGCTGCAAACCATGATATACTGACAATAGCTGGAAATCCTGTCCGCCAGATTTATAATCTACCACCTTTACATAGACGGCGTCTTGCGTTTTATGCGTGTCCACCCGGTCAATCCTGCCCCGGAGCCGCATCTTTTCCTGCTCGCTGAGCGTAAAATTCACCGCTTCCAGATCTTCAATAAATGAAAAGGAAATCTCATACCCCTCCGGGGAAAAATGGCTGGTCCGCACTTGTTCCGCAATTGTCTCCACCGTCCGCCGCAAAATCCGCTTCATCCGCTCCAGAAGATACGTCGTCCTCGCCTCCTGAAACAATTTGTTGTCAAATCCCTGCCCCAAGGCTTCCTCCACGGCATATGCAATCAACCGCTCCCGCACATCGTCCGGCACGTCAACCCAATGGTAGCCCGCCTGCTCCATAGCGTGAGAATACCGCTCCAATACTTCATGGAACATGCTGCCCATATCTACCGCGGCAAATTCTCCCAAACTGCGCTCCTCAAGCTTTAAACCGTATTGCAGGAAATGACTGCAAGCGCAGGCGCTAAATCTCTCCAGTCTGGTAACACTGTTCTCTAACACCGTTCCATACAATGCATGTGTAATTTCCTTCCCAATGTTTCCTTCATAGAAACGATAAAATGACGCCTCAAAAAAGAGGCGCATCTGCTCTTTCCACTGCGCCTGTCCATGATACCAGTGGTACAACCCCAGCCATTCCGGGGGAATTTCCCCTCTCTTTGCTTTTTTCAGCCCATCCACAAAAAATCTCTGACTGCTCCTTGGCGTCACAATCTGCCTGCTGCTAGCCTCTTCTTGTACACGCACCGGCTTAAACTGCGGAAACATCCGCCGAATATTGCCCACTAGATAAGATTTTCGACTCTCCTTCCCCTCAGAACTGACCCGAAACCAGGTGAGATACAATCGTTCCGAGGGCTTGGTTAGGTTTAGATAGAGGTAAAATTTCTGCATAAAGCTACGCTCCCGGTCCGTAGGCGCAAGCTCCATCTCATTTGCCGCAAATACCTCCCGATCTGCCTGTGAAATAATTCCTCCATGCTCCAACGCTTTGGGAATCAGACCGTCATTGACTCCCGCGAAAAACAAGACCTTAATATCTGACAAGCGGCTTCTTTCGATATCCCCCAGCACAACCCTGTCATACCCCGGCGGAATAATCCCGATAGCCGCCGCCTCCATTCCCGCCTCCAAAATCTCGCGGTATTCCCGGACAGTCATTTTTTCCTCGCCTAAGAGCTCCACCATTTTATCCAGTAAGTCCATGACAACCCGATAGATTTGCGCATATTCCCCGGCGAGCGCCGTCTCTCCCTCTTCCTGAAAATAAGTCTCATACGCTCGCAGCTTGCCCTCCACATCCAGGGAAACCATCAGCTCATAAAACGCCCTGCACACTGCAAGCACTGTCCCTTTTTCTTTAAATACCTCCCGCAAGGGGGCAAACTGCTGCACAATCTGTTCACGCAGCCTATTTATCTCCTCTAACTCCTGCTGTTCACGCACACAGCCGCGCCGCACCCATTTCTGCTGCCATTTATGAAATCCTCTAACATTTACAGCCAAAAGATAATTTTCCAAAAGATCCGTCTGCTCCATGGTAATCCCACAAAGACCGCAACGCAGGTAACCTAACACCGCTTCATAGGAAAAATCCTGTTCCAGCACAAGTAATACCTGCCGCAAAAATTCTGTCATCGGATGAAAAAGAATGTCTTTTCTAGTGTCCAAAAACAGAGGGATTTCATAAGCCTCAAAAATCTCTCTGGCATAATTTCCATACATCTCCACATCTCCGCAGACGACCGCTATGTCTTTATAGCGATACCCCTGCGTGCGCACCAAATCCTTAATCTCCCTGGCAATAAAGGAAAGTTCATGTCTGGGATTCAACAAAGAATAGAGAAAAATATCCTGCCGGCACTCCTCTTTCTCGCGCTTGAAGTTGCCAGATTCATCCTGCCCTTCCCCTTTCTCGGTATAACGATAGATCTGCGGCTGCGAACGGAACAAATTTTGCTCTAACCACAACAAAGAAGGAGACTTTGCAAAACGACTTTTCTTGCCATGCCTTATCCAAACAGGACTTTTCAGTTCTACCTGCCGCCTCGCCGCCATTTTTGCCAATGTCTGCACCGTCTTTTTACTCATATAAAATAAGTCCTGAACACCGCTGCAAACATAGGCGTCCTCTCTCTCATCAAGCGTCACTGTCACAATGATTTCGCCGGCAATTTTAATCAGCGTTTCCAACAAATGGTATTGCACCGGTGTAAATCCAGTAAATCCATCCAGCACGATCACGGAACCTTTCAATAGCTCTGACTGGTCTGCTGCCTGCGCAAACACTTCCAGCACCTCTTCTGCGGTGATAAATGCTCCTTGCAGATAATCGGTAAACCCCTGATACATCGTCTGAATATCACGAATTTTATGACGAAATAAGGGCCAGATATGCTCCTGTTCTATCAACACATCCAACTGCTGCGGCGCAATCCTGTATTGTGTCAGTTCCGAAATAATAGACTTTATCTCGCTGATATAGCCAGCCTTTTTCATGCCCGACTTCATCAGAATTAAATTGTCCTGCTGCTCTTTTGCCACGCGGCGCAGCACAAGGTTTTTCCCCGTCTCCTCCAATATATGCAGATTGCCCATGCCCAGCTCGTCAAAAATCCGGTAGGCAAGGCGGTTAAAACTTACCACGTCCACGTTTAAAATGCTGTGTCTCTCCTGCCGTGCAACCAGATCCCGCTGGGTCTGCATCGTAAACTGCTCCGGCACCAGTACAAAAAAAGTGCGCTGCGGCTCTGCCTTAGACTGTTGCAAAACCTTGCTGTACACATACTCCGATTTCCCGCTCCCGGAACTTCCAAATACTAACTGTAATGACATAATCCTCTCCCAAATAAAGCGGACAAGTCCGCATCCATTTCCATCCTTTTACGTATTCGTGTGATAAGGGCTTTCCTATAAAATAACAAAGTGGACAAGCCTACTTTAACTCCCCTACCCTCTCATTCCTGAAGGGATTGCACACTTTGACGCGCCGAGCACAGTCGCTTTAGCGACACATTTCCTTTTGTGCGAGTGCGCATAATTATTTTTCTCTTATAGGAAAGGCTTTCCTATAAGAGAAACAAGGGCTGCCAGAGGCAGTCCCTTGTTGTTCTAAATTATTCTATTTCCTGATAACGCTTATGGAATTTATCTTTCCCGCAGACATGGCGCTCCTGGTCGTTCTCCGTAATGATATAATCGCCTTCCCGCAAAAATATCATTCCCCGGCGGTTCTGGATAAACGGACACACGACAACCCCGTCCTCTCTGGTTATCTTAATCAGCTTTTCCGTAGAAATCCAACCGTTCGTCACAATAGACGTCCAAGGCATAAATCCGTCTTCCATCCCTTTGTCCAACTCATAGGGCGCCGCCTCAACCTCAATACTGCTCCTTCTATATTTCATATCCACCCAACTCCTTTCTCCTATGTGCGGGATTCGTATGTTATTTTAATTCCCGAACTAATGATACTGTTTCGCGCGCAATCGCCAGCTCCTCGTTTGTGGGCAGACAGATAACCGTCACTTTGGAATCCGGCGTGGAAATAATCTTCTCTTCTCCATGCACCTCATTTGCCTTATCATCCAGCTTCACACCTAAATAGCCAAGGTAATCACAGATACCCTTTCTGGTATTGGGTCCATTCTCACCTACACCCGCCGTAAAACAAATCACATCTACGCCGTTCATTGCCGCTGTATAAGCGCCTACATACTTGGCTGCACGGTAAATAAATGTCTCCAATGCACGAATTCCCGCAGCGTCATCTTTCTCTGCGGCTGCCTCCAAATCACGAAAATCGCTGGAAATATGGGACAAGCCCTGAACGCCGGATTTCTTATTCAAAATCTCCATAATCCCTTCCAAATCCGTATGTTCCTTCTTCGCCAAGTATTCCATAGCCCCAGGATCAATATCGCCGGATCTGGTGCCCATAATCAAGCCCTCCAACGGCGTCAGCCCCATGGATGTGTCGATAGATTTGCCATTCTCAACGGCACAGATAGACGCGCCATTCCCCAGATGGCAGACAATCGTTCTAAGCTCCTCGTACGGTTTGCCCACGATTTCTGCTGCACGCTTGGAAACATAACTGTGAGACGTTCCATGAAAACCATACCTGCGCACCTTATATTTCTCATAATAATCGTAATCAATACCATAAAGATATGCTTTCTTCGGCATCGTCTGATGGAATGCAGTGTCAAACACGCCAACCATCGGCACATTAGGCATCAATTCCTGGCAGGCACGAATACCGATAAGGTTCGCCGGGTTGTGCAACGGCGCTAAATCGTTACACTCCTCGATCACTTTCAGCACTTCCTCATTCAGTATCGTAGAGGAAGCAAATTTCTCTCCGCCGTGGACCACTCTGTGGCCGACTGCCCCGATTTCACTTAAACTTTTCAAGGCGCCTGTCTTGGGATTCACCAATGCATCTAACACCATCTGGATTGCCTGCTTATGTGTGGGCATGTCCGCATCGGTAATCTCTTTCTCTCCACCTGCCTTCTGATATACCAGCCTGCCATCCAGACCGATTCTCTCACACAACCCCTTTGCCAGCACTGCCTCCGTGTCAGAATTGATGACCTGATATTTCAGGGAGGAACTTCCACAGTTTACTACTAATATATTCATTTCTTTCTCCTTTCTCGTCCTCTAGTGTACTAGCGAAAAATTTACTCTTTCTTCCATTATAAACCAATCTATTTCGGCATACAAGATGAATTTATATATATCTGATGGTTGCGCCAAAAGGCATCAGCGACAGTTTTGCTATTTTAAAGCATTGCAGCCCAAAGGGAATACCAATGATTGTAATGCACAATAATATACCATTTAAGACTGCCACACAAGCCAGAGGAATCCCGCTGAAAATCAACCATAACACATTGGCAATGACGGATATACTGCCCCCACCATATTCGATTTCTTTTCCAAATGGAAAAAATGTCAACGAGGCGAGCTTAAAGCACTGCTTGCCAATCGGAATACCGATAATTGTGATGCTCCACAAAATCCCCGCCAGCACCCACGAAAAACCTTCCCACAGCCCGCAGGCAAAGAACCAAATAATATTTCCCAAACAACCCATGATGTACCTCCTTCATCTGTACACTTTCTATAAGTATTTACCAAATTACACTTTTTACATTATACATCTGCTTTCTGTTCCATGCAACTTAAAAAGTGTCTTCGCTGCCACCGTTCTTAGTGAAATGAACATTTGTTGCAACAACTAACACACTTTTTATAGGGAACAAAGTGGGCAAGCCCACTTCAACCCCCACTCATGGGGGATTGGTTTGCACACTTTGACGCGCCGAGCACAGTCGCTTTAGCGACATATTTCCTCTTGTGCGAGTGCGCATTATTGTTTTTTATCTTATAGGAAAGGCACTTTCACACGTTAGTGTGACAAGGTCTTTCCTATAAGATGAAAAAGCAGCGGAGATAAATACCGCTGCCTTTCACCTGATTTATTTACTTACTCTCTATAAATATTATTTTACGGTTATCTTGCACCTTGCAGTTTTTCCACTTGTTGTCTTCACCGTAATGGTTGCCTTTCCTTTCTTCTTCGCTGTCACTTTTCCATTTTTAACAACAGCAATCTTCTTGTTAGAAGTCTTCCAGGTAAGCTTATCCGTTGAGTTGGAAGGAGTTATCTTGGTCTTTAATTTTATAGATTTTCCTTTCTTCAAAGTCGCCTTTGTCTTGGAAAGCTTTACCTTCTTTGCTGGAATTTTGACAGTAATCTTAATCGTCGCTTTCTTCCCGCTTGTTGTTGTGACTGTAATTGTTGCCTTACCTTTATTGACTGCTGTGACTTTACCTGACTGGCTGACAATCGCTATTTTACTGTTGCTCGTCCTCCATGTCATTTTATCGGTCGTGTCAGACGGTTTCATTGTCGCTTTTAGCGTCAGTGATTTTCCTTTGTTCAATGCAGTGGAAGTTGGTTTCTTGATGGAAACACTCGTCGCCGGAACTGTTACCGTAACCTTGTAAGTTGCAGTAACCGCCGTATTGTCTGCGGAGGCCGCCGTGATAACAGCAGAACCTTTGCCGATTGCTTTGACAACGCCGTTCTCAACCGTTGCAACCTTATCATTGGAGGTCGACCATGTAATATCTTGATTCGTTGCATTTTCCGGAGCAACTGTTGCTTTCAAGGTAACACTTGCACCCTTTTTCAGACTTCCCGATACAGCATTCAAGGTAATTCCTGTCACACCCACTTTGCTGACCCTTACGGTACATGTCGCAGTTTCTCCATTATTATCCGCGGTAACAGTAATCCTTGTGCTTCCTACAGCAAGCGCTTTGACCTTACCAGTTTCATCAACCGTTGCAATCGTTTCATCATTGGATTTCCATTTTACAGTCTTCGTCGCTACAGTAGCCGGCACGACTGTCGCCGTCAATGTTGCTTCATCCCCAACTTTTAGGCTAAGGCTTGATTTACTCAATGTAACATCTGTAACTGTCACTGCACAGGTAGCTGTCTTGTTATTCTTTGTCTTTGCAACAATATTTACCGTGCCGGCGCTCACGCCTGTGACTACGCCGTTTTCAACCGTTGCAATCGCTGTGTCTTCGCTTGACCAGGTAACGGACTTGTCCGAGGTACTCTCTGGAAGGACAGTTGCGGTAAGCGCTTCCGATGTGGCTCCCTTTTTAATCTCAAGGGAGGTCTTAGAAATAGAAACACTGTCCGCTAAGATTGGCTGCGTCTTTGCGCTAACTGCGGAGGATCTTACGATTTCCTTGCCGCCAACAACTGCTCCTACGTAATAATTATACTCTGTATCCGGCTCTAAGCCCGAATCTGTATACGTATATGTCCTGCCCGGACTATCCACTTCTCCAAGAGACGCAAATTTCAAATTATCAATCGCGATACTTGCCCAACGCTGGTTGCTGGCGTTTGCCTTACCCGTAAAGCTCAATGTCGCGAAAAGCGGCTCTGCCGGCTCATCGCTTTCAGCCTGCCCGGACACTTCCTGCGACACGTCCGGTATCGCAACGCTGCCGCTCTTGACATACTCCTCCGACTCCCTTTCAAATTCATATGAGATCGTCTTCTGCTGCGGGTTAATATCAAGCGTAATTGTGTTCCATATACTCCTTACAGCGTCCGCGCCATCCCCAAAGTCATAGATCTCTGAATCATTGAGGTAAATCTTGTTATCATCTGCATTGTACTCCAACTTGGCAATATAGCCGCCTACAGCGTCATTCGTCGCAATCTCCCTGTCCGCAAGGTAAAGGTAATTGCTGCACACGCCCCTGTCCTTGCTTCCATCATTTGTATGATTCGGAAGCGCAAAATTAAACTGTAAGCGCGCCTGTCCATCCAAGACCGCTGCATCTGCAAGGAGCTTATGGAAGGTCGCTGCGGAGTCAAGGTTCGTGCTTATGTACATAAACGCACCGTCGTAATTTGCAAGCGCCGACTTCTTAAGGAACTGCGTGTTATTGGAACAGTCAGCGTTTGACTTGTCAACCACCAGACCCACATAACGCGTCTGGGTGCTATTCGACGCTGTCCAGCCACCATTTTGCGGGTCAAACAGGTTCCGCATCTTTTCATCTGACGTGCCGTCGCCAAGAGCATAGGAGTTGAAGTTATCCTCCTTATGTACCTGCGTCTCTCCCGGAACTTTGCTGGCTGTAAAATTACCGTCCGCATTGATATCGGTAAATTCTGCAACCTTGGCAAAGGAAGCGTCCGCTGCTTTTTTGCGGTAGATGTTATAGCTGTCCGTCTGCACCTCATTGTTATTTATCGCAAATGTGGCGCTGTTTGTCTCCGTTTTGCTTATGGATACTGTTGGTGCAGCAATTGTCCGCATATCCCCGGAATTCAGCTCCGGCGCCTCTGTATCGCCCTTCATGGCAACAACTTTATAGGTGTACACTTTGCTCAGATCCACGGTTACGTCTTTACAGTAATACGCGCCTTCGGAATTAATCCCCGTCTGGTTCTTAGGTATCTCCGTAATCGTCACCGCACTCAACGCCGGTGGAAAAACGGTAGAACCTGAAGCGCTGGCGCTTGCCATAACGCGCAGCTTTCCGTCCGTCACACTGACCGTCCGTTCGCTGACTGCAATATTATTGTTCACCGGATGACGATCAGCCTGCACTCCCTGGAACCAAAATACAGAAATATTCCTGCCAGTGACATATCCGCTGTGCGTAGCCGCCGCCTTATAATTGCCGTTTGGCACATCCACAACAAATTCCATATAACTCTGTCCGGCTTCTAAAGTGCTGCCGCCGGCTGTTAAAGCGCCGCCCTCTGGTGGTAAAATTGTCACAAAATCACCATTGAGAACGTCTTCTGACATCTTCTTGCCGTCCGTTCTGTTACTAAAAGAAAGCGTTCCTCCTTCTGCCGTGGGAATCCCTTGCGTAAAGCCATAACCCTGCGCCTCTGAATAGTAGGCATTCTCTGCGGAAACGGACGTATACCCCTCTGCAAGGCAGGGTACGGTAACCTCAGCTCCCTCTTCCCCCTCTTCTGTCACTTCCGCATTCGGTCCGAAGTCAAACTTCCATGTCTTTGCAGAATTTCCATTGGCGTCAAGCGTAGCAAGCTCCTGCGCGCCACCAACGGCGTTGCCGTCCGCATCTAGCTCCGTACGATATATACGGTAGCCTGTCACGGACGCATCCTCCAATTTGTTCCACGTCAACTTCGCGCCCTTCTTGTCCAAGGCGACTTGCGCGGAAATCGCGGACGCCATCTCTTCGGCCATAACCTCGACAGGCGGCGCCACATAAATGCTTCCGACCGCCATCGCTGCTGTCATTGCAACTGCAATAACCTTCTTCATGTTTGAAACTTTCATGCCCTTCCTCCTTTTAATTATCATAAAATAGCATTTTACATTGACCATTATATAACACATTCTCACTCATGACAACTATTTTGCCACAACGCGAACGTCCGTAAATACATTTTTTCTACAAAATACATTCATTCCAATGATTATAGGTGAAATAAGACGCTATCTGCGCGACAACAATTCCATCCGTGTGAGCCGTTCGCTGCGAGACACCGCCTATAAGGCAATCCACGCCAAAGAACTCTTGTCCAAGGAATTGTCCAGAGAACCCACGATTGAAGACATCGCCGAGAAAATTGACATCCCCAAGGAAGACATTGTCTTTGCCTTAGACGCCATTCAATGTCCAATCAGCCTGTACGACCCGGTCTACACCGACGGCGGGGACACCTTATACGTCATGGATCAAATCAGCGATAAGAAAAACAGAGAAGAGACCTGGGTAGAGGAACTCTCCTTGAGCGACGCCATGAAACGACTGAATGAACGGGAAAACTATATCATTAAGCTCCGTTTCTTCGAGGGGAAAACCCAGATGGAAGTCGCCGAAGAAATTCACATCTCCCAGGCCCAAGTCAGCAGGCTGGAAAAGTCTGCCTTAAAAAACATGAAAAATTATCTCTCTATAACTCCCACTTGTCACAGAGGGAATTAATCTGGTCGGCAAATTTGCCGAGCTCTTTGTTGGGACGTCCCTGGCTCTTACGAATCACTGCAAGGAGACGCTCGCCAGCAGCCACAAGTCTTGCAAAAATATTGGAAACTGCATGTGTTTCTTTCTTCTTAACTGCACGCTCCCGGCTGCCCTGCACGATGCAGACATTTTCTGCCAAGTCATAAACATCTCCGCTGTAGGGACCGATTGCCGGGATTCCAGTTTCCTTTTCTACCATCCGCGCAAACTCATCACACACACTGTCCTGCCCATGAACTACAAACACACGCTTCGGCGTACTGCCGAACGCCTTGACCCACTCTAAAAGATGCGCCTGGTCCGCATGGCCGCTAATTCCCGGCAGTTTCGTAATGCGCGCCCGCACCTCAATCTCCTCACCAAACAGCTTCACCGATTTCTCCCCATTTAACAAATGATTGCCCAACGTCCCCGGCACCTGATAGCCCACAAAGAGAATCGTAGAGTCTGGCCGCCATAAATTGTGTTTGAGGTGATGGCGAATTCTTCCGGCTTCACACATACCGGAAGCAGAGATAATCACAATCGGCTTCTTAACAAAATTGATCATCCGTGATTCATCGCTCGTCACGGCAATTTTCAGCCCTGGGAAAGCAAGCGGATTCTTCCCCTTTTCTAGTAACTTCTGCGCCCGCTCATTAAAGCACTCATGCACATTTTTCTGGAAAATATTAGTCGCCTCCACCGCCAGCGGCGAGTCAATATAAACCTCAAAATCTGCAAATTCTGGCAGCAGGTTTTCCATCTTAATCCGTCTTAGGAAAAATAACATCTCCTGCGTCCTGCCCACGGAAAATGCCGGAATTACCACATTCCCCCCGCGGGTAAAGGTCTCTCTGCACACTTCAGCAAGCTCCGGCGCGTAATCCGGCGGCCTCTTATGTGTGCGGTCACCATAAGTAGATTCCATAATCACATAATCCGCCTCTTTTATGTACTCGGGATCACGGATTAACGGACGATTACCGTTTCCAATATCACCGGAGAATACCAGCTTCACCTGCTTATCTTCCTCCGTTCCCCACACTTCGATGCTCGAAGAACCAAGCAAATGCCCCGCATCAATAAAACGAATCGTAATCTCCGGGCACAGCGTAATCTTCTCCTCGTATTCACAGGGCACGAAATACTTCAAAACTCCTTCCGCATCTTCCATGCTGTACATCGGCTCTACCAGAGGACGCCCGGCACGGCGCGCCTTGCGGTTCCTCCATTCCGCCTCAAATTCCTGGATATGCGCCGAGTCCTTTAACATGATATTACAAAGCTCTGTCGTCGGCCGCGTCGCATAAATCTTCCCCCGGAATCCATGGCTGTACAGAAGCGGCAGCAGACCTGAGTGGTCAATGTGCGCATGCGTTACCAACACATAATCAATCTCCGCCGCATTTACCGGAATCTCCTGGTTCACATAAATATCTTTCCCCTGTTCCATACCGCAGTCAACCAGCAGATTCACCTTCCCCATCCGCAAATAGTGACAGCTCCCGGTAACCTCATGGGCAGCCCCCAAAAATTCTAGCTTCATCCCACCATCTCCTTTGTATGCTTTATTTTTTGTGCTTAAAAACGGTCTCTTTGGATAATTTTATTATATCAAACACCCTATCGGGTGTAAAGCGCATTCCTGTACCTGTGGCGTTTGCCCACACATGATTCGACCTCATTTTTACTCATTCAAACTTAACAATTTCTTTTTTCAGCCGCTTCATAATCTTTTTTTCCAGCCTAGAAATATAAGACTGGGAAATTCCCAAAAGGTCAGCCACTTCTTTTTGCGTCATCTCCTCACCGCTTGGATTCTTCAACCCGAAACGCAATTCCACAATTGTCCGCTCCCGGTCCGACAACTTCTCCACCGCGCGCTGCAAGAGGCTTTTCTCCACCTCCGTCTCAATGTCCCGGTAAATAATATCCTCATCTGTGCCTAAAATGTCGGATAAAAGCAGCTCATTGCCATCCCAATCCACATTCAGCGGTTCATCAATTGACACCTCCATCCGCGTCTTATTATTCCTACGCAAATACATAAGGATTTCATTTTCAATGCAGCGTGACGCATAGGTGGCAAGCTTAATATTCTTGGTTGGATTAAAGGTATTGATTGCCTTAATTAGCCCGATTGTGCCAATAGAAATTAAATCCTCCACACCGATTCCCGTATTATCGAACTTCTTTGCTATGTAAACAACCAAGCGCAGATTATGTTCAATCAACACGCTTCTTGCCTTTTCCGAATCCTCTTCCCCCAGCATCTGAATGTAGCGGTTTTCTTCCCGCGCGTCCAACGGCGGCGGCAATATTTCTGCTCCTCCAATATAATGAATATCTCCCTTTTTCATTAACAGCATACTGCGGATGTTTGCCACCAGCTTTAGTTGGAAATGCTGCGGTATTGCAATTTTTATGTACATACTCATCCTCCTAATTATCCATACTTTTTCCATTTAAAATCACGTCATATCTATCGTCCTGAAACAGACTCTCTTTCGCCAGCCCAAGCACCGGCTTTTCCAAATACAAAGGCTGCTCCTCCTTTAAAATGTACATTCCTTCAATGGTCACTGCCTCCAGCATCCCATTTTCTTTCCCCAATGAATGAAATGGAATCAAACGTGCCATCAACTTCCCTTCCTCAAGCTGCCCTTTGAAAATTTCTCTTTTGACAATATGTACCGGTTTTCCCACGATAGGGTCCATCAGAAGATTCCCCGTATCAAAAAAACCTGTCACCGGAATGTTTCCCTCTTTTGTCACTAGAAGAAGTTCATACACCGTTTCCCTCTGCCGACAAAAAAAGCTTATAACTTTCTCGGCAAGCACCAGAAAGACGGCTGCACAGACAAGGCAAAGCCAGAAATTTCCCCCAAGGCCCAAATTTGTAACGCCCCATCCCATGACTCCTCCTAAAAGAACGATGGACAGATAAGTTAAAACCCATTGTCCGAAAAATGTTTTCCACTTCCTGCCACGATAACATAGCCAAACCATCGCAGGATTTACCAAAAAATGAACACCCAGCCGGTACCAGGTGTAATTGCTCAGAAAAAAGAACAGGCACATAGCGCCTGCCGTCCCGACAAAACCTGCCAGTAGGAGTCTTCCTATGCGGACACGCTGTTTCATCATCCTGCCGGCAATCCAGAGAGCAATGATATCCATACTGAAATTTGTCAGGAACCAGACGTCCGCATACAATTCATATTTCAACTCTCGCCCCCTTTGCCACTACTGCAATTTCTGATAATGACAGTATATAAGGATAGAACCGTTTTTTTTGTCAAACCGTTGCCCCTTTTTTTAAAAATCAAAAATTCGTCACCTTGACGAAATATCTAATATAAAGTATCATATATATAGATATTTTAACCAAAGAAAATCTTTACAGGGGGAATTTTTCATGCAAAAGAACAGTCAATCGTATCAATTAAAAAAAATTGTCAAACAATCCGCAATCTCGGTCATTGCCGGCGCTATACTACTGCTGCTTTCCGTCGGAACTAACTTCTGGATGGGACAAGTTGCGGATCAGGAACTCGAAACCACATCATTTTTAAACCAGTACCGCTTAGGCTCTAAAGCCCTGACGTACGCCGTACAGACCTATGCCGTCACAGGCAACAAAACTTATTATGATGACTACATGAGAGAATTAAATGAAGACAAAAACCGCGACATCGCCTGGGCTGGACTCAAGAAAAACCAGCTCAAAAATAGTGAATGGACGCTTTTAGAACAAATTGCCGAGCTCTCCAATGGGCTGGTTCCGCTAGAAGAAGAAGCGCTAAAGCTTGCAGAACAGGGGAACACCCAAGAGGCAATGTCCTATGTATTCGGTGAAGAATACGAAGGCACCACACAAGAAATCAATGCTTTAACAGATGATGCCATCCAGCAAATCCAATCAAGAGTAAACCGCTCCAAGATAAACCTGCGTATTTTCCAGGTTATTATTCAGTTGCTCTATATCTCTTCTTTTCTATATCTGGTTTTCCAAATCCGAAAGATCGTCAGATTTTCCGAAAACGAATTGCTCGAGCCAATCGTAAAGGTATCCAGCCAGATGATTCTTTTATCCGAAGGACATTTTCACACAGACCTTGCCCTGGAAGCCGATGAGAGCGAAGTGGGCAAGATGGTAGCTGCCATTGCATTGATGAAACAGAATATTGTCGGCATGATTCGGGAGATTTCAAATATTTTAGAGCAAATGGGTAACGGCGATTACTGTTTTGAAATGGAGCAGAACTATGTTGGAGAATTTGCCTTGATTAAAGAGTCATTTTTGAAAATTAGCGGTAAGATGCGAGAAACATTGAACACGATCCGCGAAGTTTCACAACAGATCGATTGCGGTTCGGAACAGCTTGCCTGCGCAGCTGTCGATCTTGCCGAGGGAAGCACTGAGCAAGCCGGCAAAGTCTCCGATTTGGTTACTCTGATGGATACGATGTACAAAAGCATGGCAAACAGCGCCAAAGAAGCTGCGTCAACCGTCGAGCTCTCTACACATGCCGGCGAAGTTCTAATGACCGGAAATGTCAAAATGCAGGAATTAAAGGACGCAATCAGCGAAATCAGCAAATGTTCCGAAGAAATTGATGAAATTATCAGTACCATCGAATCCATCGCCTCTGAGACAAACTTACTGTCCCTGAACGCCTCCATTGAAGCGGCGCGCGCCGGAGAAGCCGGAAAAGGATTTGCTATCGTAGCAAACCAGGTGAAAAATCTTGCCGACGAATCTGCAAAGGCGGCTGGAGAGACCAATAAACTGATTGAACGAACCGTTCTTGCCGTAGAAAAGGGTATTACCATCGCGGACGAGACGGCAGAAAATATGGATGAGGTAATGACATGCGCCAAGGATGCAACGGAAAAGATGGCACACACCTCTCAGATTCTTGAAAGAGATGTAAAGAATATGCAGTTAATCAACGAGAACATCATCCGCGTATCTGAAATCGTAGACAACAACTCTGCAACTTCACAGGAGACAGCGGCTGTCAGCGAGGAGCAGAAAGCCCAGGTTGAATCTATGGTAGGACTAGTAGAGAAATTTAACATTTAATATCTATCGTTTACGCATTCGCGCGACAAGGCCTTTCCTATAACACGAAAAAGAAACCCCGGAGACATTTCAGTGCTCCGGGGCTTTTAATCTCTATGTATCTATTTCCTTGTGTTCTTCAAGAATTCAGGAATCTTAATGTCCTTCTCATGTACGCTGCTCTCCGGCCTTCGCACAGTCCTCTGGCCTCCCATGCCAGACGTTGGGGTACTAAACCCACTTCCCAGCGGAGAGGACGTGTTAGATGTGTTGTACGGAGAAGCCGTGCGTGCTGTGGTTCCCATACCGCCCATACCTGCCGTGCCTGCTGTTCTTGCCGCTCCAGCAGTTCCTCTGCCCGGCATTGTCTGCGTATACTTCATATTCGGCATAACCTTGGGCGCAGCCCCCGCATCTTCCAGGCCAGTTGCGATAACTGTAATAATAGCCTCATCTGCCATCGTCTCATCATACTTGGCACCAAAGATAATATTCACACTATCCCCTGCCAAATCCTGTACATAACTAACAGCATCATTGGCATCCATTAAGGAAATATCACCAGAAATATTGATAATAACATGGGATGCACCTGAGATGGTAGTCTCAAGCAATGGACTTGATACGGCAAGCTTCACTGCCTCAGCCGCCTTATCATCACCCTTGGCAAGACCGATTCCAATATGAGCCATTCCCTTGTCCTTCATAACCGTCTGAACATCTGCAAAATCAAGATTAATCAATGCCGGAACATTAATCAGATCTGTAATACCCTGCACCGCCTGCTGCAATACCTCGTCCGCCTTCTTTAACGCATCTGGCATTGTCGTACGCCTGTCCACAATCTCTAATAACTTATCATTGGGAATGACAATCAGTGTATCTACATTTTCTTTGAGACGCTCCACGCCCTTCAATGCATTCTGCATACGCGCTTTCGCCTCGAACTTGAAAGGTTTCGTCACAACGCCTACGGTCAGAATATTCATCTCCTTGGCAATTCTCGCCACAACCGGCGCAGCTCCAGTTCCAGTTCCGCCGCCCATACCGCAGGTGACAAATACCATATCGGAACCCTTAATGGCCGCTGTCAGCTCATCAATATTCTCTTCCGCAGCCTTCTCGCCAATTTCCGGTTGAGCGCCCGCGCCAAGCCCCTTCGTAAGCTTCTCGCCAATTTGAATCAATGTAGGAGCTTTACATAATGTAAGCGCCTGCTTATCTGTATTGACGCCAATAAACTCCACACCACCGATATTTTCCTCAATCATTCTATTCACCGCGTTATTTCCGGCTCCGCCTACACCAACCACGATGATCTTTGCACTGGATTCCATGCCAGTTGTCATTATTTCAAGCAAGGTCCTTCCTCCTTCTATTATATCTCAAAATTTCTTCTCGTCCAAATCCGTAATATTTAAAACTCCTCCGTTTCCCGGATAGTTATCGAAACTCAATTATCATTCGGCATACTCACCGACATTTTAACTCTTCTATTATAGTATAATTTTTTCGTCAATTAATCAATAAGAAATTTGAAATTCTTGCTTTTTTTTCTTAATTGAGCCTTTCAAATGTGATATCTTTGGTATTTTCTGACCACCCCTCCAAATGCAGCGTCCCTTTCTGCCCTTCCAGTTTGGGCAGGATTTTAGAAAGCCTCGACACCTTTTCATTAAAATCCTCTGCTTGTCCCAACATGACAGAAATTTTGCCAAATTTAAGCGTATAACTGCCTTCCGTCCCGTATTTAATGTTCTTTGGCGTCAACTCATATTTCTTGAGGATTTGTGTGAGTGATAAAAGATTTTTTAACACGCTGTTGCCCTTGATGGGCAGTTTTTCATAGAGCACGATCTTCTCCACATCAATTCCTGTTACTTTCGGCACATTTTTTATTTCCTCCGAGGACATCTCCACCACCATGCCCGCCTTGTCAAAATACGCATACTGCCCCAATGAATCAATATAGATACGCCCCATCAGTTCCTTTTCATGTACGGCAATCTGTAGCGTGTGCGGCGGTTTTAAGGATATATTTGCCGACTCCACGAATGCTAATTCCCTTGGTTCCTCAAGTTTATATTTAAAGAACACATACAGGCTGTTCCAGGAATATTCATCATCCAAAATCCACTCTTCAATTACCTCTTGCGGATAGTAACTGTTCCCGGACACAACAACCTTGTCCACTGTAAACAGCTTCACTGCGACTAACACTCCTATAGCAAGAATCAGCAGGAGGAGGAGGAAAACCATTCCTGCAATCCGCCCTCTTCCTTTCCGTCTTCTTCTCTCTTTTTCCATCTTTTATTCCTCCAGCCGTATTCCTCTGGACACGCTTAATACTAATCCGATCTCCGCCAGTAGAAAGGCTACGGACGTGCCGCCGTAGCTGATAAACGGCAGGGAAATCCCTGTATTGGGTATGGTGTTTGTGACCACCGCAATATTTAAAATTACCTGGATGGCTATATGGGAAAGAACGCCGGTAACAATTAACGCTCCATATAAATCCTGCGCATTGTTGGCAATCACCATAAAACGCCAGATTAACACCAAAAACAATAAAATAACACAGACAGCGCCAAACAGCCCCAATTCTTCACAGATAATCGAAAAAATCATATCGTTCTGCGCTTCTGGCACAAATCCCAACTTCTGCATACTGGCGCCCATACCTTTGCCAAACAAACCGCCTGAGCCAATTGCATATAAGCCTTGCAAGGTCTGATACCCTTTCTCATATTTCTCTGGTTCCAGCCAGATTTTGAGACGTTCAGCACGGTAAGATTCCAACATAATAAATGCTGCGCCAAAGGCGATTACCACGCCCCCCATAACAAAAAACTGCATGTATTTGGGACTCGCCACAAACACCAGGCAAATGGCAATCCCCAAAATGATAATTGCTGTACTCAGGTTTTCCGAGGCCACAATCACTACCATCGGCATCACAAGAAGCATTACCTTAATCAACGCCGTAAATTTCCCCATCTGTTTGGGCATGCGGCTGATAATAGTCGCCAAAAAAATGATAATTGCCACCTTCGCCATCTCCGAGGGCTGAAAACTGAGCGGTCCCAATTTCAGCCAACGTTTAGCGCCATTCAATTCCTGTCCCACAAACAATACCAGCGTGCACAGACCAAATGCCGCCGCGTATGCCAAAAACCAGAATCTTTTCCATACACGATAATCAATCTTCGCAATCACCGTCATAACGGCAATTCCCAGTACATCCGCAAGCAACTGCTTTTTCAGGTAGTAAGCGCTATCCGCAAATTTGACTTGCCCATTGTATGAACTTGTGCTGTAGAGCATTACCAGCCCGAAACAAACAAGAAAACATACAATCAATAACAGGCTATAATCAAAATAACGAATGCTTCTTTGTCTTTGGTCAGCAAATTGCGCTCTGTCCATACCTGCACCCCTAAATTATTGATTATTCTTTCAATCCTCTCACCATATCTTTGAACATATCTCCCCGCTGCTCATAATCCCGGAACATCCCCCAGCTTGCACATGCCGGCGACAGCAGCACTGCATCCCCGCTGACTGCGTGTTCATAACAAGTTAATACCGCCTCCTCCAGACTGTCTACTAGAACAATATCTTCTGACGGATAGCCCAGCCGGAGCGCCGCAGCTTTTATTTTCTCTCTGGTAGCTCCCAGAAGCACAAACTTCTTCACCTTTCCCGCAAAAGCACGAATCCACTCTTCATACTCTGAATCCTTATCATAACCGCCGCCAATCAGCAGCGTCGGCCATTTCATCGCGTGAATTGCCTGAATTGCTGCATCCGGATTGGTGCCTTTGGAATCATTGTAAAAACGGACGCCCCGTTTTGTAACCACATATTCAATTCTATGCGCAACGGCCGTAAACCGTTGTACGACTTCTCTTACCTGTTCAACAGGAACGCCAAATATCAGAGCCATCGCAGCGGCAGCCATCACATTTTCATAATTGTGCAGCCCAATCAACTGTAATTGATTCGTATTGCACACCACTGTCTTCTCACCGTCCATCGCCCAGACAATGTCCTCACCATCCAGATACATGCCTTGCGAAAGTTTGCTCTTACTGCTGAAAAACACCACCTTAGCTTTGACATTTTCGGCAAACGCCCGCAATACTGTGTCCTCGTAATTAAGAACGCACGCCTGCTCCTCATGCTGATTCATAGCAATACGCATTTTCGCTTGCTGGTAATTCTCCATTGTATGGTGACGATTTAAGTGATCGGGCGTGATATTTAAAATCGCTGAAACCTGCGGACAAAATGTATGTACGGTCTCCAACTGGAAACTACTGATTTCCGCCACCGTCACAGAATCGCAGGCTGTATGCTCCACAACGCTTGTATAAGGAATACCAATGTTGCCCACAACTTCCACCTTAGATATTCCAATATCTTTCACAGCATTCTCTTTAGAAGCTGCATATTTCATGATTTCTCCAAGCAGAGAGACCGTCGTCGTCTTGCCATTGGTGCCCGTAACCGCCAGAATTCTCCCCTGCTCAAACCTAGAGGCAAGCTCTATTTCTCCCCAAATTGCAAGACCCGCGCTGCGCATCCTCTCCACCGCTTCAAGATCTGTGGGTACGCCGGGACTTAATACGACAATCTCGCATTGCCCGATTACGTCCTCCGGCAATGCACCAAGAACAATCTGCATACCCGCAAATAACGGAGACTTCCCGCGAATTTCTGCTTCTGTAAACTTCTCATTGCCATCATAGAGTATCACTGGAAATCCATTGCGCAAAAGAAGCTCTGCCGCCGCGATCCCGCTAAGCCCAGCCCCGAAAACTAAAAATTTTTTCCCATTTAATTGAATTTTACTATTCATTCTAAGTGTTCTCCTGTCTCAATAACGCCAACAGCCAAAAAAGCCGCAATCTTTTACTTCTTCCGCCTATAACTTCTACAATGCCAATACTCCTATCAGGCATAAGATTGCCGTAAAAATAGAGAATACTGCCACTACTCTTGTTTCAGACCAGCCGCCCAGCTCAAAATGATGGTGGATGGGCGCCATGCGGAAAATTCGTTTGCCGCCTGTCTTCTTAAAGTAGGTGACCTGAATCATTACAGATAACAGCTCTATCCAGTAAATCATCGCTACAATCAGAATAAAGATTGGCATCTGCAATACATAGGCGGTAGCCGCCACAAAACCGCCGAGCGCCAGGGAACCGGTATCTCCCATGAACACGCTTGCAGGATAGACATTGAACAACAAGAATCCTAACAGCGCGCCTACAACCGCACAGGTGATGGGCTCAATCCCGCTGTCAGTCCCAATGGCAACCACCGAAAAAAACGTGGCAATCAGCACTGTGACGCTGGAAGCCAAACCGTCTAATCCATCGGTAAAATTGGCGCCATTGACAGTCCCTAAGATTGCCAAAAACATCACGGGAATGGCAAGCCAACCAAGATTGAGATAATAACCATTCTCAAATCCTCCAGTAAATGGTATCAACGCCTTATCTGCGCCGTCCGTATAAAAATACATATAAAAGCTGAACACTCCTGTCACAAGAATCTGCCCCAGCATCTTTTGCCATGGAAGCAAACCATCAGACCGGCGCAACACAACTTTCAAATAATCATCCAGAAACCCGATAATTCCGAACCCCACTGTCACAAACAAGATGGGCATAACCCGCGGATAATCCTTCATGTAGAGAACGGCTGTCACAACAATTCCCGCAAGTATCATCAATCCGCCCATCGTAGGCGTCCCCTGCTTCTTCTGATGTGACGCAAGCTCTTCACGCTCTGTCTGCCCCACTTTGAGTTTCCTCAACAGAGGAATCACCACCGGTCCTAAAACCGCCGTAATCACAAATGAAATCAATACCGGAATTATCACTGTCTGCGCCATTTTCACTACACCTCTTCATCTCTACGACGTTCTAACCGCCGTTTCTTCAAATTGTCCTGTTACCTTATACGGCAAACCGTACTTTTCACGATTGTCTTATTGACTATACAGCGCCTTGCCGTATGTTTCTCTTACTCATTACTTTCCTGCGTTTCACTATCCTCTGCTGGAGTCTGCTGCCTTTCAATGCCCAGATAAGGCAAGATATTCGTAAATATCTCCTGTACCACTGGAGCCGCAATAGTCCCTCCATAGTAAATTCCCTGCGGATTATTGATAATACACAACGCCAATACTTGCGGATTTTCGGCAGGTGCAAATCCTAAAAAGGAAGAAATATATTTGTTTGCACTTCGCGGAAGCGTCTGTGAGGTCGCGGTCTTTCCCCCGATGGAATATCCTTCAATTTTAGCATTCTTGCCGCTTCCCTCCGCTACTACTTTTTCAAGCACGCTGCGCAGCACCGCAGAAGTCTCACTGCTGACAATACCCTCTTTCACGTCATAACGCAGCGTTTTCACCAACTTCCCCTGATCATTCTTGACCGATACCCCAAAATGCGGAGTAATCCTGTTCCCTCCATTAATTAAGGAAGAAACTGTTGTCACAAGCTGGATTGGCGTTATCTGAAATGACTGTCCAAAAGATACGGTAGCTAATTCCACCGGACCGACATTTTTCTTGTCATGCATAATGGTAACCGCCTCTCCCGGAAGGTCTATATCCGTGCGCTGCAAAAGCCCAAATTGCTGAAAGTATTTATAAAAATTGTCTGTTCCCAGACGCATACCCAACTCGATAAATACCGGATTACAGGAATTCATAATCCCTTGCGTAAATGTTTCCGCTCCATGTCCCACACGCTTGTGGCAATGAATTCTGCGGTCCTCCACCAACTTGTAACCTGGGCAGAAGAAATTGTCATTTAAGCTCACAACTCCTTCCTCAAAAGCCGCTGCGGTTGTGATAATCTTAAAGACAGAACCCGGCTCATACGTATCGCTGATACACTGGTTGCGCCACATCTGGTTTAACTGTTCCTGCGTGACTTCTTTTTGTGCGGATTCGTCCTGAGAAGGACTCTGTGAGGTGCCACTGCCATTTCCCGACAAGACATCCTCAGCCGTCACTAATGAAAAAGGATCGTTTAAGTGGAACTCAGGTACATTTACCATCGCCATAATTTCGCCGTTCTGGGGATTCATGACAATGACCGATACGCTGTCCGCAGACTTTGCTTCCATGACTTTTTTTGCTGCCTGTTCACAGTAAAGCTGGATATTGTAATCCAGGCTAATGTGAAGGTTATTGCCATCCACCGGTTCCTGTCTGCGTTCCCCGGCATTCTCAATTTCTACGCCTCTGGCGTCTGTCAGGGTAAGAATCTTTCCGTTTGTCCCCTTTAGGCAGTCCTCATAAATAACTTCCAAACCAATGATACCTTGATTATCCCCTCCTGTAAATCCTAAAACTTTGGAAGCTAGCGTATCATATGGATAATAGCGCTTGTAATCCTCATCTACTTTTACCCCGGCAAGCCGGTAATCACGAATTTTATCTCCAGTCTCTTTGTCTACATTGGACTTCACTCTCTCAATCGAGCTTACTTTCTCCACTCGTTTTCTGACGGCGGCTTCCTCCATGCCAAGCTCTCTCGCCAATACCTCGATTACTTTCTCTGGGTCTTCCAATTGGCTGTGAATTACAGAAATCGTACAGACTGTACGGTTGGTGGCGAGCACTGTCCCGGTAGCGTCAATAATTTTGCCCCGCGCAGCCTTGATATCCCGCTCCCTCTCATGCAAGTCTTCTGCCTTTTTCCCATAATACTCCGAGCAGTATACCATGAGATATACCAGCCTCCCCGCCATAAGCAGAAGAACCAATGACACCACTGTAAATATAATCAAAATTTTCTTACGGTTGAATGTTTTATTGCGGACCATTCAAAAAACCTCATAATAGCTGTTATTACAATCTATTACTTTATTTATGAGGTTATGTACATTTCTGGTAAATCTATAAGCTGGAACGATACGAATACCATGATAGCACCGTATTTTCTTCTCGTGTAAACACGCCAGTCCGCCTCCCCTACGGATATTCCTCTGGGGTCATTCCATCCAACAAATCCTCCGGTTCTTGAGGAATACCGTCCCCGCCATCCGGCATAGCATTCGGCGTCCCTTCGGGCGGCGGCTCGTCACCCGCTGGTTCCTGATCCCCTTGCGAACCTTCCGTTGCTCCCTCTCCCTGCTGTCCATCTGCCGACGGATCTTGTGCTCCTTGCCCATCTTCCGCTGCCTGCTGCCCATCCGTTCCCGGTGCTTGTGCTCCCTGCGGATTTGCTGCCTCGCCAGCGCCCTGTGGATCTTCTGTCTCTCCATCTGGCGTTACATTGTCCTCATCTGGAAATATATTCATATATGGTAGAATTTCTTCAAATATTTTCTTCGCCACCGCTGTCGCCAACGCGCTGCTTTGATCATCTTCGGCAACATTCGCCTCATCAATCACGACATACACCAATACTTGTGGATCTTCCACCGGCGCAAAACCAATAAACGATACCACATATTTCCTATCTTCTCGCTTACCTTTCTGCGCGGTACCTGTCTTACCGCCCATAGAATATCCCGGCACCTTTGCACTCTTTCCAGTTCCTTCCGATACCGTCTTGTAGAGATAACCCTTTATCATATCGCTGGTCTGCTTAGAAATAGTCTGTTTGAGCGGCGAAGTTTCCACACTCTGCACCGTATTTCCATATTCATCGACAATCCGCCTTACCAAATGAGGCTGGTAATAATAGCCGCCATTAATCAATGAGGCGAACGCGCTTGCAAGCTGCACCATCGTCACATTAAAATTCTGACCGAACGAATTAGTGGCAAGTGAAGTCATATTGGTATTATCCACGGTATAAATCAGACTGTCCGTCCTTGCTTCCCCTGGCAAATCTATGTTTGTTTTCAGTCCAAAATGAAATATATTCTGGTATTTATAAAAATCCTCCTTACCAATATCCATTCCCATCTGCATCAATGCATCATTACAAGAATCCATCAATGATTTTTCAATTGTCTCCGTGCCATGTCCAGAACGGTTGATACATTTTATCTCGTGTCCGCCGATCTGCTCTACGCCATCACACTCATAAGTCTCTTTTAATTTTCCCGTCTCTAAGCCAGTTGCCACCGTAAACGGTTTTACCGTAGAACCAGGTTCATATGTGTATGTAATACAAAAATTCTGCCATATTGCATTGAGTGTTTTCAGTCTCTTTTTTTCCGAGAATTTTTTAACTTTTTCTTCGGGATAAAACCGCGTCAAATCCCATGGGTCGTTCAGATCGTATGTATAGTTATCTGACATTCCCAATATCTCGCCGTTTTGCGGATTTAGGACAAGCACACCCGTATGGTGGCTGCCTGCCCCTGTCACTTCCCCATCTTTATGCTCCTCTTGGAACTGTGCAATATTCTGCTCAATGATCTTTTGGATATTCAAATCTATCGTTGTAATGAGGCTGTTGCCATTGACAGGCTCTTTTGTCGTCTTCTCCAAATTGTTATCCGAGTTCAGATAGCCATACTGCCTGCCGTCAATACCATTTAACGTGTCGTTGTAATAATCCTCAAGTCCTCCAATTCCCTCATTCCCGGACGTAGTAAAACCCAGCACCTTGCTGGCAAGCGTGCTGTATGGATATTGCCTTTTGTACTCTTTTTCAAACCAGACGCCTTGTATATTAGGGTTTACTTTCTTGCCCTTTTTATTCTTCTTTGCCTGTAGTTCCAAAAATTCTTCTATCGCCTCGTAGGGCAGTTTCTTGCGCAAAACAAAGTAACGGCTATCCGCCTGCTCTGTGAGCGCCTTCTTCACCTCTTGCTCTGTAATGTCTGGAAAACATTCTGTCAATGCTTTAAGCGTAGGGTCCAAGTATTTTTCTGCGTCATCATTGATGAGCTTGCAATCCAAAACGATATTATACACATCCACATTCGTTGCCAGAACCGTGCCCTTCGTATCAAGAATCTCCCCGCGCTGATAAGGAATCGCCTCGCTTCCATAACTTTGCTGCCCTAGCACCTGTTTTTCATACTCTTCCCCTTTTACCTGGTCAATATATATTAACCTTCCAACAAGACCAATGGATAAGGCGACAATTGCCGAAAACACTACCAGCAGTTTCTTTTTCATATCCGGGGAAAACTTTGCCATTTTCCTTCTTTTTCTATGTACCTGTCCTCGATTCGCCAATGGAACTTTACCTTTCTGGAATGCTTTCATACTGATTCATGTAGTCATCCTCTTCCACTTCAAAATACTCTATCTGCTCTTTCTGCGGATACACCATACCAAGCTCATTCATTGCCCGTTGCCTGATATTTTCCAAATCCACGGAATTGCTGATTTTCTTCTGTGCGGCATCATTGTCATTTTTCAAATTCAAAATCTCTTTCTCCAGCGCAGCCACGTTCTGCACGCTTTTGTTGAGGTCTGACTGTAATTGCAGATAACAGGCAAACACCATCACCATCACCGCCATCGTCACCGTCAAAAACGCGACATAACCAGGACTAATTTGCAGCGCACGCTCCTGGTTTTTCTGGACAGCAGCCCTTGCCTGACGCTGGCGCCTTCTTTGTTCCTTCTCTATTTCCTGTCGCTCGACAAACTCCTGATGTACTTGCTCCTTACGCTGTGCGGACGCAAGCTCTCTCGCTGCATTTCCATCTATATATGCCCTGCTTGTCTCCCAATATTGCAAATCTTCCTGCTGTCTCATAATCTCGTCTCCTAACTCTGATTTCTTTACTTTCGCTCAAATACCCTGAGCTTTGCGCTCTTTGCGCGGGGATTATATTCAACTTCCTCCTCTGACGGTACTGTCGGCTTCTTTGTCACAACCTTACCTAACGGTCTCCTGCCGCACACACATACCGGGAAGTCACTCGGGCATGTACATGGGTTCTCACTTTTCTTAAAAATGTTCTTTACAATTCGATCCTCCAGAGAATGGAAGGTGATGACACAAATCCTTCCTCCCGGATACAATAAATGGATCATATCCTCCAACGAATCCTCCAAGACTTCCAATTCCCGGTTAAGCTCGATTCTGATTGCCTGAAACGTGCGTTTCGCCGGATGACCTCCCGTTACACGCATCTTTGCCGGAATTGCCGCCTTGATAATTTCTGTCAATTCGCCTGTCGTCTCAATTTCTTTTTCCCCTCTTGCCGCCACAATATGTTTGGCAATGTTCTTTGCAAATTTATCTTCTCCGTAATCACGGATAATTCGATACAATTCCTGCTCGCTGTAGGTATTAAGCAGCTCCTTTGCCGTAAAATGCCGGCGGTTGTCCATCCTCATATCCAAAGGAGCATCCTCCACCCGGTAAGTAAAACCACGGGTGGGATCATCCAACTGGTAGGACGATACGCCCAAATCCAGCACAATCCCATCTACTTTTTCAACGCCGGCTTGCTCCAATACTTCCGGCATTTCACAGTAATTGCCTCTGATAATCTGTATTTTGTCGTCAAACTCTGACAATCTCCTGGTCGCAGCCTTGATAGCGTCTTCATCCTGGTCAATCCCGATAAACCTGCCTTTTTTTGTCAGGCGCCTACACACTTCATAAGCATGTCCGCCACCGCCTAACGTGCCATCCACATAGATCCCATCCGGTCTGATATTCAAGTATTCCATTGTCTCTCTCAAAAGCACTGACTTATGTTTGAATTCCATGAACGCTTCCCTTCTGCTATGTTTACCGCTGCTGCCCCCATATGGGACATCCACCCAATCGACTATATCACAAGTCCCAGGCTTGCCATGTGTTCTGCTATCTCCTCCACGTCATCATACTCGCTGGTTTCCTGCCATCTGTCCTTACTCCAGATTTCAATGTGGTTTACCACGCCAGCCGATATAATTTCTTTCTCAATCCCTGCAAACTCTCTCAGGACTGCCGGAAGAAGTACGCGCCCCTGCTTGTCCACCTCGCAGATTGTCGCGCTTGCAAAGAAGAATCTCGCAAATTTACGAGCCTCCTTGGAGAACTGTGATACTTCACGGAATTTTGTCTCGATGAGCTTCCATTCTTCTGAAGAATACACAAATAAGCATCCGTCCAGTCCCTTTGTCACCACAAATTCATCACCCAACTGGTCTCTGAATTTGGAGGGAACTATCAGTCTGCCCTTTGCATCAACTGTGTGATTATATTCTCCCATGAACATCTGCATCACCTTCTGACTTAGGGTCCGTGGAGGGATAAATGTATGTTATCCACATTATTATCCACTTATCCACCACTTTAATCCATTTCTTACCACTTTCCTCCACTTTCATTCCATTCTAGCTTATTAAGGGAGAAAATGCAATAGAAAATTGCTTTTTAAAATTTTACATTCTCGAATTTGGTTACTGTTCAAACGGGGTTGTCGTAAATGATACTATATCAATCAAAAGAGGCTGTCGCGCTAACATAACTTGCAAGCTATGATTCGTTCAAAAGGTTTGCATTGCTTCGCAATGTAAACCTTTTGAACGAGTAAATACGGAAGGTTTTCTTGTAACACAAAAAGAGCCCTGATATTCAAGGCTCTTTCTTATTACCATATTCTATTGTCTTTTTCTCACCGCTGGGCAACCTAGACTTATTATTCTGTCTCAATAAGCTCTATCTGAGGCTCTTGCATTTTCATGCGCTAAGTCATATACCCACATTTCTCAAGGTGATATTTCTCTTTTGAATATCGCATGTAGTCTTCAATGAGACGATCTAGCCGAACACTAGTCTGATAACACTTTTCAGCATTGATGCCGTCTGCTGCCACTACATCCAACTCTTTTCGTACAATCTCAATTTCCTTTTGTAGCTCACCTAATTTTTCCATCTCCCTGCTCCTTGTCCTTTGCATCCTTAATTGTAATCTCTTTTTGTGCAAAAATCAAACGAAAATCGCTATTTTTTTACAGGAGATTTCGACAGAAAAGGCTTTTATTCGACAATCTTCTAATGAGCTGCAACACTTGGTTTCCTTGACGTCCCTCTTTGCACCAGCAAAAGAACTGCCTCCACCACCTGATGACAGAGGGCTACAATCTGGCGACAATCTTCTTCGACAGTATTCTTCAATTTTATATATGCTTCGTGTTGTTTCCTGATAAAATTACAAATTGCTTCCGGACTGTTAAGGTTTTGCATGGACTTGCGAATATGAGGCTGATTCTGCTCCGCCTCCCCGCTCTGAATATAATCCTTCAGGCTGTCCTTCAGATGCTTTTCATAAATGCAGTGATCTTTCAAATTCCCGGTAAACGTAGCATTATGAGGAAACGTAAAGTAATCTGCAATATAATGAATCATTTCTCCCAGATTGCGGTAAAACACCCGCATATTAATCTTAGATGACTGCCGAAGCTCCACCAGTTTCTTCAGTTCACTCTGAATCTTGGGAAAAGTTCCCTCAATTTCATGCTTTACTGTTAAAAAAGATGGTTTACAGTCCGGCAGGATACTTCCCAGATAGAAAGCTTTCTTATGCTTCACTAGATCCTGTTCTTCCAGACTTCCTACAATATACTTCGCCAATGATATATGAGATTTCTTACGCATTTTTTCCTCCTGTACTTCCCATTCTGCATTTCAGTCCTATTCTACTTCCAGTCATTTGAGAATACAAGTACTTTTATCATTTCTTTTGTAAATTTTTTGTAAACTTTTCATTAAGTTATAAGGATACTCTTATTTACATTGACAATCAAAGCTTGCACATTCTGTCTCAGCGCAGCAGCATGCATTGCTTCCGGCAATGCCAATTTCCTCAGCCTGACACTTGCATCCTTCGTTAAAACGGCAATTTTCTGCCTGGCAGCCTACACGGGTATCCGGCGTTCCATGCTGCACCGAATTTGTCATACTTTCACTTCTCTCCCGGAAACTCTCACAACAAGTTTCATTGGGCTTGCCTGCATCCTGCCCGCCTACCATTATATCGCTCTTAGAACAAAGTCTGTCATCATTGTACGCACAATTTGTTACGGTACATTTTAAACGTGTCATTTTGAAATCTCCTTTCTCACGCCGTCTCTACGGCTACTTTATTGTTCAAGAACGCCGTCGGCGCTCTTGCTGCGGAGTGCGGGTCAGCTTTGCTGATATAAACAACTCCGCAGAGCTGCCGTATCGTATACTTCATCACAAATACAACAGCTCCTTTATCAGTATCAAGAGATTTGCTATTTTTTATGCATGGCAAGAACTACCACTGACACGAAAAAATTTTTAAAATCATTTCATCCTCGCACACTGGACAGATTGAACGCAAATGACAGTCCACATTATTTCTTTTCTTCCTGCACTTCCTCTTTACGGATCTCCTTGGTACGAATTTCCTCACAAATCTGGTCGATAAATGCATCCAGCGTTTTCACACCTTCATCCCCTGCAAACCGGCTCCTCACAGATACGGTATGCTGTTCTTCCTCCTGCTGCCCTACAACAAGCATATAAGGAAGTTTATCTAAGCGCGCCTCGCGGATTTTATAGCCAATCTTCTCCGAACGGTTATCTACGGTACAGAGAATTCCATGAGCTTTCAACTCTTTTTCCACCTGCGCAGCATAATTTTCATATTTGTCTGAGATTGGCAATACGCGCACCTGTTCCGGACACAGCCAGGTCGGGAATTTCCCTGCATATTTCTCAATAAGCCATGCCAACGTGCGCTCATAACATCCCATAGATGTTCTGTGAATGATATAAGGCCGTACCTTATCGCCATTAGCGTCAATATAATACATATCAAACTGCTCGGCAAGCAGTGCATCCCACTGGATGGTAATCATCGTGTCTTCCTTGCCATAAACATTCTTGGTATTGATGTCAATCTTAGGGCCATAAAAGGCAGCTTCTCCTGTATCCTCCGTGAACGGAATCTCCAGTTCCACCATAATGTCGCGCATATGCTGCTGCGTTTCCTCCCAGACCTCTGGCTCGCCAATATATTTCTCTCGATTATCCGGATCCCATTTTGAGAGGTGATAAGTGACGTCTTCCTCCACACCTAACGTAGACAGGCAGTATTTCGCCAAGGCCAAACATCGTTTGAACTCTTCCACCATCTGATCTGGGCGTACAATCAAATGTCCCTCTGAAATCGTAAACTGACGCACGCGGGTCAGCCCGTGCATTTCTCCGGAATCCTCGTTGCGGAACAACGTGGACGTCTCACTGTAGCGCAAAGGCAAATCGCGATAAGAGTGCTGCTCTGCCTTATACACATAATATTGGAACGGACAAGTCATAGGACGCAATGCCAGCACCTCTTTGTCCTTCTCCTCGTTTCCAAGTACAAACATGCCGTCGGTATAATGATCCCAATGACCGGAAATTTTGTACAAATCAGACTTCGCCATCAACGGCGTCTTAGTCCGAATATAGCCCCATTCATTGTCCTCAAGGTCTTCAATCCAACGCTGCATGGTCTGAACCACCTTGGCGCCCTTAGGCATCAAAAGCGGCAGCCCCTGTCCAATCACATCGACTGTCGTAAATAATTTCATCTCACGCCCCAGCTTATTGTGATCGCGCTTCTTAATATCTTCTAAATGCTCCAGATACGCATTTAACTCATCCTTCGTAGCAAATGCCGTACCATAAATTCTCTGAAGCTGCGCCTTATTGGAATCTCCCCGCCAATACGCCATAGAAGAAGAAATCAGTTTAAACGCCTTAATCGGTTTTGTACTCATCAAATGCGGTCCTGCACATAAATCCGTAAACGCTTCCCCCTGACTGTAAAAAGATATTTCTGCATCTTCCGGTAAATCCTCAATTAACTCTACCTTATAGGGCTCCTGCCTCTCCTGCATAAAATGAATTGCCTCTGCTCTGGGCAGTGTAAATTTCTGCAAGCGATTTCCCGCCTTGATTATCTTCTTCATTTCTTTTTCCAGCTTATCCAAATCCTCTCTGGAAAACGGCTCAGCCTCGAAATCATAATAAAATCCTTCCTCTATGGATGGTCCGATCGCAAGCTTTGCCTCTGGAAATAATCGTTTCACTGCCTCCGCCAACACATGGGAACATGTATGACGCACCGTACGCAATCCTTCGGCATCCTTCTGTGTCAGTATATTTAATTCGCTGTCACTGTCCACAATTGTTCGCAAATCAACGACCTCACCATTTACTTCACCAGCGCACGCTGCTCTTGCCAATCCTTCACTGATATCTAACGCAATATCATAAACGCTTTTTGCCTCACTGTACTCCTTGACGGAGCCATCTTTCAATGTAACTTTCATCTTATTCTCCTTTCATGTTTGCCTCATAGAGAACAAAGCGGACAAGTCCGCATCAACTCCCTAAATCCCTCATTCATGAGGGACTTGGACGATTTGCTGCGCCGAGCACAGTCGCTTTAGCGACATATTTCCTCTTGTGCGAGTGCGCATAATTATTTTTATCTTATAGGAAAGGCACTTTCACACGTTAGTGTTACAAGGACTTTTCTATAAGATAAAAATATCCCATGCACTGCCTACGGCAACGCATGGGACGTTATATACGCGGTTCCACCCTGCTTGTCTTATTCCATAGCTGGAAAGACCTCTCTTCTTGACGATAACGGAGTCACCGTGCTTTATTAAAGCCGCTCTAAGGTGGTCTTCTGCTGTTTCCTGCCATGCCGCTTCCAGCACCAGGGCATCAACCCATAGGCGGCATTCTCTGCTCACGCTCGCAATTCAATCTTGCGAAACATTCGACATTTCACAGCGTACTCTTCTTATCAACGCTTTCTCTCGTTAGTATTGTAGCCTCTTTTCTCCATTCTGTAAAGAGAAAATTTTACCAACTGTTACACTACTTATTTCTGCCACAACATTTCTTATACTTCTTACCGCTTCCGCAAGGACAGGGATCATTGGGATAAATCTTCTGTTCCTTGATCACCGTACCTGACTTTTTCTGCTCTAAATATAACCGATGACGGGTATCCTCGTCAAAGATTTCTTCCCACTGTGGAAGTTCATAAAGCCAGTCCGCTTTGGCGTCTACCATATTTTTGTAGAGCTTTTCCTTATCAAATATTAGATTGACCTTTGTATCCTCATCCATTTCCTCAATGGGATTCGCCTCTACTAAGCTCTCGTTGATTCCATCCAGAAAACCGACCATTTCCATGAGCGTAATGCCATATCGCTCCGCCAGTTCCTTCACAGTCCCTTCCACTGCCTCATCCGGATTATCCAGCAATTTTTCATAAACTCCTTTCTCCAGCAAAAAATATCTCTGCCAGAAACGCTGAATCTCTCCTTTGGTTGCCTCCTGATTATAGGCAACGCTTCTCCACTCTTCCAATATCGACATATCAAAACCATCCTTTACTAAATATTTAACAATTTATACCTTTTTAAACCTCTCAACTTCGCCATTCAGCTCCCTGGAAATGCTCTGGCTGTTCTGCGTCTCCTTCTGGATATGCGCCATCGCCTCCACAAGACTTCCCGTGTTCTCCGCAACATTCGAGACACCTTTTGCGCTCTCATCTACGGTTGTGGCAATATCATTGATTCCCACATTTATACGCTGCATCGTCACCTGCATCTCTGAGGTTCCGCTGGCAAACTCGGTCAAAATCGCATCCATGTCCTCTGCATCGTGGTGGTAATTGTTGGCAACATCCACGAACCCATCATAATCCTTCATAACGTTTTCGTCAATAAACTGTAACATATTCTCGGCATTCTGCGCTAATTTCCCCACCGCAGCAGTCACCAGATTGCTAATACTTTGAATATTATTGGCAGCATCTCTGCTGTTATCCGCCAACACACGAATTTCGTCTGCTACTACGGCAAATCCCTTTCCCGCATCTCCGGCTCTTGCAGCCTCTATGGATGCATTCAACGCAAGAAGATTGGTCTGGCTGCTGATGTCAAGAATATCACCGGTCAGCTCATTGATTCTGCCGACACTCTTACTCTCCTCTACCGCCTGTTCCAACATAGCGCGAATCTCCTCAATCATCTCACTGGCTGCTGACTTACTGCCAATCGCCGCTTTACGGATTGTCTGTGCTCTAATTTTAATCTGTTCTACAAGATCAGCGCCATTCCCTGCCCGGTCAGCCATTCGCTTAACTTTTTTATAAATATCATCGCTTCCGTCCGTAATCTGTTCTAAGCTCGCTGAAACTTCCTCCATACTCGCCGCCAACTGTTCCATAGCAGCCGATACGCTGTTTACATTCTCATTGGACAAATTCACCCTATCGGTAATTGTGTCTGCTGATTCCATCATGCGCGCAGATTCACCTTTTATCTTCTTCATCAACGACTGAAGCTGCTCAATAAATCCATTGACACCGCTAACGAGCTGACCCACCTCATCCTGGGTCTTGACGGTGATACGTTCCGTCAAGTCACCCTCGTCTTTTTGGATCTTCTCCACAATCTGATTCAAGTGACCACTTGCCTTCCTCGCTGGACCGGCAATCGTGCGCACCACAATCAGAAATGTCGCACCTACCATAAGGATAAACACCAGTATCATTGTCAGATTGAAAATGTATGTACCAAATATTTTTGAATTTATCTTTGTTGCTACAAGGTTGATTCTGCTCTCCATAGCCTCTGTATAAGCAGCTTTACACGAGTCAAGCACTTCCCTTTTCTCTCTGGACTCCCTGAGAATCTCCAACGTCTTGATGTTGTCTCCCTGTCCCACTACCTCAGCCGCCTGGATTCCCAATGTCATAAACTCCTCAAATTGCTCCTTGTAAGAGGTAAAATTGTCATTCAGCAAAGAATCATTCGTCTGCCGGCACAATGCATCCATTTTATCCAAATATACCTGCAAATTCTCCGCTTTCTCTTCTATCTTCTCCACGCCCTGCGCTTTCAATTTCCCGGATTCCATAAGCCCCCGGAATTCCTGTGCCTGCACAGACATCTGCCCTTCTATCTTCTGTAACTCCAGATAGATCTCTGCAATCTCACCATTTCTGTCACTTATCTCAGAAAGAGCCATCACATTTGCCACACTGAACGCCAGAAAAAACAACGACAAAATCCCCAACAGAACAATTACTTTTGCTCCAATCCGTTTTTTCATCCTTCTCCTCCTTTGCAGTTGCCATCAAGATTCTTAAAGCACCTATTATAGTTACGATAATTTCTTGGCACAGGCTACCGCCAAAGAACCAGGTCCTATGTGACATGCCACGCTCAATGACAATGGATCAACGACCTCTACTTCCCGCCCTGGAATTGCATCTTCAATCTGCGCTTTGAAATCCAAGGCTGCCTCTCTATCTTTCGTATATGCCACAAAAATATGCATATTCTCCCCCGTTTCATCCCCAAATCTTTTGGCAAAGTCACTCTTAATCGCCTCAATCATAAGCATTCTTGCCTGCTTGACAGTCCTTGCCTTCGCATAACTGTCCAACTTCTCCCCCTGAATCTGCAATACCGGCTTGAGCTTGAGCAATGTACCCAGCGCTGCCGCTGCCGGCGTAAGGCGTCCGCCTTTTTTCAGATAGTACAATGTATCTACCATGATATAAATACTGGAATCATACTTCGTCTCTTCCAGATAATCTTTGATCTCCTTCGCACTTTTCCCGCGCTTCGCCAATTCCAACGCATCCTCTACCGCCTGTCTCTGCGTGACTGAAATACGTTGATTATTTACTACTTGGACCTTTCCCTCATATTCCTGCGCCAGTACAAGCGCCGTCTCACAAGAGCTGCTCAGCCCGCTGGACATAGGAATATGCACAATTTCCTCATATTCCCCAAGCAGTTCATCCCATAAATCCGTTACTGAACCGACAGCGGGCATTGAGGTAGAGATATCCGCATTTCCTTCAAGCTTCTCATAAAACTGTTCCTGTGTAAGTGATATATCTTCAAAATATGTTTCGCCATTTATAAAAAAAGGCATCGGCAACACGCGTATTCCATACGCCTTCGCCTGCTCCTGGGTAATTCCGCTATTACTGTCCGTTACTACTGCAATCTTTCCCACAGATAGTCCTCCTTTGGTCTTTTCAATATTTTGAATTATACCATATTTTCCACCCAGATACAATCATAATCTTTTTTTGAAAGAAATCCTTTTTGAAAACCGCTCTTCTATTTCCGAAGAAATCGTTTGATACGCCTCCCTGTCCGCCTCGCGCTCCTGTACGGCGTCTTCCAGGGTTATCTTGCCTTCCCTTACCAACTCTGCCAGTTCTCCAGTCCGCACAGGATAGCCATGTTTCTCGAGGCTGCATTTTTCCGCCATTGGATGTGCCCAACAGTCCGGGTGCGGCACGCTGCCCTTGGGACGAATCCAGCCAATATTCTCTTCTAAAAATCTCATTTTCTCCTCCTCACTCACATCATGGTACATAAAGTAAGAAAGAGACGTCACCTCAGCCTCCGGCAAAAAATCAAGGCAGCTATAACCGTCCAGTTTATCTGTCAGTTTTCCAAACATCTGATATTCAAACGATTTCAGATTACGGGAAATTTCAAATGGCTCGATGCCTTTTTCCCCATCTGCCGACTGTAAGATCTGGCTCCTTGTCCGCCCATTGACGACCAGGGGTATTCCATACTGCGACGCCAGAAGATGACTGTAATAATGGCAGAAATGGAAACAAACGCTGCAAAAATTCTTCATCAATTTCATACTAGCAGAATAAAACTGTCTGAGCGTGGAATCTTTTACATTTATCCAAATATGCTCCACATCCAGTTTGTCGAGAAGTATTTCAATATTCTGCCGTCCAAAATCCGTGGCAAACCCATTATCCAACGTATACGTCAATACCCGCATACCATATTTATGTTGCAACTCATATGTAATATACGCGCCGTCCTTTCCACCGCTTAATCCCGTAATACAATCGTATTTCGCACCATGTTGCGCGGCTTTTTTCTTTGCCGCTTCTACTTCTTTTACAAACTGAGCCTCCAAAGCCTGAAAATCAGAAAACTCTTTCCTATGCTCCTCATAAAATCTGCAATAATTACATACATGGTTTTCATCTAGTATAATATTTTGGTAAGTCTCTGGCAATCCACATTTCACACATCCGCTCATAAAAGCAAACCTCCTTTAATCATTTCCATCAAATTCTTCCATACGCTCATAAAAATAGTCCTTTGGCTGCTCGCTCTGTACCACCTGCGCAAAAATACTACAAAAAGCTTCCGAGCCTTTTGCATTCATATGGTGGTCATCCTTAAATTTGTCATCCGTAAAAATATGTTCCCTGTCCTTATACAACATAAAATTCCAAAAATCTGCGCCCCACTCCTCTGCCTTGCCCGCGATATATTCATGAAATGCATCCAAATCTTTCGCTCCGTCAAGATATGCCTGGGTATAGGGCATCGTTACAAACGTCAGGCGAATCCCCCGCTCCTCACAAAAAATCGCTATTTTCTCAAGATAGCGCAATGCCTCCTCTTGTACCTGCTGCTCCTCACTTTCCGCACTCCAAGAATTAACTCTGCCGTTTTGTTCGTTTTCTCTGCCTTCAAATACGTCTTCGGTATACCGATATCCCCGTCCCGCATAATTGGAGGGAGTTGCTTTTGTCACCAGCTTCCCTCTCAGGTTTGATTTGACGCCTTTTAAGTCTAAATAGTCTTCTATCTGCGTCGTGTACAGCAGGGATGACACCCATACGTCCTCTTTTTGCACAGCCCACAAATAACGCAGCTTCCATTTCCAGTTACACATGTTCTCAAACCCTGAGACATAATGACGCGTGCCCGCTTGTTCTTTCAACGGAGGCAGCGCAACTGTGACATATATCTGCTCAATGGGATTATCCTCCACTGCATCCCGAATTAAATAATACGTGCCAATATAGGGCTGGGAAGCCGTCGCCAGGTTAAAACTGCTCCATCCCAAAACTTCATCCAAAACTTGTGGTGAGAATGCATAATACGTCAAAGAATTTCCACAGTAGAGCGTATCAATCGTACCTTTCAATTTTTCGCGCTCCATCTTGGACTGCACCGTCTGATTGACCCAGTTTTCATAACAGAGACGTGCCCCACTTTGCAAGGCAACTACAAAAAACATCACCAGGAGAAACTTATAAATTGCCTTTCTAATATTGCGCATAAGCAAATCCTCCCGTCATATCAATTCCGAATTTTCCCAGACATAAGATTGCTGTCAGAAGAAAAGCATAACTACACCAGCGGACGCCAAATGGCTTGGTCGCCAAAGCATCCCGCAACTGCTTTTTCTCCTCAAACAAATCCACCAGCAAAAAAAACGTTAAAGACACTGCTAGAATTGCGACGTCTGCCACCTGCATGCCCGGAAATATCTCTTCCAGACTGCCCGGCAGACGTACATCGAAAACAAACTTCTTTGCCATGCCCAGTACTGCGCCCCCAGAAACAGCTCCCGGAAATATCTTCAATGCGCTGACTAACAGAAACGTACGAAACTTGCAGAAAATATGCCATGCCTTTGACTCTTCCTGAATATGCAGCGCACATTTTGCGCTGTGAAACGCCGGCTCCAAAACCATTGCCCCCATAATCACCACGCCATTTGCCACGCCCCAGAGGATGTACTTGATACTGGCGTCATGCCACAGCCCGGTTGCCGTCCACACAAAGCAAAGGGCAAACAACGAGGGAAACAATTTCCCAATACGCACCCCGAACCACTTCCGTCCTAATTTGCCAAATTTTACTGCCGGGGACGACACCGCCAGCGGATAAAACATATAGTCGCGGAACCAACTGCTCAAAGTAATATGCCAGCGACGCCAATATTCTGCCAGAGATTCCGCCAAAAAAGGACGCCTGAAATTCTCTTCCAGACGAATGCCAAATAACTCACAAGCTCCCGACACAATATCCATGTACCCCGAAAAATCAGCATACATCCAAACCGTCATATAGACGCAGCCCAGAAAACAAGTCACGCCGCTATAGCTCTCATAATGTTCAAAAATTGTCTGCACCAGCGGCTGCATGCGTTCCGCAATTACCATTTTTTTGAAAAATCCCCACAACATCCTCTGACAGCCAAAGGATAAGTTGTGATAATCGTACGCATGACCTTCATAAAGCTGTCCGCCCAACTGACGATAGCGGCTGAGCGGACCTTGGGTAATTTGGGGAAAGAAAGACACAAACAGCATCACTTTTAGAAAATTTCGCTGTACCTTCACTTTCCCTTTATAAAGATCAATCAAGTAACCAATGGAAATCAATGTATAATAAGAAATACCAAGAGGCGCTAAAAACTGCGGCACTGCCAAAGAATACCCAGTAAATAGGAGCATTCTGTTTACAATTCCGCCAAAAAGCCCTCCATATTTTAAAACAGCTAATATGCCAAGATTTATCAGCACAGCCACCGTTACAATCCGCTTCTTTTGTTTCTTACACTTGGCTGCTGCCTGTTTCTCCTGCATTTTTGTGCGATTGGGATTTGATTCCCGCTCGTGCGTAAGATTTTTCTCACATCTCTCCACGCACATTCCGGCTGTCCAAACAACAATTCCCGTTACCAATATATAAAACGGGGAGGCCGCACATGCCGTAACATAGAAAAAAATACTCCCTATAAGCAGTGCGCCCCAACGATATTTCATGGGGCACACTGCATAATATAGGAGAAATAGCACAAGGAGAAACAGCAGAAAATAGATGGAATTTACCGCCATTTCAATCCTCCTGTTGTAATTTCTGTATCATATCCCACATTGCCTGCGCACAGTTAAAGTTCTCCGGTTCAATCTCATCAAAGGATATCTCCACATCAAACGCCTCATTCAGTTCCCCAATCAGGGAAACGAGATCAAAGGAATCCAAGATAGCGCCGTCAATCAACTTCTTCTCATTTACAAAATCTACTTCTGGTCTTAATTCTTTCAATATATTCATTAGTTTTTCCATTTTATTTTCCTCCATTGTATGTATGTTTTAATATTATTTTCCCTTCTTTGCGCAAGATAACAATATCATTCCCTTCCAGGCGCACTTCCTCTTTTTCCTGAGGTTCCATTATAATCTGATAACTTTTCCAAAAAATACTGTTACCATTTTGCACAAGATATGGCCTTTTCACGACATCTAATCCGCCATAATCTAAGGCCCGCAAAAATGCACTGATTTTCTGAAACTGCCAGCCTGTATCAAGCCTGCCATCCTCCGGCGTTTCCCAGGAATAATGCATGTGTAATTCCCCGCCTGGCTGAACTTCTGCTTCTGCGGTCCCCATGAGCAGGGATTCCATAATCTCACAGAACGCTTGATACGCTAAATCCATCTGCTGACGAAAAATTCCCAACGAAGTAACTTCCTGTGAAATTATCATCTCTTTTTGCAGGAGAATTTCTCCACCGTCCACCTGCGGGCGCACTACATGCCAGGTAATGCCCGTAGTCTCATCTCCCTCAAAAATTGCCCACATCTCTGCATTTCTCCCAGGATGTTTGGGTAGAAGCGCCTGATGGCAGTTGATAACTTCCAGATACGGATTCTCCAAAACTACGTGTGGAATAATCCAGGGGTTGATGGCGCTTACCACAAGCGTAGGCACAGAAATTTCTGCCAAATGCGCCGCCAGTTGTTCGCGGGATAGCCATTGAATTTCTATCTCCTTTTGCGCCGCCTGCCGCTCCAAAGTCTTTGACTGCTGTTCACCTGTGTCGTAAATTCGGCAAGCTATCTCATGCTTTCGCAAAACTTCGGCACACCGAAGCGCAAGACTGCCCGTGCCTAACACGACTGCTTCCCGGTACAGATATTCCTTCTCCTGCGTTTTGCCGCCCCCGACATACTTTCTTTTCAGAAAGACCCGGTCAATTTTGCCTCTCTGATTCCTAGGCATACGCGGCAGCCAAACGAGACGGTTGGGACACATGTACTTCGGCAACATTTTCTGAAGTTCCAAAACGAGCTGGCTGTCACAGGCTTCTTTTGCCTGATAAATCATGACAATCTTTGCTTTCGATTCGTCATATTGGCAACAGCAGATATCCGTACAGGGCACGCCGTTGCCTGCATTTTCAATCTCTGTCAACTCAATCCGATGCCCCATATGCTTTATCTGCCAATCCTTCCTGGCGGCAAATTCTAGCATCCCATCCTTATTATATCTGCCGTAATCCCCGGTATGATAAATCCGTTCTGGAAACATACGATTGCCGGGATTCTGGCAAAACACTTTCTCTGTCGCTTGGCGATTATTGTAATAGCCTAGCGCAAGACATCTCCCTCTGACACAGATTTCTCCCAGCTCACCGGCCGACACTTCTTGCCCGGAATCGTCCAGCAAAAGTATCTGCGTATTGTGAAATGCCTGTCCAATTGGTATCGTTTCTGAGCACGTAAATTCCCGGTCAAGAATATAATAGGTACAATTACAAGTGATTTCCGTTGGCCCATACAGATTGACATACATTGCCTGCGGCTGATGCATCCTCCAATAATTGAGGACTTTAACGGGCATTACTTCCCCGGAAAAAAGAATTTTCTTTAACTGCCAGGGGACGCCCTTATCCCAAACTTTCATAGCCGCCAAAATACTGAGGGCTGAAACTGCCCAAATACATGTAGTCACCCTTTTTTCGCTGAGAAAGGAAACCAGTTTCTTGGGCATCGTAAACATACTTTGCGGCAGAATGTACATTGTCGCCCCATTTCGCAGCGTACTGTAAATATCCTTTACAGACACATCAAAATCAAACGGCGCCTGGTTAGCGAATATTTCCTTCTCATCAAAGTGAAATACTTCCGCAAATTGCTCCGCCAAGTCAATTACACTGTGGTGAGCCACCAGCACCCCTTTGGGCGCTCCGGTCGAACCGGAGGTAAATATGAGATACAACGGATCTGTGTCCAGGTGCGTTTGCCTGATCCCTGCCAGCATTTCTTCCTCAACTTCTGCTGACTGCAATTCTTCCCTGGAAATTACAATCCTGCTCTCTAACCTGAAAGGAATATCTTTCTTGTCAGGAACAATGACGACGGATGGATTCGCAACCTCAAGCATCGCTTCCATGCGCGCCTGCGGCTGCTTTTGATCCAGAGGAACATAAAAATTCCCACTGTATATCACGCCCAGAAACGCGATCAGGCAGCCGACTGAATGGTCGGTAATCACCGCCACAGGCTGGTTCTTCATATGAAAGGATGAAAGATAGGTCCCAGCCTTTTTTGCCAAAGTCAATAGTTCCCGATATGTCAGCGATTCGTAGATATCCCCAAAAACAATTTTCTCTGGAAAACGTTCTGCCGACGTTTCCAAATACTCTAACACGTTTACTGTCATATCACACCTTCTTTATATATTTTACAAATATACTTATATCATCAAAATGTGATATAAATTCAAAAATAAATGGGAAATATGGCGAAGCGCGCGTAATTATTTTTTCCTTCAACCTAAAAAGGATGGATAAAGCAAAATGCCTTATCCATCCCAAACATACACGATTCTATTTTCTGCTGGGTCTTACATCATACCCATTCCGCCTGCGCCTCCTGCCGGCATGGGCGGTACGTCTTCTTTGATATTTGCCACTACAGATTCCGTTGTCAGTAATGTGGATGCTACAGAAGTTGCATTCTGTAATGCACTTCTGGTTACCTTAACTGGATCAAGGATTCCTGCTGATACCATGTTTACATACTCTTCTTTTGCTGCATCAAAGCCGACACCCGGTTCAGACTCCTTCACCTTGTTGATAATAACTGCGCCTTCTAAGCCTGCATTGGCAGCAATATAATATAACGGTGATTCCAATGCCTTCAAGATGACTTTTGCACCTGTCTTCTCGTCGCCTTCTAAGGTTTCTGCCAGCTCTGCCACCTGTTTTGCCGCATGGATATATGCAGAACCGCCGCCGGCAATGATTCCTTCCTCTACGGCTGCTCTTGTGGAGTTGAGCGCATCTTCCATACGCAGCTTGCTCTCCTTCATCTCCGTCTCTGTAGCTGCACCTACGCGGATAACTGCTACGCCGCCGGCAAGTTTTGCAAGTCTTTCCTGAAGTTTCTCTTTATCGAACTCCGAAGTCGTCTCCTCAATCTGGGTGCGAATCTGTGCCACTCTTGCCTTAATCGCATTTTTATCGCCTTCGCCGTCAACGATAATCGTATTTTCTTTCTGAACCTTAACGGATTTTGCACGTCCGAGCTGATCCATGGTAGCCTCTTTCAGATCCAAGCCAACTTCCTCAGAAATTACCTGTCCGCCAGTGAGGATAGCGATATCCTCTAACATTGCCTTCCTTCTGTCGCCATAACCTGGAGCCTTTACTGCAACTACATTAAATGTTCCGCGGAGTTTATTAACAATCAAGGTGGTAAGCGCTTCACCCTCAACATCCTCGGCAATAATCAAAAGTCTTGCCCCTGACTGCACAACCTGCTCTAACAGCGGTAAAATTTCCTGAATATTGCTGATTTTCTTATCGGTAATCAAAATATATGGCTCATCCAAAACCGCTTCCATCTTATCCATATCCGTTGCCATATATGCAGAGATATATCCACGGTCAAACTGCATACCTTCTACCAAATCCAACTCTGTCTGCATAGTCTTGGATTCCTCGATTGTGATAACGCCATCGTTGGAAACTCTCTCCATCGCGTCTGCCACGAGATCTCCCACATTATCATCACCAGCAGAGATTGCCGCTACCTTAGCAATCTGGTCTTTGCCATTTACCTTCTGGCTCATCGCTGCGATCGCTTCCACTGCCTTGTCAGTAGCTTTCTTCATTCCACGACGAAGGACGATGGGATTTGCACCAGCCTCTAAGTTCTTCATACCTTCTTTAATCATTGCCTGTGCCAAGACTGTTGCCGTTGTGGTTCCATCTCCTGCCACATCATTGGTCTTTGTTGCCACTTCTTTGACAAGCTGTGCGCCCATGTTCTCAAATGCATCTTCCAACTCAATCTCTTTTGCAATTGTCACGCCATCATTCGTAATGAGGGGCGCACCGAAAGACTTATCCAGTACGACATTCCTGCCTTTGGGTCCTAAAGTTACCCTTACGGTATTTGCTAATTTATCTACACCAGATTCCAAAGCTGTTCTGGCCTCTGTTCCATATTTTAATTCCTTTGCCATGATGATTCGTCTCCTTTTCGTTTTAATTATTGAACTATAGCAAGAATATCATTCTGTTTGACAATGATGTATTCTTCTCCGTCCAGCTTCACCTCGTTACCAGCATACTTAGAGTAGATTACTTTGTCTCCCTCTTTCACCTGCATAGTAACTTCTTTGCCGTCTACATTTCCGCCAGGTCCTACTGCCACAACTTCCGCTTCCTGTGGCTTCTCCTGTGCGCCGCCTGTCAAGATAATACCAGACTTGGTAGTCTCCTCTGCCTCACACTGCTTTAAAACAACTCTGTCTCCCAATGGTACTAATTTCATTCCTATTCCTCCTTACCAGGTAATCTTTCTGATTTTCTTTTCTATCTAAGGTTTACATGCCCGGCAATACAAGTGCATTGCAGCTTCCGACACGCCGCCCTATCAGGGTTATTAGCACTCTGTATTATTGAGTGCTAACAGCTTATGTACATAAATTTAGCACTCCTCATTTTCTTTGTCAATAACAAATATCGTATTTTATAAAAAGTTTAGATTTTATGTTACAGTTCAGCCAGCCGGATAAATCGGGGAAAATCGTGCTTGCACGAATTTTGCACGATTCATTTCGGCTGAGGGAACGCCATTTTATGTGCAAAGTTAGCTGCATAGCAGCGGGAAAGCGCTGAAAGCGCCTTTGCAAATAGCGTGGGCTGAACTGTTACATTACTAAGAAAACAACTTTTTCCTGCGAAAGAACCAAAAGCACGCCGCAACCACCAAAACGCTCAAGACAGACACAAACAGGTAGCCATATTTCCAGTGCAGCTCCGGCATCCCCTCAAAATTCATGCCATACCAGCCAGCAATCAGCGAAAGCGGCATGAAAATCGTCGTCACCGTGGTAAATAATTTCATAATCCGATTCTGCTCGTAGGACAAAGCCGCATCCAATGCCTCCCGGATATGCACAAGCTCTTCATACAAAAACTGTGTTTCCTCTGTCAGATGACGCAATTTATTCTCATAAACGCGAAAATAACACGCTGTCTCTTCATTTAACACCGTCCCCTGCGTTTCTTTCTTCTTTTCCTGAAGTCCGTTGATTCCCTCAACCATATTTAAAAATTGAGCATAATCGTTCTTCCATACCGTCAGCAATCGTTTGCACTCAAAAATTGAGCGGTTGCGATTCCGGTTAATCCTGCCGCCGACAATTTCATGCTCCATTTCTATCAGATATTTTTCCATCTCCTCCACTGCCTGCTGCCCCTGCTTTAAAATAGTTTCAAAGATAGATTCTAGCTTTTCCTCCGTTCCGCCTGCCCCACTAGATAAAGGCGGTCTGTGCAGCATGTTCTTCTCATCTTTTAATATCACCATCAAGAATTCCTGTCCATTCAGCAAAAATGCCGCGCTCATAATCCGCCTCTTGACTTTGGCATTTTCATGGAAACAGAATGCCCCATACAAACAGTTCTCGAGGAATTTTACTCCCACCCAATAAGACGGCTCCAGGCGGCATACAGATTGCATCAACAATTCTTCTGAATCACTGCGTTCTTTTTGTTTTAATTCTTCCCATTCCATAATATGGACGGCAATTCCTCCATCTTTTAGCATCGCAAATTCCTTCTTTCCTCATGGCGCAAGCACTCTATGTATGATATCTGCCAATGGCTCCATAGCATTTACAGCTTCCTCATATGTATTGGTCTGAGCGCCTACCTCAACGAGAAGGCTTCTGGGACGGTAATGAAGATTATAACGGTAGCCTTTGAGGTATGTAGCACGGGCAAAGCCCGGATAATACTCTTCTGCTGCCAGCTTGAGCTGGAAAGAAAATGCCAGATTATCCGCTAGATTTGGATTTGCCAAATACGCAATATTACCATTTGTCGTTGTCCGGCTCAATCCGTTAAAAAACATGATCTGCGCCGTCTGCTTGCCATTTACTTCCGATACCAGTCGTGTTCCCTCCGCCACGCCATCACGATGTAGGTCTATCACTACCTCAATGCTTGGATTCTCCGCCAAAATCTGCTCCAAGGCCGGCCCTGCATAGGAGTAAGCATTGTCACGGTCCGCCACATCGTATTCTCCTGTGTGATGAAGCACATGAAAACCATATTTCTCTGTAAGCAGTTGTGTCAGGCGTTCTCCCACGGCTACTACGCTGCTGCCCGAATCTCCTGGCGCTGAATCTGCATATCCCTCCTGGGAATGGGTATGGTAAATCAATATCTGCACATTCTCATTGCCGCCTTGCAGTTTCATATCTTTGTCAAGCATGGCCTGTGCATTCAACTCACTGCTGTCAATCGTCGTTGTGCGGTCTACCTGATAAAAATTCTGAAGCAAATAATCGAAATCGTTCAATTTTTCCCGAGGAATTTCAACTACCTTGCCCCCCTGGACAGCCGCATCCGCCGCATCCGCTACTGTCAACTCATCTTTTTTATCCTGCTTTGTCTCTTTGGCTGCCTCTTCTTTGTCCTCTGTCTCCTCTTGCTGTTCTTTTTCTTCTTTGCTTTCTTCCTCCTTCTTTTCTTTTTGATTCTCATGTTCATTTTCCGCCACCATACCTGCATTCAAATTGCTTTCAATCTGCGTATCATATTCTGCAATTGTTTCACTGAACGCATAAATAGGGTAAAAACCCTCAATTTTCTGCATAAGAAAGCTTTCTAATGTAAGTGGGGCTTCCTTCTGCTCACAGAGCATTGGCATCATACAATTTTTCCACGCAGATACTGCAATTTCTTCTCTGGCATAACCTACAAGCTGCCCAAGCGCAGGCGTGTCTCCTAAAAACGCCATATTCTGATAGCAGACAAATACAAACAGTACGCCTAGAATACCAATCAACCACTGCTTGTAATTTCCCTTCCTCTTTCTTTTTCTGTTCAAAGCTTTCCCCATTTCAGTTATCCTATCTGGGTGGGCTGTTTTCGGTATGCAAAAATACATTTCCGGCGGTTCACTTGGCAGCCTCACCCATATTCTTAAAACCTTGTAACACTTAAATATATGCCTGTACAAATTATTTTATGCAAAAGCAATATTTAATCCTTCCGATAGGGTAAAGCTCAGACGTTTGATGGACTCATCTATGTCTTTCGGGGTGACAAACATTGTATTCAATTGTGGAGAAAGAAGTTCCCTGATTAACTCATACTTTTCCATATCATTCAAAGCATTTAAACCCGTCGTCAGCGTGCGAAAATGACTGTGCTCTTCCATGGCCTGAATCAACATCTGCATCGTGTCGCTGACAATCGTTGCCGCATCCACCACCGTGGGTACACCTATGGCAATTACCGGAATTCCCACGGTCTCCTCTGACAGTCCATGACGGTGATTACCTACGCCAGACCCCGGATTAATCCCCGTATCTGTAATTTGAATAGTCCTGCCAAGCCTTCTTGTACTGCGCGCCGCCAGCGCGTCAATGGCAATCATCACATCCGGCCTTGTCTCCTCAACCGCACCCCTGACAATCTCCTGGCTCTCCATACCCGTCTGTGCCATCACACCGGGCACAATCCCACTGACGGCATTGACTTCCTCCTCGCCAAATGCATATTTTCCAAATTCTTTCAGCACATGTCGGGTGATCATAATATTGTCTACCACTCTTGGCCCCAACGCGTCCGGCGTTACTTCACGATTTCCAAGCCCCGCCACCAACACGGAAAGCGGATCCTTTTTCTTAGGCAGCAAACGTTTTATAAGCCGCGCCAGCTCAACGGAAACTTCCCTGTGATAGTCTTCATCCTGACAATCCATATTTGCTGCTTCCAAAGTAATATATGTTCCTTTGGGTTTTCCCATCGCCTTGGCGCCATTTTCTGTCTCAATCACCATCGTGGTAATCTTAATCTCATTTTTCTTGCGGTGTTCCTCCTCCACCCGCACCCCTTTAATCTCTACGTTATCTTCCTCAAATTTTTCTCTGGTTTCCAATGCCAGATCGGTACGCACCTGAAACTGACTCATTCTCTGTCCCTCCAACAAGTGTCTATTTTGAATAATAACATTTTTGGGTATCTATTTAGCCTTAATTTTTTATATTACAGCCTTATTCCATAGAATTTTCTATACTGTTGTACGAAAATACTTATGGGAATCCTTTGTTTCCAACAGATTCCCCCTCTATACTGCCAGCGGAAAGGAAAACCTCAGACAGTGAACTGGAAGGGAATACATTTCATCCATCTTCCAGAGGCAAGGGATGCACGAAATCCATCAAATGTTTCCCTTATGGCAGAAGGAGGGGAAATCTGTAAAAATATTTATATTACCCATAAGTATTTTTATGTTCAATCTATAAAAGTTCTATGGAATAGGGCTGTAAAAAATTAAAGCTGAATAGTAACATTTTTTGCAAAAAAAAGCAGAATATGTATTGACAGATAGAATTTTTGGTACTAAACTATATGAGTATGTTTACATTAGAACGTCCGTGTCCGGCTTTAATGAAACAACAGTAGAACACAGCCATTGCTGTGGATTATATTTTTGTGTATGGGAGGTGTACGGATTGGCTAACATCAAATCAGCAAAGAAGAGAATCTTAGTTACTGAGAAAAGAACAGCCCGCAACAAATCAATCAGATCTGCTGTAAAGACTTCTATTAAGAAAGTAGATGCTGCGGTTGCTGCAAAGGATAAAGAAGCTGCTCAGGCTGCATTAAAGTCTGCGACTTCTAAGATCAGCAAGGCTGCGACCAAAGGTGTGTATCATAAGAACACCGCCGGAAGAAAGATTTCCCGTCTGACCAAAGCTGTCAACAGTATCGCTTAATTTTTATATATTACAAACAGTTCAGCCAGCCAGATAAATCATGTGAAATCGTGCTTGCACGAGTTTTACACGATTTATTTTGGCTGAGGGAACGCCATTTTATGAGCAAAGTTAGCTGCGAAGCAGCGAGAAAGTGCCGTAGGCACCTTTGCGAATGGCGTGGGCTGAACTATAATTACAAAAAAAGGAAGCCAATACCGTCATGTTGGCTTCCTTTTTTATCTTATTAGGAAAGACCTTGTCACACTAACGTGTGAGTGGCCTTTCCTATAAGATAAAAATAATATGCGCACTCGCACAAGAGGTATATATTGCTTCGCAAATGTGCTCGGCGCGCCAAAGTGGGCTTGCCCACTTTGTTCTAACACTCAAACATGCCTGAATCCTTCACGTCAATGGATGTTCCGCAATATACTGTTCCATGATTGCCGCTGCCATCCGCACCAGTTTGGGACAGGGACGTTTCTTATAATACCCTTCTGTGCGCTTCTCCGGCGTTGGCTCCTGCCGTTTCTCGGTCAGTCCTAACAAGTCCCGGCAGACAATTGAGCCATTCTCCTCTTCATAGGCTTTGGCTAGCTCCTGCACACGCTGATAATGCTCTGCCTTTTCCTGCTGTGCTCCCGGGGTATCATAGCCATAGAGAAGCCCTGCCGCCATAAACATCCCGCTGACAGCGCCACAAACTTCCCGCAAACGTCCCATACCGCCGCCAAAAGAAGAGCTTAGACGCGCCGCAGCTTTTTCATCCATTCCGTATAAATCCCGAAATGCAAGAAACACTGCTTGCGAACAGTTATAGCCTTTGCGGAAATTTTCTTCCGCAAGCGCCCCATATTTACTATTTTCTATGTCCATATGTATTTCCTCCTTAATAGGTATCGGCACGCGGCGCATAGCGCCACCTGCCAGTTCGTTACTCAGTTCAAAGCATGTAGATTCTTCAGGGAAATATCCATAATCGGCGCAGAGTGTGTGAGCGCACCGCTAGAAATATAATCAACCCCCAGAGAAATATAACGCTCAATATTCTCCTTCGTCACATTCCCAGAACATTCAATCTCTGCCCTATTCGCTATCACATCAATGGCTTTTTGCATTTCTTCCACGCTCATGTTATCCAGCATGATAATGTCAGCGCCTGCCTCCACAGCTTCCTGTACCATTTCTACGGTCTCACACTCAATCTCAATCTTACGCACAAATGGGGCGTACTCTTTCGCCATCTCCACGGCCTCTTTCACGCCTCCGGCCGCCCCGATATGATTATCCTTGAGTAGCACGCCGTCGGAAAGATTGTAACGATGGTTGTAACCGCCGCCCGTTTTCACGGCATATTTCTCAAAAATACGGTTGTTGGGCGTAGTCTTCCTGGTGTCCAAAAGCTTGGTCTTACTGCCCTCTAAGAGCTTAGCAATCGAATTCGTATAAGTGGCAATTCCACTCATACGCTGCAAATAATTGAGCGCGGTACGCTCACCGGAAAGAATCGCGCGGATATCACCAGTGATTGTGCCGATAATCTCACCGTTTTTCACCGTTTGCCCATCCTCATAGGAGAACTTCACCTCAATGTCCTCATCTAAAAGCTCAAACACTCTGCGAAACACAAAAAGCCCGGCAAGTACACCGTCCTGCTTACAAATAAGCTGCGCTTCCCCTTTCTGTGCCTTACGCATCACTGCGTTGGTGCTCACATCCTCGCTGGAAATGTCTTCCCTGAGCGCACCCAGAATCAATTCATCCACATTTAACGTCATGGTTATGTTGTTGTTCATACGCTTTCTTCATCCTTTCTATTTCTTGCAGCACTAACTTCCTGTTTTCCTGCTGCATTTTCTTCCTGTCCGTATACTTTTGCGGTTCAAACTCTACCTCGGCTTCCACTTGATGCTTGTTGTTGCCTGCTGCAATATCCAATGCGGCCCTCCTTGCAAATACCAGGCTCTCCAACAGCGAATTGCTGGCTAAGCGGTTGGCCCCATGCACACCGTTGCAGCTCGTCTCACCTACTGCATAAAGACGCTCCATGGAAGTCCTGCTTTCCAAATCGACACGGATTCCTCCCATGAAATAATGCTGCCCCGGCACCACCGGAATGCATTCCTTTGTCACATCATAGCCCTCTTCCAGACAACGCTTATAAATATTGGGAAAATGCCCTAGAATATCTTCCTTGGCAATGTTCTCCATCGACAGCCACACATACGGTTTTCCATCCTTCTTCATCTGCTCTTCGATGGCGTGGGTCACTACATCCCGCGGTAAAAGTTCATCCACAAAACGCTCCATCCTGGCATTGTAAAGTACCGCCCCTTCTCCGCGCACTGATTCCGAAATCAAAAAGCTCCTGCCCGGTTTCTTAGAATACAAAGTCGTTGGATGAATCTGCACAAAATTCACATCCCGCAAGGCTATGTTATGGCGCAGCGCAATGGCAATCCCATCTCCCGTCAAATGAGAAAAATTCGTGGAATGCCGGTAAAGGCCGCCAATGCCGCCGCAGGCAAATATCGTGTCCTTTGCCCGCAAAGCACACACATTTCCCTGGCTGTCCACGACTACAACGCCACAGCAGACATTCTCTTTGCACAAAATATCGATCATCTCCGTGTGCTCATAAATCGTGATATTACTGCGCTGCTTTGCCTGCGCCAGCAACTTACCGGTAATCTCCTTACCCGTGATATCCTCGTGAAACAAAATCCGCGGACGCGAATGTCCGCCTTCCCTGGTAAAAGCCAGCTTTCCGTTCTGGCGCTCAAACTCCACGCCATAATTGATTAATAGCTCAATAATCTGCTGAGAGCTGCGTATCATCACTTCCACTGATTGCGGGCTGTTCCTGTAATGTCCCGCCTTCATGGTATCCTCATAGTAAGGTTCATAGTCTTCCTCAGAACGCAGCATACAAATTCCCCCCTGTGCCAGAAAAGAATCACTGTTCTTCGCCTCGTCCTTGGTAATCACAGTCACCTTGGTACTTTCTGGAAGCTGCAATGCACTAAACAACCCGGCGGCTCCGCTACCTACAATTACAACATCTGTCTCTCTGTCCATGATGCCTCCTAATCATCTCTTCACGCCTTTTCCGTCACGGCAAGCAATGCGCAGCCTGTGCAACATAATCTGCTTGTCCTTTTCCTCAATCACCCGCTCCTCATCACCCAGAAGGTATGCCGCTTTGAGACTGTCTTTCTCATCTATTTTCATTCCCCGAACGCCAATGGCTCCCTTCTTTTTCTGAGGAACGCTTGACGCCAGAAAACGCAAAAACATTCCTTTTTCTGTCTGTAGGACAATACTCTCCTCCTCTGTCTCCACCAGCGGCTCAACCAGAAAAAGACTTTCACCTGCATTGAGCTTAGTCGCTGCCGTCGTCCGTTTCGACACATCAAACTCCGCGCCGTCCACCTGTTTCAACATGCCGGAGCTACTGACAAACAAAAGCTTTCTGCCCAGAAGTCCACCCAAACTATTAATATAAACAATTGTCTCCTCACTGCTGTTATAGTTACTAATATTATCAAGTGGTGTTCCCTTATCGCGGAATTTGCCATACGGAAGGTCCAATATCTTCACCGTGTGGAGATGTCCTTTATTGGTAAATATACAAAGCTTATCCGTATTCATGCAGTGGATCACATACTTATTCTCCCCGTCTGCCGCCTCCTGATTGCGCTCATAGGTGGAGACGTCTACCGTTCTGGTATAACCGAAACGGTCTATCAACAGAACCACCGGCATTTCTTCGATTTTCTTCTCCTCATAAACGGCTTCCTTGGCATTCTCAATTTTCGTCTTTCTCGCCGTTCCGTATTCCTTCTGAAAACGCGTCAACTCCTTCACAATCACTTTTGCCATCGCGCTGCGGCTGCCGAGGATTTCTTCATACTTAGCAATATTGGCTAGCGTCGCCTCATGCTCTTTCATCAATGCCTCAATTTCCAAACCGATCAGCTTGTAGAGGCGCATTTCCAGAATTGCCGTAGCCTGCCGCTCCGTGAAGCAAAGATTCTTGGCGTCCGCCTCCGAGCCTTTGTAGCGGAACTTAATCTTCTCCGTATTGCCGTTCATCAGACAATCCTTAGCGTCCTTAATATTCTTAGAACCACGCAAGATTTCAATAATCAGGTCAATCACGTCGCACGCCTGGATTAAGCCCTCCTGGACTTCCTTTTTGTCCAGCTCTTTTGCCAAAAGCGTCTGATACTTCCTGGTGGCAAGCTCATACTGGAAATTCACATGATGACGAATAATCGGCACCAGCCCCAAGGTCTCCGGCCTTCCATCCGTCACCGCCAACATATTAACGCCAAACGTGTCCTCCAAACGTGTCTTCTTATAAAGCATGTTGCAGAGGTTCTCCACGTCCGTACCTTTTTTCAAATCAAGCACAATGCGAATGCCCTCTTTGGAAGACTGATTGGAAATATCCACAATATCAGTCGTCTTCTTTGTCTCCACCAGATTGTAGACATCCATAAGAAATTTTCCGATGTTTGCGCCCACCATCGTATAAGGAATTTCCGTAATTACCAGACGCTGCCTGCCTCCTTTGGCCTGTTCCACTTCGACCTTGCCGCGCAGTTTGATTTTGCCCGTTCCACTCTCATAAATTTGTAGCAGATCATCCTGATTGACAACGATTCCTCCGGTGGGAAAATCCGGTCCCTTGATATGTTCCATCATCTGGGCCGTTGTAATATCGGGATTTTTCATATAAGCTTTGACGCCCTCAAGCACTTCAGAAAAATTATGGGGCGGAATGCTCGTCGCCATACCGACGGCAATTCCCTCGGCGCCATTTATTAACAAATTGGGGACTCGCACCGGCAATACAGACGGTTCTTTCTCCGTCTCGTCAAAGTTGGGCACAAAATCTACCACATCTTTATCCAAATCCGCAAGGTATGCTTCTTGCGTTACCTTTTCAAGACGCGCCTCCGTATAACGCATCGCCGCCGCGCCGTCACCCTCAATGGAGCCAAAATTCCCATGCCCATCCACGAGCGGAAGGCCCTTCTTAAAATCCTGTGCCATAACCACCAACGCTTCATAAATGGAACTGTCTCCATGAGGATGATATTTACCCATAGTATCGCCGACAATTCTCGCACATTTTCGATATGGCCTGTCGTAGCGTATTCCCAGCTCATGCATGTCATAAAGCGTCCTGCGCTGCACCGGCTTTAAGCCGTCCCGGACATCCGGCAGCGCCCGCGCCACGATTACGCTCATGGCATAATCTATATAAGACTTCTGCATCAGCTCCGAATATTCCGTACGAATAATCTGTTCATTCTGCTCCATGATTTATTCCTTTCTATATATCCAGCTCTGCATCATGTGCATGCTCATGGATAAACTCTCTGCGCGGAAGCACTTCTGTTCCCATCAGCATTTCCGTCACTTCAGACGCCATTCTAGCATCCTCAATCTCCACCTTTTTGAGCATCCGTGTCTGGGGATTTAATGTAGTCTCCCAGAGCTGTTCTGCATCCATTTCTCCCAGTCCCTTATAGCGCTGCAAGGTAAAGGAACCTTTATGGCGTTTGCGATATTTCTTCAAAGCAATGTCGTCATACAGGTATTCTTCCTCGCCCCTACTGGGAATTGCCTTATATAAAGGAGGCATCGCAATATAGACATGCCCCTCAAAAATCAGTTCCGGCATGAAACGGTAAAACAAGGTCAGCAGCAAGGTAGAAATATGCGCGCCGTCCACATCCGCGTCCGCCATAACAATAATCTTGTCATATCTTAGCTTTGTAATATCGAAATCATTGCCATAACCCTCGGAAAATCCACAGCCAAAGGCATTAATCATTGTTTTAATCTCTGCATTGGCAAGCACCTTGTCAATGCTCGCCTTCTCAACATTGAGAATCTTACCGCGGATTGGCAAAATAGCCTGATAATTGCGGTCCCTTGCTGTTTTCGCCGAACCGCCCGCAGAATCTCCCTCCACAATAAAAATCTCGCAAAGAGATGCATCCCGGCTCTCACAGTTGGCAAGCTTGCCGTTGGAATCAAAGGAAAACTTCTGCTTCGTCAAAAGGTTTGTCTTCGCCTTTTCCTCCGTCTTGCGAATCTTTGCCGCCTTTTCCGCACAGGAAATCACTTTCTTGAGATTTTCTAAATTTTTATCAAAATATAGTTGAATTTCTTCCCCGGTAACCTTGCTGGTAATGCGCGCCGCATCCTGGTTGTCAAGCTTCGTCTTCGTCTGTCCCTCAAACCGAGGCGCCGGATGCTTAATGGAAATTACGGCTGTCAACCCATTGCGCACATCCGTACCGGTAAAATTGGCGTCTTTTTCTTTTAAAATACCAAGTTCTCTGGCATAATTATTGATTACCGTCGTAAATACAGTCTTAAATCCGGTCAGATGCGTGCCGCCTTCGGCGTTATAAATATTGTTACAAAAGCCCAGCACATTTTCACGGAACTCATTGATATACTGAAACGCCGCCTCGACCATGATTCCTTCGCCCTCTCCCTTAAAATATACGACGTCATGTACCGCCTCGACTTTGCGGTTCAAATCCTTGACAAAGCCAATGATCCCCTCCTCCTCATGAAATTCAATTTTCTCTGAGACATCCCCGCGCTTATCTTCATAGACAATCGTAAGCCTGGGATTTAAGTATGCCGTCTCATGGAGACGGCTCTTGACATCATCCTCCTTAAAACGCGTCTTTTCAAAAATCTCCGGGTCCGGCAAAAAGGTAATCTTCGTACCCGTCTTTTTCGTCTTACCGATGACTGGAAGCAGTCCCTGTTGCAAATCAACCACTGGGTTGCCACGCTCATATCTGTCATGATGAATCTTACCGTCGAGATACACTTCCAAATCAAGATACACCGACAATGCATTGACAACCGACGAACCTACACCGTGAAGCCCGCCGCTCGTCTTATAAGCGTCATTGTCAAATTTGCCTCCTGCGTGCAGTGTGGAAAATACCAGACGTGCCGCCGATATACCTTTTTCATGCATACCTACCGGTATCCCTCGTCCATTATCCTCTACCGTGCAGGAACCGTCCTTCTCCAAAGTCACCTTAATTCTATCGCAAAACCCTGCCAAATGCTCATCCACAGAGTTATCTACAATTTCATAGATCAAATGATTCAAGCCCTTGCGTGACACGCTTCCGATGTACATGCCGGGCCTTTTCCTTACGGCTTCCAAACCTTCCAGCACCGTTATATTGCCGGCGCCGTATTCCTGTTTCTCTGCCATGTTCTGTCTTCCTTTCCTTAATTGCCTGACATAACTCGCCCTGCAAAGAATACATCATCCCAAACAGGTCATGCAATATCCGACTTCCTTTTTCACTTGCCGCAAAACACCCGGCTTAAAGCTTCCCTCAACGCTTCGCAGTCCTGATAGCGTTCCTCAGGGTCTTCTTGCATACATTTGCAGATAATCCGCTCTAATTTACGGGGATAAGGAGTTCTGAAACGGCAGCCAAACCGTTTGCTGTCCTTTGCAAATTTCTCCCCCTTCTGCCCTGGTTCTTTGCCCGTCAAAAGCTGATACATCGTCACACCCAAAGCGTAAATATCTGTCCGCGCATCTATGGCTTTACTCATGTCAAACTGCTCCGGCGCCGCATATCCTCTGGTTCCCAGCCGCAGAGAAGACTCTTTGCTTTCCTGCCCACTCTCCATTACAGCGCCAAAATCAATAAGCCTGAGATTACCCTCGGCCTGCACCATAATGTTATCCGGCTTCACATCACAGTATACCAATGGCGGCGTATAATGGTGCAGGTATGAAAGCATCAGACATACATCCTTTGCCATGCGCACCACTTCCTCTGCCGGCAAAGCACCAAGCCTGTCAAGACGCTTTCGTGCAGTTTCCCCTTCCAGATATTCCATAATAATATAATCTGCCTGATCCGTCTCCACAATATCAAATATTTCTGGAAAATACGGATATTTCAGCTTTCGTATAATCTGAGCTTCCCTGCGCGCAAACGCATAAATTCTACTGTCCTCAGACTGATTAATTTCTTTTATCGCACGCTTTCTACCACTTTCCACGTCATAAGCCAAATATACCTGCGCATTCCCGCCTCTGCCAAGATGTTTCTCTATCTGGTAACGCTGTGCTAGCGTTTCTCCCGTCTTTAAGCCCATTGCGCCTGTTCGTTCTCTGTTTTGCGATCTCGAAGCATTAATTCCTGTACAGCCTCCTTTACCGGCTTATCATGGAACAATACCAGATTCACTTGTTCTATAATCGGCATCGCTACCTGATATTTTTCCGACAATCCCATAGCAGCTTTCGCAGAATAAATACCTTCCACCACCATCTTTACTTCCGCGGTAGCTTCCTCCATCGTCTTTCCCTGTCCAATTAACATACCTGCTTTGCGATTCCGGCTATGCCTACTAGCGCAGGTAACAATCAAATCTCCAATACCTGTAAGGCCGCTGATTGTCTCATACTTCGCACCCATCGCCAATGCAAGCCGTCCAATCTCTGTAATTCCTCTGGTAATTAACGCCGCCTTCGTGTTGTCGCCATACCCTAAACCATCCGCCATGCCTGCCGCCAAAGCAATAACATTCTTCAATGCCCCTCCCAGTTCAATGCCCAGCATGTCAGAACTCGTATATACGCGAAATACATCATTCATAAACGTATTCTGCACAAACTCCGCCGCCTCTCTGGTATCAGCGCCCGCCACGCAAGTCGTAGGCAGTCTCCTGCCCACCTCCTCTGCATGACTGGGGCCTGACAACACGGCAACCCTCGCCTGTGGAATCTCTTCTTTCACAATATCACTCAAAACCATTAACGTCTTTTCTTCTATGCCTTTGGCCACGTCGACAATCAATTGTCCTTCCTTCACAAAGGGCTGCATGTTCTTTGCCGTGCCTCTGGTAAATACGGATGGCACTGCAAGCACCAGCAGTTCCCTGCCCGCTACGGCTTCTTCAAGATTTGTCGTAAGACAAATTTCCTCTGAAAGTCTCACTCCCGGAAGTTTTGTCACATGCTCCCGCTTTTCTTTGAGCATGGCGATTTCCTCTTCCATAATCGACCAAATCGTCACTTCATGCCCATTCTGGGCAAGCACAGACGCCAGTGCCGTTCCCCAGCTTCCCGCTCCAATTACACTTACCTTAATCATATATTTATGTCCTCATTTCTTTTCCAAATTTCCCGATTTATTAAAAGAAAACTTATTCTCCGTTCCGGAAAGCAAACGTTTAATATTTGCTTTGTGGCGCCAGATTCCCATTACAGCAAACAGCGCACCTACCACATACATCTCCATCATAAGCTCAGGCGCTACCCGCAAATATCCCAACTGCCCGAACACCACAAGCTGTATAAAAAAACAGAACATCACCAAAATAGAGCCCAATGACACATATCTGGTCACAGCGACTACCACAATAAACAAAAGCAAGCACAAAATTGCCATCGGCGGATAAAATGCCAGGATAAATCCTGCCGTACACGCGATCCCCTTGCCTCCTTTAAATTTCAGATACGCCGGAAAATTATGGCCCAGCACCGTGCCAAACCCTGCATACATTTCTAAAAGCATAACTCCCTCCGGGTATCTCTCATGAAAAATCAACCAAGCAATAAGCATTGACAGTATCGCCTTGCCCAAATCTCCGATAAAGGTAATGAGCCCAGCCTTCAGACCGAGCGTGCGCAAGGTATTGGTTGCCCCCGCATTTCCGCTGCCATGCTGACGAATATCCACATGATGCAGCTTCCCATATATATATCCAGTTTGAAACATCCCCAGACAGTAACCGATTACAATACAGATTCCGCGCGCCAACACCATACTCATGCTCATGCTCATTCTCCTTTCCTTTCCCGAATAAAAAACTTTAATGACGTTCCCTGGAAACCAAATGCCTCCCTGATACGGTTCTCCAAATACCGAATATAGGAGAAATGCATCAGCTTCTTATCATTAACAAAAATTACAAACGTCGGCGGTTTAACCGCTACCTGCGTGATATAGTAGAGTTTTAATCGCTTTCCTTTATCGGAAGGCGGCTGCTGCATTGCCACCGCCTCTGACATAATCTCATTGAGTACGCCAGTGGCAACACGCATAGAATTGTTCTCCAATACAACGTCAATCATATCAAAAAGTTTCTTCGTCCTCTGTCCAGTCTTCGCTGAAATAAACAGAATTTCTGCATATGGCATAAAACTCAATATCTCTCGTATGCGCTCTGTATGCCTATAAATAGTCTTATCATTTTTCTCAATCGCATCCCACTTATTGACCGCTATGATAATGCCCTTTCCTCGCTCATGGGCTATCCCGGCAATCTTGGCGTCCTGTTCCGTCACGCCCTCCGTAGCGTCAATCATGACAATCACTACGTCCGCGCGCTCCACAGCCGTCACTGCCCGGATAATACTGAACCGCTCCAATTCCTCCTTAATCTTGCTCTTGCGGCGCAGCCCCGCAGTATCAATAAAAACGTATTCTCTGCCCTGATAGACAATTTCTGTATCAATAGCGTCTCTGGTTGTACCTGCAATCTCCGACACAATCACACGCTCTTCCCCAACCAGATGATTAATCAGCGACGATTTGCCCACGTTCGGCTTACCTACTATGGCAATCTTCGGCCTTTCATCCTCCTCTTCCTCCTCTTCGCGCTGTGGAAAATGTTTGATTACTTCCTCAAGCATGTCGCCGATTCCCAGCCTGGAAGCAGCAGAAATCGGTATAGGATCGCCAATACCCAGATTATAAAACTCATACACATCCGACATATACTTCTCGAAACTGTCAACTTTATTTACTACCAGTACTACCGGCTTGCGCGAACGACGCAACATATCGGCAACCTTGGAATCCGCATCCACAAGTCCCTGCCTTACATCTGTAAGGAATAATATGACATCCGCAGTATCAATCGCAATCTGCGCCTGCTCCCTCATCTGAGAAAGGATGATATCACTGCTGTCCGGCTCAATTCCGCCCGTATCTATCAAGGTAAATGATACATCCAGCCAACTTACCTCCGCATAAATCCTATCTCTTGTCACACCGGGCGTATCCTGTACAATAGATATGCGCTCTCCCGCCAGCACATTAAACAACGTGGACTTCCCCACATTTGGACGCCCTACAACTGCAACTACCGGTTTACTCATTCTAATCTCCTTATTCTGCAACTTCATCACTTAACAGACAGGATACAAAATCCTGCCCGCTTGATTTTACAATATCTACCTTTACTTGTAAAGCGTTTTCCACCTGCGCAAGCGTCACATCATCGAGAAATATTTCCTCTCCGCTGCGCAAAAGATTACAGGGCAAAAGCAGTCTGTTACCCAAGTGCCTACCCTTCAACTGTTCTATAATATCCTGTCCGGTCAGAAGGCCGGAAACAGTAATCTGCTCTCCAAAAAAGTGATTGACAATGGGAATCACCTGTATCTCAATCTGCGGAAATACCTCCATGAACTTCCTTGTCAATTCACATATCGTCGGCGCCGCTAAAAGACCTGTCGCAACCGTCAGACAACTGCCCAGAGACGTTGCATCCTTATTATTTGCCGCTTGCGCTGTCCCATCCTTGCATACTTCCCTCTTGGCTTCTTCTAATGCCTCTGTAAACTCCGTACGCAAAAGGCGCAGCATCCCTACGCCATTTTCCAGTTGGATATAACCATCGTAACTGTCTTCTTCCGGCAATTCTCGCTCCGCCAATAAATACCATTCATCGCTGGCATGAATAAAATGTATGCCGCATTTTTGCATACAAATTATCTGGAAATGATGAATCATCTCCAGAACCTTCCTGGCATCTTCTTTTGTAAAAGGCTCCAAGGGAAACAGCCCTTCACGAAAACGACTCAATCCTACCGGAACCACAGATACACTCTCCATCACCGGCATATACCGCATCAGATCCGTAATGCTGCGTGCAAGCTCCTCGCCATCGTTTATCCCCTTACAGAGCACTATCTGCCCATTCATAGGAATCCCAGCCTCATAGAGCCTGTCCATCTTAGACAACGCAGCCCCCGCAAAACGATTATTCAACATCTTACATCTAAGTTCTGGGTTCGTCGTCTGCACAGATATGTTAATGGGCGCAAGTTTATATGCGATAATCCGTTGCAAATCATGCTCTTTCATATTCGTGAGCGTCACATAATTGCCCTGTAAGAATGAAAGTCTGGAATCATCATCCTTAAAATACAAAGTATCACGCATTCCCGGCGGCATCTGGTCGATAAAACAGAAAATGCACTTGTTCTGACAAGATTTGTAATCATCCATCAAGCCATTCTCAAACGCAATGCCAAGGTCCTCCTCGTACTCCTTCTCGATATCCAGCTCCCATTCCTCCCCATCCGCTTTGCGGATAGAAACCGTTAAATACTCTTCATTTGTGAAATAATGATAATCAAAGACATCTCCAATCTCACAGCCGTTCACAGACAACAGCACGTCTCCGGGCTCCACACCCAACTCTTCTGCTATGCTGTCTGGCACAATACGGCTTATCACATGTTCCTTTTTCACGTCTTATTACTCTTCACTTTCCTCGTCTACAACTCCTGCTACCGCTCCTGCCACAGAAGCTACTACTGCAATGATCACTGCAACTAAAACCACTCCGCCAATAATAAATACTAACATACGCTTCCTCGCATTTCTCATTTTTGCCTTTATCATAGCATATTCTGGAAAATATGTAAACAACCACTTGTAAGCATTGCGAACAAGTGGTTGCCTTTTGATTACTATACAAACATTACACCTATTTCTGACACGCGGCTCTGCGCTCCTCAATATAGTTCTCAAGCACCTTCACCGTGCCGGAAACTCCAAGCGGGCTGCTGTTGATACAAATATCGTAAAACCTTGAATCACCCCACTTATGCTCCGAATGTCTGTTATGGTAACGTTTTCTCTTAAAATCATGCCTCTCCATCTTCTTAAAGGCATCCTCTCTACTGAGCTTGTATTTCTCCATGACGCGCTTTACTTTGCATTCCCTATCTCCATTGACAAAGATTGAAATCATTCCCTTCACATCTTGCAAGACGGTCTCAGAACAACGTCCCACAATAACAAAGGATTCTCCGCTCTCTGCCTTTTCCCGGATAAAATCAAACTGGGTCTCCGCCAAAATTTCTTCCATAGAATTTGAGTATTTACCCACTCTTCTTGACAGAATGCGGTTACGCGGCTTCTCGTCATATTTCTCAAGTACTTCAATATTGACATCCATCTGCCCTGCAATCTCATCGAGCATGCTTCTGTCATAAAACTTGATGCCCAAATCCTTTGCAATCTCTTCTGCAATTTCATGCCCTGCACTGCCAAATTCACGACTTAACGTAATAATCAATTGTTCGCTCACAATATTCCTCCTCTCTCGGACATTGATTCTAAACTTTCATTTCATCTGGACGCATTTCTTTGCCAGACTTCCGATTAACAATATCGTACAAAAATAAACAGCATGGATACTGTTATTACAATCAATGTCGCCGGAACTGCCGCTTTACAGTATTTACCCCAGCCTATGACATAACCATTCTTTGCCGCAACGGAAGTTCCCACAACATTAGCCGATGCACCAATAGGGGTCGCGCTTCCTCCGATATCTGTACCCATGGAAAGCGCCCAGGTAAGTACGGAAAGATCTACACCCTGCGCAGCGGAGAGGCTTTTGATAACTGGAACCATTGTAGCTGCAAACGGTATATTATCGACAAGCGCACTTGCCACAGCAGATATCCACAGAATAATTGCCACCATTATGTACAAGTTATCGCCACTCACTTTACCGATAAATCCTGCTATCATTTCCAATATGTTGGTCTGTTCCAATCCTCCTACTACCATGAAAAGACCGATAAAGAACAGAAGCGTCTTATAATCCACTTTCTTCAAAAGTTCCAATGCATATTTCCAGGAAGTCAGCAGTGTTACGATTGCGATAGACGTTCCGATAAATGCCACGGTAAGTCCGGTATATTCATGCGTTACCAAAAGGATAACTGCACAAGCAAAAATTACGCTGCTGATTGCAAACTCACGCTTATCCAAAATTGCTTCCCTTGGCGTCGGCATCGTCGAAATATCTACCTTCTCACCTTCCTTTGGCTTTAAATCTTTGTGGAACACCAACAAGAAGTAGAACACAATAAGAATCAAGCTAATGCCTGCCATAACACCTGTATTGGTGATAAAATCGCCAAATGAATATCCCAATGATGTACCAATGATAATATTGGGTGGATCTCCACACATGGTTGCCGAGCCGCCGAGATTTGCACAGAAAATTTCTGAAAGAATCATCGGTATCGGATTAAACTTCAATAACTTTGCCAACTCAATGGTAACTGCAACAAGAAACAGTATAACGGTGATACTGTCAATAAACATCGCCAGTCCCGCCGACATAATCATAAATGCGATAAACAATGGAACTGGCTTATAATTTACAAGCTTTGCCAATAACATACACAGCCACCGGAAAAATCCTGCCTTTGCCATGCCTTCTACCATAATCATCATACCGGCAATAAAAATAATCGTTGCCCAGTTGATTCCCGCCGTGCTCTCTCCTTCACTTCCCGAAGCATACCAGAAGCTCAGCGTGAAAATACTGCGCAGACTCAAGGTCTCCATAATTGCATGGGTATCTCTCATAATCACACCAAATACCCCGACAATCGTTAAAAAACCACATCCTAATGTAACATAATGCCTCTCAATCTTATCTAAAACAATCAAAACAAACATAACAATAAAAATTGTTACTGCTAAAATCTGTGCCGCTATCAAGCGAATCATCTCCTAACATAATTTTTCATTTAACAGTCCAGCTATTGCCTACCCAAAAAGAGACTAATGCTTGCTGTTTCTATTCTATGGTATCTGCCTAGGCAGTAATTTGAATCATATACGACCAAAGTCGTCTTATATAAATTCAAGCGGTATATATTTATCCATTATACAGGCTGTAGCCATTACCGCGAGCAGCTACAGCCCATGCGCTTGTGAAGTTTTCTTATTTCAAGGCTCCACAACCTTATATAATGAGAATTATATTATTTTACTTTCTTTGCCTTCTCTTCATGCCATATTATACCTTACAGCACTGATATTTTCCAGTTTTTTTTTCTAAAATTTGCAAAACAAAAGTCCCAAAAACCTACATCATCACTAAGGCTTTTAGGACCGCTAAAACAGGGGAAGAGGGATTCGAACCCCCGTGAACGGTTTTGGAGACCGCAATACTGCCGCTGTATGATTCCCCTATACATTACAACAATATTCCACGCCAATCACAATATTATTATACGTGGAATATTCATTCTTGTTCTTAAATTGCTGTACCTTCAAAAATTCACACAGCCAAATCCAAGCTCTTTCGGGCCTTCTTGGT
>CANOFW010000005.1 GCA_947565425.1 uncultured Lachnospiraceae bacterium
GTAAACCGAAGCTGGGAGGATGCCTTAGGTCACCTACCGCAGCCAAAGAAGTAAAAAGACCTAAGGAGGGACCATATGGCATGAGGGGGGACCCAGCGGAGCTGGGGAGAGTCCTGATGCCTCTAATCGTAGCCAAAGAAGTAAACCGAAGCTGGGAGGATGCCTTAGGTCACCTACCGCAGCCAAAGAAGTAAACCGAAGCTGGGAGGAGCCCTGATGCCTCTTACCTCAGCCCAAGGAACAAAATAAGTAATAGTGAAGGATAAGAATAGGAGGAATTAATATGGCAGTGATTAAGATTACCGCAGACAATTTTGAAGAAGAGGTTGTAAAAAGTGATGTGCCGGTCTTGGTAGATTTCTGGGCGCCATGGTGCGGACCGTGCCAAATGCAAGGGCCGGTGGTAGATGAAGCGGCGCAAGAATTTGCCGGGAAATTGAAAGTAGGCAAGCTCAATGTAGACGAGGAAGGTTCTCTTGCACAGAAATATAGTGTTATGAGCATACCTACGCTGATTCTTTTCCACAATGGAGAAGTGTTGAAGAAAGAGATGGGATTTCATTCATTAGAAGAAATTAAGACAATGATACCTTGACGAGATTCCATGTAGTGTTTATAATGAAGAGCAGTTACCATGTGTAGCTGTTCTTTTTTCTTTTCTCAATTTAGAATCGTTTATACATCGTTAGAAATGAAATCCATCCCGTTTCAAGAAGTAAAACATAAAAGTAACTATTTAGAACCTCGTGCCACAGACATGCCAGCTACAAATTGGAAGGTCTGACCTTCTATTTCCATGGGATTCTCAATAGTTACAAATAAAAAACAGTTGACAACCTATATAAATTGTATTAGTATATGAAATATACGAACATAAGTTCGCGGAAAGGGAGATTAGATATGGCAAAAGAAGATAAATCAAAGACATTAGATATACCAGGAACAAAGGAAGATAAGCTGAAAGCGTTGAGTGCAGCTATTGCTAAGATTGAGAAGGATTATGGCAAGGGCTCTGTGATGAAGCTTGGGGATTCTGTCAAGGGTATGAATGTGGAAGCGGTGCCTACCGGATGTCTCAGCTTAGATTTGGCGCTGGGGGTCGGCGGCGTTCCTAAGGGCAGAATTGTGGAAGTGTACGGTCCAGAATCAAGCGGTAAGACGACAGTGGCATTACATATGGTGGCAGAGGTACAGAAGAATGGTGGAATTGCAGGATTTATTGATGCAGAGCATGCCCTGGATCCTGTATATGCTAAGAATATAGGGGTAGATATTGATAATCTTTATATTTCCCAGCCGGATAACGGAGAACAGGCGTTGGAGATTACAGAGACAATGGTGCGTTCCGGCGCTGTGGACATTGTAATTGTGGATTCTGTTGCAGCATTGGTGCCGAAGGCAGAGATTGACGGAGACATGGGGGATTCTCATGTGGGCTTACAGGCACGCCTTATGTCTCAGGCATTGCGTAAATTGACGGCAATTATCAGCAAGACGAATTGTATTGTTATATTTATCAACCAGCTCCGCGAGAAAGTTGGCGTTATGTTCGGTAGTCCAGAAACGACTACCGGAGGGCGTGCGTTAAAGTTCTACTCTTCTGTTCGTCTGGATGTCAGAAGAGTTGAGACTTTGAAACAGGCAGGAGAATTTATTGGTAACCGCACGAGGGTTAAGATTGTTAAGAATAAGGTTGCCCCGCCCTTTAAGGAGGCAGAATTTGATATAATGTTTGGTCAGGGAATCTCTAAGGAAGGGGATATCTTGGACAATGCAGCAGAACTTGGAATTATCAGCAAATCGGGGGCATGGTTTGCATATAATGGTGGGAAAATCGGACAGGGACGAGAGAATGCCAAGCAGTATCTACGGGAACATGTAGATATTTGTCAGGAAGTAGAGGAGAAGGTTCGTGCGCAGGTTCTGGCAAATGACGCCGACGCAGAGGAGGAAGAGGTTAAGAACGGAGAGTCTGACACAGCCGGTACAGGGAAAGCAGAAGCTAAGAAAGCGGAGTCGGGTAAGGAAGAAGCGAAGAAAGAGCCTAAGAAGGAAGCGTCAGCGAAGAAAGATTCTGAGGAAGGCAAATAGAATGCAGATTGTACAGATTGTGGAACTGGATAAGAAGCGTGTACGGGTTCGTCTGGATGATGGGTGTAGTTTTCCTTTGTATAAGGGAGAGAAGAAGCAATATGGTTTGCAGGAGGGAGGGGAGCTCTCCCAGGAACAGTTTGAGGAAATACGCAGGGAAATCCTCATTAAGCGGGCGCGCAGAAGGACAATGCATCTTTTAGAAAAGATGGATCGGACAGAGAATCAGCTTCGGACAAAGCTTCGGCAAGGATACTACCCGGAAGATGTAATAGAAGATGCTCTTAGTTATGTGAAAGGTTATCACTATGTGGATGATCTGCGTTATGCGCAGAATTATGTGAGATGTTGGAAAGAGAAAAAGAGCCGCAGGATGCTTCAGATGGAATTACAGAACAAAGGTGTTTCTAAAGAGTGGGTACAGCAGGCATTGGACGAGGAGTATCAGCAGGAGAATGAGCAGGAGCAGATTTTAACATGGATTCAGAAGAAGAATTATTCTCCTGAGACGAGTGATATAAGAGAAAAGCACAGGATTTACCAATTTCTTATGCGAAAAGGGTTTTGCTCGCATGACATATTGCATGTTTTAGACCACTTGACATGAGGAAGAAAAAAGTATAAAATCAATATGTTGTTATTCATGTCTTTAGATTGCATATCATGGGTGCAGTTTATTGCATATGGCATATTAGAAACGAGAACGTTTTTTTATATGTACAATGATAACTAAATAAAGGAGGTGCTCCTGTGCTAGGTGTAATTATCGCTGTAGTTGTCACGTTAATTATTGCGGTGCCTATTACCTACTTTGCTACGGTTGCGTATCGCAAGCGTGTCGCAGATTCCAAGATTGGAAGTGCGGAGGAGAAGGCAAGGGAGATAATAGATGAAGCTGTAAAGACTGCGGAAGACAAGAAGCGGGAATCCATGCTGGAAATCAAGGAAGAGTCCATTCGCAGTAAGAATGAGTTGGACAAGGAGATTAAAGAACGCCGGAATGAGATTCAGCGCAATGAGCGGCGTATTATCCAGAAAGAAGAACATTTGGATAAGAAATTAGAGTCCATTGAAAAAAGAGAAGCAGGTTTTGCAGCGAAGGAAGAAGAGATTAACCGGCAGAAGACAGAAGTTGCACAACTACATGAGAAACGCGTACAGGAACTGGAAAGAATCTCAGGATTAACCTCTGAACAGGCAAAAGATTATCTTTTAAAAATGATTGAAGATGATGTAAAGCTTGATACTGCAAAATTAATCAAAGAAATGGAAATCAAAGCAAAAGAGGAAGCAGGAAAAAAGGCGAGAGAATATATCGTAACAGCAATACAGAAATGTGCTGCCGACCATGTGGCAGAGACTACAATTTCTGTAGTACAGCTTCCGAATGATGAGATGAAAGGAAGGATTATTGGTAGGGAAGGTCGCAACATCAGAACTCTGGAAACCATGACAGGTGTGGATCTGATTATCGATGATACCCCGGAGGCAGTTATATTGTCCGGGTTTGATCCAGTTCGTCGGGAAGTGGCAAGAATTGCTTTGGAAAAATTGATTGTGGATGGGCGTATCCATCCTGCAAGAATCGAAGAAATGGTAGAGAAAGCGCAAAAAGAAGTCGAGACCATGATTCGGGAAGAGGGAGAAGCGGCAACGCTGGAAGTTGGAGTACATGGTATTCATTCAGAACTTGTTCGTCTGCTTGGAAAGATGAAGTTTCGGACAAGCTATGGGCAGAATGCTTTAAAGCATTCTATCGAGGTAGCTCAGCTTTCAGGCTTATTGGCGGCAGAAGTGGGTGTGGATGTGAGATTAGCGAAGCGTGCTGGTTTACTCCATGATATTGGTAAATCTGTTGACCATGAGGTGGAAGGCTCCCATATTCAGATTGGCGTAGACTTGTGTAGAAAATACAAGGAAAGCGCTATGATTATTAATGCAGTTGAAGCGCATCATGGAGATGTAGAACCAGAGTCTCTGATTGCATGTCTTGTACAGGCGGCAGATGCTATATCGGCAGCACGGCCAGGTGCAAGGAGAGAGACGCTGGAAACATATTCCAACAGGCTGAAACAATTAGAGGATATTGCGAACGGTTTCAAGGGTGTGGATAAATCATTTGCTATTCAGGCAGGCAGGGAGATTCGGATTATGGTAGTTCCTGACCAGATTGGTGATGCTGATATGGTTCTGTTGGCGCGAGATATTTCCAAACAAATCGAGAATGATTTGGAGTATCCGGGACAAATTAAAGTCAATGTGATTCGAGAGTCTCGTGTAACAGATTATGCCAGATAGAAGGTTTAAGGGGCGGTAAAAATTCCCCTGAAAGATAAAGCTCTGGGCTTGTGCCCAGAGCTTTATCTTTCAGGGGAATTTTTGTCATGCTATAGTGCAATGAACGCCTATGTCATGCTTATTGTGCAGATATGCCCACAAGTGTCGTTATTTCCTGTGGTATAATAAAACAACTTTATTGGAAATATTTAAGGAAAGGAGAACCCATATGCAAAGATGGGAAAGATATCATGGGCTTGTAGAGAGAGGAGGAAAAAGGATGGAAGCAAATAAAAAGAAACTGTTATCGTTGATTATGGTATTTGCTATTATTTTTACTTCGGTGAATATACCGTCTGTCATGGTGGATGCAGCAAAAACGGTCCGGGTTAAGAAGGTTCAGATTACGAAGCCGAAAAAGAACAGTATCACGCTGAAAAAGGGCGCAACGTTTCATATAAAAATTAAGGTTACGCCTAAGAAAGCAAAGAATAAGCGTGTGGGTTACAAGACAAGCAATCGTAAAATTGTAACTGTTACGTCAAAGGGTAAGATTAAGGCTGTGAAAAATGGCAACAGCAGCGGACGGAAGTGGCAAAAAGGCAGCCTGTAAGGTTACGGTAAAGAATGGCTTAACCGTATGGTGCTGGGATGAAAGCTTTAATGGATATGCCATGAAAGAAGCCGGGGAAATATATCGGAAAACACATTCAGACTTTGACCTGAAAGTTGTTGACATTTCCTGGGGGGATATTTTAGGATAATTGGAGGAAAGTTTAAGGAGAGGTACATATAGTAATCTACCTGATATTATTCTGGTGCAGGATAATGCATTTCAAAATAGTGTTATTTCTTATCCTAATGCATTTAAAGAACTAACGCGCAGCGGTATTGATTTCTCTGATTTTAGTGCGGCAAAGACAGCTTATTCTGTTGTAGGCGGCAAGAATTATGGTGTTCCCTTTGATAACGGCGCTGTCATTGCATGTTATAGGACGGATTATCTGCAACAAGCCGGTTTTACCGTTGATGAGTTCACAAATATAACATGGGATGAGTATCTTGAAAAAGGAAAAACTGTTCTTGAGAAAACGGGCAAGCCGCTGCTTTCCTGCATGGCAGGTGAATCGGATATAATTATGATGATGCTTCAGTCTTGCGGAGTTTCCCTTTTTGACGAGAATGGAAATCCTGTAGTCGTGGGAAATGAAACATTAAAGAGAACCATGGAAATGTATGCTGCCTTAGTAAAAGCGGGCGTGTTAGTCGAAGCAGATAGCTGGGAACACTATATTGAAAATATAGACGAGGATAAAGTGGCAGGCGTTATAGATGGATGCTGGATTATGGCTTCCATTCAGCAGAATACAAAACATAGAGGCAAATGGGCAGTTACCAATATGCCTAAATTGACAGGCGTTGACGGAGCAACCAATTATTCTAACAATGGTGGTTCTTCTTGAGCTGTCACCAGTAATTGCCAAAATGTTGGGCTGGCAACTGATTTTTTGGCAAGTACATTTGCAGGAAGCCAAAAACTGTATGAAACAATTATCAGTTGTGGCGCTTTAGCTACTTACCTGCCTGCGGGCGAGTTGGATGTATATAAAGAGCCGCAGGTTTTCTATGGCAACGACGCTGTATTTGCTAAAATTGTGGAGTATGCAAAACAAACGCCAAGTATCAATACAGGTATTTATTACTATGAAGCGCGTGATGTTGTGGCAGAGGCGCTTAGAAGAGTTATAGCCGGAGCCGATATAAACGGAGAGCTTCAAGCGGCACAGCAGACGTTGGAATCTATTATGAAATAAAGGGGTGGGCGCCTCCGAAAAATTAAATAACGAAAAGTCTCAGCCCCGGTCAATAAAGGGTTGAGGCTTTTTTATCTTACAGGAAAGACTGTGTCACGCTAAAACACGCAAGTGTCATTTCTATAAGATAAAAACAATTATGAGCGCTCGTGCGATAGGATGCCTGCCATAATATACGACGGACAAAAATGCTTGGAATTTTAAATGAAAAGGAGTAGAATAGATAAATGAAAAACAAAGAGCGCTGGGAGAGCGCTTAGGGTTTTGGAGCAGTCAAATAAATATATTAGAAACGGAGAAAAACTATGGGATTGCCATTAATGAAACGGGTAAAAAGAGAATTGGAGCATAAAGGAGCTATTTTGGATATCTATACGGATTATATGGAATTCCCGAATGGTAGGATTGAGAAATGGGATTATGTCGAACATCGCAAGGGTGCGGCGGCTGTCATTCCGATATTGCCGGATGGCAGAGTATTGATGGTACGTCAATACCGGAATGCATTGGAGCGTGAGACCCTGGAGATACCCGCGGGCTCTAGGGATTCTGTGACAGAGCCTACAATAGAATGTGCCTCCAGAGAACTAGAAGAAGAGACAGGGTATCGTTGCGACCATCTGGAATTCCTGCTTTCTTTGCGGACAACTGTTGCATTTTGTAATGAGATGGTTGATGTATATTTGGCTAGAGATTTGGTGCCCACAGAACAGCATTTGGATGAAGGAGAGTTTATCGAATTAGAGGCGCATCCTTTGCAGGAATTGTGTGATATGATTTATCAGGGCACGATTCAGGATGGCAAGACGGTAGCGGCAATTTTGGCATATAAGGACAAGTATGGCAAGAAAATGGACAGGGAATGAATTTTCAGATACGCCCCGGCATAAGATAGAAAAAAGAGTGTTGAGAATTGTATAAGGAGCGTATGAAAAGATTATTACAATTACATTATAGGCGGCAGGAAGGAATGTCAAAGAGCAGGTCATTATGGGCACGCTTTATACAGGGCAGTCTTCTGGGGACCTTTGCGGCAGGGATTTTGCTGGCAAACTTGATGGGAAGGGAAGCTGTTTCCAATGCAGGAATTTTAAATGATTATTTTGTGGAAAAATTTCAATACACAGAAGTAAGCTCAGAAAGTTTATTTTTCTATATTATCGGGGAGCGTGTGCCCTTGCTGCTCCTTTTGCTGGCGTTGACATTAACTACGCTTGGAGTGGTTGGAGGAATTCTCATGTTGGGTTGGCAGGGATTTTCTGTAGGCTTTATGCTCTCCACGGCTATTGCAAAATATGGCGTGAAGGGAATACTTTTGGTATTGGGAGGTTTATTTCCACAATATATCTGCTATATGCCGGTCTATATCCTCTATTGTTATCTTGCGAATTATCTGCGTCAAAGACTGAGCAAGGACAGGATAGGCAATGGCTCAGACCGCGGTTATATTGTGGGAGCGTGGCTGGTGGCGGCAGCAGGGCTTTTGCTGTTGTTTGTGATGGGGATTTTCTTGGAAAGTTATGTAAATCCTCTGATTTTAAAAAAAATATTAAAAATTTTTTAACAAAATTTTACAATATGTAGATAGAGAAAAAGTGATAAAGACGACATCTTGTGGAACCCCATAAAAGCCCGAAAATAAGACGAAAAATCCATTTGATTTTCTCTAAAAATGTTATTATAATGGTAATTGTCGGAAGGATTTTTATGACATAAAATGATAGATGGGGTAGTTGAGTTATGACAGAAATAATACAAAAGTTTGTCCTATATATGAAAGAGGTACGTAAGACTTCAGAGAATACTGTGCTCTCCTACGAGCGCGATTTAAAGAAAATGAATCAATTTTTTACAGAACAGGGTATTCAAAGTATAGGGCAGATTACGGACACAGCATTAAATTCCTACATCCTTTTTTTAGAGAGCCAGGGAAGAAAACCATCCACTATTTCCAGAAATATTGCGTCTATGAAAGCTTTTTTTCTGTATTTACAGAGAGAAGGATATGTCAAACATAACATTGCCGAGGAGTTGAAAGCGCCCAGAGTGGAGCGCAAGGCGCCTACCGCATTATCAGAGGAAGAGACGATGCGGCTACTAGAGCAGGCAGCAGGGGATTCTCCCAAGGAGCTGCGCGATAGAGCGATGTTGGCTTTGCTCTATGCTACCGGGATTCAAGTTTCTGAATTGATTTCTTTGAAGTTATCAGACGTAAATTTACAGATGGAATATCTCGTCTGCACAGACAATAGCAGGGAGCGAATTATACCCTTTGACGCCTTGGCAAAGCAGGCGCTGGAAGCATATCTTGCACAAGGGCGCGCACCTTTGCTTTCCGGTGGAGACAGCGCATATTTGTTTACAAATTGTTCTGGACAGGTGATGAGCCGCCAGGGATTTTGGAAATTAGTGAAGTCTTACGGTAAAAAGGCAGGTATCACTGGTGAGTTGACAACACATACGCTGCGTCGCTCAGCTATGGGGATTTAAACTTGCATATATGGAATATCTTACTTATAAAAGAGCGAACATATATGGCGTCCTTCCGTTATGAAGATGTAAACATACATAATATATTGCGTTATGGGAGGGGAAGAGCGTATCTCCCTCCCAATGCATATTAGTTCATTTCTGCAATGTGATAAATCAATTCTTCCGATTCCTTCCAGCCAAGGCAGGGATCGGTAATAGATTTTCCATAAACATGTCCGCCGACTTTCTGGCATCCGGGTTCAATGTAACTTTCAATCATCACACCCTTCACTAACTTATGAATTTCTGGAGAAATTTTACGGTTGTGCATGATTTCTTTGACAATACGGATTTGTTGCTCATACTGTTTGTTGGAATTGGAATGATTGGAGTCAATAATGGCGGCATGATTTTTTAAATCCATTTTATCATACATTTGTATGAGACGCTCTAAGTCCTCATAATGATAATTGGGGATGCATACGCCGCGTTTGTTGACGGCCCCACGCAACACAACGTGAGTCAGGGGATTGCCACTGGTATCCACCTCATATCCGCGGAATACAAAATGATGCGGATGCTGTGCAGCATATACAGAGTTGAGCATAACAGAATAATCGCCGCTGGTAGGGTTTTTCATGCCGGCCGGGACATCGAATCCGCTAACGGTAAGGCGATGCTGTTGGTCTTCTACGGAGCGTGCACCGATAGCAACGTAAGAGAGAAGGTCTTCTACATAAGGCCAATTTTCCGGGTAGAGCATTTCGTCTGCGGAGGACAGCCCGCTCTCCTCTAATGCCCGAATGTGCATTTTGCGCATAGCAATCAATCCTGCGACCATATCCGGTCGTTTTTCCGGGTCTGGTTGATGGGCAATGCCTTTGTAGCCTTCTCCCGTGGTTCGCGGTTTGTTTGTGTAGATGCGTGGGACAAGTACCAGGCGGTCTTTTACTTTCTCTTGCACTTTGCTGAGGCGATTGATATAATCACAGACCGAATCTTCGTTATCTGCCGAGCACGGACCGATAATGACTAAGAATTTGTCGGAGTCGCCGGTGATGATATCGCTGACCATTTGGTCGCGTTCTTGCTTTGTGCGCGTGGCTGTTTTGGAAAGTCCATATTCCTGTTTGATTTCTTCCGGGCTTGGAAGTTGTTTGATAAATGTAAAACTCATATGAATAACTCCTTTTTCTATAAATGAAATGAATCGTAAAGTTTCATGATATGTTCCATAATTTTAAGAAGAAAAATATTGTTGCTTGATAATTTCCGTGGGCATTTCCTGTCCGGTCCAGCACTGAAAAGCGGCGGCACCTTGATAGAGAAGCATATACATGCCGTTAAAGCAGGGACAGCCTTGTTCGCTTGCCTGTTTCATCAGCATGGTCTCTCTGGGATTGTAGATAATGTCTGAAACAATCAAGCTCTCATGCAGTATGGATGAGTCGGCAATTGGACTGGCAGAACTGTTGGGAGCCATGCCGACGCTGGTTGCATTGGTTAGAATGGCGCTCTCGCCAATACTTTCGGCAAGGAGAGCAGAATCTTCAATATCCAGAAGGCGAATGTGGCACCCTGTTTCAGATGCCACGCGCTGACAGAAATTGGCGGTCTTGTCCCAGGAGGCGTTTTGGCGTTTGAACATATCTATAGAAGAAACGCCGTCCAGAGCTGCCTGCACACAGATGGCTGTGGCTGCGCCGCCCGCGCCTAAAAGAGTCATTTTCTTGTCAATGATATTATAACCAGCATCCGCGACAGAGCGCATATACCCGACGCCGTCGGTGGTATGGCCGATTAGTTTGCCGTCTCTCACAATTACCGTATTTACCGCGCCGGCAAGCCTTGCGGCGGGGGTCAGTTCGTCTAAATATGGCAAAATATGTACTTTTAAAGGCATGGTAAGGTTGAAGCCGCAGATACCGGCTGCCTTTAAGCCCATAACAGCGTCATGCAAATGTTCGGGTGTTACATCAAAAGCAAGGTATACATAGTCGAGCCCAAGCAAACGGAAAGACGCGTTGTGCATCTGCGGAGAGATGCTGTGTGATACCGGGCTGCCTAAGAGCGCGGTCAGTTTTGTTTTTCCAGTGATTTCATAATCCATAGGTTCACCTTTTTTCATTTTTGTGTTCAATCTATCTTAAAATATTCTAAAAAATATGTCAATGCATAATAGCCCGCTTTAAAAATTAAGGCTGAATAGTTACAATTTATCTTAAAATATCTCGAAGAATGTGTTATATTATAGGAAGATAAGATGAAAGGAAGAAAAGGAGAAGGAGAAAATATGAATAAAAAAAGAACGTTATTGTCCATAGTACTGTCGCTGATACTCATGGTAAGTCCGGTGCTGCCGTGGGCAGAGATTACTGTTTTTGCACAAAATATTCAGACGCTTACCATAGAGGATAAGAACTTTTATGATGGGCTGAAAAAATGTCTTGCACCTAATATTATTAATAATTATGGCGCAATGGTTGCCAATGACGACGAAAATCAGACAATCACTTTGGATCTGGAGAAGGTCAAATACTTTAAGATACAGAGAGCGGACATGACGGTGGACAATTCCCGGAGCGTGTTAGAGACGTTGCTTGCTAATTGCACGAAATTGGAAGTAATTGGCCTGGAAAGATGTGACCTGAGTGAATTAGATTTTTCTCTTCTCAATAATAAGGACACGCTGACTAGTTTGCATTTGGTCTCCTGTCAGATGAAAGAGATTCCTGATTTAACGTTACCGAACTTAAAGACCATATGCCTGTCCAAAAATGACTTTTCTGCGGAAGGCGCCTGTGATAATCTTACGCAGAATAAATTGCCGAGTTTGGTCCGTTTGTGGTTGGATGACTGCGCAATCTCAGATATTGATTTCGTAAAAAATCTTGGGAAACTCGAGGATTTGTCTTTGGGAGATAACAAGCTTACGGATGATTCTGTGACGACGTTGATTGGCATGAGCAGCCAAAATTTGTCGGAACTACAGAGCCTTAATCTGGGCAAAAAGGTTCATACGGGTATTGGAGAGATTAGTTGGGTAAATTTGGACAGTGAGAATAATTTTACAGATTTGGCGTCTTTGGCGGCACTTCCAACACATTTTACGCGGTTGAAAGAGTTAGATTTATCGAGTCTTAGAATTACTTCGTTACAAGAATTTGTCAATATAAGAGATGACGTCAGTATTGATTTTAGAAAGAACAGAATAGATGATTTTACAGGCTTGAACCGCAATGCAAAATTTGATTTGGCTTCGCAGAATATTTCTCTTTCCGGTGATTTTGTTGCCGGACGGGAAAGTGAGCTGCCGGAACTGATCAAAAGAGTGCTGGATAAGAATGATGTGCTTGCCGGGACCTTGAGCTATAATAATTGTAGTATTTCGGAAGATGGAACAAGCATTTTCATACAGCCGGATGCAAGTTCGGCGTATGTGGCTGTGGAGAGTGGGAAATTGAACGATTCAGAGATTCGATTTAATTTTAAGAAAGTCCCTTCTTATACGATTCCGCAAAACTTAACGGCTGCGGTAGGCGATACGCTTGCAAAGGTTGTCTTGCCGGCTGGTTTTACATGGAAGGATTCTTCTCTTTCAGTAGGCGCAGAGGGAACAAATACATTCAAGGCTGTTTACACACCGAAGGATTTAGACAGGTATGTTGTTGTTGATGATATTGACGTATCCGTAATCGTTAAGGCACCCGTAACGGGGCCGACAGAGCCAACGGAACCGACGGAGCCATCGAATCCAACGGAGCCGACGGAGCCATCGAAGCCAACGGAGCCGACAAAACCGACAGAGCCATCGAAGCCGACAGAACAGGAAAAGAAGGAACAGGAAAAAAGGGAACTAATGTTAAATGCGCAACTGAAAGTAAGGCAGAAAGGCAAGAAGATTTATATTTCCTGGGGAAAAGTGTCTGGGGCAGACGGATATGATGTCTATGTGCAGTATTGTTTTAAAGATTTTAGCGAAAGATCCATCACACCGGTAAAGAACGGTAAGAGAACAAAAGTGACAGTGAAGAAGATTAATGGTAAAAAGTTGGATTTAAAGAAGTTCTTTAAAGTTTATGTGCGTGCTTATAAGTGGTCGGGAGGGAAAAAAGTAACGCTTGCAAAGACGATCGACGTTCATGTCGTTGGCAACAAGAACGCAAAGTTCACAAATGTAAAAGCGGTCAAGGTAAAGAAAAATTCTTACACATTAAAGAAAGGCCAGACGGCAGCCATTAAAGCAAGTACGGTCTTAGTCAGTAAGGGCAAACGGCAGCTCACCAATAAGCACGCCAAAGAGTTTCGCTATGCCACAACCAATAAAAAGGTTGCAACCGTGTCGAAGAAGGGGAAGATTAAGGCGGTAGGTAAGGGTTCCTGCACGATTTATGTCTATGCCAGAAATGGATATGCGAAGAAAGTAAAAGTGAAAGTCAGGTAACAGGTAACAGCAAATCATTTTAGAAAAACATTGAATTTTCTACAGAAGTATATTAAAATAAGAACGTTACAGAAATTTATTTGGAAGATTACTAAGACGGAGGTTCAAGTATGTACCCAATCGTAAAGAAGAGAAAGCTGGCGGATAAGATTTTTCTTATGGACGTCGAGGCGCCGCGTGTGGCGAAGTCCTGTCTGCCTGGACAATTTGTTATTGTAAAAATGGATGAGGAGGGCGAACGTATTCCGCTTACCATCTGCGACTATGACAGGGAAGCAGGAACGATCACTATAGTATTTCAGACTGTGGGAGCGTCCACGCAGAGGATGGAAAGCTTAGAAGAGGGAGATCATTTCCAGGATTTTGTAGGACCTCTTGGCTGTGCATCGGAGTTGACAGAAATGCCAATAGAAGAGCTGAAAAAGAAAAAGATTGTATTTATCGCCGGAGGCGTGGGAACTGCGCCGGTATATCCGCAGGTAAAATGGCTTCATGAAAACGGCGTAGGCTGTGACGTAATCATGGGTTCTAAGACGAAGGATTTGCTGATCTTGGTAGATGAGATGGAAAAGGTAGCTGAAAATTTATATGTAACTACCGATGATGGAAGCTATGGTTTCCACGGAATGGGAACAAATCAATTAGAAGAGTTAGTAAATAAAGGAAATACATACGACCAATGCATTGCCATCGGGCCGATGATTATGATGAAGTTTGTCTGCCTGCTGACAAAGAAGCTGAATATCCCGACCATTGTTTCCCTGAATCCGATTATGGTTGACGGAACAGGAATGTGCGGCGCATGTCGTGTGACTGTGGGAGGCAAGGTGAAGTTTGCCTGCGTAGACGGACCGGAATTTGACGGCCATCTGGTAGATTTCGACCAGGCGATGAAGCGTCAGCAGATGTATAAGACGGAGGAAGGAAGGCAGATGCTTAAAGTTCAGGAGGGGGATACCCACCACGGCGGATGCGGACATTGCGGAGGTGACAAATAATGGATGTGATGAAGAAAGTACCAGTAAGAGAACAAGAGCCCAAGGTGCGTGCAACGAATTTTGAGGAAGTGTGCCTTGGTTATAATAAAGAAGAGGCGATGGAAGAGGCAGAGAGATGTCTGAACTGTAAAAATGCACAGTGTGTCAAGGGATGTCCGGTCTCCATAGATATCCCGGGATTTATTTCTCAGATTAAAGAGGGAAATTTTGAGGAGTCCTATCAGGTAATCAGCGAAGCAAGCGCCCTTCCAGCAGTTTGCGGCCGTGTATGTCCGCAGGAGAGCCAGTGCGAAGGAAAATGTATTCGCGGTATCAAGGGCGAGCCTGTTTCCATTGGTAAACTGGAGCGTTTTGCGGCTGATTGGGCAAGGGAGAATGACATCAAGCCGCAGCCGGCAACCGAGAAGAAGAATCACAAGGTGGCCGTGATTGGTTCTGGTCCTGCCGGTCTGACTTGTGCCGGCGATTTGGCAAAGATGGGCTATGATGTGACGATTTTTGAAGCGCTGCATGAACCGGGCGGAGTTTTAATCTATGGAATCCCAGAGTTCCGTCTGCCTAAGAGCGCAGTTGTGGCAAAAGAGATTGAAAATGTTAAGTCCTTGGGCGTTAAGATAGAGACGAATGTGGTAATTGGTAAGGCAGGCACTATAGACGAGCTTATGGAAGAAGAGGGCTTTGAAGCTGTATTTATCGGTTCTGGCGCAGGACTGCCAAGATTTATGGGCATTCCGGGCGAGCAGGCGAACGGCGTATTTTCTGCCAATGAGTTCCTGACCAGGAATAATCTGATGAAAGCGTTTAAGGAAGAGTACGATACACCGATTATGAAGGGCAAGAAAGTTGCCGTGGTAGGCGGTGGAAACGTTGCCATGGATGCGGCAAGGACGGCTTTGCGTCTCGGTGCGGAAGTACATATCGTCTATCGAAGAAGCGAGTCGGAGCTCCCGGCAAGAGTGGAGGAAGTGCACCATGCCAAGGAAGAGGGCATTATTTTTGATTTGCTGACGAATCCCACGGAAATTTTGGTAGACGACAATGGCTGGGTGAAAGGCATGACCTGCATCCGCATGGAGCTTGGCGAGCCGGATGAATCTGGCAGGAGAAGGCCGGTAGAAGTGAAGGGTTCGGAATTTGAGTTAGAGCTTGATACGGTTATCATGTCCCTGGGAACCTCACCTAATCCATTAATTTCTTCGACCACCAAGGGTCTGGATGTCGACCGCAGGCAGTGTATTGTGGCGGAGGAAGAAAATGGAGCCACCAGCAAGCCAGGCGTATTTGCCGGCGGAGACGCCGTGACAGGAGCGGCAACCGTTATTCTTGCCATGGGTGCAGGAAAAGCAGCGGCAAAGGGCATTGATGAATACCTTTCCGCGAAATAAAAAGCAATGATTCAGCCGGGAACGTCGCGGGCTTATCGCTGCGGCGTTCCCGGAACTGAGAGAGTGATAGAAGGAGGAAGAGTACAATGAAAGACGTGACTATTACAGATACAATCAAATATATAGGGGCAGACGACAAGGACATCGACTTATTTGAGAGCCAATATGTGGTGCCAAATGGGGTGTCTTATAACTCCTATGTTATTTTGGATGAAAAGGTAGCAGTCATGGATACTGTAGACGCCAGAAGAGGCGAGGAATGGCTGGCAAATTTAGAGCAGGCATTGAATGGTAGAGACGTAGATTATCTTATCGTTTCTCATATGGAGCCAGATCATGCAGCCAATGTGCAGAAACTTGCAGAGAAATATCCCAAGATGGTAGTGGTGGGCAATGCTAAGACATTCCCTATGCTTGGACAGTTCTTTGATATTGATTTGTCAGAGCGTTCTTTGACTGTCAAAGAAGGGGATACCTTGAAGTTGGGAAGTCACGAACTGACATTTGTGATGGCGCCCATGGTGCATTGGCCTGAGGTTATGGTTTCCTATGAGAGTTCTGAGAAAATCCTCTTTTCCGCAGACGGCTTTGGAAAATTTGGCGCGTTAGATACAGACGAGGATTGGGCGTGCGAGGCAAGACGTTACTATTTCAATATCGTCGGCAAATACGGCGCACAGGTGCAGGCATTACTGAAAAAAGCGGCAGGGCTGGATATCCAGATGATTTGCCCGCTGCATGGACCGATTTTAAAGGAGAACCTGGAGTATTATATTGGCAAATATCAGATTTGGAGCAGTTACGAGCCGGAAGATGAGGGAATTCTCGTGGCATATGCTTCCATTCATGGAAATACCGCTAAGGCAGCTAAGAAATTAAAAGAAATCTTAGAAGTGAAAGGTGCGAAAAAGGTGGCAATTACCGATTTGTCCAGGGACGATATGGCAGAAGCCATTGAAGATGCGTTCCGTTACGATAAGATGGTGTTGGCGGCAGCAACATATGACGGCGGAATTTTCCCCTGTATGGAGGACTTTCTCCATCATTTAAAGAGCAAGACCTACCGTAAGCGTACGGTTGCCCTCATGGAGAATGGCTCCTGGGCGCCGGTGGCAGCTAAGAGTATGCGTACGCTCTTAGAGCAGATGAAGGACATTACCATCTGTGAGAAGGTCGTAACGATGAAGTCTGCCATGAAGGAAGCAACGATCGCAGATATGGAAGCGCTTGCGGACGAGCTGCTTGCGAAATAGAGATAGCTCATCAAAATATTGACATGAAAAGCAACGGCGGAATTGTTTTTTAAAAGCAATTTTGTCGTTGTTTTTATCTTTTATGATAAAATTGAAGACAATTGAAAATCTCTCTCGTTATAATAAACAGACAGATAGAAAAACGATCCCCTGACAGTGGAAAGCAAGGATCAGACTGGGGAAAAGGAGGCGGATAGAATCGATAAGGAAGAATATTTTAGCTATCTTCTGGATACATACGAGCGGCTGGTATATTCCATTTGTTATAAGATGACGGGGAACCAGTTTGACGCAGAAGATTTAACGCAGGAAACTTTTTTATCCATTTATAAAAATCTTGCCACCTTTGAACAGGAGTATGAAAAGGCTTGGGTGTGCAGAATTGCCACCAACAAGGGGCTGGATTTCCTGAAAAGCGCCAAGCGGCGCAGTGAACCAAAAGAAGATACGTATTTTGAAGAATTGAAGGACCAGAAGGCAAGCCCCGAGGAAGCATATTTGCAGCAGGAATCCAAGGAGTATGTTTACACTATCTGTCAAAGCCTGAAAAGTCCATATAAGGAAGTTGCAACAGAACATTTCTACCGGGAGAAGACGGCAAAGGAAATCGCGTCGGAGACGGATAAGGGAATTAAGACGGTCCAGACTCAGATTTACCGGGCCAAAGCAATGATACGCAAGATGATAGAAGGGAGGACAATCAGATGACAGAAGGGAAAAACGGGATAGTAAGACAAGCGGAAAACAGATGTCATATTACAAAAGAACAATTCTGTGACTGGCTGGCAGGCGAGATGCCTTCCGACAAAGAGGCGGAATTCTTGGAACATGTTGGGAATTGTACGTTTTGTGCGCATCAGTTTGCAGACTGGATGGAAGCGCCGCCAGATTTACCTGTAAGTCAGACAAAGACTGTCCAGGAAATTTCCATGAATCAGACAGGGCTGCTGAATCCTCCGAGATATCTAAAGGAAGAAATCATGCAGCGGAGGCAGCGAGCGGGCGTGCAAATGAGCGTGCAAGTCAGAGAGAAGTCGCGGCAGATGCAGTTATTTATGTATAGCCTGAAAGTAGGAATGGCGGTGATGACATCTATATTTTTGCTGCTGCTGACAGCGGATGTTCAAAATTTGCAGCCGCAAACAGTCCGTGAATGGAGGACAGAGCAAATGCAGCAGAAGCAGGAGGCGGACAGCCGGGAAGAGAGGGTGAGCATTGCCGATACATTAAATCAAAAGAGCGGGGAAATTTCCGGTTTTTTATGTGATATAAGTAATGGATTGTTCCGCATGGGACTAGATGAAACAGAATAAGAAAGGAATCAGGAGGTAACAAGATGACGAGGAAGAAAAGCGGTTTTTTAACCTTTTGCTTTTCCCTGATACCAGGCGCAGGGGAAATGTATATGGGGTTTATGAAACAAGGCATTAGTATTATGGCAGTCTTTTGGCTATTGATATTTTTGGCGGCATTTTTTGGCATGGGGCCGTTGTTGTTTATTCTGCCAATTCTGTGGTGCTACAGTTTTTTCAATGTGCATAATATCAGAGGGATGTCGGATGAGGAGTTTTATGCATTGGAAGATGATTATCTGTTCCATTTGAATGACAATGCGTTCTGGGGTAGGTTGAGAGGAAAACAGAGCAATCTTTTGGCGGCAGTGCTTATCATTATCGGTGTGGTAATTATGTGGAATCGTTTGGCAGACTATATGAGATGGCTGCTTCCGGATTCTGTATATTGGTACATTATGGATGATATCCCGCAGTTGGTGATTGCAGTATTGCTAATCTGGTGCGGCATTTACCTGATACGCGGTAAGAAAAAAGAGTTGGACAGCGAGGCTCCGAAGCAGAAAATATATGATATACCGGCAGAATCGCAGATGAAAGCAGAAGAGAATCTTATGAGACAGACAACAGACGATGGCAAGCTGATGGACCGGGAGGGATAGCAATATGAGAATCAGAAGAGTTGGAAGTATCACTTGTGGCATGGTGATGATTATATTTGGAGGATTGTTTTTGGTACACATGTTTTATCCGCCATTGTCCCTAAGTTTGATTATGAAATTGTGGCCGTTGATTTTAATTGCCCTGGGATGTGAGATGCTTCTTGCCAATGTGCGCAAGGGGGAGGAGCAGGAGGAAGTGTTAAAATACGATGGGGGAGCAATTTTTCTGGTATTTCTGCTGACGTGCTTTTCTGTAGGTATGGGCATCATAGAATGGTTTATGAGTAATATGAACGCGTGGTATTGAAACGGGGCCAAGATGGGGAAATCCTGTCTTGGCTTTTTCCGTATATCAGTGCGACAGACGATTTGGGTTAATTGTAAACGAAATTCTATAACAATTGCAAAATAGTACCACAATAAATACAAGTTATCCCAGAACGAGGAATTTGAGCATGATCTGGTGTATAATTTGGTAAAGAATCTGGCGGGTAATCGCCTTCAAATTTCAAAGGAGGAAATTTATTTATGGCTAATTGTGAAAATAGCAGACCGTGTCCTTGTACATATGACTGCCCGAGACATGGGAAATGTTGCGAATGTGTGGCGCATCACAGGGATCATGACGAGGGTGTACCCGGGTGTTTCTTTTCCAAGGAGGCGGAGGCTACATATGATAGGAGCATTGAGGCGCTCTGTCGTGACAAGGGTATTCTTTAAGTGTGGATTTAGAGTGGGAACTTTATAGGAATAGAGAATAAGGAGAGAATTATGCCATTTATTAACTCAAGAATCAGCGTGACAATGACAGAGCAGCAAAAAGAATCCTTAAAAGAGCAATTGGGAGAAGCAATTTCCATTATTCCGGGAAAGTCAGAACAATGGCTGATGCTGGAATTTGCCGATAACTGTGATTTGTATTTTTAGGGAGATAATACGCTTCCTACGGCTTTTGTGGAGATCAAAGTGTTTGGCAGCATCCACCAATACTGCCTGGATAAGATGACAAAGACAGTTTGTGATATTTATGAATCATGTTTACAGATTAAGAAAGACCATATATATGTAAAATATGAAGAAAGCAGTGAGTGGGGCTGGAATGGCAGTGATTTTTAGTATCTTGACAGTCTAATTATACTATGGTAATTTATTAAGAGGGCATACATGTGGCAGCAGGTAAGACAATGCTTATCTGCTGTATTTTTATTCTATTAGGAAAGACCTAGTTAAGCGAAAGCGTGAAAGAGTATTTCCTAATAAGATAAAAACAATTAACAAAGGAAGAGGAGTGAAGAGTATGATTGAGATGGTTGAGAAGATTAACGGCGCCATTAATGGATTCGTCTGGGGCATTCCAATGTTGGTGCTCCTGGTGGGTACGGGAATTTTGATGACTGTGCTGACAAAGGTTTTCCAGATTTCGCATTTTGGATATTGGATGAAGCATACGTTGGGCAGCATCTTTACCGACAGGCATATTACGAAACATACTGGTACAGAGGATAAGTCGATTTCTCAGTTCCAGTCGTTATGTACGGCGCTGGCGGCTACCATAGGAACCGGCAATATCGTGGGTGTTTCCAGTGCTTTGATTTTCGGCGGTCCGGGCGCTATTTTCTGGATGTGGATTGTGGCGTTCTTTGGCATGATGACGAATTATTCAGAGAATGTCCTTGGTATCTATTACCGCAAGAAGAATGAGAAGGGCGAGTGGAGCGGAGGCGCCATGTATTATCTGAAGGATGGCTTGGGCGCAAAGAAGGGCATGAAAGGCGTTGGCGCAGTTTTGGCAGTGCTGTTTTCCTTATTCTGTCTGCTGGCATCCTTCGGCATTGGCAATATGAGCCAGATTAACTCCATTGCCGGTAATATGAAAGCAGCTTTTCACATTCCTACGCTTGCCACAGGTATCGTGTTGATGATTCTTGCCGGACTGGTTATTTTGGGCGGTATCAAGAGGATTGCTTCTGTGACTGAGAAGTTAGTGCCGGTGATGGCGCTGTTGTACATAGTGGGCGCTTTGGTGGTATGCGCGTTGAATATCAATCAGTTTGGCGCAGTATTTGCTTCTATTTTTAAGGGAGCATTTGCTATGAAAGCTGTGGGCGGCGGTATTGTTGGTTCCGGTATTAAGCTGGCGATTACCTGGGGTATGAAGCGCGGTGTATTCTCTAATGAGGCGGGTCTTGGTTCTTCCGTTATGGTGCATTCTAGTTCTAACGTAAAGGAACCAGTGCGTCAGGGGATGTGGGGTATCTTTGAGGTGTTTGCAGATACGATTGTTGTCTGTACCTTGACGGCGTTTGTGGTATTGTCTTCCGGTCTGGTAGATTTGAATACCGGCGAAGTGTTAAGCAGTTCGGAAGGTTCTGCTCTGGTGGGTGAGGCATTTTCCAAAGTGTTTGGTTCTTTGGGACCAGCATTTATTGCGGTGGCGATTCTGCTGTTTGCATTTTCCACGGTTCTTGGCTGGAGCCATTATGGGACCAAGGCGTTTGAGTATCTCTTTGGCTCAAAGGCGACGATTATTTACCGCGTGATATTTATTGTATTTATTGTCTTTGGAGCGACTATGAATTTGCAATTGGCATGGGACCTGTCAGATACGTTTAACGGTTTGATGGCTATTCCCAACTTAATAGGTGTGCTGACGTTGTCGCCAGTTGTAGTTAAGATTACAGCCAATTATGTACAGCGAAAGATAAAAGGAAACAAAGTGACGCCTATGTTATCCGCTTTTCCAGAGATTCAGAAGGAACAGGAAAAAGCGCTTGATGAAAGTGATTAATCTTCCAGAATGAGTGCGGGAAATATTAGGAATAATTCATATTTTTATATCAAAAAATCAGACCTGCCCAGTAAGTTTGAGGGGTCTGATTTTTTGATATATCTTTTGTTCAACGGTTGTTTACAAGAAATTGCGCACCACGCCATGACCTAAAAGCAGCACAATGCTGCTGTAAAGGATGATGTGTTGCCAGCGTTTGAGCTTTTTCGTTCCGTCCTGTACATAAGTCACCGCACTTCCTAAGAAGACGGCGCCCAGCGGTACAAGCAGCAGGAATAGCATCGGATTGAACAGAAATGCTCTGCGGAAATCAAATCTCATCAGTGCAAGGCACATGCGGGTGGCGCCGCATCCCGGACATTGAAAGCCAGTGGTTGTATAAATTGGACACGGAATAGAGATTCCTGTATAATTGATAAATATTCCGTATAACAAACCTACTGTCAGAATGCAAGAGGTGTATGTAATAATCCGTAATAAACGCTTTTTTTTCATGGATTATGCTAGTTTGTTCAATTCATTTTGCATAAGTGCATATGCAACGATGCCAAATCCAAACAGGCACAGTAGGAGATATGCAATACCACTGCTGTTAGAGGAAATACCGCGGTCCGTTTTCGCTTGGTCAATCTTCTCGCCTTGCCGATATGCCCAGTACAGACCATAAATATTACAAGTTACAACCGTTAGAAGGAAAGCGATGACGCCCGAGGTGTCTCCTCCATTTTTAGAAATCGTATTCGTCTCGTCTGTAAGGCAGATGAACCAATAGATACTATAAATGCCGCATGTCACGAAAGACAAGAGAATGCATACGGCAATGTTCCTGTTTTCAATCATAAGTGTTCTCCTTTCATTTTCAAGCCTACGTCACTATTATAGCATATAGGGGTTTTTTGTCTACCCTTTAAAAAAGTGTAAACTCAAATCTGCGCAAACTTGCCAAAATCCAAGATATATCATATAATAAGCTGAATACCCATTTTAGAAAAGAGGAATGACAATGGAGCGATTGGAAAAACTGTTAGAACGTCTGGACTATACGGTAGTGCAGGGGAACACGGATATAGAGATTACGGAGTTGGTGTACGATTCCAGGAAGGTGAAGCCGGGATGTCTGTTTGTCTGCATTAGGGGAACGGTTGTGGATGGGCATACATTTGTCGAAGAGGTGGCAAAGAAAGGCGCCGCAGCCATCTTGGTGCAGGAAGATGTCAAGGCGCCGCAGGATATCACTGTGGTGAAGGTGGCAGATAGCCGATATGGGCTGGCGCTTCTGTCTTGTGCATGGTTCCATTATCCGGCAGAGAAATTAAAGGTGATCGGCGTCACAGGAACGAAAGGCAAGACCACGACTACCTACATGGTAAAGTCCATCTTGGAAAATGCAGGCTATAAAGTGGGATTGATTGGCACGATTGAAGCCATTATCGGGGATAAAGTGATTCCCGCAAACAATACGACGCCGGAGTCCTGGGTTGTACAGAGCTATTTTCAGCAGATGGTGGATGCGGGTTGTCAGTGTGTGGTGATGGAGGTATCTTCCCAGGGGCTGATGATGCACCGTACAGCGGGCATTCCTTTCGAGATTGGTATTTTTACGAATATTGAGCCAGACCATATCGGACCGGGCGAGCATTCCTCTTTTGAAGAATATATGAGCTGCAAAGGCTTATTGTTCCGGCAATGTAAGGTGGGCATTGTCAATGTGGACGACAAACATTGGCAGCAGGTGCTAGAAGGGCATACCTGTGCTTTGGAGACATTTGGATTTTCTGAGGAGGCGGATTTGCGGGCAAGAGAGCCGCAGCTTGTGAAGCGTCCGGGATATTTGGGAGTTTCTTATCAGGCAGCAGGTCTGGTAAATGCTGCTATTGAAATTGATGTGCCTGGTAAGTTCAGCATTTATAATTCTCTGACGGCAATTGCCATCTGCCGCCATTTTAACGTGACGACGGACGACATGAAAAAAGCGTTAAAAGAGGCGAAGGTCAAAGGACGCATTGAAATGGTGAAAGTTTCAGACAACTTTACGTTGATGATTGATTATGCACACAACGCTATGAGCTTAGAGAGCTTGCTTACAACGCTCAAAGAATATAAGCCTGCCCGTCTGGTGTGTCTGTTTGGATGCGGGGGGAACCGTTCCAAACTCAGGCGCTATGAGATGGGGGAAGTGTCTGGCAGGCTTGCCGACTTGACGGTAATTACCTCGGATAATCCCAGATTTGAAGAGCCGCAGGCAATCATAGATGATATTAAGGTAGGTATCGCAAAGACTGACGGCAAATATGTGGAAATATTGGACAGGAAAGAGGCGATTCGTTACGTGATTGCCAATGGCCAGCCAGGGGATGTAATTGTCCTTGCCGGTAAAGGGCATGAGGATTACCAGGAAATTGAGGGAAAGAAGTACCCTATGGATGAGCGGGTGTTGATTCAGGAAGTGTTGCAGGAGTTATAGCATTGTACGCGAACATCATTATAGATATTTCTCATGAAAAACTGGATAAGACTTTTCAGTACAAGGTGCCGCAGGAACTGAGAGAGAAGATTGCCGTGGGTATGCAGGTAGAGGTGCCGTTTGGCAGCGGCAACCGCAGGAATACAGGGTATGTTGTGGAACTGACCGATGAACCAGAGTATGATGTTACCAGGTTGAAAGAAATTGTCGGCGTCGTAGAGGGGAGCATTCCCATTGAATCCCACCTGATTGCCCTTGCCGGCTGGATGCGGGAGAATTATGGCGCGACCATGAATCAGTCGTTGAAGACGGTGCTGCCAGTGAAACAGAAGGCAAAGGTGAAAAAGCAGCGTTTGGTACGGCTGGCTTTGGATAAGGGTGAAGCAAAAGAAAAGCTTGCTCTGTTCCAAAAGAAACATCATACAGCGCGGGCAAGGCTGTTATCCAATTTAATGGAGCAAAGTCCTCTGCCATATGAAGCGGTGACCGGGAAACTGCATATTACGGCGACGGTTATTCGCGCCATGGAAGAGATGGGAGTTCTCATTGTGGAGGAGAAACGCGCCTACCGCAGTCCTTTCGGGGAGATGACGCAGGGAGGCGGCAGAGTTGTGCTCAACGAGAGGCAGAGGGAAGTTGCAGCGCGCGTGTGGGAAGATTTCTCGCAGGGACAGCGGCATACCTATTTGCTCCACGGTGTCACCGGGAGCGGTAAGACGGCTGTATACATAGAGATTATAGAGAAAGTGGTCAGTACAGGCGGGCAGGCAATCGTGTTGATACCGGAGATTGCGCTGACGTATCAGACGGTACTTCGTTTTTTTCAGAGATTTGGCGAGCGCGTGTCAATTCTTAATTCTAAGATGTCTCAAGGAGAGCGGTATGATCAGTTTGAGCGGGCAAGGAATGGAGAGCTGGATGTGATGATTGGCCCGCGCTCTGCATTGTTTACGCCGTTTGCCAGATTAGAAATGATTATTATTGATGAGGAACATGAGACAAGCTATAAGAGTGAGACTGTGCCTCGTTATCATGCCAGGGAGACGGCAATTGCACGCGCCAAAATGATAGGTGCAAGTGTACTTTTAGGTTCCGCCACACCGTCTATTGAGAGTTATTACCACGCGAAAAATGGCGATTATATACTTTTGCAACTGGATAAGCGAATTGAAGAAAAACCTTTGCCGACGTGTTATACGATAGATTTAAGGGAAGAATTAAGACAAGGCAACCGCTCTATTCTCAGTGAAAAATTGCAGGAGTTGATGGAGCAGCGGTTAGAAGAGCGTCAGCAAATTATGCTGTTTCTCAACCGCCGGGGGCTTGCCGGCTTTGTTTCATGTCGCGCCTGTGGCCATGTGATGAAGTGCCCCCACTGCGATGTTTCACTTAGTCAGCATACAGGCGGCAAATTGGTTTGTCATTATTGCGGTTACACGCAGAGCGTGCCGCAGACTTGTCCGGAGTGCAGTTCTAAGTATATCGGCGGTTTTAAGGCTGGCACCCAGAAGATTGAAGAGATTGTAACAAAGCGTTTTCCGAAAGCGCGGGCGCTGCGTATGGATTTGGACACCACCCGCAGCAAAGACGGCTATGAGAAGATTTTATCGGCATTTGCCAACCAGGAGGCCGATATTCTGATCGGAACGCAGATGATTGTCAAAGGGCATGATTTTCCCAATGTCACGCTGGTGGGCGTGCTGGCAGCAGATTTGTCTTTGCATATCAGCGATTTTCATGGCGCGGAACGGACGTTTCAGTTGCTTACACAGGCAGCGGGACGCGCAGGGCGCGGAGACTTGCCGGGTGAGGTCGTTATTCAGACATATAGTCCGCAACACTATGCGATAGAACTTGCCGCGAGACAAGATTACGAAGCGTTCTATGAGATGGAGATTGCTTACCGTAACTTGGCGCATTATCCGCCCTGCGGACATATGTTGATGATGATGGTTGCCTCGGTGGATGAGATGACGGCTATTTTAAGCATAGAGCTGTTGGCAAAAAAAGTCCGTCAGGCGCAGGAAAAAGGGAAGTTGACAGGTTTACAGGTAATCGGTCCGGCAGATGCCGCTGTCGCCAAGATAAAGGACGTTTATCGCAGAGTGCTTTATTTCAAGCATCAGGAATACCGGACGCTTGTGCAGATAAAAGATGTGCTCGAACAGTTTATTAGTCGCCACCGGGAATTTCAAAGTGTGGCGGTACAGTTTGATTTTGACCCGGTGAATGGGTTTTAGATAATACGCATACAATGAATAACAAGAGGAGGAAATGATATGGCAGTGCGTAACATCCGTCAGATGGGCGACGGAATATTAAATAAGAAGTGCAGGGAGATCAAGGCGGTAACACCGCGAATCCAGGAATTAATCGACGATATGCTGGAGACAATGTATGAGGCAAATGGCGTAGGACTGGCGGCGCCGCAGGTAGGCGTGTTAAAACGTGTTGTTGTTGTCGATATAGGGGATGGTCCCATTGTGCTGATTAACCCGAGGCTGATGGAGTCGAGCGGGGAGCAGACTGGCGAGGAAGCCTGTCTGAGCGTGCCCGGAAAATATGGGATTGTTACACGTCCCATGCATGTAAAAATTGAGGCTTGGGACGAGGATATGCAGCGCATGGAACTGGAAGGGGATGAACTTTTAGCGCGCGCGTTCTGTCATGAGATTGAACACTTGGACGGTCATATGTATGTGGAAAAAGTAGAGGATGGGCTGCATGAAGCAGTCTATGAGGAGGAAGACGAATGAAAATAATCTTTATGGGGACGCCGGATTTTTCCGTAGGAACTCTTGAGGCGTTGCTTGCGGCCGGGCACGAGGTGACGCTGGCTGTTACCCAGCCAGATAAGCCCAAGGGCAGAGGAAAAGCCATGCAGTTTTCCGCGGTCAAAGAGGCTGCGCTAGCCCATGAAATTGAAGTATACCAGCCCAAGCGCGTGCGAGAAGAAGCTTGTATTGAGTATCTCAGAGGATATGAGGCAGATATCATTGTGGTTGTGGCATTCGGACAGATTTTGCCCAAGGAGATTCTTGAGATGCCACGATATGGGTGTGTCAATGTACACGCCTCCTTGTTGCCTAAATATCGTGGGGCGGCGCCTATTCAGTGGGCGGTAATCAATGGTGAAACGGTGACCGGTGTTACGACCATGCGTATGGACGAAGGGCTGGATACCGGGGATATGATTCTAAAGGAAGAGGTAACGCTTGCGCCAGAGGAGACGGGGGGAAGCCTTTTTGAACGTCTGGCGACAGTTGGCGCAAGTCTTTGCGTCAAAACGCTGGAGGCGATTGAAAAGGGGACGGCCGTTTACACGCCGCAAGATCATACGTTAGCCACCCATACGACGATCATCAAAAAGCAGCTCGGGGAAATTGACTGGCAGAAATCGGCACAGGAGATTGAGCGTTTGACCCGGGGACTGAATCCTTGGCCAAGCGCCTACACTTATTTGAATGGAAAGACGTTAAAGATTTGGCGGGCGTCTGTAGTGGGGCAGGAAGAGGCAGACAAAGAAAGATTGGTTCAACCGCAGGAGCCAGGGGGAGCAAAGCAGATGGAACCCGGATGCATTGTGGAAGTGACGAAAGAAAGTATTGATGTTCAGACAGGACAGGGGCGTTTGCGGCTTTTGGAAGTGCAGTTAGAAGGTAAGAAACGGATGTGTGCAGATGCATTTTTGCGGGGATTTCAGATAGAAGCAGGATGCAGGCTTGGAAAGGAGTGATTCGTATGCCATTTTACGGATATGGATTTTATTTTGACCCAACATATATTTTAGTGATTATTGGAGCAGTAATTTGTCTGGCGGCGTCTGCGCGGGTGAAACTTACCTTCCGCAAATATAACCGGGTGCGCAGTATGTCTGGTATGACCGGTGCGCAGGCGGCGGAGCGCATTTTGCGCGCGGCGGGCATTCATGATGTGAGTATCGAACATGTTTCCGGGGATTTGACAGATCACTATGATCCCAGGCGCAAGGTACTGCGTCTTTCCGATAGTACTTACGGTTCAGCTTCCGTGGCAGCCGTGGGAGTAGCGGCGCATGAATGCGGACATGCTATTCAGCACCAGAAATCTTATGCCCCCTTGACGATTCGCGGCGCTATCGTACCGGTGGCAAATTTTGGTTCCGCGGCGGCATGGCCGTTGATTATTATTGGAATGTTTATCAGCAGCAATACAGGAACGTTGTTGATTGATATCGGGATTATCTGTTTCTCTCTGGCCGTAATGTTTCAACTGGTGACGCTTCCCGTGGAATTTAACGCTTCCAGACGAGCAGTGCGCATTTTAGGTGAGACCGGTATTCTGGATTCACAGGAATTGAGAAGTACAAGAAAAGTCCTCGGCGCGGCAGCACTGACTTATGTGGCAGGCGCGGCAGCCGCTATTTTACAGCTTTTGCGTCTCGTGTTATTGTTCGGAGGAAGAAATGACGACTGAGGTAAATTTGCGGGAACTGGTGTTGGAAGTTCTGCTTGCCGTAACCAGGGATCAGGAGTACAGCCATACGGTTATCCGAGGGATGATGGACAAGTACCAATACTTGGGAAAGCAAGAGAGGAGCTATTTAAAGCGTGTGTGCGAGGGAACTTTGGAGCATATGATTTGGATTGATTATGTGATAAACCAATTTTCCAAAATCAAAGTAAATAAAATGAAGCCACAGATTCGTTGTATATTGCGTAGCAGCGTATATGAATTGAAATATATGGACGCTGTTCCGCCGTCGGCTACCTGTAATGAGGCGGTAAAGCTTGCCAGGAAGCGGGGATTTCATAATTTGAGCGGTTTTGTAAACGGCGTGCTCAGGAACATTAGCCGCAATTTAGGCAATGTGTCTTTGCCGGACGAAAAGCGGAATCTCCTACAATATCTATCCGTAAAATACTCCGTACCGGAGTGGATGATAGAAATGTGGCAGGAGGCATATTCACAGGAGCAAATAGAGTCATTTCTGGGCGCTTTTCTTGTAAAGCCTCCGACTTCTGTGCGTGTTAATCCGTTGAAATCAACAAAAGAAGAACTCAGGCAGGAGCTTACTTTGGAAGGGATTACCGTGCGGGACAATAAAGAAGTTCCGGGAGCGTTGTATCTGGAAAATTATGATTTCCTGGGCAAACTTGCGTCATTTCGGGCGGGGAAATTCTATGTGCAGGATGTAAGCTCCATGCAGGTGGCGTTGTGGGCGCAGCCGAAGCCCGGAGATTATATTCTCGATGTCTGTGCGGCGCCTGGCGGCAAGAGCATTCATCTGGCGGAAATGCTTTGGCAGGCGGAGAACCAGCAGGCGGAAATACTCGGTAAGAAGGAGAATCAACAGGCGGAAATACTTGGTAAGAAGGAGAACCAGCAGGCGGCAGTTTCTGGTACAGTGGAAGCCAGGGATTTGACAGAATATAAGGTTTCTTTGATTCAGGACAATATAGAAAGATGCGGGCTTGTCAATATGCGTGCCGTACAAGCGGACGCCAGGATATTGGACGAGACGCAGATAGGAAAAGCGGATATTGTTGTTGCGGACTTGCCCTGTTCAGGTCTAGGCGTGCTTGGCAGGAAAGCGGACATCAAATACAGGGTCACTATGGAGGATTGCCATGCGTTGTGCGAGTTGCAGCAAGAAATCTTACATACCGTGCAGCAGTATGTAAAGCCGCAAGGCATATTGCTATATAGTACCTGTACAATTAACCCTATGGAAAATGAGGAAAATGTCAAATGGTTTCTCAAAGAGCATCCTGATTTTCGGTTGGAGAGACAGCAGCAGATGTTGCCTGGAAGGGGACAAAATGATGGATTTTTCTTGGCAAAGCTGCAAAAACAGTGAGATTGTCTGGAGAGAAGAAAGGGAAATCTATCGGAGGTTTTAGAAAAGAGAAAGCAGGCGGGAATGGAAAGGGAAATGCAATACTCTGCAAAACAAGATATTAAATCGTTGAATCAAAAGGAATTGGAAAATCTTTTCGTGTCATTTGGAGAGAAATCTTTCCGGGCAAGGCAGGTTTATCATTGGATGCATGTCAAGCATGCAACATCGTTTGATGAAATGAGCAATATTTCCAAAAGCTTCAAAGAGAAGTTAGAGGAATGCTGTGCGTTGACGGTGCTTCGGCAGAAGTTGGTACAGCGTTCTACATTAGATGAGACGGCAAAGTATCTCTTTGAGCTGGCGGATGGAAATATGATTGAGAGCGTACGCATGAAATATAAACATGGAAACAGCGTATGCATTTCCTCACAGGCAGGCTGTCGTATGGGCTGCCGTTTCTGCGCGTCTACGCTCGGTGGTCTGACGCGCAACCTGACTCCGGCTGAAATGTTGGATCAGATTTACCGGATTCAGGAGGATATTGGCGAGCGCGTTTCCCATGTAGTTGTAATGGGGACAGGGGAACCCTTGGATAATTATGATCATTTGTTAAAATTTCTGGAATTGCTTTCGGATGAGAATGGGCTTAATATCAGCCAGCGCAATATTACGGTATCGACCTGTGGGATCGTGCCGAATATGCGAAAGCTCGCAAAAGAGAAGCTACAGATTACATTGGCAATTTCACTGCATGCTTCCTCGCAGGAAAAGCGTGAGGAGTTGATGCCGGTGGCAAGAAAGTATGGGATTGATGAGCTGTTGAAAGCGTGTGAAGAGTATTTTGTGCAGACCGGGCGGCGTATTACGTTTGAATATAGCCTGGTGGGTGGGGTTAATGACCAGCCCCAAGATGCAAGGAAGCTTGCGGGGCTGATTCGGGGATTGAACTGTCACGTCAATTTGATTCCGGTCAATCCCATTAAAGAGAGAGCATATGTGCAGCCCGCAGGACAGGCAGTCATGGATTTCAAACAGATACTTGAAAAGCAAGGGATAACTGTGACAGTGCGAAGAGAAATGGGAAGAGATATTGACGGCGCCTGCGGACAGCTCAGAAGAAGACAGATGAACAAGTAAGTATGACTTGTTCTTTTAAAAGCATTGTGCTAAAATATTTATGTATGTTCAGAATTGTTGAAGAAAGGAAGGCAAAACCATGAGGGCTTTTTCCAGGACGGATACGGGGAGAAGACGGGAAATGAATCAGGACTATATGTATACCTCCGAAATGCCGGTTGGAAATTTGCCTAATCTGTATGTGTTAGCAGACGGCATGGGAGGCCATAATGCGGGGGATTACGCTTCGCGGTATACAGCGGAGACGATTGTGCAGTCCGTGCAGACAAGCAAAGAGACGTCGCCCATTGTGATTCTGCGGGATGCCATATGGAAGGCGAATCAGGCGGTGGTTGAGAAGTCCAGGACAGACATTGATCTCGAAGGGATGGGAACTACCGTTGTGGCGGCGACTGTTATGGGTTGTGAATTGTGCGTGGCGAACGTGGGTGACAGCCGCTTGTATATTGCCGGAGAATATTTGGAGCAGATTACAAGAGATCACTCCTATGTGCAGGAAATGGTGCGCAGAGGAGAGTTGAGGCCAGAAATAGCAAGGATTCATCCCGACCGAAATATTATTACGCGCGCTGTGGGTGGCGGGCCGGAAATAGAGGTTGATTTTTTCGAGGTCAATTTGCGGGAGAATGACAGGATTCTGATGTGTTCTGACGGATTGACAGATATGCTGGAAGACAGGGAAATTTTTGAAATTATCCGGGCAGGGACTGACAGTGCAGGCATTGTCGATAGGTTGGTTAATATGGCGAACCAATATGGAGGCAATGACAATATCACGGTTATTTTGACGGAGCCGTTTATGTGATAGGATGTTGGAGGTAAGAATGTTAAAAGAGGGAATCTTTATTGCGGATAGATATGAGATTGTAGGGAAAGTCGGAACCGGAGGCATGGCGGATGTCTATAAGGCAAAAGACCATACGCTGGGGCGTTTTGTAGGCATTAAAGTGCTGAAACAGGAGTTTTCTGAGGATGTGAACTTTGTGACTAAGTTCCGCACGGAGGCACAGTCTTCGGCAGGGCTGGAACATCCCAATATTGTCAATATTTATGACGTAGGAAGCGAAAATGCCATTCATTACATTGTCATGGAATATGTGGAAGGCATTACACTAAAGACGTATATAGAGAAAAAGGGGCAGCTCTCCTTTAAGGAAGCGGTGAGTATTGCAATCCAGGTGGGAAGAGGGATTGAGTCGGCGCACAACAAGCATATTATTCATCGTGACATCAAGCCGCAAAATATCATTATTTCTACAGAAGGCAAAGTGAAAGTGACTGATTTTGGCATTGCGCGGGCGGCAAGCAGCAATACCATCAATTCTGATGTGATGGGATCGGTACATTATGCATCCCCGGAGCAGGCGCGCAATGGCTTTGTAGATGGCAAGAGTGATATCTATTCGCTGGGAATTGTTATGTATGAGATGGTGACCGGGCGCGTGCCGTTTGATGGGGAATCAACGGTGGCCATCGCCATCCAGCATCTACAGGAAGAAATGGTAAAGCCCAGCGCTTATGCGCCGGATCTGCCTGTTAGTTTAGAAAAGATTATCATAAAATGCACGCAGAAAAGTCCAGATAGGCGCTATGATAGCATTGGAGATCTTCTCATTGATTTAAAAAAGGCATTAATTAGTCCCAATGAGGATTTTGTAGTGATGGTTCCTCTAGGACAACAAGACAAGACGAAAGTGATGCGGCAGGAGGAAGTGGAAAGCATCAAGGAGCAGACGCGAAATATGTATTACGAGGATGCCGCGGAGGATCCTCAGGAAGAGGAAGAAGATATAGAGGAAGAGGATGACGAGGATGACAGTGGTTTCCTCAATCCTAAGATGGAAAAAGCAGTGACGATTATGGGTATTGTTGCCGCGGTAATCATTGTCGCTATTATTATATATATTGTGGGCAGCTTCTTTGGACTGTTCCGTTTTGGCGGAGGGAACAAGGATAAGGATGAAGATGTGAAGCAGGAAGAAGTTGTGGAGCCGGAAGATGAGGAAGAAGACGCGGATAATCAGGTGGAAATGATTGACGTAAAGGGCAAGACATTTGAAGAGGCAAAAGACGCCTTGAATAGTATTGGCCTTGGTATTCAGAAAGCAGGCGAGGAATCCTCAGACACTTATGCGCAAGGGCAGATTGTTAGCCAGAGTGTTGAGGTTGGTGTCAAGGTAGATAAAAATACAATGATTCAGGTTACGATTAGCAGCGGTGTAGGAGAAATTGACGTCCCGAGCGTACTGGGGCTTGATAAAGATACTGCGGAAGCGAAGTTGGAAGAATATGGATTTATTGCAAATACGAAGTTTGAGTACAGTGAGTCCGTGGCAAATGGAATGGTAATTTCCCAGTCACCGGAAGCAGGTGGCAAAGCAAAGAAGGGCGATACGGTGACGATTAACGTCAGCCGGGGAGTTGAGCCTATTGTAATGATAAATGTTCTTAACAAGCCGGAGGCGGAGGCGAGAGAAGCATTATCAAACCTGGGACTCAATGTGACGACAAATTCAGACTACAGCAACGATGTACCGGAAGGGTGTGTTATCAGCCAGAGTGTTGTGGAGGGTAAGTCTGTGGAGAAAGGCGCGACCATTACATTGGTGATCAGTCTTGGCAGGCGGAGTACGTTCTATTCCCTGAATAATTATTCTATCAACAAACTGCCGGAGATTCCTGCGGATGCTACCAGTGTGAAGGCGGTAATTACCTTATATAGATCCGAAGGCGAAGATGTAATCAATACCTGGACGGCTACCTCCTTCCCATTTGCCATCAATCAGGGGAACATTGAGAACAGCTCTCAGGGCTATATCATTATCGACTGGGAGTGGCATTATCTGGATGATGAGGGCATAGATGTTGTTCAGACGGAGACAACGGAGATAGATAATATCACTTTTACGCAGAATTAAGGAAGCTGATATGCAGGGAAAGATAATAAAAGGTATTGCCGGTTTCTATTATGTGCATGTGGCAGGGATAGGAATTTTTGAGTGCAAGCCGAAAGGAATTTTCCGAAAAGAAAAAATAAAACCGTTGGTGGGAGATAATGTTGAGATGGAGCTTCTTGATTCTCAGGAAATGAAAGGGAATATCACCGAGATCTTCACCAGGAAAAATGAACTTATCCGCCCGGCGGTGGCAAATATTGACCAGGCGTTGGTAATTTTTGCCGCAGATAAGCCCAAACCGAATTTTAACTTGCTGGACCGCTTTCTGATTACGATGGAGCAGCGGCAGGTGGAGACGATAATCTGTTTTAATAAGCAGGATCTTGTGGGGGCGGATGAGCTTTATAATCTCAGGACAATCTATGAACCTTGTGGGTATCAGGTTTTGTTAGTCAGCGCTAAAATGCAGGAAGGATTAGGGGAAATCCACCATGTGCTAGAGGGCAAGACGACAACGGTAGCAGGGCCTTCGGGCGTGGGAAAATCCTCTCTGATTAATCTGCTCTCGCCCGAGGCAGAAATGGAGACGGGTGAGCTGAGTGATAAGATTGCCAGGGGAAAGCATACGACCCGGCATTCCCAGCTTCTATATATTGATCAGGAAACTTATATCATGGATACGCCTGGATTTAGTTCTCTGTATCTTACAGAGATTGAGAAAGAGGAGCTTGGACGTTATTTCCGAGAGTTTGAAACGTATGAGCCGTATTGCCGATTTCAGGGATGCAGCCATACCCATGAGCCAGACTGCGGGGTGAAGGCGGCGCTGGCTGAAGGGAAGATTAGCTCCGTACGGTATGATGATTATGTGATGCTCTATGAAGAGCTGAAAAACGTTAGAAAATATACTTGAATAAAAATTGATAGCAGTGGCTGAGCGCCCTGGGGTATGAAAAGGAGGAGGAAGATGAACTGTTTATCACCATCTATTTTGGCAGCAGATATTTCCTGCTTGGGGGAACAAATTAAAACGATTGATGCGGCGGGTGCACAGTATGTTCACATTGATATTATGGATGGACATTTTGTGCCCACGCTTTCCTTTGGCACGCCGGTGATAAAATCAATCCGGGGACTTACGGAGCGTATTTTTGATGTGCATTTGATGATGGATGAGCCAATTCATCTGATTGATGAAATGGTCGATTGTGGCGCGGATATCATAACGGTTCATGCGGAGGCATGTACCCATCTTGACCGCACGATTGAAAAGATTAAGGAGAGCGGCGTGCTGGCATCGGTCGCTCTTAATCCGGCGACCGATTTAAGCTGCTTGGACTATATTCTTCCCAAGTTGGATATGGTATTGTTGATGACGGTCAATCCTGGGTATGGCGGACAGAAGTATATCCCCTATCTGACAGAGAAGATTCGCGATTTGCGGCAGATTGTGGAAAAACGTAATCTGAAGACGGATATAGAAGTAGACGGCGGTGTTACCCTGCATAATGTGCGGGAGATATTGAATGCTGGGGCAAATATCATCGTGGCTGGTTCGGCAGTCTTTCATGGGGATGTGAGGAGTAATGTAGAAGCGTTCCTGAAAGTTATGTAAGGACCAGAAAGAGGAAAGAAAATGCAGTCATTGATTATCAGCGGCGGGAGCCTGGACATGGAATTTGCCCTTTCATATATCGAGAAATATTCTTTTGACGTGCTGATTGCAGCCGACAGGGGTATGGATTTTTTCTATCAGCAAGCGATGATGCCGGATTATGTTGTGGGCGATTTTGATTCCGCAGACCCGGATATTTTGCAATATTTCCAAAGTTTGGAGGAAGGACAAAGACCTGTCATATTACGGTTTCAGCCGGAAAAAGATGAGACGGACACAGAGCTAGCTATGCGTATAGCAATGGAAAGGGGCTGCGACACGATTCATCTTTTGGGCTCAACTGGAAGCCGTGTGGATCATATGTTGGGCAATCTCCATTTGCTGGGGGCAGCTATGAAACAGGGCGTAGAATGTAGAATGGTGGATGCGAATAATCGCATCTGCATGGTTTGTCAGGGGCTAACTATAAAGAGAGAGGAGCAGTATGGCAAGTATGTTTCGCTATTTCCATTTACGCCCCGAGTTGAAGGGCTGACACTGACTGGCTTTCAATACCCATTGGAGGATTATACATTGGAGTGTTACCATTCTATTGGCGTGAGCAATGAGATTATCGCTAAGGAGGCGGTAATTACGTTTCGAGAGGGTGTGCTGCTGGTTGTAGAGTCGAAAGATTGATACCGCATGTTGCGGGTGGAAATATTTGATAGTAAGAGGTGTAAAAAATGGACAAGTTACGGATGCTTGTGAAAGCAATTTATGCTGGTTTTGCGATAGGCATAGGCGGTATTATTTATTTGACGGTGGATAATAGAGTGTTGGCTTCGTTATTTTTCAGTTTTGGATTGTCAACGATTGTCACGCAAGGATTTCAGCTCTACACGGGCAAAATAGGCTTTGTCAAAGAGTGGAAAGAGATGCCGGACATGTTGATAATTCTGGCAGGTAATTTTGTGGGAACTTTTATAGCGGCAATATTAGCGAAAGCTGCCAATTTAGGTATTGACAGTACGCAGATGGTACATAAAAAATTAGATAACAGCCTTTGGCATGTATTTTTGTTAGCAGTATTTTGCGGCGTAATGATGTATTTGGCAATTGACAATTATAATAAGAGTAAGAATATTGTATTTGTGGTAGCCGCGGTGATGATCTTTATATTGTCCGGGTTTGAACACTCCATTGCCAATATGTTTTATTTTGAGATGGCAAACGCTTACAGTTTGAAATCACTGCTCTATATTCTGGTGATGGTTGTGGGCAATGGCGTTGGTGCGAAGGTTTTCGGATTAATGCCGAAAGGATGAATCATTTGATTGTTAAGCTCTGCGGTGGGAGGAAATCTCTGGCGGCAGAACAGAATAACAATAGTAACAAATATATGAAAAAGGAGAAAAATATGAAAAAGAAAATCACAAACAGATATTTACCATTGTTCTTTTGTATCATGCTTGTTGTATCAATGGCCTTGTTTACGACAGGGTGTAACGGCGGGAAGAAGGATGCGACTTCTGATTCAGGAACAGCAGAGGGCGTAAAGGTTGAGGGCAGTGTTCTGGGAGAAGGCGAAACGCAGTTCACATTTATTGTAGTAGACGCTGAGAACAATGAGACGGAATTTGAAATCCATACAGATAAGAAAACAGTAGGTGAAGCGCTTTTGGACGTTGGACTGATTGCCGGTGAAGAAGGCGATTATGGACTTTATGTCAAAACAGTCAATGGGATTACCATGGATTTTGAGGAAGATGGCGCTTATTGGGCGTTTTATGTTGGTGATGAATATGCTGCTACAGGTGTTGATTCTACAGAGATAGAAGAGGGAACAGCTTACTCCTTTAAAGTGGAGAAACAATGAAACTGACGATCAAAGAGATTGCTGTTTTTGGGATGCTTGGAGGCGTAATGTATGTTTCCAAGATGCTCATGGAGCTTTTACCAAATGTACATTTGCTCGGTGTGTTCATTATTGCTTTTACTGTGGTGTACAGGCAGAAAGCGTTATATATTATTTATACCTATGTGTTTCTAAACGGCATTTTCAGCGGCTTTGCGGCTTGGTGGATTCCATACTTGTATGTGTGGACGGTTCTGTGGGGGGCAGTTATGCTGCTTCCCCGACGGATGCCAAGAAAAGCAGAGCCGTTTGTTTATATGGCGGTTTGTGCAGCTCATGGTTTTTTGTTTGGAACCCTGTATGCGCCCGCACAGGCAATCCTATTTGGATTAAGTTTTCAAGGGATGGTGGCATGGATTATTGCTGGGTTGCCTTGGGATTGTATGCATGGAATCAGTAACTTTTTTTGTGGAATCTTGATTATGCCCTTAATCTATGCGTTGCGGTTTGCGGAGAGAAATACCGTACACTAGTGTCTTGTCCATCTGACATGGATGTCCTTCTACTGCGTCAAATTTTCTGGTTGCATGTAGCGAGGCACGGGGAAAGTTTCTGAGAAAGCAGAAGAGATGCAGGAAAAAGGAGTGTAAATAGGTGCAGACACAATTTTCAAGAACAGAACTGTTGTTAGGAGAAGAGTCTATGGCAAGGTTGTCTCGCGCTAGAGTCGCCATTTTTGGTGTCGGCGGCGTGGGCGGATATGTGTGCGAGGCTCTTGTGCGCAGCGGTGTGGGGGCATTCGACTTAATTGATAATGACAAGGTTTGCCTGACAAATTTAAACCGGCAGATTATCGCCACACATCAGACAATTGGCAGATACAAAACGGACGTGATGAAAGAGCGGATGATTTCTATCAATCCGCAGGCGGATATCCGACTTCATCGGTGCTTTTTTCTGCCGGCAAATGCAAATGATTTTCCATTTGCCGAGTACGATTACATCGTGGATGCCGTAGATACTGTTACGGCGAAAATCGAGCTTGTGATGCAGGCACAGAAATACCAAGTTCCTATTATCAGCAGCATGGGAGCAGGCAATAAATTAGACGGCAGCCGTTTTCAGGTTACCGATATTTATAAGACGAAGGTTTGTCCGTTGGCAAAGGTCATGCGCAGAGAGTTGAAAAAGCGCGGAGTGAAAAAATTGAAAGTAGTTTATTCTGAGGAACAGCCAGTTATGCCATTGGAGGGAGAAAAGAGAACACCGGGAAGCGTATCGTTTGTGCCTTCCGTGGCGGGATTGATTCTTGCCGGTGAGGTTGTAAATGACCTAAGGAGGGACCCAACGGAGTTGGGGAGAGTCCGGATGCCTCTTGCAGGAGCCAAAGAAGTAGAGTTGGGAGGAGTCCGGGTGCCTCTTGCAGGAGCCAAAGAAGTAACTTGACCTAAGGAGAGGTTCACTATGAGGCATTCGACAAGACAGCAGTTAGAAAAGTTAGAGGATTTGAAAAATTATTTGCGGCGGCTGCATTCTGTGGCTGTGGCATTTTCCGGAGGCGTAGATTCTACATTTCTCTTAAAAGTTGCCGCAGATGTCTTGGGGGAAAGAGCAATTGCGGTGACAGTCGATTCCCCATTTTTTCCCGGGAGGGAATCTGACGAGGCTAAGGCTTTTTGCAGGACGCAGGGAATACGGCAAGTTGTATGTGAACTCAGGGTGTTGGAGATTGCGGAGGTTGCGCGTAATCCCAAGAACCGTTGTTATTACTGTAAGAAGGAGATTTTTTGTCAGATTTGTGCCATTGCACAAGAGCACGCGATGGAATATGTCATAGAAGGTTCTAATACGGATGATGACGGCGATTACCGTCCGGGGATGCGTGCTGTGGCAGAGCTTGGTGTTAAAAGTCCCTTGAAAGCATGTCGATTGTCAAAAGCGGATATTCGTGCATTGTCTCAATATTTGGGACTGCCTACTTGGGAGAAACCGTCTTTTGCTTGTCTTGCTTCTCGTTTCGCCTATGGAGAGCAGATAACAGCGGAGAAGCTAAAGATGGTAGAGCAGGCGGAGCAGCTTCTATTTGACTTGGGATTTCGCCAGTTTCGTGTGCGCATCCATGGCAGGATGGCGCGGATTGAAGTGGAGTCGCGGGAGTTTGCGAGGGTTATAGAAGATACAGTTAGGGGAGAGATAACGGAGAAGTTCAGGGAGTATGGGTTTACCTATACATCGCTGGATTTGCGCGGGTATCGAATGGGGAGTATGAATGAGGAATTGTAGGAAAATTGAGGAATGAAAGGTAAAATTGACGGGTAAGATAGAAGAAAAAGTGATGATATACTGCACGTCAAATAAATTTGCCGCTTAGTAAAAAAACAGGAGGGTGAAAATGCTATTAAAGTATATTGTGAGTAATTTTATGTCAATAGGGCATCCCGTTGAATTTAGCATGTTCCCTACATCAGAAAACGTGGAAGAGCGTTTGGTGAAAAGAATTGACACGAAAGCGGGAGAATGGAAAATTTTAAGGAGGGGAGGTTTTTTTGGACCCAATGCCTCTGGAAAGACGACGTTCATTAAGTCTCTGCATTTTGCCAAGAACTTTATTGTAAATGGACAGAAGAGTGGAAAGGGGACAGGAATTAATCAATTCAGGGGAAATATTGAAGAATTAGAGACGAAGTCTCTGTTTCAGTTTATGTTTTATTTGCAGGGGGAGGTCTACGAATATGGTTTTTCGTTGGGTACAGAACAGGTCTATGAAGAATGGCTGATGGTTTTGACAGAAAAAGGGTTTCAGCCTTTATTTGCAAGGCAGACGTCGGAAGAAGGAAAGACGCAGATTGAAATTGAATCTAGGTTTGCGCGAAATGGTTCAAAAGAACGGAACCTGATAGAAGTGTTAAAAGACAGTATCGGTGAGAATCAGAAAAATCAGCTATTTCTATATAAGCTATACGACAATGGTGTGAAAAGGGTTCAATGCATCATTGAGTGGTTTCAGCATTTAAAGATTATTTTTCCTAAGTCGAAGGTTCAGGGATTGCCTTTGCGTATGGATAAAGACGACGATTTTCGTAGATTCATTTTAGATAGTTTAAAAAATATGGATACTGGTGTGGCAAATATTTTAGTTGTCAGTGACGTTATGGATTTCCGTAATTTTATAGAAAAGCTCAATATTCCAAACGAGATTGTAAGCCAGGTTGAAGACATGAGGAATGGAATTTTAACGTTTGCCGGAAAATATTTTATATTTGGAGAAGGAGAGAAACGGCAGACCTTATTGGTGCAGATCAAATTTGAGCATATGTTGAATGGGGAGATTGTACCCTTTAATGTGGAAGAGGAATCAGATGGAACAAGGCGTTTATTGGATTTGTTGCCGATTTTATTTTCTTTGAGCAAAAATAGACAGGATATCTATTTTGTGGATGAGATAGACCGCAGCCTGCACACGAAGTTGTCCCAGCATTTGTTGAGAGAATTTTTGAAAGGTTGTGAAGATACTGATAGCCAGATTGTATTTACCGCCCATGACGTCAACCTTATCAATCTCGAGGAATTCGGGCAGGATGAAATTTGGTTTGTGGAAAAAGACGGGAATGGAGAATCGCATTTCAGGCCATTTTCTGATTTCGAGATACAAAAGGGACAGGATGCGTTAAGAGCATATTTGAATGGACGGTTCGGTGCGGTGCCGCTGATAAAGGGGGAGATATAGTGGGAATTATTCTTACAAGCAGAATACCGTATACCTTGGCAAATCCATTGCGCCCTAAGAGGCCGGCAATCAGTAAGATTATTTTTCTTTCCATGGAAGGAAGCGTCACGGAGGAAGAATATTTTACATGGATTTCTCAATTATTTGATGAGGTTAAAACAAAGATTCAGTTTATATCGGTGGCGGAGGATGCAGTCCATACAAGAGAAAAGAATCGGACAAAAGAGCAGAGAAGTATGTTGGGAAAGAGTAAACCCAAACAATTGGTGGAGAAGATAGAGCAGTTTAAAATAGAGCAAAGTGAGAAATACCAGTTTGATAAATATGAAGATGAATTCTGGATTGTTTCAGATATTGATGATAATTTGTCTGATTATGCGATTGAAAATCTGCATCAGGCATTAGAGCTTTGTGACGAAAAGGGATATGGTTATGCCATCAGTAATCCATTTTTTGAATTGTGGCTGTTATTACACCATGATGACATCACAGAAGAAGATAAATGTTATGCTGTGACAGAGGAACATGCTTATGAAAAAACTAGCCACTTTCGGGAAAGGCTTAGAGATTGCGGGGCGCCGTTACAGGATTCCAAACATATCAGAGGAGAAGACTATACGAAAGAGAAAGTGATTCAGGCAGTCGAGAGGGCGAAAGCGTTACATACAGACAGAGAAGGGCGGTATCCCCAATATCTTGCAACGACTGTGTATCAATTGTTAGATAAAGTATTAGGGATGGCAGACAGGAATAAGATTTTATTAAGCTAATTCAACAACCCGAAAAGGAGGATAAGAGAATGTCTAATCAAGTATTGGAAATAATGAAAAGAAGGAGTTCGGCAAGAGCGTACAGCGAGGTGAAGCCGACAAAAGAGGAACTCGATATCATTTTAGAGGCGGGATTACAGGCGCCGACCGGTATGAACCGGCAGGAAATAAGGTTTTCTGTATTAAATGGCGCTCACCCGATTCTGGAAGAGTTAGATGAGGAAAAGCGAAAACTGCGTGGACAGGAAAAACAGCCCCACAATTTTTACTATGAGGCTCCGGTACTGATTTTCCTCAGCGCAGAGGATGGATTTAAGTGGAGCAAGGTAGATGCCGGAATTGCAGTGCAGAATATGACGTTGGCTGCGGAAAGCCTTGGTCTTGGCAGTTTAATTATCGGCTGTGTCTATGACGCGTTGCATGGCGAGAAAAAAGAGTATTTTTCACAGGCGCTTCAGATACCGGAAGGTTATTCATTTGAAATCGCTTTGGCGGTAGGGCATAAGTTGGATGATAAAAAACCGCATGAATATAATGCGGATAATCAAGTGACGGTATTGTAAAGTTTGCAGGCGTCCGTGAACGCTAGCAGTCTGAAATGCATATGATAAGGCAAATGTTAAAAAGGAATATGATGATGTATTTTGACAGTAAATGCAATTGTAGCTGTATGCCGGACATCAATAAAAATGACGAGGCGTTTCCGCCGCAGCACCAAAACCGTCAGCCCGGATTTGAATATGTCATGAATCCGCAGCCTGTTTCGGAGTGTGGAAAAATGTGCCGCAAATTGGAACATAAAGTGGCTTTGATTACAGGCGGCGATAGTGGAATAGGAAGGGCAGTCGCTTATGATTTTGTCAAAGAAGGGGCTTGTGTTGCCATTGTCTATTATGATGAAGAGCTGGATGCGAAAGAAACTGCGGAGAGAATAAGGGAGCTAGGCGGTAAATGCCTGCTTATGCGCGGAGATTTAAAGGACAGAAATTTTGTCGAGTATTGCGTAGAGAGGACGATTGATCATTTTGGAAAATTGGATATCCTGGTAAATAACCATGCGGTTCAGTTTGTCCAACGCAGTATCATGGATATCTCGCAGGAACAGTTAGAATGCACGTTCAGGACAAATGTGTTTTCATTTTTTTATTTGATTCAGAGTGCGCTGCCGTATATGGGAGAAGGCAGCAGCATTATTAACACAACATCTGTGACGGCTTATCAGGGGAATAAAGACTTGATAGATTACAGTGCAACTAAGGGCGCGATCGTAGCCTTGACAAGATCGCTTTCCCTGTCGCTTGCAGACAAAGGAATTAGGGTAAATGGAGTTGCGCCGGGGCCGATCTGGACGCCATTAATTCCAGCGTCTTATTCCGCTGAGGAGGTCGCTACATTTGGTAAGAAAACCTCCCATGTCCCAATGAATAGGGCGGGGCAGCCATGTGAAGTTTCTCCCTGTTATGTATTCCTTGCCTCGGATGATTCCAGTTATATGACAGGACAGGTGCTTCATCCCAATGGCGGCACAATCGTAGGCTCTTGAAGAATGATATAGAAGAAGCATCCTGCACAAGAACGATAGCGGATGCTTCTTTTTTGGGCGGCTATGTGAGAAAGCATCCGTAACTATTCAGCCCTAATTTTTTGCACAGCCCTATTCTATAGAACTTTTATATTTATAGAATATAAAAATACTTATGGGAACCATTTGTTTCCAGCAGATTCCCCCTCCATACAGCCACCAGGAAACGTGACTGGATTTTTAGCATCCCTAGCTCCGGGGATGGACGGATTCTATTAATTCCCTCCCATTCAAACTCGGTTTTCCTTCTAGCCGGAAGGTATCGCGGGCCGAAACTGTTTTTCTGGGGGAGGAAGCTCTTCGTGCGTTTTCCTTGCCAGCGGCATAAAAGCACCAATGGGTATGCACGATGACCTGTCTGAGCGGCTGCCGCAAGGCAGTTTTAAAATCAGACAGTCTTTCCTGCGGCAGCTGCGAGTTTCAGCGGCATACCCTAATCGAAGGTGGTTGTTGCCGCTGTTAGGAAAACCAGAAGGGTTGTCCGTGAAGAAAAACAGTTTCCGTTCCCACGATACTTTTACAGAGGAAAGGAAAACCTCAGACAGTGAATTGGAAGGGAATACATTCCGTTCATCTCCCGGAGGCAAGGGATGCACAAAATCCCTCAAATGTTTCCCTTATGGCAGTATGGAGGGGGAATCTGTAAAAAGCATATATATTGCCCATAAGTATTTTTGCACAACAGCATAGAAAGTTCTATGGAATAGGGCTGTCATATAAAAAATTAAGGCTGAATAGTTACAAGCATCCTTAAAAATTTCAACTTCAATATTCCCAAATGACGACAGATATGGTATAATAATAAATCACACTGAATAATTCAATCATTGATACAGAAAATTATAGAGAAAGGCCGGAACCCTTATAAACTAAGGGGTTGTGGACAGGTAAGGGTAAAATGAAATTAGGCATCGTGGGCTTGCCCAACGTAGGAAAAAGTACATTATTTAATTCATTGACGAAGGCGGGAGCAGAATCTGCAAATTACCCATTTTGTACGATTGATCCCAATGTGGGCGTCGTGACAGTACCGGATGAACGACTGAAAAAGCTGGGAGACTTGTACCATTCCAAGAAGGTAACGCCGGCTGTCATTGAATTTGTAGATATTGCAGGACTTGTCAAAGGCGCCAGCAAGGGAGAGGGACTGGGTAACCAGTTTTTATCAAATATTCGTGAGGTAGACGCGATTGTTCATGTGGTGCGTTGTTTTGAGGACAGTAATATTGTTCATGTAGACGGCAGTATCAATCCGGTGCGCGATATTGAGACGATTAATCTGGAACTGATTTTTTCTGATATAGAAATCTTAGAGCGGAGGATTGCCAAGACCAGTAAGGGCGCAAGAATGGACAAGACTTTGGCGAAAGAATTGAATCTTTTGGAGCGTGTGAAAGCGCATCTGGAAGACGGTCGGCTGGCAAAGAGTTTTGAGACCGAAGACGAGGACGAGCAGGAGTGGTTCGCGGGATATAACCTGCTGACTGCCAAGCCGGTGATCTATGCGGCGAATGTGTCGGAGGATGATTTGGCAGAGGATGGCGCCGGCAATGCATTTGTGCAAGAAGTTAGGAAGAATGCTGCTGAAGAGAATTGTGAAGTATTCGTTATCTGCGCCCAGATTGAGCAGGAGATTGCAGAGCTGGATGACGAGGAAAAGTCTATGTTTTTGGAGGAACTGGGCTTGGAGGAATCCGGTCTTGAGAAATTGATTAAGGCAAGTTACAGCCTGTTGGGGCTGATTAGTTACCTGACCTCGGGGGAGGATGAGACGCGCGCATGGACGATTAAAAAAGGCACCAAAGCGCCTCAGGCAGCAGGGAAAATTCATACAGATTTTGAGCGTGGTTTTATCCGCGCAGAGGTAGTCAATTACCAGGATTTGCTGGATTGCGGTTCTCTGGCGGCGGCAAAAGAGAAAGGTTTAGTCGGACTGGAAGGAAAAGAATACGTGGTAAAGGATGGAGACGTGATTTTGTTCCGGTTTAACGTGTAGAGTCCTGTGTAACTCCGAGAATGAGTTCGCAGGGGAACCCTTTTTCTATTATTTAGTAAGGGGATTTCATGAGAACTGGTTTGAAAGGAGTTATACAAAAATGAAAGCAGAAAGCAAGAGATTTTACCAATCCCTGATGGCATTGGTTTTGCCAATTACATTACAGAATTTTATTACGAATGCCGTGAATTCCGCGGATGTGTTTATGCTGGGGTATGTGGGACAGACGGAATTGTCCGCAGTATCTTTGGCAAATCAATTTCAGTTTCTTTTGTCTGGAGTGTTCTTTGGGATTTCTTCAGCTGTAGTCATGCTTGCTTCCCAGTATTGGGGTAAGAAGGACACGGATTCCATACAGGCGGTTATGGGCATTGCAATTAAGATAGCATTTGTTATCACAGGGCTTTTGGCAATTGGTTCCGTTTGTATGCCAGAGACGCTTATGAGGATTTATACGGATAATGAAACGTTGATTTCTATCGGTACTTCTTATCTGCGGATTGTGGGAATGTCTTATGTGTGTATGAGTTTTTCGCAAGTATATCTCTGCGCGCTCAGAAGTATGGAACGGGCGCAGATAAGTACGGCAATCAGCGCGGTTGCACTGTTGTCCAATATCGTCTTGAACGCAGTATTTATTTTTGGTATTGGCGGCGCGCCTAAGCTGGGTGTAATCGGCGTCGCTGTGGGGACGACAACGGCGCGCGTGCTGGAACTGTTGCTCTGCCTGGCTGATGCGGTACGAGGCAAGATATTCCGCATCAATTTAAAGATTATGTTTGGCAAACATAAAATGCTGTTTGCTGATTTCTGTAAATACTCCATACCGGCGTTAATTAATGACTTTGCATGGACATTGGCATTTTCCATGTATTCGGTGATTATGGGACATATGAATGCTGATGTGGTGGCAGCAAATTCGGTAGTATCAACCGTCCGCAATTTGTGTATGATCATGGGATTTGCGCTGGGATCTGGCGCTTCGGTGCTACTTGGCATAGAAATTGGCGAGGGAAGAATCGAAGATGCCAGACGGGACGCCAGGAAATCCTGTTATGTAACGCTTGTAGTTGGGATTGCAACGGGTATTTTAATATTGTTACTGCGGCCCCTTGTATTTATGTGCTTTTCCCTGACGGATCGCGCGGCAGGGTATTTGAATATCATGCTCTGGATTAGCTCCTATTATGTGGTGGGGCAGGCGATGAATACGTTGCTGATTTCCGGTGTTTTCCGTGCCGGCGGCGATTCTAAGTTCGGCATGATTTGCGATATCATTGTTATGTGGGGAATCAGCGTGCCCTTGGGGTTCCTCTGTGCATTTGTTTGGAATCTTCCGCCGATGGCAGTATATTTTATCCTCTGTCTGGATGAATTCTGGAAGATTCCGGCGGTGTATATTCACTACAAGAAATTTGGCTGGCTAAAAGATATTACCAGGGAATTTGAGTAGCAGTTGTTATTATAGTAAACGCAGGAAACGAATCAAAACGCAAATGTTTTGTTCGTTTCCTATATGTATGAGAGGCATATCAGATGTGTAAGTCTGGTATGCCTTTGTTGTATTAATATTAAAAAATATAAAAAACTAAATATAATTAATCTTTTTTCGTGCATTTCCTATAGTTTTTGGGGATGAAAAAAAGGTATATATGTGTAACAATTATATCACATTCATAAAAATCAGGAGAATTGCGGATATTTCCTTGTGGAATGTTTACAATATCTCCTACCAAAGAAAGGAGTTTTGCATAGTGAGGAAGGCACTGAAAAACAGATGGAAACGTGTCTGTTCTGTAATTTTGGCGGCGGCGATGGTAGTTACCATGTTCCCGGCAGATGCGCAGGCAGCCACATCGTCATCAGCAAATGCTGATGGGACGTTCAATAATCCGGCGGTTTATGCGGATGTACCGGATATTGACATTATACGCGTGGAGGATGCGTATTATATGGTCAGCACGACCATGCATTTATCTCCGGGATGCCCGGTGATGAAATCAACGGATCTCGTAAACTGGGAAATCGTTAATTATGTATACGATATTCTGGGTGATTCGGATGAGATGAATTTGAGGAATGGCAAGAGCATGTATGGCAACGGCCAGTGGGCCAGCAGCCTGAAATATCATGGCGGCAAGTATTATGTAGCGTTTAACTCCAACACTACTGGAAAAGCTTACATATACACCACCGATGATATTGAGAATGGTTCCTGGACAAAGACGGAACTGAATGGTTTCTTCCATGATATGTCATTATTCTTTGATGACAATGGAAAGGGCTATATCCTCTATGGCGGCGGAGCAATCAAATGTGCAGAGTTGTCTGATGATTTTAAGACAGTGAAGAAAGATACGGAGAAGACACTGTTTGACGTGACAAAAGACACAGGAGAGACGCATTTTACAAGCGGATTGTTATGTGAGGGAACACATATCATGAAGAAAGACGGTTATTATTATGTGTTCAATATCGGTTGGCCGACCGGTCATCCGCGTCTGGAAATGTGTCATAGAAGTAAGACGTTCCCCAGTACAGAATGGGAGAGCAAGATTATTTTGGAAGCTAATTTCCAGAACAATGGCGTCAATGCAGGCGTAGCGCAGGGAGCTGTTATCGATACTCCAGACGGCAAATGGTATGGTTTCATGTTCCAGGATCACGGTGCAATCGGACGTACTCCGGTTCTTACGGATTGTGTTTGGAAAGATGGCTGGCCAATGCTTGGCAAGGACGGCGATGGCAAGACTGTGGAAGCAACTATGAAACTTCCCGCAGCAGGCAGCAGCACAAAATCTCTGGTGAAGTCTGACGAGTTCTACAATGATGCAGAGCACAGAGAATTTGCAGCACAGGCGGCAAGCGCAGAAGAACAGACAGTGATGGCGCCAGAAGAAGCGGCTGCACCGCAAGAACAGACAGCGTCTGTAACAGAACAGCCAGTAAACGCTCCGGCAGCAGAAGAAGAGCCGGAGATGGAGACGGTAGAGCTGATTGAAAATAGAGACTTTGAAGACGGCACTGCAACTGGCTGGCAGGGATTTGAAGGTGGCGAGATAGAAGTTGTGTCTGAGGACACAGAAGGCGGTGCGAACAAAGTACTCAAAGTAACAAGGGATAGGTCTTCCGCCAGCGCTATGTATGATCTGACCGGCAGGCTGAAAAAAGGAACTACATATACAATCAAGTTTAAAATGAAATACGATGGCGAGAATGTCATCGCAAAGAAGAAATTTGATGTTAGGTTCCAGAATGGTCCTAATTACCAGTATCGTCCGCTTGTTCAGACAATTGAACTGGAAAAAGGCGTATGGCAAGAATTTACGATGACTTATACGGCGGCAGATAACGGGGATTTTGCATTTGGCACGGATAAGAATTATTTCTACATCGAAGGCAATGGATACGCAGATGCGACTGGTGCAGCAAAAGATCCTGCCACACATCTGATGGATTATTATTTAGACGATGTATCTATTACGTTTGAACAGCCTAAGGGAGGCGATAATCCTGGCGGCGGAGATGACAATCCGGGAGGAAACACGCCAAACGCAGATGTTATTCAGTTGATTACAAACGGCGACGTTGAAACAGGAACGACAGACGGCTGGAGCATTACGCCAGGTGAAACAGGCGGTAAATTAGAAGCAGTTACGACAGATAAGGCAAACGGCGAGTACAGTCTCTTTGTTTCAGAGAGAACAGCGATGGGCGTAGGCGCTTGCCAGGATGTCAGCGGTAAGATGGAAGTGGGCAAGAAATACACGATTTCTGGTAAGCTGAAATACACCACAGGACCAGCTACCAAGCAGTTCTATGTGACGATTCAGCATGGTCCGAACTACCAGTATCGCCAGAACATGATGTCGATTAACGCTAAGAAAGGCGAATGGGTAGAATTTAAGGGCGAATGGACAGCGGCTGACAAAGGCGATTTTGAATTTATGCCCGATCAGGTTCATGTATTCGTGGAGACACCGTGGGCGGCAAGCATTGATCCGGAAAAAGATTTGATGAACTATTACCTGGATGATTTTTCTATGACGGTTCCCAGCGACAATATGGCAGGCGACGGTTCCTTTAATTCCGGTATCGGTCCCTGGGGCGCTTTTGAAGACAAAGGAACGGCAGAGGTTGTTGCAAATGGACGCGGCGGCGCTGATGATAAATGTTTGAAGATCAGCGGACGTACGAATAACTGGAACGGTGCAGGCCTTGTATTTGGCGATAAGATGACGCCGGGCAATACATATAAGATTAAAGCATGGGTGAAATACGATGCGGCAACGCCGGCACAGCAGAAGTTCTCCTTTACGATGAAAGGTTTAAAGGGAAGCGGGACAGACCCAAGCTATTCTGCTATGGCAGAAGGAAACGCGAAGAGCGGCGAGTGGACGGAATTTACAGGCACCTGGACGATGCCAGAGGATGCAAATATCTCGGCAGATGCTTATCCTTGGACATTGTATGTAAATACCAATGAGCCTGGTCCGACATTTATGGACTTCTATCTGGATGATGTAGTTATTACGGAAGAAAAGCCTGACAAAGAGCCGGCAGAGAACGGAGAACATGACTACAATGGTTCTAACTTAGACCTTGTATGGCAGTGGAATCATAATCCGAACAACAACAACTGGTCGCTGACTGAGCGTGACGGATGGTTGAGATTAAAGACAGGAAGCAAGGCAACCAGCCTGTTGAACGCAAGGAACACATTGACGCAGAGAACTTTTGGTCCGGCTTGTTCTGGTACGATCAAGATGGATATCAGCAAGATGGAAACAGGAGATGTGGCAGGCCTTGGCTCTCTTTCCTTCAAATATGGCTACATTGCAGTTAAGAAAGAGGCAAATGGCGCGAAACTTGTGATGGTAGACGCCTCCGCAAACAATACGGAGACGAAAGAAGATAACCCGATTGAAAAGGCAAGCGTAGACTGCACAGGAACTACCGTATATCTGAAGGAAGATTTCAATTATGCAGGAAATGCGAACGGCAGCGACAAAGATACCGTAAGCTTCTACTACAGCTTTGATGGAAGAACCTGGAAACAGTTAGGCGATAAGATGAAGATGAGCTATGAGCTGGTACATTTCATGGGCAGCAAATTTGCGATCTTCAACTATGCGACCAAGAAAACAGGCGGATATGTAGATGTTGACTACTTCCGCGTATCCGATCAGCTTACCGGAGCAGAGACATTACCGGGAAGCGCGCTTGCAGCAACAATGAGCGCAACACAAGAGGTTAGCGGTGTTATTGGCACAGAATGCGAAGCAAAACTGAACCTTGACGCGTTGAAAGCAGAAGGACACAAGAATTTGCAGGCATCCATTGCTGTTCCAAGCATTATGGAAGTGAGGGATGTAATCTTCAATAACGCAGCGATAAAAGGTAAGGCAGAATATACGTATCGGAATGGCAGATTGACCATTAAGGTTACAGGTGATGATATCTCCTTTGAGGCAGCAGACAAATTATTTGCAACTATCAAATTGAGACTGAAGAACTATGCGACAAAGGACGAGACAGTAGAGTTGCGTGCAGATTACATTCAGGTAGATGGTGTGGACGCATATGATACTGACAACTGCAAGGCTCCTGTTAATTTGAAGTATTTAGATACGAAAGCGATTGCTAAGAAGTTAGGTTACGGCAATCCAATCTTCACACAGGCGTTTGGCGCAGACCCCTATGCAATGGAATATGACGGCAGAGTTTATGTCTATATGACGGCAGACGCTTATCAGTATGATGCAAATGGCAACTTATTAGATAATAACTTCAGCTATATCAATACTTTGCGAGTTGTTTCTTCCGCAGATTTGATGAACTGGACAGACCACGGCGAGATTGCAGTGGCAGGACCGAACGGCGCGGCAAAATGGGCGAACAACTCCTGGGCTCCGGCGATTGCGCATAAGGAAATTGACGGCAAGGAGAAGTTCTTCCTCTACTTTGCAGACGGCGGCTCCGGTATCGGCGTATTGGAGGGTGACAGCCCCTTAGGTCCCTGGAGCGATCCGCTTGGACAGAAATTGTTCCCGACGACGTATCCGACAGAGGGCGTGCCGTGGTGCTTTGACCCGGCGGTATTAGTAGACAGCAAGGGCGACGGATACATTTATTTCGGCGGTGGAATACCTGGAAATCCACCTTCCACTGAACAGATTAATAACCCAAATTCAGCAAGAGTTGCGAAACTGGCACCGGATATGGTTCATGTAGAGTCGAAAGACGGCAAACCTTACATAGAGAAGATCGACGCGCCTTGTATGTTTGAGGACAGTGGTATCTTTGAATATAATGGAAAGTATTACTACTCCTATTGCTCCAACTTCTCAAGTCCGCATCTCCCAGGCAATCCGGGATTTGGTAACATCTGTTACATGGTAAGCGACGACCCGATGGGACCGTTCACCTATGCAGGAGAGATTTTCTCGAACCCGAGCGTATGGTTTGGCACCGGTGGAAATAACCATCATGCGACCTTCGTATTCGAGAACAAGAGCTACTTTATCTACCATGCGCAGACGGTATCGAAAGAAGAAGGAAAAGACAAGGGTTACCGTTCTACCCACATTGACAATATTGAGATGAACAAGGACGGAAGCATTAAGACTATCAAAGGAACCCGTGAGGGTATCAGCCAGCTTCATGTATTGAATCCTTATGAGAGGATTGAGGGTGAGACGATTGCCTGGAATGCAGGCGTGAAAGTAGAGTCCTGTAAGGAACCGGGCAAGTTGTATGACAAGTATAACACAGCATTGACGGATTTACAGGACAAAGACTGGACGTCTGTTGCACAGTTAGAGTTTGGTGAATATGGCGCTACAGGCTTCAAGGTATATGCAGCTTCCGCTAAGGGTGGAAAGATTGAAGTGCGTATGGACAGCCCGGAGGGAACTTTGGCAGGTACCATAGATGTTCCGGCGACAGGCGGCGAGGATAAATACCAGTTAGTAGAAGGTAAGCTGGATACAGCAATTACCGGAACAAGGAATGTATTCCTGGTATTCCGCGGCTCTGCGACAGAGAATATCATGAATGTCGATTATTTTGAGTTTGTGGAAGCGTCTGCAAAAGAACAGTTAGCATTAGATATCAGCAAAGCAGAGCAGCTCTTAGCAGGACTTACTGGTGATGCGAAGACAAAATTGCAGGCAGCTATCAATGCAGCGAAGGCTGTACTGAATAAGACAGGCGCAACACAGGCAGAGATCGAAAAAGCGCTTGCAGACTTGAAGGCAGCCGTAGACGAAACGCAGAAACCTGCCGGAGATAAACTGAGCGCTAAGATTGCAGAGGCAGAGAAACTTCTTGCGAAGCTCTCAGGCACAGCGAAGACGAAATTGCAGGCAGCGATTGACGAGGCTAAGAAAGTATTGAATGATCCGAAGGCAGATGAGCAGGCATTCAATGAAGCCTTGACGAAGCTTAGCCAGTCCATTAAGGAAGCTGAGGGAGGCACAAGCGTTACACCGCAGCCGCCGAAGGTAAATGAGAGCTTTACTGCATCGAATGGACTTAAATATAAGATTACTGCTTACAGCAGTAAGGCTAAGAATGTGACGGTGACAGGAATCAGCAAGAAAGTCACAAGTATTACAGTTCCGAGTACTGTGGTCTATAAGAATGTGACCTTCAAGGTAACGGCGATTGGCAGTAGCGCCTTTACAAAGCAGAGTTCCTTAAAGAATGCAACGATTGGCAAATATGTCACCAGCATTGGTACGAAAGCATTCTACAACGACAAGAAGCTGGCGAAAGTGACCTTCAAGGGAACGGCAGTGAAGACGATTGGCAAAGACGCCTTTAAGGGTATCAAGAAAGGCGCATCCTTCGCTATGAAGAAGACTTTCACCTACAAGAGTATCAAGTATAAGATTACGAAGAGCACTACATCTGTAAAACAGGTGACAGTGACTGGAACAACCAAGAAGAACATTACAAGCCTGAAGATACCGGCAACGGTAAAATATAATGGTTTAAGCTTCAAGGTGACAACAATTGGCAAGAATGCATTTAAGAACAAGAAGAGATTAAAGAGCGTAACAATTGGCAAGTATGTCAAGAGTATTGGTTCTGGTGCATTCCTGGGCGACAAGAAGCTCGCAAAAGTGAAGTTCAGCGGAACAGCGATCAAGAAAATTAACAAGAATGCGTTCAAGGGCGTCAAGAAGAATGCAACATTTAGCATTAAGAAGTCTAAGAGAACATACTTGAAAAAACTTTTAAAGAAGGCGAGCACGAAAAATTTTAAAGTAAGATAATTTTTAATGTTATATGGTACAATCATCTTTGCGCCGTAAGGCGCAAGGATGGCTGTATTGTGAGGCTGTCTCTAGAGCCGTAGCTCTCCAAAGCACATACCGGAAAAAAAGCATCCCTTCCATTCATAAAATCTCCGGTATGGCTTCTGGAGCGCTAGGGCTTTGGAGACAGCTTTCTTAAAGATAAAATCCTTTGACTCGAAAGACATCTTCCTATGGCGCGGCTTTCCTTAAAAAACATTTATATTTGTGCGGATGGAAAAAAGACTGTTGTTTTTGTGGGAAATCTATTACAATTAGTTAAAGAAGGAGGAGGACATGAAGAGAAAAGTACTTGCAAGATTAGATGACGTTAAATTTGGCGGGAAATTCCTTATTCTTTTTTTTGTCTGTGTAGTGATTCCCATGATTACGACCAATGGATATATTATTTGGAGCATGAAAAATGGCATGGACAAGGAGCAGAATCAGAGGGTGGAAAGTATGGCGCAGCGCCTGGAATTTGAACTTGCCGGAGAAATTGCCAAGCAGATTTCCATTGCAGATTACCTTGACCGTAACGTCACGCTACAGGAATTTTTGGAGACGGAATATGAAGACGCTTCTGCTTATTATGAAGCGTATGTGGAGTTGATGGAGAATCAGGTTATTCAGTATTATTATACGGCGCAGTCCACATATAACATTGTAATTTGTACGGATAATGAGACAATCACCAATGGCACTTATTTTGTGCGCAGGCAGAGTGTGGAAAATAGTAAGTGGTATCGTGATTTTGTAGACAGCGGCAGAAATATTTATTTGTATAGTTATTTTGAGGACGGGAAGGAATCATCAGGTTATATTGAGCGTGGCAGGCGTATTGTCCTCATTCAAAAGCTGCCACATTGCGGGAAAGATAATATAATTATGTTGGAAATGGATTATAATTCTCTGCTGGATAATATGGAGATGGTCTGCGAGGGGGTAGACGGGTATCTGTGTGCGGAAGATAAGATTCTCTTGAGTACACGGGATAAGAATAGTAAAAATAGTGATTTTTGGGATTTGTCTGAAATTCAGAAAAAAGGATGTTTTCTTGAAAGCTCTTTGGATATGTATGGGATGAAGATGAATATCTTCCTGACAGCAGATCGATTAGGGGTTTTTAACATTATAAAAAGGCAGATGACTTCTATTTTTCTGTTGTATTTGGCAAATTTGATTTTGCCGAGCCTGTTTGTGTATATACTGTACCGTTCGTTGCACGATCGGATTGAGCTGACACAGGAATATTTGGCGCGTATGGAGCAGGGGGTCTATGAGGTTATTCCCCTTGAGGAGGGCAAAGATGAGATTAGCGGGATGATACTTCGCTACAATTTAATGGCATTGCGTATCAAGGAGCTGGTAGAGGTAGTTTTTAAAAATAAAGAGCGCGAACAGGGGTTAGAGATTGCCAAAAGGGAAGCTGAGCTGAAAGCTTTACAGAGTCAGTTAAATCCCCATTTTGTTTTTAATGCTTTAGAGAGTATACGTATGCACAGCATTTTGAAACAGGAGACAGAGACGGCGCGTATTCTGGAGAGCTTTGCTATTCTTATGCGCAAGAATATTCAATGGAACAAGGATTTTGTTACAATAGAGGATGAGTGCGACAATGTAAGGAGATATCTTGAGATTCAAAAGTATCGTTTTGGAGACAGGCTGGAATTTTACCTGCATGTACAGGAGGAATGTAAGGAGCGCATAATACCTAAATTTGTGCTCATTACGTTTGTAGAAAATGCCTGCGTGCATGGAATAGAAAAGAGTGTGGAGGGCGGCTCTATCACGGTAGTGGTGTCAGAGGATGAAAAAGACCTTTATTTTGAAATCATGGACGAGGGCAGCGGCATGGAGCCGGAGGAACTTGAACGCTTGAGCGATATGGTAAAACAGGCGGATATTGAATACATTCAGAAGGCAGAAAAGAGTATCGGTATTGTGAATACGGTGGTACGAATGCATCAATATTATGGGGAACAGGTACAGATTGACATCAATAGTACAGCACAGGAAGGAACGGAAGTTTGTATACGGCTTCCGAAAAACTATGGGGAAGATGACTTTGAGAAAGCAGGTGGGCGAGGATGATAAAAGTATTGCTGGTAGACGATGAGCAGTTTATACGCCAGGGGTTAAGGCATCTTGTGCATTGGGAGAAGTATGGTTGCCAGATTGTTGCTGAAGCGGAAAATGGTATGGACGCCATAAGTATTTTGGAGGAGAAGGATATTGATTTAGCGTTTGTAGATATCCGAATGCCGGGGATGACCGGGATGGAGCTGATTGCCTATGCGCGGCGCAATCTGTATCGGCAGATTCGTTTTGTGATCTTGACAGGTTACGCGGAGTTTCAATATGCCAGGAAAGCCTTGCAGATGGATGTGATTGATTATATGCTAAAACCCGTACAGGAAGAAGAATTGATCCGTGTGTTGAACAGGGTCAATCAAGATTACTGTCGTCAAAGGCAGGAACAGCGTGACAAATATGATTTTCATGTGGCGTCTGTATTGACCGGTAAGTATTCTGAGAAAAACTTGCAACAAGTGAAAAGATATGTTTCAGAAGAAGGATTGGAGCGGTATGTAAGCTTTGAATTTGATAAGAATCATATAGAATTTGCTGCACTTAGCAGAAGCGAGCGGATAGAGCAGCAGAAAGAACTTGTGCATTATTTAAAGAGCCTGGTAGGAGGATTTGCATATTATGTGGTTCCCATGATGGAGACAGAAGAAGAATCTTTTGGAGCAGGAATGATATTGGCGCGTGTTTTATATGAGGAGGAGTATGATAGCGAAGAAGAATATCTGGAGCATCTACAAAAACGGGTGGCGCAGCACTTTGCCTGTCCGGTACAAGTGTATGCCGGTCAGAAAGCGGAATCTTTTGAACAGTTGTCGCAATCCTTTTTTTCCATCCGCGTGGCGCGTTGTCTGCATGGACTTGCGCAGGAGGAATCTCAGGTTCGGAACTATGAAAATTTTCGTCATCGCAAATCGTCCATGAGTATTCATGAATCAGATGTGGACAGACTTTTGGAGGCGGTAAAGAATAATCATCCTTCAGAAATTGAAGCGAGTGCGGAGCGAGTGTTTGCACAAATTCGCAATAGCGATATGAATATGGAAATGGTGAATGCCAGTATTTACCATATTTTATATCGGTTAATGGAGATGGTGCAGGAGTTTGATGATGAGACGAACCAGCAGGAAATACTGGAATATATTGGAAAAGAGTCTTTCAATAAAATGGTTCTTGCCGGGAGTACGGAAGAAATTACAGGCTTTTTCTTAGATTATGCCGGCTATCTGGCACAGGTGCGTACCCAGGAGTCCCGTAAGATTTTGGATCGAGTGGACGCCTATGTACGGCAGAATTACATGGAGAAGATGAGTCTGAAGTCTCTGGGCGAATTATTCTATGTAAATAATGTCTATCTGGGACAGCTTTATAAGAAAAAATATGGGATTGCTTTCAGAGATTACCTGAACAATCTGCGCATGGAGCGGGCACAGGAACTACTGGTGAATACAAATATGCGAATCTATGCGATTGCGGAGGAGGTTGGATTTGGAAAGGCGGAATATTTTATAAATAAATTTGTGCAAATGTACAATATGACGCCGAATCAATATCGCATTCGTAACCGTAAGGCAGAAAGTGAGGAAACAGATGAAGGATAGGAGACTATGGCAAGTATGTGCCTTAATATTAGCGGTGGCTATCCTTGGATGTGCGTGCCGGTTATTCCCTATGAGCGGAGGACAGGAAGTAAAAGTGTTTACTGCTTTTATGGCAGTGCCGGGAGAGAATCATATGGAAGATACACGCCTCAAGGAGAAGATTGCCCAGTGTACGGGGGCGAGCGCGCAAGTAGAATTTTTGGGCGCTCAAACGCCGGAGGAGAAGATTGGAACGATTATTCAAACAGGGGAATATCCGGATTTCATCAATGGGGCGGATGCATCCAGTATGTTAATTGAAGCTGGTGCTTTGATACCGCTGGAAGATTACTTGAAGGACTACCCGGCATTGTATCAATATCTGACACCCAGGCAGTGGGAAACTCTGCGCAAGGAGGATGGGCATATCTATTATATTCCTCCGTTTGGTGTTGACTATGGGCATAATACACAGACCATGTTTTCTGGGGAAGCGTTTTGGATTCAGAAAAGGGTGCTCGAATGGGCTGATTTTCCTCAGATTAAAACCTTGGATGAATATTTTGCTTTGATTGCTTCTTATTTGGAAGAGAATCCACAGTCGGATGGCAAACCCAATATTGGGTTTGAGATTTTATGTGACGACTGGAGATATTTCTGTCTGGAAAACCCGGCGATGTTCCTTGCGGGCTATCCCAACGAGGGATGTGCCATTGTAGATCCCAAGACGCAGAAAGCGGCGGTTTATGATACAATTCCAGAGGCAAAGCAGTACTATCAGAAACTTTGTCAAATGTATAATCAGGGCGTCATTGACCCTGAGACGTTCACGCTTTCATATGCTCAGTATATTGATAAGCTTTCGGCGGGGAATGTGCTGGGATTTGTAGACCAATATTGGCAGATTATGGACGCCCAGAATAGCCTTTATGTGTTTGGGTGGGAGGATCGGACATATGTTCCGCTTGCTATTACAGCGAATGAGGAAATTGAGAGCCAATATAACTGTACAGAACCGAACATAAATGTTGGGGCGGGCTTGGGAATCTCCGTGGATTGCGAGGATGTGGAGGGAGCTTTGCAGTTTCTGAACGACCTTCTGACGCCGGAGCTTATGATCTTGCGGTTTTGGGGAGAAGAGGGAGTTGATTATGAGGTTGACGATGCGGGAGTATTTTATCGCACAAAAGAGCAGAGAGAGAATTGGAGAAATGGAGACTATATAAAGGCAAACCGCTGTGATTACACCTATTTTCCGGCTTATGAGGGGATGCTTGCTGACAATATTAATACAGTGCTTCCGGCAGAACAGCCGGGGGAATATTATGAGAAACTTTCACCTTACGATAAGAAAGTGCTGGATGCATATGGATTTCAGACCTGGAAGGAATTTTTGGGTGAGGAGTTGGAAGGAAGCGCCTGGTTCCCCTTGTATTCCTGCGTAGCAGACTGGCCTGCGGACAGTGATTATGGGAAAGCGAAAGCGGAGATGGAGCGCATCAAACGATTGTGGCTTCCCAAAGTTATCATGTCTTCTGAGGAGGAATTTGAGGAATGTTGGGCTGATTATATGCAGGACTATGCAGATAATGTAGACGTGGAAGCGTATGTAAACCAGCTCAACCTGGAAATTGAAAGACGAGTGGAGGCGTCTCAAAATGAAAAGTGAGCGTTTGACTTGTCGGCATTCTTCCCCGGTATGTTTTGGTTAGTTTATGTTACGATAATGCGCATACGGCTTTTAACACCGTCTTCGGTGGCATAGATATATGCTTTGCCAACATCGTTTGCGGTCACCACACCATGTTCATCAACGGTTGCAACGCAGGTGTTAGAGCTGGAGAAGGAGGGGCTGTTGCCCGATGAAACAAAGACTTTGACGGTCTTCTTTTTACCGACGGTAAGTGTGAGAACATCTTTCTCAAACTGAACCGTCGGTTTTTTTACAGTAATCTCACAACGCTTGCTCACGCCGTCCACGGTTACGGTAATTGTGGCTTTGCCGTTTTTGATGGCGGTCACAGTGCCGTATTCATCGACTGTGGCAACGCTTTTTTTGTTGCTTTTCCATTGGGGAATGCTTCTTGAGGAGGATTTGACCGTCAAGCGGATTTGCTGCTTGCGGTAGATAGAGGCAGTGTGTTTATTAAGCGTGAGCGTTGGCTTTCGCACTGTCACGCGGCAGGTTGCCGTTGTCTGGTCTGCTTTGGCGGTAATGATTGCCGTGCCAGGCTTCTTTGCCGTGATATACCCGTATTCGTCGACTGTGGCAATGCTCTTTTTGTCAGAACGATAGGTAACGGGATGGCCATTAGAAGTTTTTGACGTCAATCTTTTCGTATAGCCATTTTCCAGAGAAATGCTTTTTGCGCTTAAATGAATGGTGGTTTTTGTCACTTTTACCGTGCAGGTAGCCTCGCCGTTTTTTATTTTCGCTTTGATTTTAGCGGTTCCAGCAGCTTTAGCGGTAATTTTGCCATAAGTATTGACCGAGGCAATTTTACTGCTGCTGGAAGTGAAGGATGGTTTTTTCCCATTGGAGGTAACGGCAAGAAGGTAAAATTCATCGCCAATTTTCAAAGTCCTGGAAGAAGTATTTAAGATTACAAATCCCAAATTGGGCGATGCATGAACTGGGAGTGACTGATTCATGAAAAGCAGCATTGTGGCTGCTAGGATGAGTACAGCAAAGGCTGTGTGTAAGAAATGTTTGTTGTGTGTCATAGAATTCCCCCTTTGTGGGGGAAGAATGCCGACAAAAATCACAAACAAGTTGTGATTTATTTAATATAGCATGCGATGGGAAATTTGTAAAGAGAGAATTTTTTAAGTTTCCCCATTTTTTGTTATAACCTATATTTTAGTACTGTGCATATACAAAATGAGAAAAATTTAAAAGAACTTTAGATATTTTCCCGAATGCGGATATCGGTATCTACATATTGGAATTCTTCTTCCGGCATAATTCCTTCCAAAAGGTAACGTGAGAGCAGCTCTAAAGGGCGATAGCCTTGCAAAAACGGTTGTTGGCAGATTGTTGCAGTAACGACGCCTTGCCGGATTAGTTCAGCGGTGGTTGTCACATTGTCAAAAGTAAATATTTTTATTTTTTTAGAGAGATTGAGTGAAAGTACGGCACGGCAGCCACCATAAACTCCGCCTGCCATAAAGTATAATGCGTTAATTTCCGGGTGATTTGTGAGCAGTGCGGTTACTTTGCGGTAGCTTTCTTCGTCATCATCATAATTTTCCACGATATCTTCTATAATTTTAATATGTGTAAAATGCTCCCCAATGGTTTTGCGAAAGCCGGCAATCCTGTCGGTGTGGCAAAGCACATGGGAAGAACCAATGATAATACCTACAATCACGTCTCCGAAAGTCATGCGCCCCAACAGGCCGGCGGCAGTCTGTCCGGAAAGGAAATAATTGCTTCCTACATAGGAAAGACGTTTGGAAGCGATATCTGTATTCGTAGTGATTACGGGTATGCCTTTTTCACAGAGTCGATTGATTTCAGCAGCAATGGAGGGCGCATTGAATGGAGAGATGACAAGTCCATGGATCCCCTCATGCTCCAACTCCCATATGGCATTTTTCTGGCAATCCTCATCGAAAGACACCTGGCGTACCAGTACTTGACAATTGTAGCCAGACAGTTCCTCTGCTTTGGCGTGGACGCCCTTTAATACTTCCTGAAAGAAGGGGTTCGTATCTTGAAACAGAATGACACCGAGCTTTAAGTTTTTCTTTTGGGCAGCAAGCATTAACCCTGCTTTGTTGGGCTGATAGTTGAGCTTTTCAGCAATTTTTAATATTCTTGCAGCCGTGTCAGGATTCACGGAACCCCGGTGGTTCAATACTCTGTCTACCGTACCTCTTGAGACACCGGCTAAAACAGCAATTTCCTTCATGGTTGCCATGCCAAACCTCCATGCGAAACAGTTTTTAGAATAATTACAAGGTATATATGAGTGTGGCACCCTCATTTGACTTTGTGCGATAACTCTTAACACAGTGTTTAGAGTGAAAATACACTAAAACACAAGAATATTATAAGTTACTTTAATATATAAGTCAAATTTTCTCTAGTTTGAGATGTTCCATTTCGTAAATTTATTGTACCAAGCTGGGGTCTCGCACGAACATAATATTTTAATGGAAAGTTTTCGTCTTGAAGTGAGAACAGTCGTAGAAAACTGCACAAACAGCACAAGAAGATGTTGTAAAAATTGCATAAAAGTTTTGGATAATAGGAAAAAGCATTGTAAAAGTTGAATAAAAGGATTATAATGAATAAAACCGTGCACGTGCACACAATATGGAAGGAGGCGTTTATGAATTACATTGGCATAGATCTTGGAACATCGGCAGTCAAACTTTTGCTTATGCAGGAGGATGGTAAGATTTTAAAGATTGTGAACCGCGAGTATTCAATCAGTTTCCCCAAACCCGGCTGGTCGCAGCAGAATCCGCAGGACTGGTATCGCGAGACAATAGCAGGGTTAAAGGAACTTTTGTCAGACAGTGATAAGTCGCGGGTGGCGGGAATTAGTTTCGGTGGACAGATGCATGGGTTGGTGATTTTGGACGAGAATGACGAGGTCATCCGCCCAGCAATTTTGTGGAACGATGGACGGACAGCAGAAGAATCGGCGTATTTGAATCAAGAAATCGGTAAGGATAAGTTGTCAAAATATACGGCGAATATCTCTTTTGCTGGATTTACTGCGCCCAAGGTTTTGTGGTTGAAAAAGCATGAGCCAGAGAATTATGCAAGGATTCGTAAGATTATGCTACCCAAAGATTATCTGGCATATTGTTTGAGCGGCGTTCATTGCAGCGATGTTTCGGATGCTTCGGGGACTTTGTTTTTTGATGTGGAGCATCGCTGCTGGTCGGAGGAGATGTGTGAAATCTGTGGCGTGAAAAAGGAGTGGCTGCCGAAAGTTTTTGAGAGCTACGAGGCGGTGGGCACACTGAAGCCGGAGCTTGCGGCAGAGCTGGGAATTTCTGAGAAGACCGTGATTGCGGCGGGAGCCGGAGATAATGCGGCGGCGGCAGTCGGCACGGGAACGGTCGGGGATGGAAGTTGCAATATTTCTCTGGGGACAAGTGGGACGGTGTTTATTTCCACGGAGAAATTTGGTGTGGATAGTAACAATGCTCTCCATTCTTTTGCACATGCGGACGGCAGCTATCACCTGATGGGTTGTATGCTCAGTGCGGCTTCTTGCAATAAGTGGTGGATGGATGAGATTATTGGTACAAAAGATTATGCCAGCGAGCAGCAAGGAATTCAAACATTGGGGGAGAATCATGTGTATTTCCTGCCCTATTTGATGGGGGAGCGTTCCCCTCACAATGATCCGGATGCGCGAGGAGCTTTTATTGGATTAACGCTGGATACTGCGCGGGAGGATATGACGCAGGCTGTTTTAGAAGGCGTGGCATTTGCACTTAGAGATTCTCTGGAAGTTGCTAAGTCTTTGGGCATCGAGGTCACACGGACGAAGATTTGCGGTGGAGGAGCCAAGAGTCCGCTATGGAAGAGGATTTTGGCAAATGTTCTTGGTACCTGCGTGGATGTGCCGGAGAATGAGGAAGGGCCGTCTATGGGCGGAGCTATGCTGGCAGCGGTGGCCTGTGGAGCCTATAAATCGGTAGAAGAAGCAGCACAGGCAATTGTAAAAAGGAAAGAGACGATAGAACCGGAGCCGGAGCTTGTTACATTATATGAGAGGCGTTATCAGCAGTTTCGGGCAATATATCCCATTTGCCGTCCGCTATTCCAACAGTTAAAATGACAGAGTGGCAGATAAGTTTTTACAGGGGGATTCCTCTGTGCAAGCTGTAAATATAGAAAAAAATGGAAGGAGAAAACAGAATGAATAACATGCCCAAGGAGAAAATCGGACTCGTTGCGGTGAGCAGAGACTGCTTTCCTATGACGCTTTCGGAGAACAGGAGGAAGGCCGTGGTAAAGGCATTCCAGGAGAAGTATGGAGACATCTACGAATGTCCCGTTTGCGTGGAAAATGAGATCCATATGCGAAAGGCTCTTGCGGACATCCGTCAGGCAGGATGTAATGCGTTGGTAGTATACCTGGGGAATTTTGGTCCGGAGACGCCGGAGACTTTGTTGGTGAAAGAATTTGATGGTCCGGCAATGGTTATCGCTGCGGCGGAGGAGACAGGAGACAATTTGATTCAAGGTAGGGGAGATGCATATTGCGGTGTACTCAATGCCAGCTATAACCTCAAACTGCGCAATCTGAAAGCGTATATCCCGGAATATCCGGTGGGGACGGCAGAAGAATGTGCGGACATGATTTCTGAGTTTGCACCGATTGCGCGGGCAATTATTGGGCTGAATAGTCTGAAAATTATTTCTTTTGGTCCCCGGCCCCAGAATTTCCTGGCCTGCAATGCCCCCATTAAGCAGCTCTATAATCTGGGCGTGGAGATTGAGGAGAATTCAGAGCTTGATCTCTTTGAGGCTTTTAACAATCATGCAGGAGACGGCAGGATTCCCGATGTTGTGGCTGAGATGGAGAAGGAACTTGGTGCAGGCAATAAGAAGCCGGAGATTCTTACAAAATTGGCACAGTATGAGCTCACCCTCATGGATTGGGTGGAGGAACACAGAGAAAGCCGAGACTATGTGGCGATTGCCGGTAAGTGCTGGCCGGCGTTCCAGACGCAGTTTGGGTTTGTACCCTGTTATGTGAACAGCCGCCTGACACAGAAGGGGATTCCAGTATCATGTGAGGTAGACATTTACGGCGCACTCAGTGAATTTATCGGGACGGTGATCAGTCAGGATGCAGTGACGCTTTTAGATATCAATAATTCTGTACCTGCCGATATGTATGAAAATGAAATTAAAGGAAAACATAATTATAGCTTAAAAGATACGTTTATGGGCTTTCATTGCGGAAATACAGCATCCAGTAAATTATCTTTCTGTGAGATGAAGTACCAGCTCATCATGGCAAGGAGCCTGCCCATTGAAGTAACAAACGGAACCTTAGAAGGAGATATAGCGCCTGGTGATATTACGTTCTACCGTTTGCAGAGTACTTCCGACGCCAAGATTCGCGCTTATATCGCCCAGGGTGAAGTGCTTCCGGTTGCCACTCGTTCTTTCGGCGCCATTGGTGTGTTTGCCATTCCTCAGATGGGCAGATTTTATCGTCATGTGTTGATTGAGAAGAATTATCCCCATCATGGAGCCGTAGCTTTTGGACATTTTGGAAAAACATTGTATGAGGTATTTAAATATGTAGGTGTTCCCGTGGAGGAAATTGATTTTAACCAGCCTAAGGGCATGAGGTATCCAACAGAAAATCCATTTGCATAAAGGAGAACAATATGATTTTAGTAAATACAGATTATATTTCTGGAAAAGAACTTGAAATGCTTGGCTTAGTAAAAGGGAGTACAATTCAGTGTAAACATTTTGGAAAGGATATATCCCAAGGGTTTAAGACGCTTGTGGGCGGTGAATTGAAAGCTTATACGGAAATGATGAATGAGGCAAGAGATTTGGCAACCAAGCGTATGGTAGAGGAGGCGCAAAAGCTTGGTGCGGATGCCATCGTCAATATTCGCTATGCTTCCTCTGCGATTATGCAGGGTGCGGCTGAGGTAATCACCTATGGGACAGCCGTTAAGTTTACAAATTAGAGACAAGAAAATATAGTTGTGATGAGTTATACGATTTCTCCAATTAAGGCGTGGAAAGAAAATGAAAGAGCATTTTCTTTCCACGCCTATTTGTAATTCTTATTTAGCATTGACCGTCAGCGACGATCTCTTCCATAGGCGGCCGCCGTTTTATCCCTTGCAAATAAAGGAATATTCCAGCGGTGGCTGCGCAGACTGCCGCTGCAAAGATTACAATGTGCAGAGCAATGGAATTGCCGCTGTAATTCAAGAATGATGGTGCAAATGTTCCCCACAAGTTAAACATCATATGGAACAGGATGGATAGATAGAGACTGCCACCTTTGTAGCATACATAGCCACAGAAAAGTCCTACCACAAACGCATACGTGCCTTGAATGACATTTGCATGGAAGAGTCCGAACAGAAATGCCTGCAAAATATTTGCTGCTACAAACGGCATAGCCTTGACTGCGTATTTCATGGTAACGCCGCGGAAAATCAATTCTTCGCTGACGGGAGCAATCAAGACGGAATAAATAGCAAGCACCAGGGTAACATCTCCAAAGCCAACGCTTTTCATTAATTCTTCATATGTCTGGTACCAACCGGGGTTGATTACGGCAAGAAGCATTACCACATAGGTGGATATGTATTGCATACCGAGCATCATTATGGCAAGCCCGCCGACCATCCATGGATTGATGATGGATGATATTTTACGGCGCGGTTGCTTTTTGGAGCAGAAACGTTTCCAATACCAGAAACCGAGCGCTATAGCGGCAATCACTGCATAGACGGCGGATATACCGGCAAGAAATTGGCTGTCCATCAGGGAACTCATGACGGGGTTCAGAATCGAGTCGGTGATATTGGCCGGGTCTGCGCCGTCAACCAGGATTTCCCGGTTTTTAAATATTTCCAGGAAAATTTTCAAGAATACGGCGGCAAAGGTAACAATCATTTGGATACCAAATGCGAGCAACACCGGGAGCAGACAAAATAAAATGCTGCCAATCTTTTTTATTGTTTTCATAATACAAGTGTCCTTTCTTTGCTAGTTATTGTACTATTCTAACAGTACAAAAGAAAAATTGCAACTGCCTTTTATCCGAGGTATAATTAAGAAAGCAGATGACAGCGAACTTTTATATGGCATTCAGCTTGCGACAACCGGAGGCGGTTTTGCCACTGTTGACAAAAATAGTGTCAACCGGGGCGGTGAATTTATGATTACGGCAGTTCCGAAGAATGATAATCAATTGACGAAAGTTCTGGTAAATGGGCAGGATATCACGGAAAGAGCCGTAAAAAACCAGGACAACAGCTCGACCATTAAGGTTACCAATGTACAGGAAGATGTGAAAGTGCAGATTCATTTTGATGGGGCAAGCAAGGAGTATCAGGACAAATATGTGAAAAATGCAGGTTTCGGCACCGGGACTACTGACAAATGGCAGGCCCAAAATGTTGCGGTAAGGAAATCAGCAGCCGACAGCTATGAAGGGTATTATGCAGCGCTGGGTGCAGGAAGCAGTCTGTCCCAAACTATTAGCCTGCCCCAAGGCAAATATGCGTTATCTGTTTACAGCAAGGGACTTGGCAGCGTTGGCGGAGCAGTAGCGTTGAAAGTCGCGGGAGAATCCATAAATGCGGCGACTGCACAGGAATATCAGGAAAACAGACTGGCGTTTACCATGGCAGCAGATGGGGAAGTTACGATTGAAGCAGATGCGTCAACGCTTACAGCAGGGACGGCGCTGCTTGACAATTTTGCGGTGGAAGAGATCGGCAGAGATGCTTCACTGGTGTCCAAGAAAAATATTTATCAGGTAGACTGCGGGGACTACAACCCGGATACTTTAAGCCAAGGAGAGAAATTTGGCAAGTACAACCATGTGACGGATCAGGTTTATCAGGAAGATATCCGTACCGGCAAGCGCTGGGGTGTGGTTACCACGGAGAAAGACCCGGAAATAGCAAATCAGAATTCCCACGGCGGCGCCGGAGCGTACACCAAATATCAGTGGGCGTTGGAGTCGTTGTCTGGCGATGCGGCAAAGACGGAATCTTTCCGTTATGCGCATGGGCAAGACACCGCAGGTATCAGCCCTCGGTATGTGAAATATCGTTTCCAGGTAGAGCCGGGCAGTTATGATGTGACCGTGGGCATGGGTTGTAATTTCTGGGATAACGCCCACAACCCGGACATCTATATGGGAGAAAGCGGGAATGCCCAGGCAGACACAAAGTTGAATGCCCAGGCGCTGAACATTCCGAAGGGCGGAAACAAAGAAGTACAGGGTATGGTTACGGTGCAGGGAGAGGATTTGTATGTGTATGCATTGTCCCAGGAGCCGACGATTCAGATGAATTATATTAATATCGCGAAAGCAAAGTCTGCGGAAGAGGAAGTGACGTCCTTGACGGTAACAGCGATGCCTGACAAGAGCGAATATTTCCAGGGAGAAGAACTGGACACAAGAGGCATGACGATTACCGCAGCCTACAAGAATGGAACTTCTGCGGAGGTGGATTTAGAAGACTGCGTGCTGGAGGGATTTGACAGCACAAAACTTGGTGAGCAGACAATCACGGTGAGCTATACGGAAAACGGCAAGACTGTCCAGACGAACTTTAAGGTAAATGTGCAGAAGAAGCGTGCGGAACAGACCGATGACCCCAACTTAATTTATTTCGTGGATTGTGGAGATTTTGACCCAGAAACAGCATCCGAGGAAGACAAGATTGGCAGGTATCAGAGTACGACAGACCGTATTTATGGAAAAGACCCGCAGACGCAAAAATCCTGGGGCGTAGTAGTTTCAGACACAGACCTTGCCATCCGTGCGCCCAAAGAGGCGGCAGCGAACAGTGCGGCAGTATACACAACCTACCAATGGGCAAATGAACGCCTGACGGGGGATGTGGCAAAGACAGCGTCTTTCCGCTATGCACGCGGGCAGGACACGGCAAATATTGATCCCAGATATGTGAAATACCGTTTTGAAGTAGAACCGGGAGAATATAAAGTCACTGTCGGCATGGGCAATTCCTGGAATAATGCCGCCAACCCGGATGTGTATGCCGGCGTTGGAAATGCGCAGACGGACCATAAGCTGAACCAGGGTGCATTGGATATCCCGGAAAACGGCGTCAGTGAAGTAAAAGGAAAGGTTACGGTAGCACAAGGGCAGCCATTGGACGTTTATGCATTGTCCAAGGATGCAACCTTGCAGATGAATTATATCTATGTTGAAAAAGCAGGCGCGCAGGCATTGAAGCTAGAAAGGCTTATGTTCACGCCTCCCGCGAAAACAGTATACAGCCTGGGCGAGCAATTGGATTTGTCAGGCATGTCTGTAAAGGCGGTGTATGATGATGGATTGCAGGTGGAGTTGTCGGAAAAAGATTATACGGTAGAGGGATTTGACAGCAGTCGGGCAGGCGGTCAGATGGTGACTGTTACCTATACAAACGGTGTGACAGTTACCGCGGATTTCGCTGTCAGCGTGCGGGCAGCGAAACTTAGCGCATTGCAGCTTATCTCTGCGCCGACTAAGACCAAATATCTGCTGAACGAGACGCAGAAACTGAATACTGATGGGATAAAAATCAGCGCTGTCTATAGCGATGGCAGGAAAGAAAGTTTGAATCCTGCGGAATGTGACATTACAGGTTTTGTGGGCAATAAGCCTGGAAGACAGACGATTACAGTTTTCTATACGGAGGGCAGGACGGTTGTCTCTGTCAAGTTTACAGTTGAGGTCTCAAGTTCTACGCAGCCGACAAAATATAAGGTGACTTACCATGTAAATAAGGGGGGCAAGGTCAGCGGCATGCCTTCCGACAAGAAGTCCTATACAGAGGGGCAGAAGGCAACAATAAAAGGAACGCCTGTGAGCAAGAGCAAATTCTTCGCCGGCTGGAATACGAAGGCGAACGGTAAAGGAAAGAGCTATGCAGCAGGCAAACAAATCAGTATCAAAGGGAATGTCCAACTCTATGCACAGTGGAAGACAGTCTACACGGCCAAGAATAAATTAAAATACAAAGTAACCGGGAAGAACGTTGTGTCCTGTTGTGGAACATCCAATAAGAAAGCTTCTGTCATCAAAGTGCCGGCAACGATAAAATACAATGGTATTACTTACAAAGTAACCTCTGTTGGCGCAAAGGCATTTGCCAATAATAAGAAAATTAAGAAGGTACTGATTGGCAATAATGTAAAAACAATAAAAGCCCATGCGTTTTTCAATTGTAAGAATCTAAAGAATATTACCATCGGAACGGGGCTTACTGACATTGAGAAATATGCGTTCAGCGGCGAGCGTAGCGGATGTGTGCTTGTGATTAAGAGTAAACGGTTAAATACCGTGAAGACGGCAATCAACCACAGGACGAAAAATATGACGGTGAAAGTGCCCAGAAGTAAATTAGGGAAATATAAAAAATTGTTTGCAAAAAAGGCAAAAAACGTGAAGGTTACAGCAAAATAATAGCGCAAATTAAAACGTAACAGGAAGCTTTTAGGATCATTTTAATGACAGTTCAGCTTTTCATTTCTCAGCGAAAATGAAAGGCTGGACTGTTTTGATAATTTACGGTAATTTGCTGCGTATTTATCTTGACTTTTTTTTACTTCTATGTAAAAATTTACAAAAGAATTGACAATGTAATAATAATGGTATTTTTGTCACTTAAATCAACATAGTTATTACAATGTTAAAACAGAAAGGAAGGGTAAGAATGAAAAAATGGATGGCAGTGCTGCTTACCGGCTGCTTAATTTTTCAGACCTGGGCTGGGGGATCAATGTTGGCTCATGCTGAAAATTATGTGCAGGAAGGCGAAAGCAGCGAGGTAGACGTGAGAGCAACGCAGGCGCAAAGCGCTCTGGAGGTAGAAGTCCGTTCCTCTCTTTTAGTCCCTTATAAAGGGAAAGTAACCGTACATATCAGTGATGGTAAAGGGACAGAAGCATCGAAAGAGCTGGATTTTAGCAATTCAGATTCATTGACAGCAAGATTTGATGTTGCTCAGGGAGACTATACAGTTTCTGTGCAGGCGGAGCAATTTGCCACTTATACACAGCAATTGCATGCAGAGGCGGGGTGGCTGACGAAGATTTTAGTTTGCTCCGGTAAAGTTGAGACTGGAAGCGACGCGGTTCCCGGATGGATTTGTCCGGGTGATGTGAACCGGGATGGTGCTGTAAATGAGGAAGATACAAAAGCCATACTCAAAGAAATCCGAGAGAATCCGCAGGGCACAGACATGGATATCAATCAGGACGGCAAGACGGATATTGCAGATTTACAGTGTGTGGTACAAAGCCTGAACGAAGATAGGAAATCCCAGGTACAAAAGCTGGGTCTGGTTCAGGGAATGCAAGCGGAGGAAGGCACCGCCATAGAGGGAAATGTAGAGGCATTTTTGAATAATGCCGGCGCTATCCGTTTGAAACCATTAAGTGCAGGAGAGGCAATTTCAACACAAAATCCCGTAAGCATGAAATTTGCATTGACACAGGATGATGTTATGGACGCCGCACTTATGCCGAAAATAGAGGGGATTACGCTTCATGCGCCTACTGAAATGGATGAAGACGGTACCATTTTTAGTGAGATTACGGATGGAGAGGCAGTTGTTGTAACGGTCGATGAAAAGGGAGAGGAACAAGAAATTTCCTTCCCGCTTGCGCAGCAGCAAAGAGCCCTGGCATCTCAAGTGGAGCGAATGACGTTTGCCCAGCCTGCTTTGGCTTCTTCTAGCAGCGTAAGCGTTGAGGCGGACGGTTCTTTGGTTCTTAATTTTGGTACGCAGATAGCGGTAAAGAGAGTGACTATCCGCATTACCGGAACGAAAAAGACAGAACCGCTTGTTAATATTGCCAAAGTGGAATTTGTCAATAATATGGAAGAGAGGATTCCGGCGCCGCAGCTTGATATTCCTACGTTGAATGAGCCGCAGTCAGAGAATCAAGGATTAATGGTATCTTGGAATGCCCAGAGGAATATAACCGGATATGAGGTCTATGTGTCTGGTCCGGTAGGGAAACAGGCGACCGTCCAGTCACAGATTGTCCGCGTATCGAGTACGCAGCACAGAATCAGTTCGATTAACGACCAGAATATGAGAAACTTTGAAAAATATACAATCAAGGTCCGTTCTGTAAACGGCGATTGGCATAGTCCCTGGTCTGAGGAGCGTATCGGAGAACCCAAACCGCAGAGTCTGCCGGCGGCACCGGATAATGTGTCCGCAGTTGGCGGCTATCGGACAATCACGGTTTCTTGGAAGGATATGTCTGATTCCAACGGCTATATGGTATACTACAAGAAATCAGAGGAGGCAGACAGCGCTTACCGTCCGGTAGTGGAAGGGTTTGAACCGCTGGTAAGCGGAGAAGGGAAGATTAACGATACGAAATATGTGATTGGCGGTTTGGAAGATGATACACAATATTCCTTGTATGTGAGAGGGTGGAATGAGCTTGGCTGGGGAAAAGCTTCTCTGGTTTCGGTAGCATCCACGAAGAGTATAGCGCCGCCGCAGCTTCCGAAATATAAATTGCTGAATACTTCCAATGGCGTAGGCGCAGTGAGCGCCCATATTGTGAATGCCACTTATGGAGGTTCTGGTGGCGCGCATATGGTCGGAAGTCCCTTAGATACGAAAGCCGGCAGCGCTTTGGGATTGGTAGATGATGATTACGGTTCTTATTGGATGAAAGAAGACTGGGACGACGGCGTATCTTATCCCGCCAATGACAAGGGAATGACGATTACCTTGGATAACGATTATGAAATGAATTATTTTACCTTTGCAGCGGCGGACCAGAAGTCAGGAGTCCAGACCGTCCGTATTCGTTATTGGAATAAAGAAAACGGCGCCGCGGCACAGGTGGCTGGCGTGCGTTTGTTTGAAAAGAGAGATGAAAATAATCAGCCGTACTATATAGTAAAAATGGATCAGAAGATCACAGCAAATAAGATTCATCTCAATATAGGAAGGAGTTATAGTGGCAACAGGCAGGCAATGATGGTAGGGGAGATTCATTTCCACCAGTACGATTCGCTGGAAGAAGATATTATGAATTTGTATGAGGATGAGATGCATACAACGCTGAGAGCTGATGTAACCGAAGATACGATTGCTGCTTTGGAAAACCGCTTGAATACCGTAGATGCAGCGAGCGGTGAAAAGCATCCATTGTATAGAGAGCTGCAATTGGAGTTGAATACGGCGCGAGAAATTTTAAATGCAAATTTAAAGCCTTCCTATGTGGTAGATAACCGCATTACTGCGGCAAAAGATGGACACCTGGGATTCGGCGGGTTAAATGCATGGCAGCCGCTGGGAAAGGTTGCTTACCAGGGAGAAAAACTGCTGGTATTCGTTGGGCATAATACGAGAAGAACGGGCGACAACACGAACTTGCAGCTTGTATTTACGCAGCATCATGCGGAGGCAAGTTCTCTTGCCAGAGCTGTCAACCTGAAAATTGGTCGCAATGAAATCACGGTACCTCAAATTACGTCAAATGATTTTGAGCGAGGCGGGCAGCTTTACGTTGCTTATACAGGTAATAACAGTGCGGATCAATATGCAGTTCGTATCGGCGGCGGAAGTGACATTCCAGTTCTGAGTGTGTATGGTAAAACGGGAGACGAGCGAACTCAGGCAATTCGTACCTATGTCCAGGAACTGGAATCTTATGTGACCTCTATCCAGGCGGAACATGAGAATAAACATACGAATGTAAACAATGTGAATTATGAATATAACCAGACCAATTGTATTTTGAACGCAACAGATATCATGATGCCAAAGATGATGTATTCTCTGCCGGCTACACAAGTTTGGGCGGGAATCAAAAAAGCGGATGATAAAGTGGCGAAATTAGATCAGGCTTTGCAGGCAATGGAACAAACCATGACGCTGTTTTACCAGCACAAAGGACTGAGCGATGCGGCAGGTACAGTCAGGGGCAATAATGCGCTGCCCGCACAGCATTTGAATATCCGTTATATGAGAATGTTTGCCGGTGCATTCATGTACGCGTCCGGGAATCATATCGGAATTGAATGGAATTCTGCTACATTGGCAAGTGCGCCTTCTAATTGGTCTGGATTTGGCTGGGGAATCGCCCATGAAATTGGCCATAACATCAATCAGGGAAGTTATGCTGTTGCGGAAGTTACGAATAACTATTTTGCGCAGCTTTTGACAGGAAAGAGACGTTATACTTATGAGAATGTGTACCGCAAAGTAACGTCTGGCACAGTCGGGCGCGCGTCCAATGTATTTACGCAGCTTGCGCTTTATTGGCAGCTTCATCTGGCGTTTGACGATAATGCAGACGACAAATATATGTATGACGATTATGAGGAGCAGTTTGCAAATCTGTTCTTTGCACGGGTAGATACATATTCCAGAAATCCGAAACAGGCTCCGCAGTCAGGCTTAACGTTAAATGGTGGTTCCGAACAGAATCTCATGCGTCTTGCCTGTGCAGCCGCAAATAGAAATATCCTTCCATTCTTTGAACGGTGGGGTATGGTGCCTGACAGTGCGACCGTCGCATATGCAGAGAAATATGGGAAAGCCGATACAAAAGCGCTGTATTATGTAAATGAAGATGCGAGAAGCTATCGTCTGGCGCATCCGGGCGAAGTGGGAACTATCAAAGACCAGGATGCTGTCACAGCGCGCGTATCTGCAAAAGCAAACCAAGTAGAAATTACAATGCAGACGAAGTCGGATGCAAATTTAATTTTGGGTTATGAGATCAGCCGCAGTATGATTTATAATGGTGAGAAGAAGACAGAAGTAGTTGGATTTGCGCCAATAAAGACGGCGGATGCAACCGTTTATGTAGACACAATTGCTTCTATTGATAACCGTGTGATGGAATATGAGGTGCGGGCAGTAGATAAATTCCTCAACTACTCAAATAAAACGCAGGCAGGCTCAGCAAAGATTAAAACGGACGGCGTATTAGAGAAAAGCGCTTGGACCGTTACTTCCAATATGACGTCAGAAGACGACATAGAAATTGAAACCGATGAGGAAGATCCGGACAATGGATATCATGGAGACGGCGCTGTTCCAGTAAAGAAGGTAAACAGTATTGAAAGAATTATAGATAACGACAGGACAGCGGATGGTACGTTTACCGGTAATAGTACGGGAACGGCAGTGATCGAAATAGATATGCATAAGACCGAGGAAGTTACCTCCTTGAAATATCAGGGCGATGCTATAGGAGACGTGACTGTTGAAGTCAGTGCAGATGGTGAGACCTGGACTACCGTGAAGGAGCATTATGCAGGAATTACTGGAGCGGAAGAAGCGACAATCTGGTTTGACTCCGTAAAAGAAGATACCAGGGATGAATGGATCGGGACGTATGATGCCAGATATGTACGCATAACGCTGGCGAAGTCCGGTAGTATTTCGATTCAGGAAGTTGAAATCTGCGGTCCTTCTGGAGATAATCTGGAATTTATGACGACAGGAGATGCGCAGCCGGCAATTGGCATTTTGTCCAAAGATTACCAGTATGGCGATCAGAAGGAAGATGTGATTCCGCAGGGCTCTTTAATCTTCAGCGGGAATTATAAAGGAAATCCTGCCTACAATGTGGTTATATTGTACGATACCGAAGGCAATGTGATTGGCGCCAAAGATGGCAATGTGGAGGCAAAGCAAGTAATTTTTGCCGACGTGCCGGAGCATGGGAATCTAGGTGAGACTTCAAATGGAACATGGGTTTATTATGTGGAACCAGGGAAATGGGATATGGATTCCCTCCAGAAACTTGGCGGTGTGCGCGGTGAATTATATCGAGTAGACGACGCTTTGACCTTAGAAGGAGAACGTATCGTCAGCGATACGCTGGTAATTCAAATTCCGAAGACCCTTCCTTCCATCACCTTACAGTAGTTCAGAATTATGGAGGTAAAGATGAAAAATATCATAAAATATTTATGTCTGTTATTCTTTTGTATTTTTGCGATACCGGCTGCTGTTGAGGCAGCGGGGACGAATAGCCTGACTGTTGAAAATAATAAAGTGGCTGTATCGGTGAGCATTCCAGAGGGAAAGACAGAGACGATCACTTCACTGAGAATGCAGCTTCTTGTCACCATCACCAGCGGGAGCATGGGAGAGCCGAAGTTCCAGTTTGAAAATGGTCTTCCAAGTATAATTCAGGACGCTGCGATAAGCAGTAAGGGAGAGAATATCTATGCGGTAGACTTAGTGCTCTCGGGAAAAAAAGATCAGGATATCTTTGGCGGCAGCGAATATGTAAGATTGGGAACTTTGTCGTTCCAACCGACCAGCAAGACGTATGAAATAAAAGTTGAAGTAGTCGGAGATGGAGACGATGGGCAGGAACCCTCCGTAACATATGTAGATGCCAACGGACTGTCAGCAATGACAGCTCCGCTGGCAGACGCAGAACCTGTGACAGTGACGGAAGCCAATCAGGAACAGCCCGTACAAAAGCCTTTTAATCCCAAAGTGAAATTGACAGCATCTGTGAAGAAAGGCTCAAACCGTGTGAATTTTAAATGGGAGAAAGTGGATGAAGCAGACGGCTATGTGCTTTACAGATTCGATACGAAGGCGAAAAAATGTACGTTGCTCAAGACCATTAAAGGCGCAGATATCACGACGTATGCGAAGACATTTCCATATGGTTCTACCTATGCATTTAAAATTCGGGCATTTAAAGAAAATGCAGATGGAAGTGTAAAATATGGCTATTACAGTTCGGCGGCAAAAGTAAAAGTATCATTAGCGCAGGTGACAGAGTTCTCTCCGCAGTACCAGAGTACATCTAAGGTTCGTATGTCCTGGAAGAAAGTTGACGGAGCGAAGGGCTATCAAATTTATCGCAGCACAAAAAAGAATGGTAAGTATAAGCTTGTTAAGACCATTAAAAAGGGAAAGGTAACCTCTTGCTCCAATATTAAGCACCCAGATGGAGAAGTTTATTATTATAAGATCCGGGCATACGCAGTTGGCTCGACAGGCGCTCAGGTATATGGCTCATACAGCGCCAAGCAATCGGCAGCGCCTCAGCAACCGAAATTGCGTTTGAAGAAAAAATCTACCAAGCAAGTAACGTTATCCTGGAAAAAGGTGGTGCGGGCAGATGGATATGCTATTTATAGAAGCTCGTCCAAATCCGGCAAATATGTATGTGTAAAAACGATAAAAGATGCGAATGTAACAAGCTTTACGGCAAAGCTGCCCAAAGGCAAAAAGAGCTGCTATTACAAAGTATGCGCATTTGAAAAGCAGAATGGTAAGAACCGGATGGGAGCGTACAGTGCGGTTAAAAAAGCAAGATAAATATAAATCCTGCCTGTTGATTTTTTTCCTGATTTGATTTAGAATACAAAATAACGCATATTTATACAGCGATACAACTACCATATTCCAAACAGGAATGGAAAACAGGAGGAAGAAATAATGAAAAATGCAAAGAAGTTAGCAGCAGTATTGTTGGCAGGCGCTATGCTGACAAGCATTATGGGATGCGGGGTTCCGGCGAACACCGTACATGCCCCGGAAGATATGGCGGGCAAGAAGATTGGCGTACAGCTTGGGACGACAGGCGATACGCTGGTAACTGATGAATTTGAAAAGGATGGCAATACGACGGTAGAGCGTTATAAAAAGGGCGCGGACGCTGTGCAGTCCTTAAAGCAGGGCAAGATTGACTGCGTAGTCATTGACTCTGAGCCGGCAAAGGCGTTTGTAGAACAGAATAGTGATTTGAAGACTCTTGACACAGAGTATACAGATGAAGAGTATGCGATCGCTATTGCCAAAGATAATTCAGAGTTAAAAGAGAAGATTAATGGCGCCCTTGCTGAATTAAAGTCTGAAGGCGTGCTGGATCAGATTATGGCAAATTATACAGGCGATGATACGATGGGAACCTGCCCTTATGAATCTCCGGCAGATGTGGACACATCAAACGGTAAGCTGGTAATGGCAACGAACGCAGCGTTTAAGCCTTATGAATACTATGAGAATAATGAGATAGTAGGTATCGACCCGGAAATTGCTCAGGCAGTAGCAGATAAGCTGGGCATGGAGCTTGAGATTATTGATATGGATTTTGATGCGATTATCAATGCGGTGCAGTCTGGTAAGGCGGATATCGGCGTGGCTGGAATGACGGTCAATGAAGAACGTTTACAGAGCATTGACTTTAGCGATACATATGCCAAAGCGAAACAGGTAATCATTGTTCGTGCAAAATAGGAGGAAGAGCTGCTGTGCAAAGTTTTGTAGAACAGTTTACATTAAATTTTATTAACGGTAACAGATACCAGTACATACTGCAAGGTTTTGTGAATACTCTGATTATCACGTTGCTGGCTGCGCTTTTAGGTATTGTCCTCGGATTTCTGGTGGCAATAATACGTTCCAGCCATGATAAGACGGGACATATGAAGATTCCCAACTTTATCTGCCAGGTGTATCTTACCGTCGTGCGCGGGACGCCCACTATGATTCAGCTTCTGATAATTTACTATGTAATTTTTGCAACGGTAAATGTGTCAAAGATTCTCGCGGCTGTCGTGGCGTTTGGGCTCAATTCCGGCGCATATGTGGCTGAGATCGTTCGTTCCGGCATTATGTCTGTAGACGAGGGGCAGTCGGAAGCGGGAAGAAGTTTGGGATTGAATTATCGTCAGACCATGCAGTTTATCATTATGCCCCAGGCATTTAAAAACGTGCTTCCCGCACTGGGAAACGAATTTATCGTATTGTTAAAAGAAACTTCAATCAGCGGTTACATCGGATTGACGGATTTAACGCATGGCGGCGATATCATCCGGGGTATTACCTTCTCCCCCTTTATGCCCTTGATTGCCGTTGCGCTGATTTATCTGCTGTTGGTAACCGGGTTATCCTGGTGTGTCAATAAGCTGGAGAGGAGGCTGAGGGTCAGTGAACGGTAAGGTATTGCTGGAAACAAAAGAGCTGCGTAAGGATTTTGGCGGTAATCAGGTGCTTCGCGGCATCAGCACGCAAATCTGCCAGGGAGAAGTGGTGGCGATTATCGGTCCTTCCGGCTGCGGCAAATCGACCTTTTTACGCTCCTTAAATCTGTTGGAGAAGCCTACTGGCGGCAGTGTGATTTTTGAAGGCAAAGAGATTACGGCGCCCGGTGTGGACGTCAATAAAATCCGCCAGAAGATTGGCATGGTATTTCAGCAGTTTAATCTGTTTGCAAATTTGAGCATTCAGGATAATATAACCCTTGCCCCGGTGAAACTGGGGCTGATGGGCAAAGAGGAGGCGGATAAGCGTGCTTTAGATTTGTTGGCGCGTGTGGGACTACCCGCTAAGGCAAATGCCTATCCGTCTATGCTGTCCGGCGGACAAAAGCAGAGGATTGCCATTGCCCGTTCCCTTGCTATGAACCCGGACGTCATGTTATTTGACGAGCCGACTTCAGCCTTAGACCCGGAAATGGTAGGCGAAGTACTGGAATTGATGAAGGAATTGGCAAAGGATGGCATGACAATGGTTGTTGTGACACACGAGATGGGCTTTGCAAAGGAGGTTGCCAGCCGCGTTATGTTCATCAATGAGGGCATGATATGTGAGGAAAATGAACCGCAAGAATTTTTCAGTCATCCCAAGAACCAGAGGCTTCGGGATTTTCTGGCGAAAGTATTATAAAATTTACCAAAACGTTGGGAAAGGAAACTTCCCAACGTTTTTTCTCATATGATGGGCTTGTCCGCTTTGTTCTTGCACATTATTAAGATAAAGGGTAAAATAGAAAGAGTAATTGTTTTAGGATACGAAACGGAGGAAGCTATGTCGTTTACACATCTTCACGTCCACACGGAATACAGCCTTTTGGACGGCTCCAATAAGATAAAAGAATATGTTTCCAGAGTGAAAGAACTGGGCATGGATGCAGCGGCGATTACAGACCACGGTGTGATGTATGGCGTGATTGATTTTTACCGGGCGGCAAAGGAGGCAGGCGTTAAGCCGATTCTAGGCTGCGAGGTCTATGTTGCGCCCGGTTCCAGATTTGATCAAGAGAAAGTAGAAGGGGAGGACCGCTATTTCCACTTGATTCTGTTAGCTGAGAACAACACGGGTTATCAGAATTTGATGAAGATCGTGTCGCGCGGTTTCACAGAAGGATATTACTATCGTCCAAGGGTGGACAGAGAGATTCTGGAAACATACCATGAGGGGTTGATCGTGCTTAGCGCCTGTCTTGCCGGAGAAGTGGCAAAGCTCTTGCAGCGCGGTGGCTATGAGGAGGCAAAGGAGGCGGCGCTTTGGCATGATAGAACTTTTGGGCACGGCAATTATTTTCTTGAGCTGCAAGACCATGGGCTGCCAGAGCAGCAATATGTCAATCAGCAGCTTCTTCGTCTGAGCCAGGAGACAGGAATTGCGCTTGTCGCTACCAATGATGTGCATTACACATATGAGACGGACGTGGATTCACATGATATTCTGCTTTGCATCCAGACTGGAAAAAAGCTGGCGGATGAGAACCGTATGCGCTATGAAGGCGGGCAGTATTATGTGAAGTCGGAAGACGAGATGCGTGCGCTGTTTCCCTATGCGCAGGAGGCTTTGGACAATACGGCAAAGATCGCTGCTCGTTGTAATGTGGAGATTGAATTTGGCGTGACGAAGCTGCCCAAGTTTGATGTGCCAGAGGGGTATACGTCGTGGGAGTATTTAAAGGAACTTTGTCATAACGGTTTAAAAAACCGCTATTTGGCACATGATGGCTTTGTGGAAATTCCGGGAAGAGAAGAACCGTTGGAATTTGCCCAATTGAAAGATCAGCTCCAGTATGAGCTGGATATTATTCAGCAGATGGGTTATGTCGATTATTTTCTAATTGTATGGGACTTTATTCGTTTTGCCCGTGAGAGCGGAATTGCCGTGGGTCCAGGGCGGGGAAGCGCGGCGGGAAGCCTGGTGTCTTATGCATTGGAAATTACCAATATTGACCCTATTCGCTACAGCTTGATTTTTGAGCGCTTCCTCAATCCGGAGCGTGTGACGATGCCGGATATTGATATTGATTTCTGCGTAGAGCGGCGGCAAGAAGTAATTGATTATGTCAGTGACAAATATGGCAAGGACCGCGTGGTGCAGATTGTCACGTTTGGTACGATGGCGGCAAGGGGCGTGATTCGGGATGTGGGCAGAGTGATGGATCTGCCGTACGCTTTCGTGGACAGCATTGCCAAGCAGATTCCCACGGAGCTGGGCATTACGATTGATAAGGCATTGCGAATGAATCCTGAGCTGAGAAGTCTCTATGATAGCGATGAGAGCATTAAGAAATTAATTGACATGTCCAGGCGTCTGGAAGGGTTGCCGCGGCACACGTCTATGCATGCGGCGGGTGTGGTCATCAGCTCCAAGCCGGTCGATGAATTTGTGCCGCTTTCTAGGGGAAGCGACGGCGCGATTACTACGCAGTTTACGATGACGACATTAGAAGAGCTGGGATTGCTGAAGATGGACTTTTTGGGGCTTCGGAACCTGACGGTTATCCAGCATACGGTAAATCTTATCCATGAAGGGCAGAAAGCGGCGAATCCAGGGATTGCCCAAGAGGAACTTTTTGATATTGACAAGGTGGATTATGACGACAAAGCAGTGTTAGATTCTCTCGGAACTGGCAAGACGGACGGTGTGTTCCAGTTGGAGAGCGCAGGCATGAAGAATTTCATGAAGGAGCTAAAGCCTCAGAGTTTGGAAGATATTATCGCAGGAATTTCTCTGTATCGTCCGGGTCCGATGGATTTTATTCCGGCTTATATCAGGGGGAAGAACAATCCGGATTCCATCACTTATGACTGTCCGCAGTTAGAGCCCATCTTAGAGCCGACATATGGCTGCATTGTTTATCAGGAACAGGTGATGCAAATTGTCCGTGACCTTGCCGGTTATACGCTCGGCAGAAGCGACCTTGTACGCCGTGCCATGTCTAAGAAGAAAACTTCCGTCATGGAACAAGAGCGCAAGAATTTCGTCTATGGGAATCCGCAAGAAGGAGTGCCCGGCTGCGTCAGCAATGGTATCAGCGAACAGACGGCAAATAAGATTTTTGATGAGATGACGGACTTTGCTAAATATGCATTTAACAAATCACATGCTGCTGCTTACGCGGTGATTGCATATCAGACAGCGTATTTGAAATACTATTACCCAGTGGAGTATATGGCTGCATTAATGAATTCTGTCATGAATCACAATGCCAAGCTTTCGGAGTACATTTTCACCTGTCGTCAGATGGGCATTCAAGTGCTGCCGCCCAGTATCAACGAGGGCAGCGGTGAATTTTCTGCCTCGGGAAATGAGATTCGCTATGGGATGTCCGCCATCAAAAGTGTCAGTTCTCTTTTTATTGAAAAGCTCTGCGAGGAGCGCAAGGAGCGCGGGAAGTTTCAAAGCTTGCCGGATTTCCTGACCCGTATGGCAGACAGTGAAATTAACCGGCGGATGGTAGAGAACCTCATTAAAGCGGGAGCGTTGGACAACCTGGGTGCGACCAGGAAACAGTGCATGATGGCGTATGCAGGAATCATGGATGGTATCGCTCAGGACAAGAAAAATACCATGGCGGGACAGATGACCTTGTTTGACCTTGCCGGCGAGGAGGCGAAGGCAGACTTTGAAGTCAAGATGCCGGATGTCGGCGAGTATGCCAAAGAAATGTATCTGGGATTTGAGAAAGAAGTCCTCGGCGTCTATATCAGCGGACATCCTCTGGAAGAATATGAGGAAAAATGGCGTAAGAATATCACCAGAGTTACCACTGATTTTATACTGGAAGAAGAGAGCGGGCAGACACGTGTTTCTGATGGCGAGATTGCAATGGTTGGCGGGATGATTGTGGATAAGACTGTCAAATATACGAAGAATAATCAGACAATGGCATTTATCACGCTGGAAGATTTGGTGGGGACATTGGAAATTATCATTTTTCCCAAAAGCTATGAGGCAAATAGCCGCATGTTGAATATAGATGAGAAAGTATTTGTCCGTGGGCGTGCAGCGACAGAGGAGGAGAAGAATGCGAAGTTAATCTGCGAGCGCATGTACTCTTTTGCAGACACCAAGAAAGAGGCGTGGCTACAATTTACTACCAGACAAGAATATGAAAAGCAGGAAAAAGAATTATTTGACATTCTGCGTGATAGCGACGGGAACGACAGTGTAGTTATTTATATTTCTGGTGAGAAACAGATGAAAAGGCTCCCGCCTAGTAGGAGTATTGCGGCTGTGCCGGAGACAATAAACAGATTAACAAAGTTTCTGGGTGAAAATAATGTAAAAGTTGTAGAAAAGAATATTGAAAATCTTGCCAAAAGAGATTAAAATAGAATAAATTGGATGCAATGGAATTTAACATAGATACAGGAGGAAATTTGTTATGGCAAAAAATATAGAGACAATCGCGGTATTAACCAGCGGCGGCGACGCGCCGGGAATGAATGCGGCAATTCGTGCAGTTGTGCGTCAGGCGCTTTCACGTGGCAAGAAGGTAAAGGGGATTAAGAGAGGTTATGCAGGTCTGTTACAGGAAGAGATTATAGATTTGGAAGCAAGAAGCGTATCGGATATTATTCAGCGGGGCGGCACAATTTTAGCGACGGCGAGGTGCAAAGAATTTACGACACCGGAAGGACAGCAGCAGGGCGCAGAGATTTGTCGCAAACATGGCATTGACGGCGTTGTGGTAATCGGCGGTGATGGTTCCTTTAAAGGAGCGCAGAAGTTGGCTTCTCTGGGAATCAATACAATTGGCATTCCAGGGACGATTGATTTGGATATTGCATGTACGGAGTACACGATTGGATTTGATACGGCAGTGAATACTGCCATGGACGCGATTGATAAGGTGCGTGATACTTCTACGTCTCATGAGAGATGCTCGATTATTGAGGTTATGGGCAGAGGCGCAGGATTTATCGCATTGTGGTGTGGTATTGCCAATGGAGCGGAAGATATCCTGCTGCCGGAGAAGTATGATTACGATGAGCAGAAGCTTGTGAATAACATTATCAATAACCGTAAGCGTGGCAAAAAACACCATATTATCATCAATGCAGAAGGTATCGGTCATTCCACCAGTATGGCGAAGCGTATAGAAGCGGCTACTGGTGTAGAGACGCGTGCGACGATCTTAGGACACATGCAGCGTGGAGGAAGCCCCACCTGTAAGGATCGTGTTTATGCATCCACCATGGGAGCATTTGCAGCGGATTTACTGTGCGACGGCAAGTCGAATCGCGTGGTTGGTTACCGTCATGGTGAGTTTGTTGATTTTGATATTGACGAGGCGCTTTCCATGGAAAAGGCAATTTCCGAGTATCAGTTTAATATTTGTGAAAGCCTCAGTAAGTAAGGAGATGGAAACGAATGATTACAAGTTCTTCCAATCCGAGGATGAAAGTTATTATGCAGTTAAATAAAAAAGCAAAAGCCCGCTATGAACAGCGGGTTTTTGTAGTGGAAGGAATAAAAATGTGCCTGGAAGTTCCCCGGGAACGAATACAGGAAATATATGTTTCCGAGAGTTTTCTTGCCAGCAGCCGGAACCAGAAATGCTTGGAGAGTTTGAGTTATGAGGTTGTATCGGACAGTGTGTTTCGCAAGATCAGCGATACCAAGACGCCCCAGGGAATCCTCTGTCTTGTGCAGATGATACAATATAAGCTGGAGGATTTGCTGGGGGCGGGCATGGGATATGGCAGCGCAGATGCGCTTTCCGTGAAAACAGCTTCTGCTGGACAGCAGGAGGCTCCGCACCTGTTGATTTTAGAGAATATCCAGGATCCCGGGAATCTGGGGACAATGATGCGCGCCGGCGAGGGTGCGGGCGTTACTGGAGTTATCATGGACCGGACCACCGTAGATATGTTTAATCCCAAGACCATCCGTTCTACCATGGGCTCCCTGTTTCGCGTGCCGTTCTATATTACGGATGATCTTCCTGGAACAATCGCCGTGCTGAAAAAGAGGGGTATTGCCGTGTATGCAGCGTGTCTGGATGGGGAGAAATTGTATGATGAACCCGACTATACGTCGCCCTGCGGTTTTATGATTGGCAATGAGGCGAATGGATTGACAGAAGAGACGGCGGCGCTTGCTGACGTTTTGATCAGGATTCCCATGCAGGGACAAGTGGAATCCTTGAATGCAGCAGTTGCCTCCGCGTTGCTGATGTATGAGGCAAACCGCCAGAGACGAAACAAATAAAAGATAAGGAATAAGAATCATGCGTATTTGGTTTAAAATATTGAAAGACAATCATCTTATAAGGGATACCGTTATCACGGACGAGAGCGAGGATACGCGTACCCACAAGATATTTCGGGCGTTAGATAAGGTCTGCTATGAGTTTGATTTGAGCAAACCAATCTGGCTGGACGCCACTGTGACAGAATTTAAACGCCACGATAAGGCGCGGTTTTACCAGGATAATTTCGTAGAACAGATAGACTTTGATTTCCTGGAAATCCATGTGATCGAAGAGTAAGGAAAGTCAGAGCAATGAAGGCTTTACACCAACAGCTTATTGGTATAATGGAGTTATCATATAAATAAGTGATAGAAAGTGGGTGATTATATGCCGGGTGCAGCAGATATTATCAGAGATTCGATTACAGAATTTTCAAGATTAAATGTTTTTTGTTGGGGCTGTTACGAAAATATTGTTACTCATGCAAAAGGTTTACATTGCGATGCAATGTAAACCTTTTGTACAAATCTATGTTTTGCAGTGAATTTAATGCGGCGCCCATCAAAAAGTCGTTTATTTTCAAAACACAGATCTGTTTACACTACCAGATGCATTACTCTCCGGTACAGTTCATATCTGTGAAGCTGCAAGTAGTGTCTTCGTCAGAACTGGCGCTGTTCATATCCGTGATGCTGCTGGATACCTCTTTTGTCTCTACACAGTTCATGTCATTGATGCCGCAGGTCGTATCGTCGTCTGCGGACATTCCGTTTAGGTTTGTAATGCCTAAGTTCTTCTCCTTCTCCATAGAATACCTCCTAAATCATTATATAATTTTGTCTACGAGTTGCGTGAATGTATTATAACGATATTTATTGACGATTGCAAGTAGAAAAAATTTGCCTTTTTGTAATTTAAACTTTATAATGTTAGGAAAACGCAGATGAAAGCGTTTCTAGCGTCTACGATAGACAGGAAGGAGTATTGCTATGGGAAATATGATTAACAAAGAAGTGGAGCCGTTTCGGGTATCGGCGTTTGCGAATGGGGAATTTCGAGAAGTGAGCCAGGAAGATCTGAAAGGGCATTGGTCTGTATTGTTTTTCTATCCGGCAGATTTTACATTTGTGTGTCCGACGGAGCTTGGCGATCTTGCCGACCATTATGAAGAGTTTCAAAATGAGGGCTGTGAGATTTATTCCGTCTCAGAAGATACTCATTTCGTGCATAAGGCATGGGCAGATGCTTCCGAGACGATTCGAGGGATTCAGTATGTAATGCTTGCCGATCCTGCCGGCGTGTTGGCACGGCAATTTGGGGTGCTTGTGGAAGAAGAAGGACAGGCGCTGAGGGGAACGTTCATTCTTAATCCCGCGGGAAAGGTAAAGGCGTACGAAATTCATGACATGGGCATTGGCAGAAATGCCGAGGAACTTTTGCGCAAGGTACAGGCGGCAAAGTTCGTGGAGAAGCATGGAGACCAAGTATGTCCGGCGAAGTGGCAGCCCGGGGAAGAGACGTTAAGCCCTAGCCTGGATTTGGTAGGCATGTTGTAGGAGGAAGGCATATGGACAGTGAAAAGATTTCTGCGAAAAGCAGCCTGATTACAGCGGATTTGGAGGAACAGCTTTGCGGTGTATTGGGGAAACTTACCGGGGAAGCGCATATGGTTTGCGTTGTCAATTTAGCGGATAAAGCATCAGTGGAGATGGCGGAACTGGTGCGTCACATTGCCAGGCTGTCAGACAAGCTGACCTGTCAGTTTTATGAGCCCAAGGAGGCGAAAGAGGAGCTGCCAGAGATTGATAGCTCTTTGCTGCCGGCGACTGCGTTATACCGTCAAGGGCAATATACAGGTATTTCATTCCACGGTGTCACTGGGGGTAAGGAGATGAATTCCCTTGTGCTTGCGCTTTATAATGTGGCTGGTCCTGGGCAGGAGATGGATAAGCGCATACGAAAAAAGCTTGACAAGCTGGAGCGTAAGAGTGAGATGAAAATTTTTGTTTCCCTGTCTTGCCATCATTGTGCCAACCAGGTGATTGCCTGTCAGCAGATGGCGGCTGTATCGAAGATGGTAGAGGCACGGATGATTGATGCGCGGCTGTACCCGCACTTGGCGCAGCAATATAAGATCGAGCGTATTCCCATGACCATTATCAATGACGATGAAGTGTTGCTGGGAGTTAAGACAATAGAGCAGATGTATGACATCCTTAAAGTTTATAAGTAAATATTTTGGCAATTTATACAAATAACGGATAGAAATTTTGACAGTTTTAGACATAAATTTATTTTTTGCGATAAATGGCTTGCATCTTTTTGTGTAAGATGCTAGTATAGGGTCATACCAAATAAATAGTGACCTGGAGAAAATGGAGTAGGGTTGACACAGCAGAAATGCTGTCTATTAACTCTACTCTTTTTATATTTTGAAGATGGAGGTGGGATTCGACAGATTAATTGAATAATAACGTATGGTTTGTGGAGGAAGTATGGAACAGAAATTTTACGATGCAATGGCAGATTGTCCTGTGATAGCTGCGGTGAAAGACTTTGGGGGAATTGAAAGATGTCTGGAATCGGAAGTGAAGATTGTATTTATCTTATTCGGGGATATGTGCAATATCACGGAGATTGTGGAGAAGATTAAAAAGGCGGATAAGATAGCCTTAGTGCACATTGATTTAGTCGAGGGGTTGAGCAATCATGAGATTGCTGTGGACTATATTCATAAAAATACGAGAGCAGATGGCATTATTTCTACACGGATGAATATGATTAATCGTGCAAAGGAGTTGTCTCTATACACCGTTTTCCGCATTTTTGTTTTAGATTCCAGAGCTTTTCAAAGTATTGAAAAACAGAAGCGGCAGATTAAGGCGGATTTTATTGAAATACTGCCGGGTGTTATGCCTAAGATTATCCGCAGGGTCAACAAACTCAGTACGCAGCCGGTGATAGCCGGGGGGCTAATCAGCGACAGGGAGGATGTTATTGAAGCATTGGACGCGGGGGCGATTTCCGTTTCTACGACAAATCAGGATATTTGGTTTATGTAGCGCACACGGAGCAAGGAAAACAACGTAAAATAGAGGAGGATTTTACTATGGCGAAATATGTTATGGCACTGGATGCCGGCACGACAAGCAACAGATGTATTCTTTTTAACGAAAAAGGAGAAATGTGCAGTGTAGCACAGAAAGAATTTACACAGTATTTTCCAAAGCCGGGCTGGGTAGAGCACGATGCGAACGAGATTTGGTCTACACAGTTGGGAGTTGCAGTGGAGGCAATGCAGAAGATTGGGGCTTCGGCAGAGGATATCGCTGCAATCGGCATTACCAATCAGCGTGAGACAACGATTGTATGGGATAAGAATACGGGGGAACCGGTGTATCACGCGATTGTATGGCAGTGCAGAAGAACATCAGAATACTGTGACAGCTTAAAAGAAAAGGGACTTACAGATACGTTCCGCCAGAAGACAGGGCTTGTGATTGACGCATATTTCTCAGGAACGAAACTGAAATGGATTCTGGACAACGTGGAAGGCGTCAGAGAACGGGCAGAGAAAGGTGAACTCCTCTTCGGTACGGTAGAGACATGGCTGATTTGGAAGTTGACAAAGGGTGCGGCGCACGTGACTGATTATTCCAATGCATCCCGTACGATGTTATTTAACATCAACGATCTGAAATGGGATGAGGAAATCTTGAAGGAATTAGATATTCCGGCGTGCATGCTTCCAGAGGCAAAGCCGTCAAGTTGCGTATATGGAACGGCAGACGCTTCCTTCTTCGGCGGTCCGATTCCGGTTGGCGGAGCAGCAGGAGATCAGCAAGCGGCATTGTTTGGACAGACTTGTTTCACAGCAGGAGAGGCAAAGAATACATATGGAACGGGATGCTTCATGCTGATGAACACGGGAGAGAAGCCGGTATTTTCTAAGAATGGCCTGGTTACCACCATTGCATGGGGGATTGACGGCAAGGTCAATTACGCATTGGAAGGTTCTATTTTCGTAGCTGGGGCAGCCATCCAGTGGTTGCGCGACGAGTTGAGAGTTATCGACAGTGCGCCGGATTCAGAATATATGGCAAAGAAGGTCAAAGACACCAACGGCTGTTATGTAGTTCCTGCATTTACGGGATTAGGCGCTCCTCATTGGGATCAGTACGCAAGGGGAACAATCGTGGGAATTACCAGAGGCGTTAATAAGTACCATATTATTCGTGCAACGTTAGAATCACTGGCATATCAGACAAATGACGTATTGCAGGCGATGCGGGCGGATTCCGGTATTGAACTGAATTCTCTCAAGGTTGACGGCGGCGCAAGCGCCAATAATTTCCTCATGCAGACGCAGGCAGATATCATTGATGCTCCAGTAAACCGTCCTTCTTGCGTAGAGACAACGGCTATGGGCGCGGCTTATCTGGCAGGTCTTGCAGTCGGTTATTGGGCAAGTAAGGAAGACGTTATCAAGAACTGGTCGATTGACCAGACCTTTAAGCCTCAGATTTCCCAGGAGGACAGAGAGGCAATGGTCAAAGGCTGGAATAAGGCTGTGAAATATTCTTACGGTTGGGCGAAGGAAGACTAGTTGAACGAAGTTTAAGTTTCACTTCCTGCAACAGTGATATTACCCTGTCCGGGATGTTCACGGTTCCCCTTGGGGGCTGTGTGTCCCGGGCAGAGGATCAAAAAACGGATCAACGAGAAGGTTAGAAAATGACAGTGATAGCAAAGTTTAGAATGAAAGGGGACTTCTTATGTTACCATATATTGCAGAATTTGTAGGAACCATGATACTGATTCTCTTAGGAGATGGCGTAGTAGCGAATGTAACATTGAATAAGTCAGGAATGAAAGGGGCAGGTTCCATTCAGATTACCTTTGCCTGGGGTCTTGCCGTTATGGTGCCGGCGTTTATCTTTGGCGCGGCATCCGGCGCTCATTTCAATCCGGCATTGACGCTTGCTTTGGCAGTGGACGGAAGCCTTGCCTGGAACCTGGTACCCGGATATATTATAGCACAGTTTGCAGGTGCGTTCCTGGGCGCTTGTATCGTATACGTTCTGTTCAAGGAACAGTATGACGCGACAGAAGATGCGGCTACCAAGCTCGGCACGTTCTGCTGTGCGCCGTCTATTCCGAACACCGTATTGAACCTGCTCAGTGAAATTGTTGGTACGTTTGTGCTTGTATTTGCCATCAAAGGACTTCCGGCAGATGCACCGGCTGGCGTAGGCAATCTCTTAGTATTTGGAATTATCGTTTCCATCGGTATGTCTTTAGGTGGTCTTACCGGATATGCCATCAACCCGGCGCGTGATATTGGACCTCGTCTGGCACATGCAGCTCTTCCAATCAAAGGAAAGGGTAGCTCTAACTTCGGATATGCAGCGATTACGCTTTGTGGACCGATTATCGGCGCGCTCTTGGCAGTTGGCTTGTACGGAGTAATTCCTTGGTAATTGACCTGAGGAGGGACCCAGCGATATGGCATGAGGAGGGACCCAGCGTAGCTGGGAGGAGCCCTGATGCCTCGTGCTGGCGGCAAAGAAGTAGATAGGGAGAGTCCTTAGGTCTCTTGGAACAGACAAAGAAGTAAATAAAGGCATTGTGGAGAGGATGGAGAGGCAATGATTACACTTCTGGAAAGAGGTGTAACTGTTGCCTCTTTTATACAAAAAGAAACCCTGCGTATTTCTTATTCTATATTTATAAAAGAAATACCCTATTAGTTTTCCAGGAAGGATAGGTGAATAATATGTATGATGTAATAATTATAGGGGCTGGTGTATCGGGAGCAGCTTCGGCAAGAGAACTTTCCAAATATAAGCTCAATATATGTGTAGTGGAGAAGGAAGAGGACGTTTGCTGCGGGACTTCCAAGGCGAATAGCGCCATCGCACATGCGGGATTTGACGCTGAGAGCGGTTCTCTGATGGCAAAGCTCAACGTAGAGGGGAATCAGATGATGGAACAACTTTCCCGGGAATTGGATTTTCCGTTTAAACAAAATGGTTCTCTGGTTGTATGTCTCCATGAGGAAGAACGGCCTAATTTGCAAAAACTCTATGAGAGAGGCGTAGAAAATGGCGTCAAGGATTTGCGCATTATAGATAGGAAAGAACTGGTAGAATTAGAGCCCAATATTTCGGATGAAGCGGTGGCAGCGTTGTATGCGCCGACCGGCGGCATTATCTGTCCCTTCGGCATGAACATTGCTTTTGCGGAAAATGCGGCGCAAAATGGTGTGGAATTCAAGTTTAACACAGAAGTGACTGGATTTGAGAAAAAAGAGAATACCTGGCTTGTTAAGACGAACCAGGGAGATTTTGAGACAAAATATGTGGTAAATGCAGCAGGCGTTTATGCAGACAAATTCCACAATATGGTGAGCGAAAAGAAGCTGCACATTACGCCGCGTCGCGGAGACTACTGCCTGCTTGACCGTTCTACGGAAGGGTTTGTCACACATACGATTTTCCAGCTTCCCAGCAAATACGGCAAAGGCGTGCTGGTAACGCCGACTGTTCATGGGAATACGCTGGTAGGTCCTACGGCCATTGACATAGAAGATAAAGAGGGAACAAATACAACACAGGCGGGAATTGATGAATTAATTAGTAAGGCAGGGAGCACGGTAAAAGGGCTTCCAATTCGTCAGGTTATCACTTCCTTTGCTGGTTTGCGTGCACATGAAGATGGGCATGAATTCTATATCGGTGAGGTGGAGGGAGCCAAAGGCTTTATCGACTGTGCGGGTATTGAATCTCCGGGTCTTACCAGCGCTCCGGCTATCGGCAAAATGGTGGCGGAGATTGTCAGTGGACTTGCAGATGCACAAATAAATTCCGACTTTGTAGGTACTAGAAAAGGAATTTTAGACCCTAAGACATTAAGCAATGAGGAACGTGCAGCGCTGATTAAAGAGCATCCGGCATACGGAAATATCATTTGTCGCTGCGAAATGATTACAGAAGGAGAGATTATTGACGCAATCAACCGTCCGCTGGGCGCCAAATCTTTGGACGGCGTAAAGCGGAGGACAAGAGCGGGAATGGGACGCTGCCAGGCTGGATTCTGTTCTCCTCGAACAATTGAAATCCTTGCAAGAGAACGCGGGGTTGACCCGGCTGAAATTACAAAATCCGGTGGAAATTCCAAAATTATCGTAGGAATCAACAAAGACAGAATATAGTCGGAAAGCGAGGAAAGAATATGTTAAGACAAGTTTATGATATTGTAATTGTGGGCGGTGGTCCGGCAGGATTGGCAGCAGCAGTGTCAGCAAAAAGAAACGGCGTAGAATCGATCCTGGTGTTAGAGAGAGATAAGGAACTTGGGGGCATTTTAAATCAGTGCATACACAACGGTTTTGGGCTGCATACATTTAAGGAAGAGCTGACTGGCCCCGAATATGCGGGAAGGTTTATTGAGCAATTAGAAGAAGAAAAAATTGCATATAAATTGAATACAATGGTTATGGATATTTCTGACGATAAAGTTGTCACGGCTATGAATCGGGAGGACGGTATGTTTGAGATCCAGGCGAAGGCGGTCATCCTTGCCATGGGATGCCGGGAGCGTTCGCGCGGAGCATTGAATATTCCCGGTTACCGGCCGGCCGGAATATATTCTGCCGGCACTGCACAGCGGCTTGTCAATATGGAAGGCTACATGCCCGGGCGTGAAGTCGTAATCTTAGGCTCCGGGGATATCGGGTTAATTATGGCGCGAAGGATGACTTTAGAGGGCGCGAAAGTAAAAGTGGTGGCGGAATTGTTGCCCTATTCCGGCGGACTCAAGCGTAATATCGTGCAATGTTTAGATGACTTTGGCATTCCTCTTAAATTGAGCCATACGGTTGTGGACATTGACGGCAAAGAGCGCGTGGAGGGAATTACGATTGCCCAGGTGGATGAGAACCGCAGACCGATTCCGGGAACGGAAGAGCACTACACTTGCGATACGCTGTTGTTATCCTGTGGTCTGATTCCAGAAAATGAAATCTCCAGCAGTCTTGGCGTTGAGATGAGTCCGGTAACTTCCGGCCCATTGGTAAATGAGTGTTTGGAAACAAATATTGAGGGTGTATTTGCCTGCGGAAATGTGCTTCATGTCCATGATTTGGTGGATTTCGTCTCTGAGGAAGCGGGAGCTGCCGGGAAACACGCGGCGGAGTATGTAAAAAACGGCGCCAAGCATCCGTCTTCCGATGCCAAAGACATCCCTATCACTGCTACGCAGGGCGCGCGCTATACTGTGCCAAAGACCATCAATCCAGACCGCATGGACGAGAAACATATCGTGCGTTTTCGTGTGGGGGATGTATATAAGAACTGTTATGTATCCGTATATTTGAATGATCAACGTGTGATTCACAGGAAACGCCCGGTGATGGCTCCGGGGGAGATGGAAGAAGTGGTACTGAAAAAAGAAGAATTGGCAGCATTTCCTGATTTGACCCAGATAACTGTTAAAATAGAGGAGGCGTAAAGTATGGAAACAAGAGAATTGATTTGTATCGGCTGTCCAATGGGATGCCCTCTCAAAGTAGAAATAAATAATGGCGAGGTATCTTCGGTAACTGGAAATACCTGTAAACGGGGGGATGACTACGCGCGAAAAGAAGTCACAAATCCCACGAGGATTGTCACAAGCTCCGTGATTGTGGAAGGCGGCAGTTTGGCAGCGGTGTCCGTGAAAACCAAACAGGATATACCGAAAGGGAAAATTTTCGACATTATGAAAGCATTAAAAGGCGTTAAGGTACAGGCGCCCGTCCACATCGGCGATGTGATCGTAAGCAATGTGGCAGATACCGGCGTAGACATCATTGCCACCAAAAATGTACTGTAATACAGGCACCAAATCCCTCCTGCATCATACGGTAATGCAGGGGGGATTTTTATGCGTCTTTGTGAATTGCGGGAAAAAGAAGTCATTAATATCTGTAATTGCCAGTGTCTGGGATTTGTGGTTGATGTAGATATTGACGTCTGCACGGGAATGGTGTTGGCGTTGATTATTCCGGGCTGTGGCAAATGCTGGGGCTTGTTTGGCAGAGGAAATGAGACGGTGATTCCCTGGAAACAAGTGGTCAAAATAGGTCCGGATATCATTTTAGTGGAGATTCCAGAGCCGCCGCCTAAGTAAGATAAAATTTTTTATGAATACTTAAAATAAAATGTTCCATACTAAAAATATAGTAAACGATACTTTTAGGAGGAACACTTATGAAAAAGAAGTTTATATCTATGCTGCTGGCCGCGGCATTGGCGGCGTCACTGGCAGCAGGCTGTGGAAATGGCACTGACAATGGAAATGGGGCGAATGAAAACGCCGCAGATACGGGAAACAATGACAATGGAAATACTGACACAGGCAATGGTACCGCAGAAAACGACGGCGCTCTGGTGGACAAAGTCGAGGGTTCTGTGTATTATTTGAATTTTAAGCCGGAGCAGGCGCAACAGTGGAAGGATTTGGCGCAGGAATACAGCACTGAGACTGGTATTCCGGTCACGATAGAGACTGCGGCGTCCGGGACATATGAATCTACGTTGAAATCGGAGATGGCAAAAAGTGAGGCGCCGACACTTTTTCAGGTAAATGGACCTGCGGGGCTTGCTTCCTGGAAGGATTATTGTTATGACTTAAAAGACAGCGCAGTTTATAAGAACTTAAAGAGTGACGATTTTGCATTAATCAGTGATGATGGACAAGTGCAGGGTGTCGCTTATGTGATTGAGACGTATGGTTTGATTTACAATAAGGATATTATTGATGATTACTGTGAAATGGATGGAGCAAAGATTAAGGATGTTTCTGAGATTAATAGCTTTGCCAAGTTGAAGGAAGTGGCGGACGATATGCAGGCAAAGAGGGACGAACTGGGCATTAAAGGCGTCTTTGCTTCCGCGGGCATGGATTCATCTTCCGATTGGCGCTTTAAGACCCATCTGGCAAATATGCCCATATATTTTGAATATGAGGACGAAAAGGTTGGCACAACGGATGCTATCAAGGGAACGTATCTGGACGCCTATAAGAATATCTGGGACTTGTATATTACAGATTCTACGGTGGAACCGACAATGATTTCCGGTATGACTGGAGAGGATGCGGCGGCAGAGTTTGCCATGGGAGAAGCCGTATTCTATCAAAACGGAACATGGGCGTATAAGGATATCACCGGCAATGATGTGGATGATGATGATATGGGCATGCTGCCAATCTATATAGGGGTTGGCGACGAGGCAAACCAGGGGCTTTGTACAGGTTCCGAGAATTATTGGTGTGTCAACAAAAATGCATCTGAGGATGATATTGCGGCTACGCTTAATTTCTTAGAATGGGTAGTTACCAGTGATCGGGGACGCCAAGTATTCCGGGACGAGATGGGATTTGTGACGCCTTTTACCACATTTACAGAAGAATATATGCCGGAAAATCCGCTGGTGGCTGCGGCGAATGAATATATAGACAGCGGCAAAACATCAGTTCCCTGGGTATTTTCTACGATTCCCTCGGAGGGGTGGAAAAATGGCGTCGGCAGCGCTTTACTCGAATATGCGCAGGGTACTGGCGACTGGGAAGCTGTAAAGAAAGCGTTTGTTGACGGCTGGGCGTCCGAATACAGTGCCGTAAACCAGTAAAAAACTGCCGGAGGGCGGTTGTCTTGGCAGTTAATTTTAAGGGAGGCATTTATGCAGAAATCATTGAAAAGATATTTTCCGATTTTTGCATTCCCGACATTGGCGGCGTTTACAATTGGATTCTTTATACCCTTTGTGATGGGCATTTATCTATCCCTTTGTAAATTTACCACCGTGGCGGATGCAAGATTTATCGGCATTGGAAATTATCTGAAAATATTATCCGACAGGACGTTTCTCCATTCGCTCTGGTATACGGCGGCTTTTACAGTAGTGTCAATGGTGTTGATTAATGTGTTGGCGTTTACGGTGGCAATGCTGCTGACAAAGGGAATCCGGGGAACCAATGCATTCCGCACGGTATTTTTTATGCCAAATTTGATTGGTGGTATTGTGCTCGGTTATATCTGGCAGCTTTTGCTTAACGGCATCCTGGCAAATTTCCAGAAAACGCTGACGTATAATTCTGCTTACGGATTTTGGGGATTGGTTGTGCTCATGTGCTGGCAGCAGATTGGCTATATGATGATTATTTATATTTCCGGAATTCAGAATGTTCCGGGAGAGTTGATTGAGGCGGCGAAGATTGACGGCGCCAAACCAGCGCAGATTTTGTTTCATGTGACCATCCCTATGGTGATGCCGTCGATTACGATCTGCACCTTTCTCACGCTGACGAACGGCTTCAAGCTTTTTGACCAGAACCTTGCGCTGACGAACGGCGAGCCCTCAAGTATGTCGGAACTTTTGGCGTTAAACATTTTTAATACGTTCTATGGAAGGACGGGCTATGAGGGCGTCGGGCAGGCGAAGGCAGTCGTTTTCTTTCTTCTGGTAGCGATGATTGCTATTGTTCAGACGAGGCTTACTAGGACGAAGGAGGTGCAGCATTAATGAATGTCAGGAAAGCAAAATACGGATGGGCATGGAGTATTTTTTTTAGTTTGTTGTCAGTGGCATGGGTATTTCCTATCTTGCTGGTGATTGTCAATTCATTTAAGAAGAAAGTGTATATCAGCCGCAAGCCGTTTGAGATTCCGATAGGCAAAATGTTTGTGGAATTTGAGAATTATTTGAGAGGCATAGAGAAAATTCAGTTTTTTGACGCCCTGAAAAATTCTTTGTTTATCACGGTATGTTCGGTGGCGGTGATTATCTTGTGCACGTCCATGTGTGCTTGGTATATTTCCCGGGTGAAGTCGGTATTTTCCACGGGAATGTACTATATGTGCCTTTTTTCGATGATTGTGCCGTTTCAGATGGTAATGTTTACGCTGTCAAAATTGGCAAATATGTTGCATTTATACAACCCAATTGGTATTATATTAGTGTATCTGGGATTTGGCGCCGGGCTATCGGTATTTATGTTTTGCGGATTTGTGCGGGGGATTCCTCTGGAGATTGAGGAAGCAGCCATGATTGACGGATGCACGCCAATTCAAACGTTTTTCCGTGTGGTATTTCCAATTTTAAAGCCCACCTGCATCACTGTGGCGATTTTGCAGGCGATGTGGATTTGGAATGATTATCTTTTGCCTTATCTGGTGTTGGATATCAAGCGTTATAAGACAATACCCATTGCCATCCAATATCTGAGGGGAGGTTATGGCTCTGTGGATATGGGGGCGATGATGGCAATGCTTGTTTTAGCGATTATTCCGATTGTTATATTTTATATTTTCTGCCAGAAATATATCATTGAGGGCGTGGTGGCTGGCGCGGTAAAGGGTTAGATAATATAATAATTGACAAATAGAAACAGTAACAGGAGGTACGCGCATTATGCGGAGCAGTGGAGTTTTGATGCACATTTCTTCTTTGCCTTCCCCCTATGGAATTGGAACCATGGGGGCGCAGGCCAGGGAGTTTGTTGATTTTCTTGTAAAGGCAGGGCAGCAGTTCTGGCAGGTTCTGCCGATTTGCCCGACCAGTTATGGGGATTCCCCCTACCAGTCATTTTCTAGTTTTGCCGGAAATCCCTATTTTATTGATTTGGAAATTCTTTGTGAGCAGGGTCTTTTGAATGTCAAGGAATGTAAATCCTATAAATGGGGCAAGCGCGTGACGCGAGTAGATTATGAGATGCTTCATAAGAGCCGCTATCCGCTGTTACATAAAGCATTCGCACGGTTTCAGAAGAAAATTCCTGAGGATTATGTACCGTTTTGTGAGGAGCAGGCGGACTGGCTTGAGGACTATGCGTTGTTTATGGCTTTGAAAGATTCACATGACGGGGAATCATGGAGCAAGTGGGATGTGGGACTTAAACGGCGTGAAAAGGATGCGCTGGTATCGACAAAGAAGAAGCTGGCGGAGGAAATCGAGTTCTGGAAAATGGTACAATATTTGTTTTATAGCCAGTGGAGTGCATTGAAAACGTATGCCAATGAAAAGGGAATCCGCTTGATTGGCGATGTGCCGATTTATGTTGCGCTGGATAGCGCCGATGTATGGGCGGAACCCGAGCAGTTTTATCTTGGTAAGAATTTACAGCCTATTGACGTGGCGGGATGTCCGCCGGACGCATTTTCGGAGGATGGTCAGCTCTGGGGCAATCCGTTGTTTCGCTGGGATGTGATGAAAAAAGATGGTTATCGTTGGTGGATTCGCCGCATGGAGAAGACGTCAAAGTTGTTTGACGTTATACGTATCGACCATTTCCGTGGCTTTGAATCCTACTATGCGATTCCTTTTGGAGAGAAGACGGCGAGAAAAGGCGAGTGGCGCAAAGGTCCGGGGCTTGATCTGTTTCATGCGATTGAGAAAGAGCTTGGAAATCTTGCGATTATTGCGGAGGATTTGGGCTTTCTCACGAAGTCTGTGCGTAAGATGCTTGCCGATTCCGGTTATCCGGGCATGAAACTCTTACAATTTGCCTTTGACGTCAGGGAGGATGGAGATTATCTTCCCCATAATTTCACCCAAAATTCCGTTGCCTATGCGGGAACCCATGACAATGACACCATCCTGGGCTGGTTGCAGGAAGCGTCTACAGATTGCGTTGCTTTTGCCAAAGAGTATTTGAAGCTCGACCAGGCGGAAGGATATCATTGGGGCATTATGCGCGGTGTGTGGTCCTCGGTCAGCGATACGGCAATCGTCACTATGCAGGATCTTCTGGGGATTGGCAGCGAAGGCAGGATGAATACACCGTCTACTTTGGGCGGTAATTGGATGTGGCGGATGCGCCCGGATGCTATTGATGACACCTTAGCGGAGAAAATTCGTAGCCAGGTGGAGTTGTATGGCAGACTGCCGAAGGAACCGGAGGACGAAAAAGAGGAATCTGTAAAGGCGTCTGGGGAAGATACAAGCGAGAAGCTGTTGAAAGAGCAGGAAAAAGAAGAGCCAAAGGATTAATTTACTTCTGTAAGTGAGAGCTTTGAAAATATTTGCCGCAAGGTTCAAAATGGGGAACCTTGCGGCTTTCTGCTGCATCTGATATTATTTTTACATTTTATCGAAATTTACTGTAACCTTTCGCGATATAATACGGCTTATAAGATGAACAGCCAAAGAGTTAATTGACTTAAGGAGGGATAGCGTGGAAGATACGGAAATCATTGACTTATTTTGGAATCGGGATGAAACTGCAATACAGGAATTGAGCAGTAAATATTCCAGTTACTGTTATAAAATTGCCTGGAATCTGTTGGAAAATCACGAAGATGCACAGGAATGCCTGAACGATACATGGTATGCCGCCTGGAATCGTATGCCGCCCCACAGACCTGTGGTATTGTCAGCGTTTGTGGGAAAAATTGCGAGAGGATTTGCGATAGACTTTTTCCGAAAAAAATATGCAAATAAGCGGGCAGAGAGCAGAAGAAAAGACGTCTGCGGCGAGATGGACGAGCTGAGTTTTTCTTATACCGTGGAGGAACAGATGGCGGAGAAGGAGTTACTAGAGGCAATTGAGAAATTTTTGTGGAAACTGAGAGAGACGGATCGCGATATTTTTATCCGACGCTATTGGTATCTGGATTCTATAAAAGAAATTGCCAAAAGGCATGGCGTAACGGAGGGCTGCATTAAAACCAATCTGTGTAGAAACCGCAAAAAGCTATATCGTATATTGAAACAGGAGGTGTTGGCGTGAAGAAAGAATTTGATTTTGCAAAAGAATTTGCGGAAATTGATGAAAAACTTGTGGAAGAGGCAGGTAAGGAGTGGAAGAGGCCAAGGTATTACATTTTTCAGTTCTATAGTCGGAAGATTGCCAGTGTAGCAATCATTGTCATTCTTTGCCTTGTGGCATTGAGCAATTCCAGCGTGCAGGCTTCCGTAAGGGAATTTACGACCAAAATAGGCGAGGCGTTTGGATTTACAAAGGATTTGTCATCCTATGCGGAGATCGTGAATCAGACACAGACAGTAAATGGGATTTCTCTGACTTTGAAAGAAGTCATTATAGATGATCGGGTCTTAATGGTATCGTTACATACGCAGGCGGAGCAAGAACAGCTGGCTTTATGGATTAATGAGGAAAAAACATGGATTAATGGGCAGAAACATATGACATATGAGAGCCTGGAGACAGCGGGAAATGACGTCGATATCTTTGAGCCAAGCCGGGATGCGGTCTTGGTACAGATTTATGAAGACCAGATTCTGCCGGAAGGCGAAGTCAAGGTCCACCTTGTGCTGGAAGCGGGAGAGATAAACATGGGACTAGAAGAAGGACTGGCAGAGTTTGTTTATGATTTTGTCATTTCAGCGGAGGAATTGAAGGAAAAAACAGTCAGGCAGGATTTGCATGTGACGATTGGCGAACCAGGCGTGAACAAACGGAATCTGACGATAAAGGAACTGAGGATGAATGATCTGTATTGCAGAATGACTGTGACAGGCATTACCAGGGATGATGATTGGGCGAATCAGTATGACTTGAAGTTACAGGGAAAAGACAGCCTGGGGAATCCGGTTACGCTGACCGGAGGAAGGTTTATTTCCGATAATGAAATGCTTTTTGTAACGGATTTCTTTGGCGATTATGAAAGTGGTGGAGATAACGGCGAAGATACGCTTCAGATGTCTGTCCCGGATAAAGAGTGTGATTATCTGGATTTACAGCTTTATGAGCGCAAGATGATCCTGGATGGCGGGGCGGAAATTGTGGACGAAGAGGGAGTATGCGAGGTGCAGGAATCGGGAGAGGTACAAGAAGTTTATGCGCAAAAAGACAACTATGGCTGGGAACCGGTGGGAGAACCGTTCCGTATCTCTGTAACGCAAAAGCCCCTTGCGCAGAATAAAGAGGAGATTAACTTAGAAGAAACAGAGGCGGCGAAGGTTCCAGTTTCCACAGAATATATGGTTTATGAAGATGAGATTCTATACCGCGATTTACAACCGGATCAGGTGTGTATCAGGGTGGAGCCTTCCGGGATCAGGGAAAATTTGTATTATTATTACATTCCCACAGGCGAAGCGCAGGAGAAATTGAAATCATTCATGGATGGTTTGGCAGATGATTGGCAGAAACATGAAATGCGTTGGCAGGGCATGAAAGAAGCGGGATATGTGATATGCTATCAGGGCAGGGAATATACGGTTTTTGAGGGCGGCTATCTCTATGCGACGGAAATTGATGATGAACGCGGTTCGCTGGAATTGTTGATGCAAGAGAAAGAAATCTGCGATTTTACGCAGCAGCTTTTATCGGAGCATCTTGCCTATGAGCCAGTGGATATCACACAGATAAAAGACATTGTATCGGCAAAGTTAAGTGTTTGTAATATTGCTACAAATGGGAAGTTTTATAGTCAGACGATAACGGATCAGACGACCTTGGCGCTATTTGAAGACTGGTTCCAAAATGCAACGTATAGTTATGGCGGGGCTGATTGCGGCAATAATCTTTCCTGCCTGGAATTTACGCTTGCCAATGGGGAAATTGTAAAATTATCAGTTGCAACAGACAGTTGCCCTATTTTTGGTATCAATGGTGTTTACTATGATTACAGGCCCGAGCCGGATGCGGATAATTCTAAGTTCTGGGAGTGTTTTGATGAAATACTCTGGGATTTGTAATAGATACGCAAACCTTGTATGTTAAGGGATAACAATAAGGAGGGCAAAATTAGAAGAGCGCTAATCAAAATCGAAAACCTACAGTTTGAAAGTCAGGTAAGAGCCGATTACTGATACGACCATTCTATGGCTTTAAGGAAATGCGAGGTGAAACAAAATAATAAAGATTTAGGAAGGACTAAATTGGCTCTCAAAACGGATATTCTGTTTGTGCATTGCTAATTTGGTCCTGCTTTTTTTGTTTTGAAAAGGAGGATTTACAGATGTGTTTTACAATGAGGGAGCTAGTAGAGTTCTTAGACGGGCCGGTGAAGTTAGTCAGTCAAGGCACAGGGTGCTTGACAGGCATACAGTGAAGTATTTTGTAAGCTGTGTGGGATTTTGGACAGGCGGGGGTGGAATTGATGGATGGCAATCTATACCTAGAAGACAACATAAGCAAGAAACCAGCTTTAGAATTATTACCAAAAATGGGTTATACATATCTAACGCCGGAAGAATGTAATTTACAGCGTGGGAGTAAATATAAAGTATTGCTCAAGGGCATTTTACGCAACCAGCTTCGCAGAATGAATCGCTTTAAATTTGGCGGAATAGAGCAGGAGTTTTCTTCAGCTAACATAGAGAGGGCTATCGAGGATTTAGATGAACCGTTAACAGACGGGCTCATAAAAACCAGTGAGAAAATATACGATGCACTCATGTTAGACAAGAGCTATCAGGAAAACAATATTGTACATCTTATCTCATAGGTGTCATCAAAAGAGAGAAATCCGGATTCTGATAGCGAAGTTATGTGGAAACTTGACAGATGATCGAAAAATGTCTATAATAAAACAAACGTTGCAAAACAAATGTTTTAAAAAGGAGATTTCGTATGCCGCCAAAAGCAAAGTTTACAAGGGAAGAAATTATTAAGGCTGCTTTGGAAATTGTCAGGGAAGATGGATTTGACGCCTTGACAGCGCGGACGTTAGGAGCGAAGCTTGGCAGTTCTGCCAGACCGATTTTTACGGTTTTTCCCAGCATGGAGGAGGTCTGCCGGGAGGTTGTGGAAGCAGCAAGGGCATTGTATGCCGAGTATGTGGACAGAGGGCTGGGGCAGACAAAAATCCCCGCTTTTAAGGGTGTGGGTGTGGAGTATGTAAAGTTTGCGCTCGCAGAACCGAAGCTGTTTCAAGTATTATTTATGTCGCAGCAGCCTCAGAAGCCGGCAGTTGGGGACATTTTGCAAGTCATTGAGGAACATTATCAGCAGATTGTGGCCTCCATTCAGGATGAGTATGATTTGAGTCGGGAAGAGGCAGTGTGGATGTATCGTCATCTGTGGATTTATACGCATGGAATTGCCGTTCTTTGTGTGACAAATATGTGTACATTTACGCGGGAAGATATGGCAAAGATGATGTCGGAGATTTTCGATGCAGTGCTAAAAAAACTCAAGGAAGGTGAAAAGAATGATTGAGGTGAAAGATGTCACAAAGTCTTACGGAAACAAGGATAATAAACTTCCAGTATTAAAAGGTATCACGGCAAAGATTGCAGATGGTGATTTTGTTGTAATATTGGGAGCTTCCGGTTCGGGCAAGTCTACATTTTTAAATGTGATTTCAGGGTTGGAGCAGCCGGACAGTGGGAGCGTTACTTATGATGGCAGAGATATCACGAAATTGTCAGACAGTGCCTTGACCTCTTTCCGCAAAGACACGGTCGGTTTCATTTTTCAGCAATATTACCTTCTGCCGAATATGACGGTGGAAAAGAATGTGCGCATGGGGGCAGATCTTGCCGGTAAGTCGGATTACCATGAAATTATAAAAGCTGTGGGGTTGGAAGGAAAGTTGAAAAAGTATCCGAGTGAGCTCTCAGGCGGTGAACAGCAGCGGGTATCTATTGCCAGGGCGCTGGCCAAAAAGCCGAACGTACTTTTTTTGGACGAACCGACAGGCGCCTTGGATGAGGAGACGGGACGTCAGGTGCTTGCGTATATCAGCGCTTTGCAGAAGGAACACCGATTTACGATGGTGATGGTAACGCACAACCAGAACATTGCACGCATGGCGAATACAGTTATTCAGATGAATAGCGGAAGGATTGTGCAAATTGACACGAATGAAACGCCGGAAACGGCTTATGAGATTGGATGGTGAGCGTATGGTTGTGGGAATAAAAGATGTGGCAAAGCTTATCGGAATTTCTATTATTTCCTGTTGTGCAGTTCTTGTCTGTTCCTTGTTTTTAAATTATTATCTGGATATTTTACAGATTGAAAATTTATTGACCTCCGAACAGGCAGTCATATTTTACCATGCGCAGGTATCTACAGCCAAAGTCGTTTGTTCTGTCAGCGGTGGTTGTCTGTTGCTCACCTCCGTAGTGATGTTGTTTTTTTACATTAAGCATTACATAGATACACACAAAAAAGAATTGGGAATCTTGAAGGCGCTTGGTTATTCCAATTTAAAAATAGCCAGGAATTTCTGGGTATTTGGCACAGGCGTTTTTCTTGGCGCGACAGTTGGATTTCTGGGGGCCTTCTTATTGATGCCGGAATTTTATGAGCGGCAAAATGAAGAAGGCATTTTGCCGGAGATTGTGATTTCTTTTCACCCCTCTTTGCCTCTGTATCTGGTAGTCTTGCCGACAATTGCCTTTGCTATGCTTGCGGTACTGTATGCTTTTTTGAAGCTGAGAAGACCGGTGCTTGCGCTGTTAAAAAATGATTTTCAATCATCAGCGAAGATAAAGAAGTTCCGGGAAGGCAGGGATTGTCCATTTTTGGAAGATTTGAGAAAGCATACGCTGCGGACGAAAAAAACGCTTGTATTCTTTATCATGTTTGCTTCCTTCTGTTTCTCCTCCATGACGCAGATGTCTGCAAGCATGAATGAATTGGCAAGTGAGATGATGGGTGTGATGATGCTGTTGATTGGTGTGATTCTCGCGTGTACAACGCTTCTGTTGGCAATTACGACTGTCATAAAAGGCAACACAAAGACGATTGCCATGATGCGTGTGTTTGGCTATTCGCAGAAGGAGTGCTGTCGTGCGTTGCTTGGCGGTTATCGTCCAATGTCGTATATTGGTTTTGCCTTGGGGACAGTATATCAGTATGTACTTTTGAGAATTACGGTTGATATTATTTTCAAGGATGTGGAGGGTATGCCTGCATACGAATTTGATTTTCCGGTCATGTTTCTGTCTCTGACATTTTTCCTGATAGTGTATGAAATTGTTATGTATTGTTATGCGGAACAGATTAAGAAGATTTCTGTGAAGGAGATTATGCTTGAGTGACGTTCGGTAAGGATCGTTTCTTCTTTTCTTTCACAGTGGCAGAGCATCTACTAGGATATTTGTTTCAATAAAAATTGGACTGTCAAATTGCGACAGTCTAATTTTTTTGAAACCTTTTGCCAGGTAAGTGTATCTAATAAGTAGAAACAAGTAAAGATTCAAATGATAAGAAAGAGCTGACAAGCTGTGGAAAGGGGGCAGAACATATGCAGACACTCATTGAGAGAGCCGTCCAGGGGGATGTAGAGGCATTTGTGGAGTTGATGGACAGAAATTCTCTGGCAATGTATAAGGTTGCCCGTGCCATATTAAATAATGATGATGATGCGGCGGACGCGATTCAGAGCACGATTCTTAGTTGTTTTGAGAAAATAGATACGTTGCAAAAGCAGGAGTATTTCAAGACCTGGCTGATTCGCATTTTAATTAATAACTGCAATCGTGTTTTGCGGCATTACAAGCGAGAAAATCTACCCGGAGAAATGCCGGAAACTGTGAAAGTAGACGCATCATTGGCGGAATTTGAATTCAAAGAAATGCTGGCTCTCGTAGATGAGAAATATCGCCTGGTTTTGATTTTGTATTATCAGCAAGGGTACAAGATTCCAGAAATCGCAGCGCTTTTGGAGCTGAATGTAAATACGGTAAAGACAAGGCTTGTGCGGGCCAGAGAACAGATACGTGCGGCGTATCTGCAAAAGTAGGGGCTGCACATTTTGAGCAGGGCAGCCAGTACGACAAATATGAAATGATAGGTAGGCGAGTTTGATAAAGTACTAGTATAACAAAAATTAAATCTTTGATATACTAGATAAGGAGGAGGCAAATGGAAAGACAAAAAAACAGTTCACAAGTGGAAAATTTACAAATGGATCATACTATTCAAACCATTTTAAACGGCACGTTTCCGCTTCCGCCGCAGGTTGCAGATGCGCGGGAGGAAGCATTTGCCAAAGTGCGTGCCTTGGCGAAAGATAAGGCAAAAGATGGGAAACAGAATAATACCGCTATTGGCGGACAAGACACGGCTCATAAAAACTATAAGAAGATGAAAAAGATTCTTTTTCGCGGATTGGTCGGGACCGGGGTGGCAGCCGCAGCTTTCTCCTGTATTTATATAGTGAATCCGTCTGTTGTTGCACAGATGCCGCTGGTAAATCATGTATTTGAACAGATTGGTGAATCGCTAGATTTTGCAGGAGATTACGCAGCTTTGGCAGAGCAGGTGAAAGAAGCAGAGAAAGGTATAGAAAGCATCACGGTAGATGGGACAACGATGACGCTTTCGGAAACTTACTGTAATGAGACGGCTCTTTATCTGAGTCTTGTCATTCATTCCGAAGAGAAGTTCCCAGATACTTTTTATGATGAGAACGGAAAGCCGATGATTAATATGTACGGTCAGATAGATGTCGATTTTGATGAAGAAGGAGCGATTGACCTCGTATATGTCGGAGATTCTGAGATAGACGGCAAGATGATAGATGACAATACGTTTGCCGGGGTCATCCGTTTTGATCTCGGACAGCATTTTTCCAATAAGGGCGTAGAAATACCAGACAATTATCAGGTCAAATTATCGGTGCCTCAAATTGTGGGAACAAAGTTGCATGATACCCGTCCAGAAATGCCTGAGGAGCTGAGACAAAAATATGAAATTGCTATGGAAGAAAACGGCCTCGGGCTGACGGATGAAGATTACGAGCGGTTTACACAGGAGCAAAAAGACATCGAGTATCAGCTTTTTAATGATATGTGGAATGCCTATTATGAATTATATCCAGACAGACAGACATATCCGAATCAATATGATAACTGGTTTATGTACGGTCCCTGGGAGTTTACATTTGACGTAGCGAGGAACGATGAAGACGTCATCCATCAAGAGCTTAACGATATCAACGAGAACGGCTTGGGAATTATTTCTGTTACCAAAACGCCGATGGAAATTAGCGTGGAGATGGTAGAAAACCTTGATTGTTACGCGGCCATTCTTGATGCAGACGGAAACCTGATGGGGAGTGGTGTTCCTGGTTACGGTAATTCAGCGCCAATCAGAGGTTACGATACGTCAAAGATTTATGTCTATGTTTGTGACTACGAAGAATATATGGATGAACTTGATGATGTCTGGTGGTCGGGCGGCTATGACGAGAGTGTGAGAGGGGAAGTCTTTAAGGAATTGCTGGACGAGCGCTCCCTGTATTGCAAAGAGATTATATTTGACGAGTAGAAGGACCGACGGCAAATCTAAATCTGATAGTATTTGACAAATAATCGAAAAAGAACTAAAATTCTTATAAAGATGCAAAAGAGAGATTTGCTTGTAGAAGAATATATTGTATTAACTAAAATGATTAATTTATTACCGCGAGTAACGAGCTGAGTGGGGGCGTATTAATATATTTCCTCGTTTAAGAGGTCTTGCCCTCATTTAGCGATTGCCGCGAGGGTCAGATACTCTGTAATTATGCTATATATCAAAAGCTTCATGTTAGCTTGCTGTAGGGTATTTGACTGAACCCCTTGTTTGCATGTTTATTCCATAAATTGTTTCAAGCAAGAAGTTATATGAATTAGAAATTGTGAGTGGTACGTTATTTGACCGACGGATGCTGAACCATCTTTCTTTTATAGCATTTTTCCCAAATGGAAGGTTGGGAGTTAAAATTTAGGAAAGAAAGAGGGAAACAGTATGTTAAAAAAGTTGAACAACATGCAAATTAGGGAACGTTTAGTAAAGGCTTTTATTTTGATTGCCGGTTCTTTGGCGGTGATAGCGGCAGTGGGTTTGGTTACCATGATTGTCGTCTCAAATCTCTATGCAGATGCATTGACGAATTATGGTTTTGCCCAGGGGGATGCGGGGAAGGCAATGGCATCCTTTGCAGACTCCAGGTCGGCTTTGCGCGGGGTCATTGGATACGAAGAACAATCAGCGATTGACTCCATGATGGAGGAACATGAGAAATGTAAAGAAAATTTTTCCAATGAATTTGCAGCTATGGAAAAGACCATGGTAACGGCGGCAAACAAAGAGATATATGCCCAGTTGCAGCAGGAGCTGGAGGAGTATTGGGCATTGGAACAGCAGATTTTAGAGTTGGGCGCTACCACAGACCAGGAACAGTGTATCGAGGCACAGAATCTTGCAATGGGTGAATTGAGGCCGATGTACAGCAGTATTTATGAAAAGCTGTCAGAAATCATGGATATCAAAGTTTCCAAAGGAAATACGCTGTCGGCGCAGTTGTCGGTTACATGCGGGGTGCTCGCTGTTGTTATTGGTATTGTGATTGTCTGTGCTTTGTTTATAGCATTCCGCCTGGGAGTAGGAATAGCAAACAGTATTTCTGTTCCCCTAAATGAATTAAAGGAACGTTTGGCAACTTTTGCAAAGGGCGATTTGTCTTCTCCTTTCCCGGAAGTTAGTACGAAAGACGAAGTTGCGGATATGATAGAAGTGGCAAAGGAAATGGCAGAAACGCTTCAGTTCATCATAGATGATGAGAATAAGATTCTGGAGGCGATGGCAGAAGCCAATTATGCAGTTACCTCTCAGGACAGCAGCAGATATGCGGGAGACTTTGAAGAATTACTGTTATCTATGAGGGATTTGAAGCGGCAAATGGTTACTACGATTAAATCTATTGAAGAAGCCTCCTCTCAGGTTTCTGCCGGTTCCATAAACTTATCGGAGGCAGCGCAGAGCCTTGCAGAAGGGGCAACAGATCAGGCTGGCGCCGTAGAGGAAATGCAGGCCACAATTATGTCAATTACAGAAAATATTGAGACAGCGGCAGAGAATGCCAAAGATTCTTATCAGCAGGCGCAAAGATATTCTGATGAAGCCAGCCGGAGCCGTGTGGAAATGAATACTATGGCATTGGCGATGGAGCGCATTAGTGAAGCGTCTCAGAAAATTGAAAATATTATATCGGAAATTGAGGATATTGCATCTCAGACCAACCTTTTATCTTTGAATGCTTCCATAGAGGCAGCAAGGGCAGGAGAGGCAGGACGTGGTTTTGCTGTTGTTGCAGACCAGATCAGGCAGCTTGCGGAACAGAGTTCTAAGGCGGCTGTTGAGACGAGAGAATTGATTGAAGGTACTATACAGGAGATTTCGGAAGGAAGTAAAGCGGCAGAGAGAGTGGCGGCTGTAATTGAAACGGTTGTAAGCGGAATTGGCGAAATTGCAGATTCTTCTAAGAGTGTCAGCAGCACTGCTGCTGATCAGGCAGTTGCCATGAAGCAAGCAGAGGAAGGTGTAGGTCAGATATCGGAAGTGGTACAATCTAATTCGGCAACGGCAGAGGAATCATCTGCAACCAGCCAGCAGTTATCGGCGCAGGCGCTCTGCCTAGATGAATTAATCGGGAAATTTATTTTGCCGACAGAGTAAATAACAATTTAATTTTTATTCTAATACAAAATCTCCTGCATATACTGGTAACAGTAGAACAGGAGGTTTTTGTATGGAAAATGTGAGTACCGGTACATATAATATTTATAAAGATATCAGTGCGAGGACGAACGGAGATATCTATATCGGAGTTGTCGGGCCGGTGAGAACCGGAAAATCGACGTTTATCAAACGTTTCATGGACGTGATGGTGCTGCCAGAGATGGAGGACGCCCACAGCAGGGAGCGCGCCACAGATGAATTGCCTCAGTCGGCGCAGGGGAAGACAATCATGACAACCGAGCCCAAATTTGTCCCCAAAGAAGCGGCAAAAATCCGTTTGGGCGATGATTTAGAGGTCAGCGTGCGTCTTATTGACTGTGTGGGCTTCATGGTAGAGGGCGCAAGCGGACATATGGAAGAGGGCACAGAGCGGATGGTGAAGACGCCCTGGTTTGATTATGAGATTCCCTTTACGCAGGCAGCGGAAATTGGCACGCAGAAGGTAATCCGCGAGCATTCCAATATCGGAATTGTCATTACTACGGACGGCTCTATCACGGAACTGCCTCGGGAGGGCTATGTAGCAGCGGAAGAAAAAACCGTCAACTCTTTACAGAAAATCGGCAAACCTTTTATCATTCTTTTGAATACCCAGAAGCCTTATGGCGCGGAGAGCCAGAAGCTTGCCGAGGAGTTGTCTGCGAAGTATGGTGTGACTGTGCTGCCGGTAAACTGTGAACAGCTCAGAAAAGACGATATTTACCATATCCTGGAGAGTATTCTCTATGAATTCCCCATTGAGCGGGTAGACTTCTTCTTGCCCAAATGGGTGGAAATGTTGGAGAATTCCCATAAAATTAAAGAGAATGTCATTCAAAATGCCATGCAGATTCTCAAAAGATTTACATTTGCCAAGGATATCCGTGGGACGGAGCTTGTGCCGGAGGGCGAATATATTCGCCGTATGAAGTTGGATAAAGTGGAACTTTCCCGTGGCTGTGTGCAGATTATCTTCGATATTGATGAGAAATATTATTATGAAAATATGAGTGAGCTGACCGGCGTGCCGATTCAGGGAGAGTACCAGTTGATTTCTATGATTAAAGAATTGTCCGCGATGAAGAAAGAATACGACAAGGTGGGCAGCGCCATGGAAGCAGTGAAGCAAAAAGGCTACGGTGTGGTAACGCCACAGCTTACGGACATTGAGATTGAAGAACCCGTACTTATCCGCCATGGCAATAAGTTTGGTGTAAAGATTAAAGCGCAGTCGCCTTCTATACATATGATCCGGGCAAACGTGGAGACAGAGATTGCACCCATTATCGGCAGCGAGGAGCAGGCGCAGGATTTGATTGGCTACATTAAGACTTCCAGAGATCAGGAGGAGGGGATCTGGCAGACGAACATTTTTGGCAAATCTATTGGAGAATTGGTGGAAGACGGCATCCGCAGCAAGATTACCATGATGGATGATGAGAGCCAGGTGAAGCTGCAAGATACGATGCAGAAAATTGTCAACGACAGCAATGGCGGGCTGGTGTGTATTATTATTTAGCATTAGAAAAAAGAATGAGCATAAGACAGAGAAACGACTGGTTTTCCAGAGTGTTGCTCTGTCTTTTTTGTGGGAATTGAAAAAAACAATGGGGCTGTCGCACTAACATAAATTACAAGCTATGATTCGTTCAAAATTTTGGACATATTGACGCTCTTTTCCATTTGAATTATAATTTAAAGAACAGGAAGGCTTTATGAAATGCTCGGAAGCGTTTTTTCGTTCCACAAGGAGGAGGAAATAGAAATGGAAAAGATCAGAGAAGCAAGCGTATGGAAAAAGGGAACGGTTCTATTTGTATTTTTTATGTTTTTGGCTTTGGTTCCCCTATGCGCGCAAGCGAAAGAAACAGATCGTCCTGTGACAATCTATGGATTAGGAAGTTCCGCTCAGGAGAAAATAAGCATACCGGCGGATCTTCCCCAGAGTTATCAGATTCCGGCAGGTGGGGGAAAGGCAACCTACCGTATCATCAGCGGGGAATCGGCGAAGGTTTCGGCGTCTGGGCTTGTTACGCCCCGATACACCTATTGGAAGAGATATCCGGGTTATAGTATGTCCGTACCCGAAGGGGAAGCGTATGATTACTACACGATGGAAAGCGGTGATACGAGCATTGAGGTTCGGACGGCGGGCAGTACATCCACCGTTACCGTAAAGGTGGAAGATTATACAGTTACTTATGGCGATGCGGTCATGGATGCATATATCAGGGAAAACATTACACAAACCATGACAGATAGAGAAATACTGGAGGCAGTCGCCAGGTTCCCGGCAAGCTATGAGTATTCGGCTTCTTATTCCGGCGTTTATTCCATGATTATTTATGGCGGTGGGGATTGCTGGGCAAGTACCAGTGCAATCACGACATTGTGTGAAAAGATGGGAATTAAGGCTTGGGCGAGAAATGGCAATAAAGATTTAGGAGCAGGCAGTGGGCACATGAATGCCATGGTGGAGCTGAATGGCGTGTATTATGAGCTGGAAGCCGGTTATTCCATGAATAAAGTGGATGGTTATCGTCCCTATGACGTCAAAGAGCGGGATTCCCTGTTCAGTTATTATATTTCATCCGGCAGCCTTGTAGTCTACCAGTATGATGGGCAGGAAACTTCCGGTGTGCTACAGGTGCCACAGGAAATAGGCGGGAGAAAAGTAGAAAAGATTGCTAAAAGTGCGTTCGGGGGAAAGACGTTTTCGGAGATTGAGCTTCCTGACACATTGACAGAAATTGGCGACTTTGCGTTTATCAACTGCGGCGAACTGACGCGTATCTCCATACCGGCTTCCGTCACCCAAATTGGCAAGTCTGTTTTTGCAAATTGTGACAAACTGACGGACATATCGGTGACAGAGGGAAACGCGGCTTATAAAGAAGAAGGTCAGGTGATTTACAGCAAGGACGGGAGGATGCTGATTACCTGCCCGGTAGCCGGCAGCGTAACAATTCCTTCTACGGTGATAGAAATTGCAGATTATGCGTTTTATTATAATGATAATCTAAAACAGATTATGATTCCGCAGTCGGTTGCTGAAATAGGAGAAGGCGCTTTTGGAAACTGTGGACAATTATCAAAGGTGTCCGTGGAAGGCGAGGGGCTTCAAAGAATTGGCACACATTGTTTTCGCTCTAACGATAAACTTTCTGTATTCACAATTCCGGCTTCCGTAAAATCCGTAGGAGCATTTGCATTTGCTTATTGTAATCATTTGAAACATATTTATTTCTTGGGGGATGCGCCGGAAATTGGCAGTACCATTGAGGGAACTTTTTATGACAATGTATTTGAGGATTGCAATTTATATGCTTATTACACGGAACATAACGCTACCTGGACGCAGCAGGCGTTGGAGGATTACGGCGGAACTATAACCTGGCAGCCGTGGGCAGGAGCAAAAGGAATCTCCATAGAGAGTGCGGTCGTTACTTTGGAGCGAAACAGTTTTGCTTACACCGGAGATTATATTACGCCAAAAGTGAGCGTTCGGATAAATGGCGCTAATCTGAAAGAAAATAAAGATTACGTGGTTGTTTATACAGATAATGAAGAAGCGGGCGCCGCCAGGGTAACCGTGTTGGGGATTGGTTCTTATTTTGGAGAAATTTCTAAAACGTTTACGATTGGCAGAGCGAAGCAGGAAGTCAGGGCATATGTACTGGAACCTGAAATTTGCGTAAAGAATACAACAGAAATCTATCGCGTTACTGTCAATGGGGAATATACCCGTCTGTCCAACTGTACATTGACATCAAGCAATCCTGCTGTGGCGACGGTTGACAGCAAAGGCGTAATCAGAGGTATAGCTGCGGGGACGGCGAAGATTACCGTCCATGTAAAGGGGACGGAGAACTATCTCGATGGAAGCGCAGTCATCACGATTACCGTCAAACGCGCTTCTGCGCAAGAGGGGAATGGAGACGATAGCCCGGAAAACAACAAACCAACGAATGGCAAAAAGAAAAAGTATTTTGACAAGAAAACCGGATTGACAATTGTGCTGGGCGCAAACGGCAAAAAGGAGGCTGCACTAACAGCAGTTGATAAAAAACATGCCAAGGGAACGTTAAAGATTCCCAATGTTATAAAAGTAAATGGAAAGTCATATAAAATAACATCCATCAGTAAGAATGCGTTTAAAAATCACAAACAGTTAAAGAAAGTTACACTTGGGAAGTATATCAAGACGATCGGTGAAGGCGCGTTCAGCGGTTGCAGCAAATTGCAGGCAGTGACGGTCGGTGGAAATGTCACTGTGATTGGAGATAAAGCATTTTATAAATGCAGCGGGCTTCTCAAAATAACGATTCCGGCGAAGGTCAAAAAAATAGGGAAGAGCGCTTTTTATGGATGTAAAAAGTTGAAAAGTATTACCATCAAGTCGAAGATGCTTACGGATAAAAATGTGGGCGGTAAAGCGTTTAAAGGTATTCCGGCGAAGGCGGCAGTCAAAGTGCCAAAGAGCAAATTATCTGCATATAAGAAGATGCTGAGAGTAAAAGGAATAGGCGTGAAAGTCAAGGTGAAGGGGTAAACTTTTGTTGACTTTTCGGGAGTCGGAAATTACAATAAAAACAGGAACTATTGGTGAAAGGACAATCATGAAAATTACTTATATTCATCACAGTACATTCTGTGTGGAAGTAGCAGGGAAGGTGCTGGTGTTTGATTATTATAATGGCAAAGGTCTGCCGTCTTGTGAGTACCATGGCAAATTGCCAGATTATCCCAAAGAGACGCAGATTTATGTATTTGCCAGTCACAGTCACAGAGATCATTTTGATACGGAAGTCCTTGCATGGAGCAAGCGCTATCCATTGATTCAATATATTTTCGCGAAGGAGGTGAAAAAAAAGCTTGGCAATTCCATGTTGAAACGTTTAGGGTTTGGCGAAGAAATTAAGGAAAAGATTACTTACGTTAAGCCAAGAGAGAAACATGAGATTGGAGGATTGACGGTTGAGACTTTGCTATCTACCGATAGCGGCGTTGCCTTTTTCGTGACAGTCGGCGGCAAGATGATTTATCATGCCGGGGATTTGAACTGGTGGCGATGGGAAGGAGAGACCGAGGCGTTTAATCTCTACCAAGAGGCAACTTATAAGCATCAGATTGACCTGCTTGCGGGTAGGAATTTGGATATTTCCTTTGTGGTGGTAGATCCCAGGCAGGAGCAGGACAAATTTCTGGGAATGGATTATTTTATGCAGCAGGTTAGCAGTGGATATGTCATTCCCATGCATCTGTGGAAGCGCTATGATTTGGTGAGGGGATACCAAAGCAGGGCGAATAATGAGCAGATGAGCAGGCGCATTATTTTATTTGACAGAGAAAACCAATCGTATGAATTGGAGTGAACAAAATGAAAAGGGTCTTGAAGGAGAGAGGTATGAGTTTATGAAAAAATATTTAAAGTATATCGTTGTTATGGCTATCGTCATCCTATGTATGGGAGGTATGAAAGCGCAAGCGAAGTCACTAGAGCTATCGGCGCCTGCGAAGACAATGTATGTGAAGCAGAAAATGCAGATAAAGGTGACGCCTTCATCTATGAAAAAGAAAGTGAGGTGGAAATCTTCTAACAGCAAAATAGCGTCCGTCAATGCAAATGGAAAAGTAACTGCCAGGAAAGCAGGCAAGGTCAAAATATATGCGATATCTTCTAAGAATAATAAGAAAAAAGCGGTTTATCAGCTTACAGTCAAAAATTTTAAGGCAAAAACATTGTCTGCAAATTGTTGGGTGATACGGGACGGCTCAAGTCCGCTTCCTTCCATCGGTAAGAAGTATAAGGTATTTCATTCCCAACAGGAAGTAAGCGAGTTCTTGAAAGAAGATAAGGAAAACGGCGGATATGTTTCTTATCATCTGGAAAAAAAGCTCAAGAGTTACAAAAAAAGTTTTTTCAAAAAGAAATGTTTGTGCGTCATCTATATATCGACGGAAGGCAGCGGCAGTACGCCGGTAATTGTGGATAGTATTCAGCTCGTACAGAAACATAATGGCAGAGTGAACGCAAAACTGCGTGCCGGAATCGGTGTTCAGGGGGATGACGAGGTATGGACATGCGATATGGCTACCTTTTATGCAGTGGCAGAGTTTCATAAAAAGGATGCCCAGATGATACAGGGGTATACGGTGGAAAAGTTTGAAATGGTGAAGCTGCCGACGATCTATGACTAGAAATTAATTTAAGGTATCGGCACGCGCCGCTACGCGTCACCTGCCAGTTCGTCGGAAGGCATTCCAGAAATGCTGCGCATTTGCCTTCCTCCTACAGAAACCTAGCACGAAGGAGTTCCTGAGTGCCTTGGTTGTAGTTAGCAGTTAGTTCACCAGAGCGTTACCCCGTTCGTGTGTGGTATAGAAAGTTCTGGCTGTGATAGAGATATGCGGATAATTGTGAGGAAATTTTGAAATTTGAAAATTGATTTCCCTGGTGTGAATTAGGCGGAACTTGCCTTGTGATTCATGATATGTTATGATATGTTGCAAAGATGAAACTATGATATAAAATATTGATACATTAGAGACGAAAAATAGGAGGTGCGTGAGCATGTTTTTAGCCGGTCTTTTACAGTATGCAGTGAAATTTGTCTTGTTTGCGGCGGTAGCTTTGGCGGGGATATTTCTTGGTAAGGCATTGCGCGGCAGGAAAGACGCCAAAGCAGGACAGATAAAAGAAGAAAATTAAGCTGTAACAGTGTAGGTATCTAGTATAACGAAAATTAAGTTATTTAATATTCGTTATACTAGTCTGTTGCAGAAATAGACAGTTGGAGGAAATTTGTTGTGAAGAAGTATGGAGTGAATGAACTGCGCAGGATGTATTTGGAGTTTTTTGAGAGCAAGGAGCATCTTGCAATGAAGAGCTTTTCGTTGGTGCCCCACAATGACAACAGTTTGTTGTTAATCAATGCGGGGATGGCGCCGTTAAAGCCTTATTTTACCGGACAGGAGATTCCGCCGAGAAAGCGCGTGACGACCTGCCAGAAATGTATTCGTACCGGAGATATTGAAAATGTGGGCAAGACAGCACGTCATCTGACATTTTTTGAAATGTTGGGGAATTTTTCATTTGGCGATTATTTTAAACAGGAAGCGATTGCCTGGAGCTGGGAATTTCTCACAGAGGTAATCGGTATGGAACCGGAACGGCTCTATCCGTCCATTTACGGCGAAGATGACGAGGCGTTTGAAATCTGGACGAAGGAAGTAGGTGTTCCGGCGGAGAAGATTACGCGTTTCTACCGTGATGAAAATGGCGAGTGCGACAATTTCTGGGAGCATGGCGCAGGTCCTTGCGGTCCCTGTTCGGAGATTTATTATGACCGCGGAGAAGCATATGGTTGTAGGAAGCCGGACTGTAAAGTGGGCTGTGACTGCGATCGTTTTATGGAGGTTTGGAATAACGTATTTACCCAGTTTGACGGGGATGGGCATGGCAATTATGAAGAGCTTGCCAATAAGAATATTGATACGGGAATGGGACTTGAGCGTCTGGCGGTAGTTGTGCAGGACGTCGATTCCGTTTTCGATATCGACACGATGAAAGCAATTCGAGACAAGGTATGCGAGATATCGGGTAAGACGTATCAGACAGAGGAATTGGACGATGTGTCTATCCGCCTGATTACGGATCACATGCGTTCAGCAACGTTCATGATTTCTGATGGCATTATGCCCTCCAATGAGGGGCGCGGATATGTGCTGCGTCGTTTAATCCGTCGTGCGGCACGCCATGGAAGGCTGCTTGGCATCAGCGGTAAATTCCTTGCTACGTTGAGTGCAACCGTAATAGCGGAGAGCAAAGACGGTTATCCAGAACTGGAAGAGAAGAAAGAATTTATTTTCAAGGTGTTGACGCAGGAGGAAGAGAAGTTTGACAAGACGATTGACCAGGGGTTGAGTATTCTAGCCCAAATGCAGGAGGAGATGGCAAATGCAGGGCAGAAAGCGCTTTCCGGGGAGAATGCTTTTAAATTGTACGATACGTATGGATTCCCTATGGATTTGACACAGGAAATCTTAGAGGAGAAAGGGTTCACCATTGACGAGGCGGGCTTTGCAGCTTGTATGGAAGAGCAGCGGAATAAGGCGCGCAACGCCAGGAAAGAGACCAATTACATGGGAGCCGACGCTACCGTCTACGATGAAATTGACACGGCAATCACTTCAGAGTTTGTGGGTTATGACAGGTTGACACACAGTTCTGAGATTACGGTATTGACTACGGAGACAGATCTGACAGAGGCTTTGTCTGATGGCGAAAAGGGAACGATTATTGTAAAAGAAACACCGTTTTATGCAACTATGGGCGGACAGAATGCAGATACCGGAATAATTCGCGCAGGCGAAAATGAGTTCCAGGTAGAAGATACCATTCACCTCAGAGGCGGACGTATTGGGCATGTGGGGAAAGTGATTTCCGGGATGTTCAAAGTTGGCGACAGCGTGGAACTTGTTGTTGCCAAGGAGAAGCGTGCGTTGATTGGCAGGAATCACAGCGCAACACATTTATTACAGAAGGCTTTGCGCGAGGTCTTAGGAAGCCATGTGGAGCAGCACGGTTCCGATGTCAATGCGGACAGGCTGCGTTTTGATTTCTCCCATTTTGCGGCGATGACGCCGGAGGAAATTGCCGAGACAGAAGCGATTGTCAATGAGAAAATTGCGGCAGCCCTCCCGGTAGTGACGGAGGTTATGAGCCTTGATGATGCAAAAAAGACGGGAGCTATGGCGCTGTTTGGTGAGAAGTATGGAGACTCAGTGCGTGTTGTCAAGATGGGAGATTTCTCTGTGGAGCTTTGCGGCGGAACTCATGTAGACAATACCAGCAGTATCAGCGCGTTTAAGATTGTCTCAGAATCAGGTGTTGCCGCAGGCGTGCGCAGGATTGAAGCGCTCACCTCTAAAGCAGTCTTTACTTATTATGATAAGTTGGAAGAGACGCTTGCCCAGGCAGCAAAGACTGTTAAGACGGCTCCGGCGGGATTGGTGGAGAAATTAGAACATCTTATGGCGGACATGAAAGCGTTACAGGCAGAGAATGAGTCATTGAAGAGTAAGGCGGCGAAGGATGCTCTGGGCGATGTCATGGATCAGGTATGTGAAGTTTCCGGCGTGAAACTTTTGGCGGCAAGCGTGCCGAACGTGGACATGAACGGGCTGCGCGATTTGGGCGACCAGCTCAAGGACAAGCTGGGAGAGGGCGTAGTTGTACTCGCCTCCGAGAATGACGGTAAAGTGAGTCTGGTTGCTATGGCAACGCAGGGCACCATGGATAAGGGTGCGCACGCAGGGAATTTGATTAAGGCGATTGCCGGCAAAGTCGGCGGCGGCGGTGGCGGACGTCCGAATATGGCGCAGGCAGGTGGTAAGAATCCGGCAGGAATTGCCGATGCTATAGCGGAGGCAAGAACAGCGTTGCAGGGGCAGGTAAAATAACTGTTTTACTTATGGGATTTGTACAGCCGGTGCGTAGCTGAACTGTTGTAAAATTTTCCAACAAAAGTAGTTGACTTACAGAGAAAATCTGCTATAATAAATGATAGTGCAATAAAATATGACCCAAACAGTTGAATATGCACAATACGCAACTGGAGGGAGGTTAGGTGTGAGAGTATGTCAAATGTGATCGTTAAAGAAAACGAAACTTTGGATAGTGCTTTACGCAGATTCAAACGAAACTGTGCGAAGGCAGGGATTCAGCAGGAGATTCGTAAGAGAGAGCATTACGAAAAGCCGAGCGTGAGACGTAAGAAGAAATCCGAAGCAGCCAGAAAACGTAAATATAATTAATTGTGTGAAAAAATCCCGCATGTTTTGAGTAATAATCAGAACATGTGGGATTTTTTTATCTTAACTAGGAAACAGCTTGTTACGCTAAAGCGTGAGTGGTTTTCCTATAAGATAAAAATAATATGTGCATTCCCAGGAGCTTTAAGAAAAAGTAATATGCGTACTCGTAAATTATAATTATTTTTGTTTAAAATATTGCTATAACTAGAAAAAAATATACTTTTTTTGTGCAATATTCTGTTTCATAATAAAACTATGTATTAATATATTATGAAGGAGGAACGGGAATGAAACGAAAATTATTAGCTTTAGCGCTCAGTGTGGCAATGGTTTTCTCTCTTGTGCCGGCAACGTCGTTACAGGCGGAAGAAATCGCTGCAAAGCCACAGGCAGAGCAACTTGCGGACGCACAGGACGCGGCAGATGATTTGGCTTTGACAGCAGCGGTATCGTCCGATTATACGTCAAGCTGGGAAAAGCTCGAGGGAATCAATACGGAATGGGAGCCTACAGTCTCTAACGGAGGAACACAAAAGGGCTGGGGCAATTGGCAGCAGGAAGCAGGAAGCGAGCATTGGGTGCAGTATGACTGGGAAGACGCCGTTACAACGCAGCAGATGCAGGTGTACTGGTATGACGATGGAGGGGATACGAGGGTTCCAGCAACTTTAAAGATTCAGTATCGAAACGCTGATAGCGAAGCGTGGACGGATGCCACGATGGTTACGGACTACGCGGACGCGCAGGAACTGAATGCATATAACATTATCAATATCAATACAATTACGGCGAAATCTATCCGCCTTCTGATGACCGTTCGCGAGGGCGCGGCGGCAATGGGTATCTATCGCTGGAAGGTAATGCAAGGACAGGGACAGGCAATTGTGCTCAGAGGCGTGGAGATTGAAGGCGGCAGCAGTATGGGTGTTGACGTAGTGAAGGAATACACTGGGAAGACAGTGCCGGCTTCCGTAGCAGAGGGAGCAACTTTTGAGTGGTCTGTTTCTCCGGCGGATGTGGCAGTGATTCAGGGTGCGTCAAACAGTGCGAAAGTCACCGTAAAGGGCTTGAAAGCGGGCGATGCCACATTGAAGCTTAAAGTGACCAAGGACGGTGTGAGTAAGGAAAAAGAACAGCCAATTCATGTAGAAGGTATAGAAGAAATCGTGCCTTATGAGACGGCAACCGCAGCGGGAGTTGCACCAATCCTTCCAGATTCGGTAGTCGCTAAGGGTCTTGTATTTGATGATCCGACGCCATCTCTGAAGACAGCGAACAATAACGTGGATCTTGGAGAAACCTTTAACTCTAAATTGATTCCGGTGACGTGGGATGCAGTGAATGCAGCCGATTACGGTACGGATAAGGTGGGTAGTACATTTACCGTGACCGGTAAAGCTACACACGAAGGGAGGGAATATCCGGCAACAGCGAAGATTACCGTGAAGAAGCCGGCGGCTGCGGCTGAATCTAACCGTTCCGTAACCTTTGAAAATGTTCAGCTTAACGATGCATTCTGGGCGCCCAAGCAGGAGACGAATGCGTTTGCCTCTTTGGATAAGGCAATTTATGAGATTAGCCAGCCGAAGGGCGGGGAACCCAACTTTGACAATGCCATCAAGAAGTTGAATGGAGAAGAGTATGGGGAGTTCAAAGGGTATGTGTTCCAGGATTCTGATATCTATAAGAGTATTGAGGCGATTTCCTATACGCTCTCAGCAACCCAGAATGAAACGGGAGAAGAGATTGAGGCGCAGAGGAAGAAACTTCAGGATAAATTAGACAGTTGGATTCGTAAAATTGAGCAGGTGCAGTATGCAGACGGCTATATTGACACATTCTTCACCCTGCGCAGCACGACTTATGCGGGTGGAGAGTCAGCGGGTACGCATCGTTGGAAGAATTTTTCTAATCATGAGATGTACAATGCCGGCCATTTCCTGGAGGGCGTAGTTGCTTACACGCGTTACCGGGAAGGAATTGGACAGCCGGATTACAGGCTCTATGTGGCAGGCAAGCGTTTTGCAGATGAGATTGTTACATTGTTTAATAAGAACGGAACCCGTCATGAGGTGCCTGGGCATGAAGAGATTGAGCTTGCGCTCGTAAAATTCGGCAAGCTTGCGGAGGAATACGAAGGCGAAGGTGCAGGACAGAGTTATTATGATATGGCAAAAACCTTTGTCGACAGACGAGGCGAAGGCAGCAGCCAGCGTGACAGCGGTTACTACGGAGATACGTATTCTCAGGATAGGACAAAATTTGTAGAAGAGACCAATGCAAAAGGCCATTCGGTGCGTGCAGGTTATTTCTATGCAGGCGTTACCGATGTAGCGACAACTTTAGCGGAAAATGATACGGATAGGCAGGCATACTTAAAGAGCCTGGATGCAATCTGGGATTCTGTTACTTATAAGAAGACCTATATTACAGGCGGTATCGGTACTACGGCTCCCAGCAGTGATTCGGAAGGATTTGGCGATGATTATGTATTGCCAAACGACCAGTCCTACTGCGAGATCTGTGCAGCGATTTCCATGGCGAACTGGAACCAGAGAATGAATCTCTTGTATGAGGACGGCAAGTATGCAGACAGTGTGGAGAAGGCATTGTATAACGCAATCCTGGTAGGAACAAACTTGGATGGAAATCGTTTCTATTACAGCACCTTGTTGGAAGCAAAGAGTGGAAACTGGCGTAATCAGTGGTTTGAGTGTGCATGCTGCCCGCCGAACCTGATGCGTACAATCGCTGCTTTGGGCGGTTATATGTATACCGTACATAACGATAATGTATTTGTAAATATGTATGTGGGAAGCAACGGAAATACAAGTGTAGACGGCGTGCCGGTAACATTTGTACAGGAAACGGATTATCCTTGGGACGGGGCAGTCAAGCTTACGGTGAATCCACAGCAGGAGAAAGCATTTAATTTGAAACTGCGTATTCCAGGCTGGGTACAGGAGCAGACGAACAAGAATGTTACGATTAAGGTCAATGGAACTGCCGTTAATGCAGCAGTGGACAAAGGTTATGCAACGGTTGGCAGGACATGGAAGAAGGGCGACGTAGTTACCATTGATATTCCGATGGAAATCAGAAAGACAGAGGCAGACCCGAATGTTGTTACGAACAAAGACAGGGTTGCATTGCAGCGGGGACCGATTGTTTATTCTCTGGAGAAAGCAGGAAATGCACAGTTAAATCCTGAAATTGAGAATTTTGATCCCTTAAAGATTGTCATCCCAAGAAATGCAAGATTGAAAGCAACTTATAATAAGGATTTGCTCAAAGGTGTAGTAGAGATTACGGGAGATGCAAAATATAGCATGTATGGCGAGCTTTTGCCGATTAAGATTCAGGCGGTTCCCTATTATGCATGGAATAACCGCGGAGATGACGCAGATTATGTGCCGGGAGAAGTGGATAAGAACTCTTCTAAGATGTTAATTTGGACGATGGCAGATAAGGCACAGGAAGTGGTTATATCAGGCACGGCAGATGATGCCGGCCCGGACGCTAAGATAAGTGCGGAGAGTAGTTACCACGGAGCCAATATTGAAGGCGTCCACGACACATCTTTTGAGCCGACCAGTTCTTCCAGCGCGGGTGACGGCGGCGGCTGGACCAATTATGGAACCATAGAGAAAGATGATACGCCTCACTGGCTGATGTATGAATGGGATAAAGAGATTACTACCAAACAGATGCAAATTTACTGGTATAACAATTACTGGAGCCAGGAGCCGGGAACTTTAAAGATTGAGTATAAGGATGCCAATGGCGAGTGGAAAGAGGCAGCCATGAAGCAGGATTATGCAGACGTCAATAAATTGAATCAGTATAATGTGATTGACATTGATGAGATTACGACAAAAGCTATCCGTTTGCAGATGACGTTGAAGCGGGAAAATAATGACACGCATGGTATTGGCGTTTACCGCTGGAAGGTCATGCTGGATAAGAATGGCGTTGCCAATAATGTTGTCAGCATGATTAATAAGATTGGCACAGTTGAGGGAACGCTTGCCAGCCGAAAACTGATTTATGACGCACGTGTGGCGTATGAATCCTTGTCAGATGAATTGAAAGCGATGGTAACAAATTATAGTGTGCTGACAACGGCGGAGGAGAATTATAAAAAGGTTACCACAGACGCAGCTAAACCGGTAGTGGACCTGATTAATAAGATTGGCACCGTACAGGCGACGGCTGCCAGCAAGAAGCTGATTGACGATGCGCGTAAGGCATATGATGCATTGTCGATGGTTCAGAAAGCAGCAGTAACCAATTATAATGTACTGTTGGATGCGGAGATTGCGTATGAGGACTTATCAACGGTAGATCCGGGGCCAGGTCCGGGGCCTGGGCCACAGCCGACAGTTATTGATATTTCCAAAGCTTCCATCAGCAAGATTGCCGCACAGAAGTATACCGGAAAGGCGATAAAGCCTGCCGTAAGAGTAACCTACAATGGCAATGCTTTGAGGCTGAATAAGGACTATACGGTGGCATACAGTAACAACACGAAGATTGGTACGGCAAAGGTAACGATTACCGGTAAGGGAAGTTATAAAGGAACTAAGAGCACAAGTTTCTCCATCACCGTGAAAAAGAATTCTTCTTATACGGTTGGAAATTATAAGTATAAGATTACCAATGCCAATACCAAAGGCAAAGGTACGGTTACGTTGACGGGTGTGAAGAGTAAGTCTACAAAGAGCAAGCTCAAGAAAATCACCGTTGCGGCAAGCGTGAAGATTGGCGGTAAGAACTTTGCCGTTACAGCTATTGGCAGCAGTGCGTTTAAGGACTGTAAAAAGGCTGCGAGCGCGACCATCGGCTCTAAGGTGAAGACGATTGGCTCCAAGGCATTCTATAACTGCAAGAATTTGAAGAAAATCACCATCAAATCTTCTGTTCTGAAGAAGGTAGGTAAGAATGCATTTAAGGGTATTTCTAAGAAAGCTGTTATCAAAGTACCCAAGAAGAAGCTGAAAGCATATAAAAAGACTCTTAGGTCCAAAGGGCAGGCGAAGACAGTTAAGATTAAATAATTGAAATAGTTACAAGTAAAAATTATCATTTAAGGCGGGGCTTTCGCATTAAAATGAGACATACAATTCTCAGATATTTACAGTGGTAAGGCTGTTGTATGTTTCCAGATTATTGCGAAAGCCCTGTCTTTTTGTGTGCCGGAATGTATGCGTGAAAAGTATTTTTGCGTGTGTTGGTTATAGTCATAATTCTATTCTTGTCCTCATATATTTGAAAACAGATACAAGCTGTGAGGAGGGACAGCCTATGGAAGAAATTGTGAGCGTATTTCCCAGCGCTTTGCGTCCGTTATGCCGGGCGGGGTTTGCACGGGGGCTGGAGCCGGAAGAAATTCGGCTGCGCATTGGTCGCCCGGTGATGGCATTGGCAAAAGGCAGAGAATATTTCTGGAATCAGAAAGAGATTGCCTGGCAGAACGACGAAGAGGCGAGTTATATCTGGCAGGAAGAAGACATGAAGGAAACGCTGTCAAGGATGAGCCGTTATTCCATGTATGCGCTGGAGGAAGAAATGAGAAATGGCTTTTTTACGATTCAGGGCGGTCATCGCATAGGTGTTGCCGGACGCACTGTCTGCGAGCAGGGAAAGATTCTTTCCTTTCGCAATATTAGCTGTATCAATATCCGTGTGGCAAGGCAGAAGAAAGGGTGCGCTACAAAGCTGCTTCCATGGCTGACAGATGGAGACAATATTTATAATACGTTATTATTGTCGCCTCCGGGATTGGGTAAGACAACGATGCTGCGCGATTGTATTCGTCTGCTCTCAGAGGGAAACAGCATACTCCCGGGGAAGAAGGTGGGCGTTGTGGATGAGCGCAGTGAGCTTGCCGCCAGTTACTTTGGCGTTCCCCAGAATGATTTGGGGAATCGCACAGATGTGCTCGATAACTGTCCGAAAGCAGAGGGGATGCGTCTTCTATTGCGCAGCATGTCGCCGCAGATTTTGGCGGTAGATGAGCTTGGGAGCAAGGAGGATTATCTGGCAGTGGAGGAGGCGTTGCACTGTGGCTGTCGGATTATTGGCACCATGCATGCCAGAGACGTCTTTGAATTGCGGGAGAAAGTGTATCTGTCTGACTGGCTGGAAAAAGGGTTTTTTGGAAGGTTTGTATTTCTGATGCTGACGGAATGTGGGGAACGTAAATTTTCCGTGTACGATGGAGGGATGCAAAAGTTATGTTGAAAGTAGCGGGAAGTATTTTAATCATCCTATCATCCGTATTGTATGGATGGAGGGTACAGCAGGAACTGGGAGAGCATGTGAGACAATTGGTAGGCATGAAGGAAATGTTTCTTATGTTGTATGGGGAGATTTCCTATACCAGAACGCCGCTGAAGGAGGCATTTTTGCAGATTGCGTCCCAGGGCAAGGAGCCATTTTGTTCCTTTTTGCAAAAAGCGGCGGTAGAGCTGGATGAAAATGAGGAGGGGATAGGAAGTTTTTGGTGCGGTTTGGTGGAGCAGGAGGCGGACCATTTTCTGTTTGATGAAGAGGAACGCGGGATTTTGAAGCGTGTCGGGGAGAATTTCGGTTATCTGGACAGGCAGATGCAGTTAAAAAACCTGGAACTGTATATCGGACAGACGGAGGCTCTGATTGAGAAGGCGCAGAGAGAATTGCAGGATAGAAAGAAGCTGTCCGGAGTTTTGAGCGTGATGTGCGGCTTGTTTTTGATTATTCTTCTTGTATAACAAGCACAGCAAAGCAATGGATGAATGCGGAGGAAGTTATGAGTATAAGTTTAATTTTTAAGATTGCAGCCGTGGGGATTCTTGTTACGGTATTAAGCCAGGTATTAAAACACAGCGGGCGGGAAGAACATGCTTTTTTGACGAGCCTTGCCGGCCTTTTGATTGTACTGTTTTGGATTGTGCCGTACGTCTATGAGCTGTTTGAGACAATGAGGAACCTGTTTGCATTGTGACGGAGGGATTCATGGATATTATTAAAATTGCCATTTTGGGGATCGTGGGCGCATTGCTGGCGATTATGCTCAAGAGCAATAAAAAAGAGTACGAGCTTTTTGTGACGCTGGGGGTGTCTCTGTGCATTTTTTATTTTATTATGTCCAAGCTGCAACTGGTTATTTCCGTCATCAACCGTATGCAGGAATATGTAAATCTAGACACCAGTTACATAGAAATTCTTATTAAAATGATTGGTATTACTTATGTATCGGAATTTTCAGCAAATCTATGTAAGGACGCGGGTTATCAGGCGGTGGCAGGGCAGATTGAAATGTTTGGTAAGCTCTCGATATTGGCAATCAGTATGCCAGTAATTCTGGTGCTGTTAGAGACTATCGGGGAATTTCTGGTATAATTTCGCCGGAGATTACATGTGCCGGAGTGCTTGAAGATGAATGAAACTGCGAAACGATGTCATAAGATTCCTGGAAAGGGAAGAATCATGAAGGTAAAAAAAATCTGGAGATATGCGATAAGTGCAGGAATTTTCACGTTTGCGGCGACATCAATACTCTGTCTGCTTGCAGCAACGGGAACGGTCAAGGCTGCTGAGCGTGCAGAAGAAAATGTTGTCTGGAACGAAGACGAGTTGGGATTGGATGCACATATAGAAGATGCAGCGGTTGGAAAAGAAGATGCAATAGGGCTTTCAGAGGAGATAGCTGCTCAGAAGATGGAAGAGAGCATAGACAGTTATATGCAGGAGTTGGATTTTTCTGATATTGATAAGATGCTGAGTCAACAGGCGGGTACAGCGGAGTTGGATTTTAAAGAATTGGTACAGAGGATGCTAGACGGGGAAGAGATTGATAAGAAATGGCTGTTGGAAGAAATCTTTTCCGCCATATTTTCGGAAGTGCAGGAATTTAGGGGAACGCTGATTCGTATTGTAATTTTATGTATCGTGTTTGCGATTCTTTATAATTTTGCCAATGTGTTTGAAAACCCTTCGGTGACAGAAATTAGTTTTTATATGGTATATGTCGTGCTGTTAGTGTTGTTGATGAATTCCTTTTTCGTCCTTCGGGATGTGTCTGTGACGGCAATTTCTCGGGTAATCACATTTTTGAAGGTGATGATTCCCACATTTACGGCAAGTATGGTATTTTCAGGCCAGATTACGACAGCAGCAGGTTTTTATGATTTAACTTTTTTGCTGATTTACGGTATGGAGTGGGTGATGCAGTATCTAGTTATCCCAGGCGTGCAAATTTATGTAGTATTGGAATTGATGAATTACCTAACCGGAGAGGAAATGCTCTCTCGCATGACATCGCTCATCAAATCAGGGATTTTATGGATCATCAAATTTCTTTTCACGATTGTAATTGGCATCAATGTAGTGCAGAACCTGCTGACGCCGGTTATTGATACCTTTAAATCCGGTATGATCGCCAAAACAGCGGGAATGATGCCAGGGCTTGGCACTTCCATCAATGCGGTGACAGAGATTATGGTAGGATCTGGAATCATCATCAAGAATGGTATTGGCATGGCGGCGGTAGTCGTGCTGTTAATATTGTGTGCGGGCCCCTTGCTCAAAATATGGGTGATGGCTTTTTTGTATAAGCTGCTGGCGGCAATGATGCAGCCAATCGCGGACAAACGGATGATCGGTTGTATCGCCGGCACTGGTGAGGGTGGAAATCTGTTATGCAAAGTTGTAGTGACGACAACTGTGATGTTTTTGGTGACAATTGCGATGGTTACGGCGGCGACAACGTTTAATCACTGAAAGGAGTAAGTATGAGCTATATTTTTACCTGGGTAAAAAATCTGGTATGTTTTTATTTATTGCTGACGGTTGTGCTGCATCTTCTACCCAGGCAGGGCTATCGCAAATATGTGCGTTTTTTTTCCGGCATGCTTCTGACGATTCTGGTGGTCTCCCCAGTACTCTCCCTGTTGGGGGATGAGGAAGCCTTGCGGGAGAAAATCAGCCAGGCAGAATTCTTTCAGGATTTGGATAATCATAAGCTGGACACGGAACATCTTGAGACGACGCAGAAGGAAATTTATCTGAGGGAATATGAGCGCGCATTGGAGATGGATGTGAGCCGTATGGCGCAGGAAAAGCAGCTTACGGCGCAGGAAGTAAAGGTGCATCTAACAGAGGAGTACGAGGTGCAATCTATTGAGCTTGCGGTGGCGATACAAAAGGAGGATGACAGTATATTTGACCAGGAGGCGGCTTTGGCAGAAGTCGGAATGCAATATCCGCAGGTACATAAACTGCGGCAGGATTTAATGGAGTACTATAGGTTAAATGAGGGACAGGTCAGTATTGTGGTATTGTGAGGAGAGAGGAAGATGAAGAAAGAAAAATTTTCTTTGGGCAAGCTGAAAAAGATACCCAGAAATCAACTTTTGATTGGCGGACTGGCGGGTATTTTGTTGTTGGTGATTGCGATTCCGGTGGAAAAACGGGCGGATACCAAAGAAGGGCAGGGGCAGCAACAAGAGGCGGAACAGAGTATTGATGAGGGCATGGGGGACTATGCAAAACGAATGGAGCGCAGATTAAAAGAGATTTTGGGGGATATGGAGGGGGTCGGCAAAGTAGAGGTTATGATTACCCTCAAGGACGAGGGCGAACAGTTGGTGGAGAAGGACACGAGTAGAAATAGCCAGAACACACAGGAGGGAAGCGGGGAGACCACGCGGACTAATACGCAGCATCAGTCCCAGGAGGAGACGGTTTACTCCAGCGGAAGTAATGGAGAGCCTTTTGTGGCCAAGGAAGTGGCGCCCTGCGTAGAAGGCGTTTTGGTGGTGGCGGAGGGAGGTGGAAATTCTCAGGTAGCAAAAAATATTTCTGATGCAGTTTTAGCATTATTTCCAGTGGAAGTACATAAAATTAAGGTAGTTAAGATGAATTGACAGGAGGGCATCATTTTGAAAAAAGTTTTCAAGAAAAACCAGATTATCATTACGGCTTTGGCTCTTATGATTGCCGTTGCAGGCTATTTGCAATATACGGGAAGCCGTAGTGACAGTGATCTGGCACAGGAGGCAAGTGCGGACACAAACGAGGGTACATATGACATTTCCGATGAGGATATGTATAATGCGGAAGACATTTTTACAGATACGGAAGAGAGCGCGGAGACAGGCACAGAGGCGTTGGGCGTGCAGACCGGGGAGCAGATTGCTAATAGCCAGAACGCAGATGCGGAAAATCCGGGAGAAGCGGTTCTTACCAGCAGTAGTATAAACAATGTTAATTTTGTATCTGAAGTAAAGCTGAACCGTGAGCAGATTCGCTCTCAGAACAAGGCGTCTTTGTTGGAACTGATTAACAATGTGAACATCACGGAAGAGCAGAAGCAGGATGCAGTAAACGCCATGGTTGCCATGACGGACATTGCAGAGCGCGAGGCGGCTGCCGAAATGCTTTTAGAAGCCAAAGGGTTTACGGATGTGGTGGTGAGCATCACAGATGGCAATGCGGACGTAGTACTGAATATGGGGGAAGTTACCGATGCAAAACGCGCGCAGATAGAAGACATTGTCAAACGTAAGACGAATGTGGAAGCGCAGAACATTGTCATCACGCCGATTCAGGGAAATGCGGACACAGGCGCAGACAATGGAGCCGCAGAAAACGGTGAAACGGGTGCAGCCGGGGAAGCCGGCAGTGAGAACGCTGCGGACACAAACGCGCAGGACGGCAATGCGCCGGCAGACGGGGCGCAGGACGATAGCGCGACAAAGTAATCATTAAATATATAGCATAAAAAACAGGGGCGGCATCCGAGCGTTTGGGTGCTGTCTTTTTCTTGCCCTTTATTTTTCGGTATGATATGATGTTTAAAAACGGTTAAGGCGCAATGCTATAAGTGGAAAGGACGTGGCATTATGGGTTTAGCATTAGGAGAACATTGGAGAGATGAGAAAATAGACGGAGTGGTCCATGATATGTCCCCCTCGCCAAATTATCAGCATGGCATCATTAATGGAAATATCTACTCCGCCATTAGGCAGGGGTTAAAAGACAGCATATGCCTAGTGTCTATAGAAAACCTGGATTTTAAATACCATCCGGAGGAAAATGACGATTACCTCTGCCCGGATATCATGGTGATCTGCGACCGCAAGCATTTAAAAGGCGGTTCCTACAGCGGGACGCCTAAATTTATTGCGGAGACGTTAAGCCCTTCCACGGCAATGCGTGACAAAAGAGAGAAAAAAAATATTTATGAAAAGGCGGGTGTACAAGAGTACTGGATTGTTTTTCCGCAGGGGAAATCCGTGGAGATCTATTATCTGGAAGACGGAAGGTATATTTTAGAACAGAGCTACATTTTGCAGGACGATGCAGAAGAAGAGGATTATAATGCCGAGGCGGAGATTTGTTTGCGAGCGTTTCCCAACATCAAAATGACGCTGAGTGAAATCTTTGAAGGGTTGGAATAGGATGTTATTGTAAAAAATATTGCGCAAAATCTTTTTCTTAGAAAGCATCCCGCAAAAAGTGCAATCTGTCCCAGGCTACTAGGCGAAGTACGGATTGTTATTTATAATTTTGTATATTAGTTTTTGATATTGCAAAATTATCAATGGCAGGAGGTACATGAGAGATGAAAAAACGGAGACGACTGCTAAGTGGCTTGTTGGCGTTGTGCATGATTTTTACGGAAACTTCAGCGCCAGCAGTTACGGCAAAGGCAGAGGAGAGGGTAATCCCGCTTGAAGCGTCAAGGCTTGCAGCGGATAAGCTTCCTGATGGAAACCTTGTCTATTTTGGAAGCGCGGCGGCGTCGTTGCCAGAGAAGGAAGCCGTATATTCTGTTCCTATCTACCGCGAGGGAGATTTGAGCGGCGAGGCGTCAGTTGAAGTACATGCCATAGACCTTATGGCATTGTACGGCGAGGATTATGAATTTGTTCAAGCAGACCCGGAGGTGACAGGCAGCAAGGAAACGATTCTTGAACGCTATTCGCGTGAGAATGCCGAATTCCAAGCAGAGGATGAGTTCCTGGAATCGGAAAGTCCATCCTCTAAGAAGGAAAGCGCAGAGCCGGAAAAAAGTGTAGAATCTGAGGAGGAGAGGGCAGAGCCGGGGGAAAGTGCAGCCTCGAAAGAGGAAGCCACAGAGCCGGAGAAGAGCGCAGCCTCGAAAGAGGAAGCCACAGAGCCGGAGAAGAGCGCAGCCTCGAAAGAGG
>CANOFW010000006.1 GCA_947565425.1 uncultured Lachnospiraceae bacterium
AAGCATTCGCCATCTCCCATCCATTCATGAAAAATTCAAAACGCTCCACATATTCGGGGTTCTCCGGTTTCTTCTTCGTCAACGGAGAAATCTCAATCGGATGATCCATAACAAACGTCGGCTGTATTAAATGATCCTCTACAAACTCCTCAAAGAACAGATTAAGGATATCGCCCTTCTGATGCCTGTCCTCATATTCGATATGATGCTCGTCCGCCAGTTTCCTGGCCTCTTCCGTAGTCTTAATCTCGTTAAAGTCCACATTGGCATATTTCTTCACGGCGTCCACCATCGTAATGCGCTCAAAAGGCTTAGACAAATCCATCTCATGCTCGCCATATGTGATAATCTCGGAACCTGTCACCTCTTTTGCCACATAGCGGTACAGATTCTCCGTCAAATCCATCATGCCATGATAATCTGTGTATGCCTGATATAATTCCATCAAGGTAAATTCCGGGTTATGACGGGTATCAAGCCCCTCATTGCGGAACACGCGCCCAATCTCATAGACACGCTCCAAGCCTCCCACAATCAACCTCTTTAAGTAAAGTTCCAGAGAAATGCGCAGCTTCAAATCCTCATCCAAGGCATTGAAATGCGTCTCAAACGGCCGCGCTGCCGCACCGCCCGCATTGCTCACAAGCATCGGCGTCTCCACCTCCATGAATCCCTGTCCATCCAGGAAACGGCGAATACTGCTTAACACCTTGGAACGCTTGATAAAGGTGTCCTTTACCTCCGCGTTCATAATCAAATCCACATACCGCTGGCGGTATCTCATGTCCGTATCGGTAAGTCCGTGATATTTCTCCGGTAGAATCTGCAAACTCTTAGATAACAGCGTCACTTCCTGGGCATGGACAGAAATTTCCCCTGTCTTAGTGGTAAATACCTCTCCCTTGATTCCCAGGATATCGCCCACGTCATATTTCTTGAAATCCTTGTAACTGTCCTCGCCAACGCTGTCCCTTGCCACATATACCTGGATATCTCCCTGCAAATCCTGAATATTACAGAAAGAAGCTTTTCCCATCACACGTTTGAACATCATTCTGCCGGCAACGCTGACCGTCTGGCCCTCCAACTCGCCATAATGATCCTTAATCTCCTGGCTATGTTTTGTTACCTCATATTTCGTAATCTGAAACGGATCCTTACCGTTACTCTGTAAATCCGCCAATTTGTCATGACGGATTTTCAACAACTGGTTCAGGTCTTGTCCCGGTGACTGATTGTTCTGTGCCATCTTCTCTTCCTCCTAATTGGAACGCTGGATTCCCAATACTTTGTATTCCATAACGCCTGCCTGTGTCTCTATAGTTACTGTATCTCCGACTTTCGCTCCAATCAGGGCTTTCCCTACCGGAGATTCATTTGAAATCTTCCCCTGGAGGCTGCTTGCCTCGGTGGAACCGACAATCTTATATTCTAATTCCTCATCAAACTCGCAATCCAAGATTTTGACCTTGCATCCCACATTGATTTTATCAAGGTCTACCTCGTCTTCCACTACAACCTCAGCATTTTTGAGAATTTTCTCAATCTCTTCGATTCTGGCTTCTATATCGCGCTGCTCGTCCTTCGCGGCATCATACTCTGCATTTTCGGAAAGATCCCCCTGCTCCCTGGCTTCCTTGATTTTCTGGGAAACCTCTTTCCTCTTTACCACTTTGAGATCGTGCAATTCTGTCTCTAATTTCTGCAAACCTTCATAAGTCAATAAATTTTTCTTTTCCATTATACTACACCTTCCTAAACTACATTGTCAGTACTATTATAAAAAGTTTATAATACTCCCTTAACAATCACAGTATTATAACCGATAGGCACGGAAATGTCAAGATTATCCACACTTTCAGCGGCAGTCCACGCCCGCTTATACACGGGAATATAGAGCATGTCTTCTCTGGCGCATTTTAAGGGACAATCGCCTTTATGCTCCATATCTAATATCACGTTAAAATCCGCCGGCAATTCTTCCTCCTTAGAAGAAATCTGCACAACCAAACCGCTATCCTCATACATTCTTTGAATATAATCGGTAAAATATGCAGGACGGTCCGTAACAATCCTTAAAAAATTTAAATCCTCTGAAATCTGCTCGAGCATCACCTCCACCTGGTCTTCCTCCAACAGAGATTCCGGCGGCATGTCCGTATCAACGAGCAATGGGCAAAACTCCCGGTAAGATATACGGTGACGCTCCAGAATCTGCTGTAAAATAACTAGAAATTTATGAAGATAAGGGTTTTCCCTAGGAAATTCTTCTTCCTCCTGCGGTGGATTGTCCGCCTGCGAACTTGACTTTCTGCCAAAAATCCACACCAAAAGCCGCCGCCAAAATTCCTGGAAACGACTACCGCAATCTTCCTGCTTCCTCTCTTGCAACCTCCTCATAATCCACCCCGGCAAATACTGTTTCTTCAATATATGAAGGCGCAAAACAGGTTATTCCGCTTACCATCACGATTCCATGCAACTATTCTAAATCCATCTGGCCATGAAGCGTTTGCGCAAACAATTCTTCCAACTGCGCATATGTCTCCACTTCATTGATTTTGCCCCGAAGTTTCGCTGAATTTTTATAGCCGCTGGTATACCAGGCCGCATGTTTGCGCATTTCCCGGATCCCCATGACTTCGCCTTTATAAGCGATCTGGGCTCTTGCATGGCGTAGAATCATCGCTGCAACTTCCTGAATATCCGGCTTAGGCAATTGCTCTCCCGTGTTTAGGTAGTGCAGAATCTGCGCAAAAATCCAGGGGTTGCCCTGCGCTCCCCTGCCAATCATAAAACCGTCGCAGCCCGTTTGCTGCCTCATATTCTGCACATCCTTTGCCGTTAAAATGTCTCCGTTGCCAATTACCGGAATAGACACTGCTTCCTTAACCTGGCGAATAATATCCCAATCCGCTTTGCCAGAATAATATTGTTCGCGGGTTCGCCCATGAACCGCCACGGCAGCCGCACCCGCCTCCTCTACAATCTTGGCAATCTCCACCGCATTGATATGAGCATCGTCAAAACCTTTGCGTATTTTTACAGTCACCGGTTTCTTTATTGCCTTTACAATGTGAGAGACAATCTCATACACCAATTTCGGCTGTTTCATCAGCGCCGAACCCTCTCCATTATTTACGACTTTCGGCACGGGACAGCCCATATTGATGTCCAAAATATCAAAAGGGCGCTCCTCTATGCGCTTTGCCATCTCACTCATAATATGCGCATCCGCCCCAAATAGCTGTAAAGAAACCGGACGTTCTCCCGGTTCCGTCGTCAGTAAAATTTCCGTATTCTTATTATTGTAATAAATACCCTTAGCGCTCACCATCTCCATACAGAGAAGCCCTGCCCCCTGTTCTTTACAGAGCACACGAAATGGCAGGTCACATACCCCTGCCATCGGCGCTAGAATCAAATTATTTTCCAGATGTACATTCCCGATTCTAAGTGTTTCCATTTCCCTTTCATTCCTAATTTTATTACTTCTCTCTATGCTCATTACTTCCAGTAGATTGTACGAATTCTCCCGATTCTATTGCGAACTATTTCTGACGGTTCTGCTTATTATAAATCAGCCTCAATCCTTGCAAGGTCAGCGTAGGGTCGTAAATGTCTATGGTGTCCGTCTCGCTGGCAATGATTGTTCCTAAACCTCCGGTTGCCACTACCTTGAGATTATCATAGCCTGTCTCCTTCTTGGTCTGGCGAATAATATATTCCGTCTGCCCGATCTGCCCATAAATCAAGCCCGCCTGCATACTGCTGATCGTCTCCTTCGCCAGAATACTGTTCGGCTTGCGAATCTCAATTTCCGGCAGTTTAGCCGCGTCTTCCCACAATGCCTTAGCGGAAGTGCGAATCCCCGGCGCCGTCACACCCGACACGAAAGCTCCGGTCTCATCCACCAAATCGTAAGTCGTCCCCGTTCCAAAATCAATGACAAACACCGGCCCGCCATACAGTTCATAAGCTGCCGCCGCATCCACAATACGGTCCGCGCCTATCTGCCTGGGATTTTCCGTAGCAATACGGATTCCCGTCTTAATTCCCGGCTCCACCACCACCGGATGAATGCCAAAATATTTAATAAAAGCGCTGGAAAGCGAATGCATCACATTGGGCACTACGGAGGCAATAATGACATCCTTAATGTTCTCATAGGAAATCCCATTGTGCGCCAATAAATCTCGCATACAGACTCCATACTCATCTGATGTCCGCTGAAGCTTTGTCGTCATGCGGAATGTCGCTTCCAATTGCTCCCCATCAAAGATTCCAAATGTAAAATTTGTATTTCCCACGTCCACTACCATTAACATGCCTTAATCCTCCAAATCGTCATCGCTTATATCTTCTCCCAGAAAAAATACCTTAAAATACATTTCCAAAGATTGAAATAACTCTTGCTTATCTCTCTGTAATTGCTTAATTTTCAGCACACTCCCGATGTCGTCATACAATAAATCGCCCTCGTCACATGCGGCCCATAGCTGCAAACTGCCCTCACTGTCAAATCCCAGCGTCAATGTCCCGCCAATGTCTTCTGTGTAGAGCACGCACATAATCTTGAGCTCATCTTTAATCCCCTGTGGCAGGGATTGAAACGCTTCGTTCAGATAATACTTCTTCGTATATGCACTGGAACCACACAACACGGTATCCTCATGGTCCATATCCGCCTCCTTCTCTCTGTTATTCGCTGCCATAACGCACGCTTTTATACCAGTAAGTCTTATACATATCCGTAAACCCCGCGTACTGACACCTCGCCAGAGGAAATTTTACTTATCTCTCCATCCCGTTCTACGAGAAGTTGCCCTCTCTCGTCTATTCCCAATGCTGTACCCTCATATTCTCCCAGAGGATCGAGCACCCGTACAGAACGCCCGCAATTTACTAGCATATCGTTATATTCTTCCATCAGAGCTGACAAATCTTGTGTTTTGAGAAAGATTTCATAATAACGCTCAAAATGTGTAAGTACAGCTCCCAAAAGCTGCGCTCTGGAAATCTGCTCCTCTTTTCCCTGTCTTTGCAATTCCAATTTAAGGGAAGTCGCTGTCTGTGCAATCTCTTCCGGGAACTCTTCTTGATGCACATTGATTCCGGTACCAACTACAATATGGTTCACATAATCAATCTGCGCACTCATCTCTGTAAGAATCCCTACCATCTTCCTACCATTTATCACAACATCATTCGGCCATTTAATCTGCGGCTGCATACCTGTTACCTCCGCAATCCCCTTCACAGTCGCCATTCCTTTTACTAATGTCAGCATGGAAGCGTTGCCCGGCTCTATCTCCGGCTTGATTAAAATGGAAAAAAACAGGCCTGTCCCACAGGGGGAACTCCATGTTCGTCCCCTGCGCCCCCTGCCTGCTGTCTGTGTATCTGCCACCACTACCGTACCATGCCAGTCTGCGCGGTCAGTAGATTCTGCAATCCGCTTTGCCTGCGCATTTGTAGAATCCACCACCTCAAAGTAACGTATATTATGCCCCAGCCATTTCGTATGTAATTGGCTTACAATCTCACTTTGTGATAAAATATCCGGCACGGTTATCAGACGGTAACCTCTATTTTGAACAGCCTTAATTTCATAACCAGCCTCTTTCAACTGCTTGATTGCTTTCCAAACAGCAGTGCGGGACACGCCAAATTTTTCACACAATTCCTGCCCCGATACATATGTTTCCTGATTCTGTCTCAAAACTTGTAATATCTTCGTCTTCATCATTGTCCCCCCTGATTAAACATCATACGTAAAATGCGTCTATACTAACCAAGCGTCGCATACATCACAGCCTTTATGCTATGCATCCTGTTTTCTGCCTCGTCAAATACAACGGACTGGTTACTTTCAAACACTTCGTCCGTAACTTCCATTTCTTTCAAACCAAATTTCTCATAAATCTGTTTGCCAATCGTCGTCTTTAAATCATGAAAGGCCGGAAGACAATGCATGAAAATCGCCGACTCTCCAGCATTCTCCATCACCTTACGATTCACCTGATAAGGCATAAGCTCCTTGATACGTTCTGCCCAAACTTCATCCGGCTCACCCATGGACACCCACACGTCTGTATAAATTACATCCGCGCCTTTTGTTCCTTCCAGCACATCTTCCGTCAAAGTTACAGTCGCCCCGGTCTCCTTGGCAACAGACTGGCAATACTCCACCAATTCCTGCTCCGGAAAATATGCCTTACTAGTACATGCCACAAAATCCATACCCAACTTCGCACAAGTCACCATCAGCGAATTTCCCATATTATAGCGGGCATCCCCCATGTATACAAATTTAACGCCTCGCAGACGTCCGAATTTCTCCTTAACCGTCAACATATCCGCAATCATCTGCGTCGGATGGAATTCATTCGTAAGTCCATTCCACACCGGCACGCCTGCATAAGCTGCAAGTTCTTCCACGATCTCCTGTCCATACCCTCGGTACTCAATGCCATCATACATTCTGCCCAATACACGCGCAGTATCGCGGATGCTCTCTTTTTTGCCAATCTGAGACCCTGATGGGTCAAGATATGTGACATGCATACCCAGATCATGCGCCGCCACCTCAAAAGAACAGCGTGTCCGGGTGCTTGTTTTTTCAAAAATAAGTACAATATTCTTACCTTTCAGCTTATCGTGTGCGATCCCCTGTTTCTTCTTCTGCTTCAATTCTGCCGAAAGATCAATCAGATATTCAATTTCCTCCGCTGTAAAATCCTTTAACTTTAAAAAATTTCTTCCTTGTAAATCCATGTTTTCCTCTCCTAACATATAAAATGCGAACGGACTGTCAAATAACTGGACAGCCCGTTTCTGTACATTAGAGCTCCTTTGCTACCTCTGCAATAGTCTTCGTAAGCCCTGCCACTCCCTGTATATCAGAAGGGATAATAATCTTCGTCGCCTGCCCATCCGCTGCTTTGGCAAATGCCTCTAAGCTCTTTAACTGCAAGACTGCTTGATCCGGCGCTGATTCTCTCAAGAAACGCAAACCATCTGCATTTGCTCGCTGAACCCGCAAAATGGCTTCTGCCTGACCTTCCGCCTCACGCATAGTCGCTTCCTTCTTAGCCTCTGCACGCAGAATTGCCGCCTGCTTCTCCGCTTCTGCATCGAGAATCGCTGATTCCTTCTTACCTTCTGCCACAAGAACCGTTGCCGTCTTCTCTCCTTCCGCCTGCGTTACAGCCGCACGCCGCTCACGCTCAGCCTTCGCTTGTTTCTCCATGGCGTCCTGAATCTGCTGCGGCGGAATGATATTCTTCAATTCCACACGATTCACCTTAATTCCCCATGGGTCCGTTGCCACATCCAAAGAAGCACGCATCTTCGTATTAATCAGCTCCCTCGACGTCAACGTCTCATCCAATTCCAAATCTCCGATAATATTACGAAGCGTTGTCGCTGTCAAATTCTCAATTGCCATAATTGGACGCTCTACCCCGTATGCAAACAGCTTAGGGTCCGTAATCTGAAAATAAACCACTGTGTCAATCCGCATGGTTACATTATCCTTGGTGATAACTGGCTGCGGCGCGAAATCCACCACCTGTTCCTTTAAGATAACACGTTTTGCTATACGGTCAAGAAACGGCACTTTAAAATGAAGCCCCACGCCCCAAGTTCCCTGGTATGCTCCCAAACGTTCAATGACAAGCGCATGTGCCTGCGGCACAATCTTGATACAGGATGCCAACAATATTAGTACCAAAACGATAAATGCAACTACTATTAAACATTCAATTCCTCCAGTCATATGTTTTCCTCCATTTCATGATAATTGATATATCTTACAGATGTACATGCCAAACAATAACTTTACTTCCCACTTTCTTTTACCAAAAGCTTTACTCCGCTGATTTCTACAATCTCTACCGTAGCATCCTGGGGGATCGTCTTATCGTCAACAGCACGCGCTGTCCACTCCTGTCCATTTACGCTGACTAAACCCCGGGCATTCAGGTTGTCAATCTCCTGTTTTACTACCGCTAATTTCCCAATCAAACTTTCCGCATTGGTTTTCACTCGATCTTTATTGAGAAACTTCACAGCCAAGGGCCTTGTTACTGCCAGTAACACTACAGATACAGCAATAAACAATACAATCTGTACCACAATTCCGGCTCCTAGCAGACTTGCAATAAAGGCAACCAGCGCTCCTCCTGCAAACCAAATTGTAGTCAGTCCGAGCGTGATAATCTCAATGACTGCCATTACAATAACAATAAATAACCAGAAAACTCCTTCCATAAAGTTCGCCTCCTTGTTGATATATTACTATATTTCCCCATGGATTACAATATTAACTTAATTTCCTAGATTTTACAGGAGTTTACAAAAAGGGAAAACTCAACAAAAAATAATTAGCCAGACCTCTCTTACGAAAAGTCTGGCTGGTATTTATCCCACACAGTATACGATATTTAGAAGAATACATGGTTTCCTATAACGATTCCCTGCATTCCGGAAGATACACTACGAAAACTGGTAGCTCCGTTTACATTATCAACGCCGCTAATTGCCTGTTGTGCCGCCTGTATGCAACTTCCGCTGACACCGCTTGCAAGCACACCTGCCATCGTTCCATTCAATGCCGGCGTAAACTGACCGCTCTGGTAGATAACACCAGAAATGCTTCCTGCATATCCTGCACGAACGCGGTTCATAACAACTGCGCCTACTGCAAGCTGTCCTTCATAGCACTCGCTTCCTGCCTCACACTGAATCAATGCGCCCAGCAGTGTAACATCATCATAAGATGCTGCAACCGCTGCTTTCTGCTGCGTTCCACCACTCTGGCTCTGACTCTGCGCCGCTTCCTGTGCTCTTCTCTCTGCCTCTGCTGCTTCAATCGCTGCACGCTCTTCCTCAATAGAAATGGCTTTGCCGAGCTCTAATTCTACATTTACATATTCTGCACTGACATAACCGGTTGTATCGTCAACCTTCACACATACCCAGCCATCAACTGCTTCTGCTTCTTTATCAACTTTAATCTTGCCGCCCTCTTCCAGAACGTCAAGGATTGTCACGCCTTCCTCTGCGGAGGCTGTCTCTCTTACACGGACACCACCTGTAACGGCTGTTGCGTAAGTAGTTCCAAGCTCGTTGGCAAGTGTTTCTGCCTCCTGTCCTGTCACGCAGAACTCATTCTTCACATATCCTTCTACGCTGCCAGACTTAATCTTCGTCCACTCTTCTCCACTCTCTACGATTTCCGCAGATGCCCCCTTCGGAAGTTTCCCTGCCGGCTCTGCCTCCTCAGATGCTTCTGTACGAATATTTAGGTATTCCTCTACCTTCGGCATCAATTTCTCATCCCAAGGAGAGACTTCTTCTTTCTTGTCCTCGGCAGATGTATCGTTCTCTTTCTTCGTGTTTGTCTTCTCTTCCTTCGCTGATTCTTCCGGTTGTTTCTCTTCCACTGCTTCCAGCTTAGATTCTTCCGGTTGTTTCTCTTCCACTGCTTCCAGCTTAGATTCTTCCGGCTGTTTCTCTTCCACTGCTTCCAGCTTAGATTCCTCCGCCTGTTTCTCCACTGCTTCCAGCTTAGATTCCTCCGCCTGTTTCTCCACTGCTTCCAGCTTAGATTCCTCCGCCTGTTTTTCTTCCACAGAAGATGCCACTACGTCATATTGCTTTTTCACTTTTGTTGCAACTACATTTCTATAACTCTTTCCCGCTGTCTCTGCTATCAATTCTACTTTCCGGCTATCTAAATCAGCCTCTGTTGATCCTCCTACCGTCGGCAATGCTGAAAATGCCAAGACCAGAGAAAATGCTGCAACAACTCCGCTTTCCATAACCTTCTTATCGAATCTCATATTGACCTCCTGAAAGATAAAATAACATGTTAAAACTTTATAGGTTATTTTATGCAAAAATATTAAAATTATTACGAACTTGTTACACCATAGCAAAGATTTTGTAAATTGTCAAGCATTTTTCTTCTTAAATGATTTTACAAAAAATGCCATCATTAGCATTTCTTCTATATTTTTCCATATTTTAAGTCTCCCCATTTTTTGTAATAACCTATCTTTCAGTACCAAAAGGTCTTGCACAATAAGTGTCTGGAAAGCTAGCTTTCCAGAGCACTTTTATGTGCAAAGTGGGGAAACTTAAATTTCCATATAGATTGAAAAGAATTATTCAACCTGTTATAATAAATGGCAAGGAAAATTATTTATCATATTATTGTAATAATTATTTTAGAAGGGAGAAATATTTGTGAAAAAGACAACGCAAAAAAGAAAACAGGCGAAACAAAAATTACAAACACTCCATTCAAACAGAGTCAAAAGGCTTTCTTCTATAAAAGCAAAAGTTTCCTTTGTTTTGCTTTTTTCCATTATCCTCACGATTTTTATGGGGTTGGGCACAACAATCCCTAGTATACGGCGTAATACTGTAGCCATCACAGAGCATTACATGAGTGATTTAACCGCATCATATGGTTATATACTGAATCAGAACCTTACCGTTTCAGCCATGAATATGAACGGGGAACGGTTAGCTATCACTTTTGGAGAAGCCGGACTACAAGGAATGGATTCGAGTTACATCTATGTTATAAATGCAGAAGGAAATATCATCTACCACCCGAATCCAGAAAAGCTGGGAAAACCAGCAGATATTAAACCCATTGCTGATATCATGGAAGAAATAAAAAAGACAGAACCGGGGAGTGCGCCGGAACCGGGCACAATGCGATACACCTATGAAGGTGTTGCCAAACGTGCAGCCTACTTTGTAACCGACAAATATAACGTCACCATCGTTCTCTGTGCAGATGAATCTGAAATATTTGCCCCACTAAACCGCGTCATGGGCAACGCTGCGCTTATATGCTGCTCCCTTTCCATTATCCTTGCCATTACTGGTTACTTATCTGTGGCAAAGATGATTAAACCCTTCCAGATTGTCACAGACATAATTGGCAATCTGGCTGACATGAATTTTCAGGAAGACGAACGCCTGGCTAACATCAGCAACCGTAAAGATGAAACTGGCGTAATGGCGCGCGCTATTACCACTATGCGCAACTCACTGATTCACGTTGTCACAGAAATCAAACAACAGAGTTCTCTTTTGTACACGACTTCCGAACATTTGAGTTCTCGTGCAACAGAAACATCTAATACGGTACAAAACGTAGAACGTGCCGTTTGCGAAATTGCAACCGGTGCAAATAACCAGGCTTCGGAGACTCAAAAAGCAACTCAAGATATTCTGCTTATGGGAACCATGGTAGAAGATACCTCTTCACAAGTAACATCCTTACATAACACAGCGGATTCTATGAAAGAATCCAGTGACACCGCAAGTCGCGCATTGACAGAACTAGACGCTGTCAACCGACATGCCATTGATTCCATTGATATCATTTATAACCAAACTTTGACAACCAATGAATCGGCATTGAAAATCAAAGAGGCAACCGGTCTGATTTCCTCCATTGCGGACGAGACAAACCTTCTATCCTTAAACGCTTCCATTGAAGCGGCGCGCGCCGGAGAAGCAGGACGCGGATTTGCTGTTGTTGCTTCGCAAATCCAAAAGCTCGCGGAACAATCTAACGATTCTGCACGGCAGATTGACGATATCATCTATACACTGTTAGAAGATTCTCAAAAAGCTGTTCATACCATGGAAGAAGTGAAAGAAATCATCACAAGACAAAGTGAAAACGTCAGTAAGACCGGTTCCGTATTTTCCCAGGTTCAGGGCGGTATTTCCGAATCCATCCAAGGTGTAGATGAAATTGCAGACCGCACCAACCAGCTTAACTCTGCACGCAGCAATATTGTAGACGTCGTACAAAATCTTACCGCCATCGCAGAAGAAAATGCGGCAAGCACCGAAGAGACTTCTGCCGCAGTGAACGAAGTCGCCAACATTATGCAAGATTTTTCCGATCACGCTGCGAAGCTACAAGAGATTGCACATACGCTTGAGGAAAATGTAGATATTTTCCAATTATAAAAGCAATATAACGATTTTTCCTATATCATTAGCAAAGGGCTGCCGCAGTAAGGATAAAATATACAATACGTAACAGTTCTATCAACTGTGTTTCTTCTATATTGTATATTTATTACTTACTGCAACAGCCCTTTTTTGCACCATACCGTACGGCTTATTCGCAAACCGACAACATACGATAACTACAGCCTCTTCAACAATTCTTCCCTCTCAGCTTCATATCCCGGCTTACCAAGTAAAGCAAACATGTTGCGCTTATAGCTCTCTACACCTGGCTGATTGAAAGGATTCACTCCCAGGATGTATCCGCTAATTCCACAGGCAAACTCAAAGAAATAGAACAATTCTCCGAGATAGAACTCATTCTGCTCAGGAATCTTTACCATAAGATTTGGTACATTTCCGTCAGTGTGCGCCAGAATCGTTCCATTCATTGCACTCTTGTTGACAAAGTCCATATCTTTCCCTGCAAGGTAATTCAATCCATCCAGATCTACTGCTTCTTCCTTGAGCTCTACGGTACTGCGGGACTTCTCCACATTCAACACCGTCTCAAACATGATACGCGCACCATCCTGGATAAATTGTCCCATAGAATGAAGATCCGTGGTTAAATCTACGGACGCTGGGAAAATTCCCTTCTGATCCTTACCCTCACTCTCACCGTAAAGCTGTTTCCACCACTCCGATACATAATGAAGACTCGGCTCATAATTTGCTAACACCTCAACGTCTTTGCCCTTGCGCAACAGGATATTGCGCACTGCCGCATACTGCATGGCATCGTTTTCCGCAAAAGGCTTGTCCAATGCCAGCTTACGCCCTGATGCTGCGCCTTCCATCAGTTTATCAATATCTGCTCCACTGGCAGCAATCGGAAGTAATCCAACAGCCGTCAACACAGAGAAACGTCCACCCACGTCATCTGGCACAACAAAAGTCTCATACCCTTCTTCCGAAGCCAGATTTTTCAAAGCTCCTCTTGCCTTATCTGTCGTTGCATAAATTCTCTTCGCTGCTGCTTCCTTGCCATACTTCTTCTCCAGCAATTCCTTGAATACGCGGAATGCAATTGCCGGCTCTGTCGTAGTACCAGATTTGGAGATAACATTCACAGAAAAATCACGATCGCCGATTACTTCAATCAACCCCGCCAGATACGCACTGCTAATACTGTTTCCAGCATAATAAATTTCCGGCGCCTTGCGGACTTCTTTTGATACATTATTGTAGAACCCATGTCTCAAAAATTCAATCGCTGCTCTCGCGCCCAGGTAAGAACCGCCAATTCCGATGACAACCAGCACTTCGGAATCGCTCTGGATTTTCGCCGCCGCTTTTTTAATCCGCGCAAACTCCTCTTTATCGTAATCTACCGGCAAATCCAGCCATCCCAAAAAATCATTTCCTGCACCTGACTTCGATACAAGAACCTCTTTGGCATCTTCCGCCAATTTTGCCATGTAGGAAACTTCTTCCTGGCTGATAAAACCAGCGCTCTTTCCATAATCAAACGTTACTTTTTCCATGATTTCCACTCCTTTTCCATTTAATTATCGTCACGATTTCCAATTACAGGATAAGTGTAGCAAATCTGCCACGTTTCGTCAATAATACAAGCACATGCCAAAAAGCCTTAGAGACGGAAAACATCAAGAAAAATACTCCTGCAATACAGCATTAAATACTTCTTCCTCCTCCTTTCTCTTACCATCCAGGTCTGCGGATGTTGGCGCTCCTTCTGTATGCTCGCTCTGCACATTCTCATGCATCTGCTGTTTTCCCTGCATCTGCGCTTGTTCTTGTTCCTGTACTTCTTCCTGCATAATTACGTCAAAATATGCCTGGATATTGTTTGTAATGCTCGTCAGGCTGCGATTAAGCCTCTTTATCTGTCTCAAAATCCTCGACAGGGAAATTGCCAAAATTAATCCCATCACCACGATAGATGCTACTGTCAGGACTTCACTGTGTGTCTGTAAAATACTTATCCATTTCTCCATAAGCCTGTCCTCCTTTTTAAATTTCCTATAGAAGAAAATAACTGCCCAAAATCCCAGAGGATCCTGAACAGTTACATTATAAATATTATTCTTCCTGATGTGAAGTAGCTGAAAGCCTTTTTTCACCGCATCTTTCGACAACCTGCTATTATTTAATCTCCTTTATCATCGGCGGTATCTGAGAAAGCATGTTATCTACATCCTCAAACATGGCGCTCTTTGTCGTGCCAAGCATACTCGCACATTTTATGTGATTTAAAACTTCCTCGTACTGATCCTTGATTTCATCAAAGAAGGTATTGACCGTCATCAAAGCCGCCTTAGAATCATCTATAACGCCAGAAATTTCTGTCTGCACAGCCGTTGCACCATCCGCAGCCTGTGTGATCTTGTCAAACATTTCATACGTTTCATCAACTTTCTCAAGGCTTTGCCCCAATGCCTGCTGTGAGGTCTCCATATCCGTGCGCAGCTTGCCAGTGCCTCGTTCCACGTCAGAAACGCTTACCTCCACCGCTGCCACAAGATTCTTCACCTCATCGGCAAGACTTTTCACTTCCCTTGCCACCACAGAAAATCCTTTGCCTCGTTCTCCTGCCTTCGTCGCTTCAATGGATGCGTTGAGCGCAAGAATGTTGGTCTGCTCTGCAATAGAAGTAATCTTATTCGTGCATCTTTTTATTTCATGCACTGCCGCTTCAAAAGCAAGAAATGTGTTCTTCATTTCTGCAAAATGCTCTTCCACCAGAAGGGCGCTGCTCTTGAGTTCTTCCACCTCGCCTTGCGCCTGAGTCACAGATTGAGCAATATCACCCTTTACGGATGCGAACTGCCCGGACGCCTGGCTGATATTTGAAAAAGTTCCTTCAAAATCCTGCAAGGTCTGCTGAAAGTCATCCGACTTTTCCAACGCACCTTTAAAAGAACGGTTCACCATACCAAGCTGATTCAGAGAGTCCACTTCCTTCTGCACAAGATCTTTTTGGTATTCTTTTAAACTGCCCATTACATGCAATATGGGATATGTATCTATGTCATGCTGTTTTTTCCTCTTAAACTGCATTTCCTTCTCCTCCTTTATTCAAATACCACACAAGTCATGGACTGATTGACGAACTGATTATTATAATGTTCCCCATATCCCACAAGACCCACATGGTTCCCCAAGGTTCCCATTTCCTGCAAATATTCCTGCATGTAGTGCTTTTCCGTAAACAACAGATAACGGAACAAACAATTTACAGAAAAAACAGCGGAAATCTGGGAGAAGTCCTGTCGAATCTGCTGGACCGTATTTTTCACGGTCTCTCTGTAATCTTCCAATTCCAACAATACAAGCACATCCGAATCATTTACCTGCCGATAACATGTCAACGCGCTGCCGCTGACATCTTTAATGGAAATGATACACGTCTCGTTGCCATTCAGCTTTCCAAAAGGATTCTTAAACGTCTGTGTGAGAATCTGCTCCTCCGTCACTTGCAAAATCTGCTGATATACTTGCTTTGCCGGCCTTCCGTTCAATTCACCAAGCAAGTACTGTGATTTATCCGTTTTAGAAGCAATAAAACGGTAATTGCCCATTTGATGATAAATATTCTCCTTGTATGCCTTCACCCTGCCATTTTTATTTTTAATCAGCGCATAAGCAACCGCATCCTCGTACACCTTGCCATTGGCTGATATCTTACCGGCATCACCCGTTCCGCCTACTAATGAAATATTCCGGTGTTTCAACACGCTATAAATAGTCGTCAATACGCAGGCGTCATTCCCGGAGCAAAAATCTATACAGATAGTATCTGACTGTGAACCACCAACGCTCTCCACATCTTTCTCTAACCGCGCAATGTATTTCACCGGCATAACGGACGCCTGTTCCAAAATATTTGCCGCGGCAACGACTCCATCCGTATACGCTACTACACTCACACCTTTCTCAACGATTCTGTTATCATAACTCATCCCGATACATCCAATACTAGGAACTTTGGGAAAAAGTTCCTCCAGCTTCTTCACATGTTCCTCAAACTGATCGCCGTTTGACATCAACATTATCAGCTTGGGATTGTTCAATCCGCGGACTGCTTCCTGTAAATTTCCGCTTTGGCTGATACCAAAAAATTGTTTCACGGTAACGTCCTCCTTTATCATTTTGTTCGTGGCAAAATTTTTTACTATGATTATACTGTATTTTTTAGAAAGATGGAAGAAAAAAATCAAGAAAGCCTCCTTGACTTTTTCCTGGAACAGTATAAGATAAAAGTAATGTGAATACGTTATATATCAGAATATCAGTTAAACGGAGGAAAATATGAAACGAATTGTCTTAACAGGCGGCGGAACTGCTGGCCATGTCACCCCCAACATCGCCCTGCTCCCCAGATTAAAGGAGCTCGGTTATGATATACATTACATCGGTTCTTATGATGGAATTGAACGCAAATTGATCGAACAATGCCATATTCCCTATTATGGAATTTCCTCTGGTAAACTGCGCCGTTATTTTGATTGGAAAAATTTTTCAGACCCTTTTAAAGTAATGAAAGGCTATCGACAGGCACGCGCTCTCTTGAAAAAACTCAATCCGGACGTTGTTTTTTCAAAAGGAGGTTTTGTATCCGTACCTGTGATTCTGGCGGCAAAACACCGCAAAATTCCAGCTATCATCCATGAATCCGATATCACCCCCGGGCTTGCCAACAAGCTTGCCATTCCCAATGCAAGCAAAGTCTGCTGTAACTTTCCGGAAACCTTAAAGTACCTCCCAGCGGAAAAAGCCGTTCTCACAGGCTCCCCCATCCGTAAAGAATTACTTTCAGGAAACCGCTTGCATGGGCTGACCTATTGCCACTTCAAACCTGACAAACCTGTGATCATGATCATCGGCGGTAGCAGTGGCTCTCAATTCATCAATGAAATTGTACGCAACCTTCTGCCAGAATTATTAGAAAAATACCAGGTACTCCATCTCTGCGGGAAAGGCAACCTGGATGCTTCACTAAATGGCACCGCTGGCTATGCTCAATTTGAATATGCGAACCAGGAATTAAGCGACTTGTTTGCAGCAGCAGACATTGTTATTTCCCGTGCCGGAGCCAACGCCATCTGCGAACTTCTCGCACTGCGTAAACCCAATATTTTAATTCCACTCTCCGCCAATGCCAGCCGCGGAGACCAGATTCTAAATGCGCACTCTTTTGAACGCCAAGGGTATAGCGTCGTAATCGAGGAAGAACAGCTCAGTAATGTAGTTTTAGCAGATGCTATTCACAAGCTGTTTGAAAACCGCAGCCAGTATACGCAGGCAATGGAAAAAAGCGAGCAGCTTAACTCCGTGGAGACGGTCGTACAGCTTATAGAACAAGTTGCCAAAAAGCTTTAATTCTTATCAGCAGTTGTCAGATTGCACGCCATATTCGATAAAACACCAGCGTCACCAAAAGGGACTAGTATAGTAAGTGGGAAACAGGAAACACATCAGCCAAAATTGCCTTATCACCGTGAAATATCCTTAAAATATATGTTTCTTCCTTACTATGATAGTCCCTTATTTATAATACTCTTTTTATCTTACTGTTTTAACTTTTCATAAATCTCATTCAGTTCTTCTTCCGATAACTGCAAATGATTCCAACAGAGCTTATCCCCATTTCCATCCTGTTCGTATCTGGGAATCAAATGCATATGAAAATGGAACACCGTCTGTCCTGCCGCCTCTCCATTGTTCTGCATAATATTGAAACCATCACACTTTAACACCTTTGTCATGTGCGTTGCCAGCTTCTTGGCAAGAATCATTACATGCCCGACTGTTTCTTCCGGCATCTCATAAATATTCGCGTAATGATCTTTGGGAATAATCAACGCATGTCCCTTTGTTGCAGGACTTATATCAAGAATTACTCGGAATTCATCATCTTCATAAATTGTCTTGGAAGGAATCTCGCCTCCAGAAATTTTACAAAAAATACAGTTTTCGTCTCTCATGTTCTCCTCCATTTCTCACGCTTGTGGCAAAATTTCTAACTAAAAATGAACGCCTGATCTAACATCTTTAAGGTTTTAAAGTTACCCTTTGCTGTCATCTCCCCGGTCATAAATGCCCGCTGGAAAGTCATTCTTCCATGAACAATATTATCCATAACTGTCGTTGTCAACTTCGTATACACATCAATCTTTTCACTCTGTCCATAATATACACTTACTTCCTCGTTTTGTATCTCAATGGATAGCGGCTTCTTTTTTCCATCAATCATAAACAAATAATTTGCTGCAAAATCACTCTGCGGCACAAAGTGGGCCTCCAGCTCCATCAGATAAGCCATATCCTCGTCTTCTTCTTTCTGCCCCAACATATCCTTAAACATGCTGCTCAATTCTTCAATATCTTCCTTTTGTTTCTTCACATAGACGTCATCGGCAACATATTTTGATAACTGCTCGCTCTCCTGCGGCGTAAGTTCTAACTGCTGGGTACGCAAAACAGACTGCCTGATTGCCTGATTACTGTTGGGCAGACTCTTTTGTTTCTGTGAAATGGTACGGTAAAGATTTTCCGCCTTCTTCTCAATAATCACAGTATAATCGTGATTCATTTCAAAGGAAACTAAATCTTCAACATATCCGCACAATCCGCTGCAAGGGAGACCTCCCAAAAATTCCCAGGCATTGGCGAGCGTAATCTCTCCCTCACGTTCCCCGTAAGTAGTTGACATAACAATCGGTTGCATATACGTCTTAGAAATCTTCTCCTTATCTCCATACAGCCAGCAGGCATCCAAAAACTGCTGCATATACCCGCCAATACCTAGCCATTCTACTGTTGTCGCCAAAATAATCCCATCCGCATCCTTAATCGTCTGCGGTAATGTCGAGATATTGTTCTTATCTTCATAGATGTTATAACGCTGCACCTCTACCCTAAGTTCCGTCAGAACTTCCTGCATTTTATTCACCACATACAAGGTTGGGTCATCCAAAAGCCCGCGTCCTCCATAATAAATATTCACTTTCATATGCAAAAGCCTCCAAACATTCCAATCACTCCGCTGTCATAACTCCTTATACCGGATTACTTCCTTTTTATTGTACTAGTATATAAATTTTTGCAAATAAAGTCAACAACTCTGACGCCCTTGCTTCAAAAGTAACCGTTCCGCTCACGCCCCTTAAAGAAATACATACTCTTCCGCGGCAAAACGGACCTTATCATTTGCTTTCAGCTCCTGCGGCTCATGATACTCCAACGCCACATCGTTCAGATACGTCCCGTTGGTAGAATTTAAATCTTCAATAAAATACCTATTTTCCTTTCTGCTAATCCTAGCATGAAGCCGACTGACCCCTTCCGCAGAAATTACACCGTCCGCCTGCTCACTGTTTTTGCCCAATAGAAAACTATCTCCTTCAATCTGAAAATCCGCACATTGATGCAATCCCCGGTATGTTAGCTTTCCCAGCGTTCCTCCTTGCCGGACAGACAGAATTTCTGTAGGATGCAAAGATACGTCCACTTCCTCGGAAAAATTTATAATCTTCAGTTCCTCGGAAAATTGCACATCTTTCCTGTGCTTGCAAGTCTTTGCCACCCTTTTCTTTGTCTTAGTCCTGAATAGAGACGAGCCGATTGCAGTGAATGAAGAAAGAAACTTTTCGGTTGCCTCTGTCATTCGTCTCTGTTTTTCTTCTATTATTTCCCGAAAGCCCTTTGCTTTACCGCGAATTTCTATTTTGCTGTTAGTTTTCTCTTCTTTTTCCTTATTATCTTTTTTATGATTTGTAATTTCCCCATTTTCTTCATCGTTTTCTACACGGGCACTGCACATTTTTCCTCTTTTATCCACACTTTGCATCGTCTTTCCGCGCACATTTATATCCTCAGCTATACTTATGCTTTCCCCCAATACATTCGCCATTATACTTCTGATGTCGGCATTCTCCCTGATACAGAGTTGATATATTTGATAACCCAATTCCACTGCTAATTTATCCTGGTGGTCAATTTTGCGTAACAACTGCTCCATACAGGAGGTAAAAGCTTCCGGCAAGCTTTTTTCATAGCATGGCAAATAAGTAAATTGCAGACTATCATCCGCCAAATTAACATAAATAAACTCCATTTCCAGACAAATTCCATTTTCCCGCAAAAGATAATCCGACAAATTCAGACATGCACGCTGAATAGAAATAAGGAACCTCTTTAGCTCCCCATAACCGATTTTTTTGCCGCTAAAATAATCCTCCATTTGCTGTTTTCCGCTGATATCGTACAGATAACGGCGCTTTCCCTCCGAAATGATCATCTGCATAGGCAAAAAACCTGGAATACAATGAGAATTTAGCATTTGCAGCTCATATTCCTCCACTGGCTGTTTCTGTTCCCGGATACACATATAGCTTCTACTCAGATTTTTTCTAAACGTTACTTCCATCTCTTTCACCTCTAAATGAATCTAATACGTCAAACACTTCCTCTAACAATTCCAACTTACGAAACTTTTCTGCCGGATCAAATTCCTCCCACATCTGCTTTCTGTGTACAAGCTCTGTTGTCTCTGCATATAATGTAATTCCCGCATCCATCATCAAATAAATACACAACAAAATAACAGGAATAACGATTGCCGCCTCTACGGTTAAACTGCCCCTAGCTTTTTGTTTCATACCCGTTTCTAACTTCATTTTCCACATATTCAAACACCTCGAAACAACATGAAAACATATGACAACAGCAAAAACGGTACAAATGCAATCTCATCCGTTTTCTTTTTCTTCTTCAACACCAATAGTCCTAAAGAGCATAATGCCGACAAAAATAACCCGCATAAAAACAATTCCAAATTCGAGGAACCGCCCAAATATACACCTGTCACTGCCAACAAGATGCCATCGCCCATTCCCAGACTTTGGCGCGTGACAATACTAATTAAAATCAGCACAAGTCCCAAAAGTATTCCCCACAAAATACTGTAAATGGAACACACCGGCGCAAACAGATGTAGAATAACACCGATAATTCCAAACAATAGGATATAAATTATCGTCAGTCGACGATATTTCATATCTTCAATACTACATAATCCTAACAATCCCAAAACTAACACCTTCTGCATAAATTCTCCCCTTTCCTATATCATTCCCGCCACATCTCGAACACCGTTTTTTACCGCCCGTCTGTGACCTCTTTATCATATAAACCGTTCGTTTCAAACCGCTGCACTCCAGACGGTAATGATAGCAGCCGCCTTCTGCCGTAATATAGATAAGCTTTCCCATGTTCTGTCCCTTGGTACAATGCGCGCAAGGCGCATAAGATTTCTGTAAGTTTTTTGACGATGCTGCCTTTATAGGCTGGATAGATAGCTTTAAATGTGTACAATTGCGGCTCTCGTGATAAACACTCTGCGTTGGTGTGACAAACACCCATGATTCTTCTTTGCCTGTCGCTTCCTCTCCCTGATACCCTACCCAGCGGTGTATACGGCATGTATCGGAAACTTCCATTTCCCGCTTACCGAAAAAATTTACCGGAAAGCGAATGTGATACGTTACAAACGCATCAATATAAATTTCATCGACAACCATATTCTTCCAGGAGAACCCGACCTTGCCTCCCTTAATGAACGACGTCGGACATTTCTGAGCGGCTAATTCCTTGTAAAATGCTGCCTGTGTCAATGTTTTTATTTCCGCAGGCGTCCTATCACGCAGCAAAGCAGTATTTGCCACGGCAATATCCAATGAATTTCCCACAATATACTGCGTCTGCATCATTAGAAACAAGGATAAAATAGTAATCACCACAAACAAAAATAACGGAAATACCAATGCAGCTTCCAGCGTCATAGCTCCCTTGCATCTGCAAAGGACATGGAGAAGTGCCTCCTGGGGATCTTTTCCCCGACATTTTTTTCCTTTATAAATTGCTTGCCTGAGAGAGATTTTTTTCTTTTCCTTTCTTGTCATATGAGGCACTTTTCCACACCCTCCTTAAAAATCTACATGATTTTAAACATATACATGTTAGAAAACTGCTTTCCCTTCTCCGCATCCTTTTATTCTAAATATAAAAGCCTGCATTGCTCACGAAAATGATAGGATCCATCCTTTACCTTTCCAGTCGTGGCCAACCCAAGAAACAAAGGAGGCGACGTATAAAGCCCAAATACCTGCACGCCGTGAATTTGGCAGTCCATTTGAAATGATTGCTTTTTCAACGCCATGTTACGCTCAACAATATCCATAGCGCGGTATACCAGCGTTTCCTCACCTACCAACATCAATAAAATCTGTAGATACTCCCGGTAATCCAAGCCATTTTCCTGGCTGTCGGTCTTTTCCTCTTTTTTATCCAGAACTTCTTCTCCCAACGATACATCACTTTTCCAATCGGAAACGGCCTTTACTAGCGGAACACGCCCTCCCGACAAGAGACAACGCACATCAAAAATACTCTCAATATAACTCCACGCCAGTAATATTCCAATCTTTACCGCATAGATGAGCGGCGCCACTCCTGTAAATCCCACAGCTGCCGTAGCAATCTCTAACGCGAGCGCCTGTTTTTTACCATCCTGCATGATCGTGGCAAAATTACCTGCCTCACGGATCAAAAGCAGTTCTTTGACTGTCTTTTCCAGATTTTCGTAATCGGAACCTTTACCCGCTACACAGTATTCTAGCTCATAATCTAAAGCATGCGCATCGCTGCCCTTTTGCCCAGAACCACTTCCACAAGAAAAATACCGATTTAAATATTGAAGGAACCACAACTTATCCAAACCTCTTTTATCTGTCAGTTTCAAGTTTCCCTCTGCCTTCCGGCGATTCCTCAACGTGTCTGATAGAGGAATAGACTTAGAAGAAATCTCGTCAGGATTCTCAACCACTAAACCGAGCGTCAGGGAGTTTTTTAATACATCCACAGAGTCTACCGGATTCTCAGGCAAATTTTTGTCTTGCCCGGCTGTATTCGCTGCGCCCTCCTTTCCGGCTGTATTCGCTGCACCTTGTACCTGCCGTAATCCACCTACATTCGCTTCACTCCCTAACTGACCTGTCCCGGCAGACTCTTTCCCCTGCTCCATTTCCTCTGCCTTTGTCAGCGCATCTTTCGCGGACTCCCATTGTTTTTCTAATTCTTCTGATTCTTCCGCCACTTTTTTGCCACCTTCAAATTTCTCTCTCAACACATCTGCGGCGCCAGCGGCAAGCTGCGCCTGAATTGCAGCGCAGGCTTGCTTCTCAAAAGCATCTCCGCCATCATCTGTGGCCAGAACATATTCTGTGATTTGAAAATTCTGCATTGCCATCTGGTAAAATCCGCTTCCCTTTCGCTCAAGCTCTGCTTCCTCCATTGCGCGCCCCTCCAGCAATGCTAAATCAAGATCCCCATCTGGACTGCCGCCATCTAAAAACAGCAACCCATACGCTTCCCACAAATCCGGGTCGTATTGTGCAAATAACGATTCCATTCCCAGCAAAAGCCTACGCGCTGCAAGCGCACTTAACGCCTGTACTCTGGCCGCCTCCAGCAAAGAAAAACAGAATGAAAATATAAGTGTTAAGATGAGAGCTAGAAATAAAGTAATGCTTCCATCCTTTCTTCCCATAAATACTCCCCTTTATTTATAGACTTTTCCCGCCTGCTTAGTTATTTTTTCTAAAATTTTATTTACTAAATCTGTAATTTGCTCCTTAAACAACAACGCCAGACTTATCAAAATAACAATGATTAAAATTACTTCAACAACCCCCATACCATCTTCTTCCGTCAAAAAATTTTTGAATTCTTCCATAATACTTCTCCTTTCCCGGCAGTAAACACTAACCGACTATCAAACGATAACGTTATACTACAAATTCAGCGACATTCCGGCTGGTATCACTAGAATTGCCAGCACAATTACCAACATGATTCCCATTGGCAGCAACAGCTTTGTGCCAGCTTCCTCCCCCATCTGCCTGGCATGGGCTTTACGTTGTTCAAATGCCTCCCATTCTTCCTGTTCCAACAGTTTTGTCATTCCCAGCGAACCCTTGCGTACATTTTGTATAATAATGGATGACAGGCGCCTGTATACGGCAATCTGACAGCGGTTCCCAAAGTTTTCGTACGCCTGTAGTTCCCCGCTACCATCACGGATTTCATGTAATACGCGCAACATTTCTTCATAGGCATATCGTTTTTCTGTTTCTCCTCTCTCATATTTTGTCTGGTAAGCAAGCGCGATTTTCTCCCAAGCCAAGGTAATATTCATGCCCGCTCCCAATAAGAGCGAAAACTTCCCAACAATGCCAGGATAATCGAATATAAGCTGCTGTTCACGCTTCTTACTTTCTTGTTTTTCATTTTCCTTTTCCCGGACAAGCAAGCCCACTGCCGCTGCTGCACCTAACAAAGCAATCACAAAGCTTCGGTTTAACACATCTTTTCGCCAGGTAATACTTTTTCCCTCCCACTGTTCTGGCAGCGTCACATAAGAAACGTTCTCCTGTTCGTTTTGCTCAGATACAAGCGCGCCCAGCTTGGCGGCAATTTGCTCCTGTATGGACTTTTCCCGCGGCACGGCACACACAGAAAAGCGATAAAGGCTAATCTCCTCTTGGCAACTCAGTTCCGCCGTAATTTCCACCAGCGTTGGCTTCTGCGGCTCCTGCCTAATTGTCCCGTCCCCATGAAAAATATCGTAGTCGGAAAAGCGGTAAGAAACCTCCACAATTCCCTCCTGTAAATATTCCGGCAAAAACAAGGCTCTTGATACCTCTTCTTTGGAAGAATTTTCTCCCAATATAACAACATCTAATTCTCCCTCTGCCGCTTTTAGATACGCCTTTTTCTGCGAAAGCGTCAGCTTCTTTTCTGCAATCTCTAATGTCAAGGGATAATTCTTCATTTGCCCCTCCACATCCACAAGAAATTCCTTCTCCTTTGTCCCCTGCCCCGGCTCACTTCTGGCAATCTGAATACTTTTTTCTTCCTTGTCATCCGTTACGCTGACCACTGCCGCCAGCAGAAACCCCAGCACAAGGATTAATGCCGCCTGATAATATTTCTTCTGCATCTGGGCGCTTCGTTTCAAACTTACAGCAATTACCATACTCACAACCGCACCTGTAAGATACCAATACATTTGCCTTCCTCCTTAAACCTGAATATCTAGTATTTTTTCCGCCAGCAGGAACGCCCCGGCATACGCCAGCAGACAGAGCGTCATCACACATACCCCCAGAATATTTCCATACAGCGGAGCCAGAAATTCAGGAGCAGACGCCCCCACATAGATTAAAATTGCAAAGGGCACAATATCCATGATGCGCTGCTCTGTCTTTTTCGCTGTCACCACCGTGACAATCTCCCGCTCCACATCCGCCTTTTGTCGTATTTTCTCTGCGGTATTCTGCAAAATCTTCCTCATATCCCCGCCGCCTCTTTTGGCAAAAGAGAGTACCTGAGAAAAACTGATGATTTCTTCTATCTGGCTGCGCTGCGCCAAATCCTCTACTAGCTTTTCCAAAGGCTCATTGAGCTCCATCCGGTAAATAATCCGGCAAAACTCTTGTGCCATAATACTTTTTGAACCATAGAACTTTACATACTCGTCATAAGCTTGCACAAATGCATTTTCTATGGCATATCCAGCTTTTAAAGAGGAAGAAGTAATTTGCAGGATTTCACCAAACTGGTACAACATTTCCCTCTTTTGCCTCCTTGACAGGTAACTGCGAAAAAATTTCCTTGTTATCATTAACAACGGAACGACCGATACCATTCCATACATACTGCGGTAGAACAACCAGGAAATCATACCTGTAAATCCTAACGCGACAAATAGCCAAAGCAGATTTTCTTTCCAATTGAGGCGATACTTTTTGACATTAACATCTCTCTTCGCTTTCATGGTACGTTATCCTCCCAATCCATACCCGCCGCATACAATTTCCCTCGGTGTTTCAACTTCCCCCGCTTCACCCAGCTTGCGCAAATTTTCCCATCTGCCTTGCCCATTTCCACAAGTTCATAGAGCGGGTTGAGGCAAATTTCACCCTTTTCCATCCTGTCTACTTCTGTAATGGCAAGAACTCTTCTGCTGCGATCTCTAAGCCTTCCAAGATGAACCATTATATCCACCCCCGCCGTAATCTGAGCCCGGATTGCCTGCATCGGCAAATCCATACCCATGAGAACCATCGTCTCCATACGGCTAATCATATCCAGGCAGCTATTGGCATGTCCAGTACTTAGAGAACCGTCATGCCCGGTGTTCATAGCTTGTAGCATATCCAGGCACTCCGCACCGCGGATTTCCCCCACAATAATCCTGTCCGGTCGCATACGCAAGGCTGTGCGAATTAAATCACGGATCGTTATGGCAAGCCTTCCATCTGCACTGGCACTTCTAGTTTCCATCCGTACCAAATTGCAAATACCCTGAATCTGCAACTCCGCGGAATCTTCTATGGTAATTACTCGTTCTGTCTTGGGAATAAATTCTGATAATGCATTAAGAAATGTTGTTTTTCCAGAGCCAGTTCCTCCAGAGATAAAGATGTTGTAGCCGGCTTTTACCAGCATCTGTAAAAACTCTGCACACTCCCGACTAATGGAATCTCCCGCAATCATCTGTTCCATGAGAATCGGGTGTTTGGGAAACTTACGTATGGAGACTACCGGCCCTTCCAATGCCACTGGGGGCAAAACTACATTTACCCTGGAACCATCCGCAAGCCTAGTATCTGCAATGGGCTCCGCTTCATTAATCACTCGATTATGGCTGCCTACCATCTGCTGAATGATGTCTTCTAACCGCTCCTTAGAGGAAAATGACTTGTCCCAGGCAAAAATTCTTCCTTGCTTTTCATAAAAAATATGCTCCGCGCCATTTACCATGATTTCCGTAATCTCATCCTCGCTCAAAAGTTCTTGCAGCACATCCAATTTTCGCAGGGAGTGAAACACCTGCATACGCAGCTCTCGTCGCCAATTTAAGGGCATGGACCGTTCCTTTGCCTCTCGACAGATTTCTTCATCAATGACTGCTAAGATCTCCTCTTCCTCATGTTCCCGCGTCATATCAAGCTGCGCCAGTACATTTTTTCTAATCTGTTCCACACGCTACCCCCGCCAGCTTCCTGCTGAAATCTCCCATTGTTCCCCAAAGCCACTGTTGCATCTTCCCTTCTCCCGGATAAGCTCCTTCCACGATTGCCGGAAGTGTTAAATACACAAGATTCTGCTCCAAACCTGCCTGCTCCTGTCGTTCTTCCATCTGCTGAAACTGCTGTAACGGCGCCTCCTGCATCTCCCCTGGCTCCGTAACAATATATACCTTACTGCATGCAACCAGTAGTTGAAAAAATCCGGGAAGCATCATACCAAAATCTACAAGTATCACCTCATAGCCGCTGCCTTCTGACAAAAGGTCTACAAACTTCAGATAGTCCTGCGCTGCAATCTCGCCCAGACACCCCCCATCCTCTGTCGGAGGAATATAATCGACACCCTCCAGAGAATAAAGTGCACTGCTGACACAATGCGCAACATTGACTTCACCATCCAGACAAAGGTACATGACATCCAGCAAGTCCCTTTCATAATCTTCGTGAAACCAACCCTTGAATCCAGAGCATTCATGCAGATTCACATAAAGTACCTTCTTCTCTTTCACCAAGGCTTGCGCGAATGTAAGTGCAAACGGCGTCTGCCAAATACTATGCCCTGGCGAATAGACGCCTATCACCTCCGTTTTGCCACCTGACGCCTTTGGCATCTCCTCTGCCCAGTCTTGATAAATAGAAAAAATTTCTCTGAGAAGCCTAGAAGCTGACTGATACTTATTTATTGCCGGAAGCTGCCTGATACATTTAGCAACCTGCCCCTCCTCGTCTGCATCGCAAAGATACATCCATAACACCTCTTCTTGAGATTGTGCATTTCGATTTTGAGGCTTCTTAAAAATCTCCGCACAAATTTGCGAATTATCATAAAATCCTTTGCCCAGCAAGACAATATCCTGTTTATGCGTTCTATGATATTCTAAAAAACGCTCAGGTAACGTAAATGAGACACTTTGCATCTTCTCCCCCCTCTGCAAAGAAATCCATTCCCCCAATTTTTCCCCATAGGATCCGTCCGCATCACAGACGGCTATTAAAACTTTTCTCAATAAGCCACCTCCATAGCGATTGCATAACCAATTAAAATTGCGATTGAAAAATGAATGACATGTTGTTTTTCCTGAGATTCTTGCGGATATCTTTGTAATTGGCGGCTTGCCAGCGTATTGTTCATGTATTCACCGAATACCCGCAGACGCGAAATGAGATTATGATGATATAATGTTTTACAAAGTGACAGGATCGCCGCCACAAAGAAAGATAATATAATAGTTGTACAGAGCACTTGCAAGCCCCAAATACTGCCAATCATGGAAAATAATTTGATATCGCCTGCCCCCAGGACGCGTATCAGAAATAATAGATAAAATAAGATAACCGGTAAAGAAACGTTTATTAGAAAAACGCCGACGCCCTTCCATCCCCATTCTTGAATCTGAAAGAAACATCCTATAAAAATCCCACTAACAATCAGCCGGTTGCTAATCTGATAGCTTCGTAAATCCATTGCCGCCGCCACACTTAATAGTGTTAGGCTAAACAGCACCTTCACTTCCCCAACTTATCACCTCTCTTCGAGTCACTCTCCTGTTCGCGAATCAGTGATGATTTGGATTATAGAACAAGTTTTTTGAATTGTAAAGTAGCTATGTGAAAGTTTTTTATTTTTGTAACTATGTCACAAGAGTTGATAGAATAAAATCCCATAAACCAGTCCAAACCCGCTGATACCAAGCGTTCCAATTGTCAAAACGTTTACTGGATTGATGCCAGCCGCCACGGAAATACCCAAACTTTCCAACATTGCATTGACCACACAAATACCCACGCTTCCTCCTACACAACGCAAAATAAATACCGATATCCAGCCTGATTTTTGCTTCATCATTCCCATAAGCAGCACGAGCACACAGATTCCTGCAATTGCTGCAATCCCATAATAATTTTCCATACCTGTCCCCTTCTGAAGTTCTCTTATCACATATATATACTTTATGGAAAAAATTATGACTTTTCTGTATAGATTTGGAAGTTGCTGCTTATACTTTAAGTAACAGTAATTTAAAAAGGAAAGGGATGCATATGTTTCTGATTGCGAAAAAAGAAGAGCCTAAGACAACTGCTTACTCTTTACTTTTAGATGACATAGAAAAAGCCAGATATGATCTGGCTCTTGCCTACGATAATTTTGAAAATGCCATGGAACCGGATCTCATCGACTGCTGTATCTATCAGGTCAACGCTATGCAGATGCGCTATAAATTCCTGCTATCGAAAGCGAAACAATTCAGCAGCTAACCGAACGCATGGCCGATATCACAAGATTCCAGCCACTTCATGCAGATATGACTGATATCACAAGATTCCAGCCACTTCATGCAGATATGGATGAAATCTTGTGATATCTCCGTTGCAGTACAACCGATATTATGCCAGAAATCCTCTGGACGCCTCAGACTCCTGAAGCGTTTCTGTTAAGCTTCCTTTCTGATATGTCATGCCCGCTACGATCTGCTGCGCATGCCCCATCAAAGGTTCTGAAGTATCTTGACGAGACGCCTCTACAAACCCGTCATAGAGATTCTTCAGAACTCTCTTCGCATCCTTTAGATTCTCGGAAGTATTTTTACATACCGCCATGGAAAGCAAACGATTGACAAATTGGTACTCCGCATACAAACTGCCAGCAATCTCATAATTGAAATCAAGATCATCCATCAACCTGCGGACTACCTGCTGGGCAAATCCCACGTTACGCTTAAATTCCTGATAGTCTTCCGCTTCTTTTGCCTGAATCCCATCCTCAAGGTAAGTAAAAAGCATATCATACATGATTACAATCATTTCACCACGGTTACAACAACTCAGTCTGCGGGTAAATTCCTGTTTCTTTTCCTGCGTCATCCAGTCCTCCCAAATTTCCTGCCGTCCTCATAACGACATATGATACTATTGCAGAAGCTGTAATACCTGTTGCGGAAGATCATTTGCCTGTGCAAGCACAGAAGTTGCCGCCTGGGTTAAAATATTATCCTTGGTGTACTCTGTCATCTCCTCCGCCATATCCACGTCCTCTATTCTGGACAATGCCTGCGTCATGTTCTCCTCTGTCAACTCTAAACTGTCCACCGTATAATCCAAACGGTTCTGGTAAGCTCCCACACTTGAACGTGTCTCGCTAACCTTAGCAATCGCCTTATCAAAACTGGTAATCGCACGATCTGCGCCGGTTACCGTACATACATCCACTTTATCAATATATAAGGTCTGAGATGAAATCTCAGGAATACGCACATCCATGGTCTGATTCTCATTTGCCCCAATCTGTAACGTCATCGGCCCCAAATCAGCCACTTCAAGATTTACCTCGCCCAGCGTTCCCGGATCTACCTCAAATTTCATCTGAAAACCACCCCGGTCTGTAATCGTTACATAATTGCCCTCTGTCAATATCGTTGCCTGCGTACCAAACCCTTCATCTGTAGAAGCAATGCTAATTTCAACATCCTTACCGACACTTGTAGTATCTGTGCCAATGCCCAAAAATGCCGCCAAATCCGCATTATCACATTTTATACTCATCTCTGTGCCATTCCCATATTCATTAGACACAAATACCAGATTTCCACCGTCTGCCACAGTACCGGGAACATAACCGCCATCCTCCGGCTTTCCTGTTTTATCTGCCAAATCTTTGACGATTAAGAGCTTTGCTTCTCCTAACTCAGCCCCCTCACGCATTTTTTCATATACGCGCTCAAAAGTCTCCCCTTCCTCAATCTCTACCTTAACACCATTGATAACAACCGTACCACTAGCGCCTGCCGGCACAGTAGACGCTGCTGTCAAAGGCACACCGCCCTCTTGAACTGCATGTTCAGCATCCGCCGCAATTTCTACCGTATACATGTTAGGAATAACGGAATCAGAAATATCAATGCGCTTTATGCCACGGCTATCGGGATAAACCCTCTGATCCAGTGTACCGTCCAATAAATGCTTTGTATTGAACTCTGTATCTCTGGAAACTCGGTCAATTTCTTCACGCAGGGAAGCAATCTCCAACTGGATAGCCTCTAAATCGTCGGGGGTATTCGTCCCATTTGCCGCCTGAACAGAAAGCTCCCGCATTCTCTGAAGCATTTCATGTACTTCACTTAACGCTCCGTCCGCCGTATCTATAACAGAAATACCATCTGAAGCATTTCTGGACGCCTGATCCAGTCCCTTAATCTGTGACTTCATTTTACTGGAAATCGCCATACCTGCCGCGTCATCCGCCGCACGGTTAATCCGCAAACCAGTTGACAAACGCTCAATAGATTTTGACAAGCTGCCCTCCGCCTGCAATAATCTCTTGTTTGCTACCATAGCTGACATATTGTGATTGATTTTCATATTGTATACCTCTCTTCTAAATTTACTGTGAAATGGTGCAAAACACCATGCGCCAAACGTTCTCTACTATTCTCTACAGCCCAAATGCGTCAAATTACCACTATATCCTCTGCCCGAACTGCTTCATTTCCTCTAAAAATCCCTTTGCAATGCCGTAGAGCGTCTTAGTCTGTACCTGATAAGCCTCTGATTCTGTGTCAACGCCAGCCGTATTTCCGGTCCTGCCGCCCACAAAGCGGTTCAAATCCAAATCTTCGCTGTAGACATAGTCCATCGCCCGGGAATTATCCTGCTCTGGCTGCCCGTTCACACTGTTCGCCTGATTCTTTAACTCCTCTATCGTCCGATAGGAATCAGAAACGACATAACCCTTTACAGAATCTTCCTGTACCTGGAATCTTGCCGCCACTTTCCCAAGCTTGGGCGTCTCAAACAATACATCCACTCTGCCGCGTTCCTCCTTGCCACGGACAATTTTAAGCTGTACATTTGTCAACTCATCTGCCACCATAACAGGAATTGCATAATATTCGTCTTTTGCCATCTGAGTACCAAGCGCTATCTGCTGACGCAACAGCTTCATATCCCGCAAATCCACGCTCGTGACGCCCTCTGCGTTCTCCATCGTCCTCATAACATTCTCTGCCACGTCTGCCAACTCTTTCTGTGCTTCTGCCATCTCCTCTGGCGCACTGATGGCTTCACCAAACTTCTCGATGATGGCTTCTTTCGCCTGCTCTAAGTCAGTAGCCTTTTCATTATTTTCCCGCTGGAACAAGCTCTTAAAAATGCCGCCTCGGGGATTTAAAAGCTGGTTTGCCGCCATAATGTTATATGCGGTCACCGGCATGTCATGTCCTGCTAAAATCTGCAATACTTGCGCTTCCGCCTGCTTTGCCTGAGAGAACTCTGCTAACTGTTCCTGATAATAAGCTTCCTCGGAAGCTGCATCCGCCGGCGTTCCCCGAAGCTGCCACAACAATTCTTCCGGCGTCATATCTTCCACGGAACCCTGTGCCTGCTGCATACCCTCCGGTGTAGCATAACGCAGCGCTTCCTTTGCACAATCTGTCTGATAAGCCGCCTCAATCTGCTGGGAAATACTCAATCCCTGCTGATTCAAGCTCTCAATTCCTCCAAAATTATTATCTACGGACACATTGATGCCAGGATTACGGTTCGTACGCACCGCAGTCAGCAGATTCTTCATGGAAAGTTCCGCTCCCTGCTGTACCAAAGCGCCAATCACAGCGCCGTCCGTCTTATCAATCTGGTTGAGCATACGGTAAATTCCGATGTAACTGTCGCGCTCTTGCTCCGTAATCTCCTGCCGATGCTCCAATTTCCACAGATACTTGCTAAATTTATCTTCATCGCCCGCATCCAACCGATGCTTAATCTCCTCAGCCTTCTTGTTGAGCTCATCTACATTCATTTCTAAGGGATTTACACCCTCACGAATCATCTCCATCACCACGGATGGGGACAAAGTCTGCATCACATTCTGTACTTTTTGATCCGCCGCCTTCATCTGCATCACGGATTCTTCATTAATCGCCATCTCATTGTAAGCCAGAATACGTACTGCCCTGCGGTTCGCCTCTGTAACTTCCAGATCAAGATCTTCCAAAATATCGTCCACATTGCGGAAAGCCTTGTGGATCGAATCGCCCAAATCGGCACGCGGCGCCGTCTGTAAGGTCTCGTATGCCTCCCCTGCGCGCTCCATCTGCGCCTGTTTGGACATACCTGCCTCATGTATCGTGTTAATCGTATCTTCTGCTGTCTTAACGTTACCCAGAATATAGGCTGGAACGCCTCGCATCTCCTGAGACTTCGTCATGGTATCATGGAATATGCCTGTATTCTCCTGTGTGGGCTCAATACCATTCCCACTGAGCATATTGGCATAATATGCATTTTCCTGCTCTTTTAGCTGTTCGACCAATTCTTCCAAAGGCTGGGTCTCCACGGAAACGCCCTGCCTTAACAATGCGTAATTTGCCTGGGCCGTCATTGCCAGACGCGTCTCCTCCAACTGGCGCTTTGCCTTGAGAAATGCAAGGTCTTCCTTCGCATATTCGGGAATCTCTGTCGGCTTAGCCGCCTGTCCTTTGCTCTGACCGGCTGACTGTGCACCCTGTTGCGCCGCGTAATTTGCCGCTGCCTCAAGGCTCTCTATCGTAAGGGGCATGCCCTTTTCCACCACGCTCCAAACATCAGCGTCCGTAGCATTCTCTATTACCTGCGCCGATTCCTGTGCGCGTTCCTTATTACTGTAACCATCCAAAATCACAGCATCCTGGGGGCGTCTGCCTTCTGCAATCGCCAGCACAGCCGCATCCAACACCTGTCCCGGTTCCGGTGGAAGCTGCATATCCTTTAGGTCCATGACGTAATTCAAGTTGTCGGCCGTCAATGGAATCTGATTCTCTATCATCCACTGGCTTGTCATCAATGTCGTTTCATTCACGGATAGCCCTGCCTGCATAATTACCTGGCTAATCTGATCTTTAAGCCCGGCGTCGAGCGTAATACCTGCGCCCTGGTTCGGCATAGTTCCGCTGCTGTGCTGCGCCTTATAGAGGTTCTCAACGGTCGGCTCAAGTTCATTATCCAACATATATTTTACTGCTTCATCGCTGCATGAAGTAAGATCTGCCGCCTGTTCCAATGTCTCCTGAATATCTGCGACATTCTCCTCTGTAGTCGGCAAGTCAGCCTCTCGCATGGCCGCTTCTACCTGCTTAGCTGCCGCCACACTGCCGGTTATCTCCTCTAACATTGCACTGTCCGGAGTATCGCCGAACACACTGATATCTACCCCTGCCTTAGCCAGCTCCATCTTAATCTTATCCATTTCTGTCACAACAGCTTCTATCTCCGTGTCATTGAGGGAAAATCCATCATCTTCCATCTTGCCGCAATCCGAGGGCGTAGCTGTATTCGCCACAATCTGCATCTTTTTCTGAAGGAGCTGTGCTTCCATATTCTCCGCCTCCTGGCGTATTTCGTCTAACTGGGAGTCTCCGGCAATATGGGGAACTTCCACTGTTGTCTGCTGTATGGCCCTTACCTCTCCCGAATCTTTCTCCACTTTCTGCGTAGTTGTCTCCTCGACAGCAACATTCACATTGCCTTTGATTTCTACCCGCGTATTCGTTCTGCTTATTTCCACTATATTGGTGTTATCTACTCTTATGCTCATAATCACGCCTCATTAATCGTTATTTTCACTAATAAGTATTTCGGTAATAGTGTGGGAAAACTTAATCTTTAATTTTTTCTCTCAGACTTTATGTTACGGTTCAGCCTTAAATTTGACAATAATATCAAATTTGTTATTATATAAGGGACAATTATAAATATTTAGGAGGAGAAAAATTTATGAAAAGATTAGCATCCCTGTTATTAACAGCCATCTTATTGGCGAGCGCCTTTCAGCCAGTTTCTACTGCTTATTCCGCTGACAGTATGACGTTCGTTTCGCCGGATCAGGCGGCAAAAAGCGCAGACGCACAGACAGAGGACTACACATTTGAATTTGTTTCAAACGAACCAAAACAACCATATGACACAGGGTATTACAACCCTACCTATGTAGACAACAGCAGCTCCCTTGCCTACGCCGGTCAAAATACATCCAGTAGCCCCATTACCGTATCTGTCTCTAGTTCAAACACAGATTTACTAAAAATCACGTCCGGCGCAAAAACCACTTTAGCTGCCAACGCCTATTATTTTGAAAGAGTCAAGTTTGAGTGTTTAAAGGCCGGCTACGCAGACGTCATTGTTTCCATCGGAAAGACCTCTTACAAGCGACGCGTTTATGTAGTGCCGGCGAGAGTCTCGCTTTCGCCTCCCAAACAGACGGATTTCAATCACATTACCCTGAAATGGAAAAAAATTTCCGGCAGCAGCGGCTACTATGTGCAGCGTGCAGGAAGCGATGGTAAATATAAAACAATTTACACAACAGGCCCAAGCACAACCAGCGTTTCCTTACCCGTAAAATGGAACGTGGAATATTTTTATCGAATTGTCGGTTATGTAAAGGATGACTTGCGCGTCATAGCAGGAGATAATTGGGCGTCGGCCTCAGAGAGTTTTACAGCCCGGAAAATGGCGGGTTCCACCATTACCTCCGTCAAAAAATCCGGCAGCAGCAGCCTACAGGTCAACTGGAACGCATTCAAAGGGGCAACAGGATATAAGCTTTACCGCTCCACTGAGGAGAATGGGACTTATAAATGCATTTATACTGCAAAAAGCGGCAATATAACTTCCTATAAACAGAAAGTCAGCAAGGGCGTCCCATACTACTACAAACTAATTACAACACATGCACTGGGCAACAGCGATTTCTCCCCGTCAGTGTCCCAGATGATCCCGGCAAAAAACAAAGCCAAAAGAATATCATGCAGCAAAATAAATCAGAAAGCTTCTAACGGCTACGGACAATATTACGAATACATAAACTGGTCGCACCCTGACCAGACATACTACTACCAGTCCGGCGGAAAATTCCACGCAGTTTGCGTCCAAAACAACGGCAATTTAAAAATCTATACCCTGAGTTCTTCCTTCAAGGTACAAAAGACTAAGACGATTAAACTCAAATATGACGTCTGGGGCGGGTTTTTCCAGGGAACAGACGGCAATTTTTATGTAGCTGTAGGCTATGAAAATCCCAAAGAAAGCAAGAAGAAAACTGTAATTAAGGTAATCCAATACAACAGCAAATGGAAAAAATTAAAGACAGCAAATATCAAGGGCGGGGTTTTCAATACTTTTGAGGGCATATATTCACCCTTTGACGCTGGAAACTGCCGTATGGATATGCAGGGGAATACCCTTTACCTGATGACCTCAAGAGAAATGTTTGCGACCTTCCTCGATGGGTTGCGCCACCAATCCAATATCTCCTTTAAAATCAATACTAAAAATATGAAGGCAACGGCAGCAAACGAGAGTTATGTCAGTCATTCTTTTAACCAGTTTGTCAAATTTAAAGACAACACGCTTTATATTCTGGATCACGGAGACTCTAATCCCCGAAGCCTCCAGCTTACAACCGTAACGGATTATGGCTCAGACCTGCAAAAAGTAAGCGCTTTATCCATGTTGGATATACAGGGACAATATGGCAGTAACTTTACCGGATGCAAGGTCGGGGGCATGGAAATCGGCAGCAAGAACGTGCTTGTATGCGGTACCTCGCAGCCCCACAAACATAAAATAAAAAAGATTTCCGGTTTAGATTATAATATGAAGTACAATGCATTCCTTGCCCTTGCCGACCGCAAATCCGGGAAGGTAACATTTAAGTGGCTGACAACGTATAATCCCAAAACTACCTCTGTTACCGTAGGGGAAACGCGTATGGTAAAATTATCAGACAACCGTTTTGCCATCCTTTATTCCACTACGCAGAAAAGAAAAACCACCTTAAATTATGCGGTGTACAGCGATACCGGCAAAAAAATTTGCTCCAAGAAATATACCAACATGGTATTTGACGGCGATTCACAGCCCATTTTACAGAATGGGCGCATCACTTGGATCTCTACGACCAATAATAAGGGAAAGACAAAGACAAAACTTTACTCTATACCTGCCACATTTTAATAGGGAAAATCCCCGGTTGTATAAATCTACAGCCGGGGATTTTAAAGTGTGCTATAATGAATGTAGAATATATCTGGAGGTTTTGTGATGAAAATCCTGATTGTAGAAGACGACGCATCCATAGCGAATTTAATTAAGATGAATCTAGCTGCTATAGGATACGAATGCACCTGCGCCTCTGATGGTAAAGCAGGGGCAGATTACTTTATGCATAGCAGGAATTATCCTTGCGGCAGCCTTGTTAGCCTTGTTCAATCCAGGAGTATTCGCCAGTAGTATACAGAAGCTTGCCTCCTGCTGGGCATTATATCTTGGCGGCGGCATCTGCGGTGCAATTACAGGAGCTGTGCTGGTGACAAGGCACAAAGTTTTGGAATTTTTACAGGTAAAGGAGTGAAACATATGTCTGCTTTGACTTTAACAAACGTATCTTATAAATATAAAAATGCACATGGAAACGCCATTTCGGATATTACTTGTGAATTCGAGGAAGGGAACGTCTACGCCATCGTAGGTCCTTCCGGTTCTGGAAAATCTACGCTGCTTTCCCTGCTTGCAGGGCTGGACCTTCCCACAGAGGGAGAAGTTACCCTTGACGGCGACAACCTTAAAGAGCTGAATCTTGACCGTTACCGCAGGGAGAGCATTTCCATGATCTTCCAAGCATTCCACTTATTTCCGCTGATGACGGTGATGGAAAATGTCTGCTTTCCCATGGAGCTGTGCGGAATAAGCCCAAAAGACGCCAAGCCCAGAGCGGAAAAACTTCTTGAGGGCGTAGGCATTACGAAAGATCAGATGGGACGTTTCCCTTCAAAACTTTCGGGTGGGGAACGACAGCGCGTGGCGATTGCCAGAAGCCTTGCTTCTAATGCGAAAATTATACTTGGGGATGAGCCTACCGGAAACCTTGACGGCGCAAATACGCAGAATATTGTGGATATCCTGTGTGGCCTTGCCCACGAGCAAGGATATTGTGTTATTATTGTCACGCATGATATGGAAGTCGCAGAGGCGGCGGACGTTGCTCTTAGGATGAGGGACGGCGAGCTGCGGACGGTTGTGTAAGAATCGTAAAAAGAGAAGCTGTTGCGAGTATTTTTCAAATCGCAACAGCTTCTTTTTATTGCTCATTACATATATCCCACAAAAATATTTCCTGCTCCGCTAAAGAACGTATCGCTATCCTGTAATCCCAATTTCTTTACCGTATTCTCCGCCGGTTGATAGAGAATTGTATTATGCTCATCATACCCGACAATCAGCACAGCTTCGTTTCCAACCATCGCGAGCACTGGATTTCCCAGATTTACATAGTAAAGCGCCTGGTTTACACTGCATCCTGAGAGGTCTACCACCTTCTGATTTGTTAATGCCTCCGACAGAATCTGCCTGGGCGTCTCTCCTTTCGCAATCAAGTCTTCCACATCTATACTGCTTTCTTCCTCCCTGAGCAAATACGTCAGACAACGCACCACGGAATTGTCGCTCAGTTCCGTCACATCTAGCGTTCCGGGACCAACCATAGGCTGACTGGCTTTCCTACCCCTGCGCCATATATATTTCTGTTCAGGATCTATCACTACGCCCGCATTTTCATCCGCACAGAGAATTGCTTCCGTCACCGACGGCGTAGACAGCAAGATCTTCCCTCTGCTGTAGACATAATAATTCTCTCTATTCCTGTCACCCTCAAGCTCCACCGTCCGCGGTTCCTCGACAACTACTTCTTTGGGCGCTTTTACCTGCAAATTCTTAATCTCTTCCATCTCTTGTTCCGCAAACACCAGTTCCACCTGCGTTTGCTTTTTTTCTGTCACAATCGTATCTACCGCAACCAAGCGAGAAGATTCAAGCTGTTGATTCTTAATCGTGTCTTGAACTACCGGCGTAAATCCTGTCTCCGTTCGCATCTCTCTGTCCAGGAAAATAGTGTCCTGTTCCACATAAGCATTGGAAATATAATAGCCGTCCTTCTGATACTCTTTGACGATCTTAGAATTTTTATCCGTAATTGTGACTTTATACATGAGAAATCTCGCATTTCCCGCACTATCTGCCTCCACTTCCGCCGCTTTTGCGGAACCGTAAACAAAATCACTTTCTACAAAACCGACAGGCTTTAAATACTCTCCATTGCTTCCTTGTACAGTACGAACTTTTTCACCCTCCAAATCCATAATTTTAATCTCTTCTGCTCGATCGTTTTCCTCGGAATCCTGCCATGCAAGATACCTGCCATCCTCCGAAACCACATAGCTTCCTGGCTGAATATTGCGAATTATCGGCTGTGCCTGACGGCTTGTTAAATCAATCCGGTATAACTGGCCATCCGCCAGGAGATAAAACATATTTTCACCACTGATATAAAAGACCTCTCCCCAGTCCGCCTTTAAAACTTCATAAGAGGCATTCGCAGGAATAAATAGAATCTCCTCCACCGTGTTTCCCACACTGTCATAATGGAATACACTGATTCCCGTTTGTCCCTCATGGCTTCCTCGATTCATATAACCATAGACTACGAAATCCATACTGCCGCCCTCATCCATGCGCATAATCTGAATCTCATGCTGTCCATTATTCTCCCGATCGGAGATTCCCTCCGCGCTGCGAAAACTAAAAATTTGGAAAAGCTCATGGCTGTCACTGTTATAGCTCCAAAGTTCGCCTTCCTGGACAAAGGCAACTACCGTTCCCTTCTCATTTGCCTTATACTTGACATCCTCCGGCCGAATTCCCAAAAGCAGCTTATTCTTATTCACCGTGCGCTTCTCGCCACGGAACACCTGTGTCATATCTCTTTCATAATTCAACAGCGACATACGGTTAATCGTACTATTAAAACGTACACGATAATACTCCTCCACGGTGTAATACTCTACTTCCCCACCGTCTCCTGCCGCTGTCAAGATGTATCTCAGCGTAACCGTATTGTACGAGCTACTCAACTCCTTGATAGAAGGAATTGGCTGTTCTAACCGTTCTCCGGTAAAATCAGCCCAGCTCACCTGTGCCAAACTGGAATTGATTGTCACCTTCTGCAAGGTTGTATTGTCCCCCTGGCTATTCGGTTCCAGATAGAGTGCAAGATTACCGGCCTGCGCTTTGTCAAAAGACTGCTCATGAAAATTCATTACAAGGTCTAATGTCTCATCCACATAATAGTCCGCCTCCCGGACAATTCTGGAATAATAATATATCGGCGCACCGTCGCAATCAACGGTAATCACCAGCATATACTCTGTTCCCTGTTCCAAAATATTCTCAAATTGCAGCTCCACGCGAATTTCTCCATTCTCCTGTGAAAAACTGCCGATTTCACCATCCTCAACCAGCCTTTGCATGTCCATGGAACGCACTTCAAAGGAAATGCGTTCTATCTGATTCTGATAAGATTTCACTACCAGGGGCAGAGACAAATCCTCCCCTAGCGGCGTAATGGTATCGCGCATGGCGGTGGCATCCATCTCTGAGCGGTAGCCGTAAAGCTGATTCATTTTCACATCTCCACGCTGAAGAAAAACAACAGGAAGCGTCACCGACGCCATCTCCGACGTAAGATTCATCTCGCTTTGTCTTTCTCTCTCTCCCATTGCCACTACAGTTAATCCAAAAACAAGAACCAGTACCACAATCTTAATTATGCCTTTACGCATCCTGTTTATCATCCTTTCCTCTATCCTGTAACGCCGCCAGCGTAGGCTGTACATGCAAAAATTCCATCACCCTGCGATATTCTTCGCCATCCTTCGCCCTGCCTTTTTTTACTGCACGAATTAATATGTTTTTCGGTGTATGCTCCATGTCAATAAATTCTAAAATCTGCACCTGATAACCATTGCTTTCCAAAATCTGTGCCCGAATAGCATCTGTAAACAAAGCTGCCATCCGCTCCTTAATCAGCCCATAAGAAAATACCGGCGCCAACACATCATTTTTGATCTGTGCATTCAACTCATGTTGACAGCAGGGCACCGACAGAATTACTTTTGCCTTCCAGCGAATTGCCTTGTCCAACGCATAGTCTGTTGCAGTATCACAAGCGTGGAGTGTCACCACCATATCAACCTGGCTAACACCCTCATATGAGGCAATATCTCCAACAAAAAAATCCAACCCTGAATAACCATATTTCTCTGCCAGCTCCCGACAATGCGCAATCACATCCTCCTTCAAATCCAGGCCAATAATATGCACCTGATAGCCCTTCAATTCCCTCAGATAATGGTACATGGCAAACGTAAGATACGACTTTCCGCAGCCAAAATCAAGAATCGTCACTTCTCGATCCGCTGGAAGCTGCGGCAAGATATCTTCGATAAATTCCAAAAAACGATTTATCTGCCGGAATTTATCATATTTCGTACGCACAATTTTCCCTTCTCTCGTCTGTACTCCTAAGTCCACGAGAAAATCTATCTTCCGCTCAGGCGCAAGAATGTACTTTTTCTTTCTATTATGGGATAAATCCTGCTGTTTTACACAACACGATATCTTTTTCTCTTTAATACCCACGCGCCCCTTCTTGCTGACAAGTACCGTAGCTTGTCCTTCCTGAGAGAAAATCTCAAGCTGGCGATAAATCTCCATCCATTTGAGAATCTCCCCCACAGCCTCATCTTTGATAAAATTCCGGTGAAATATTTGATTGTTCCGGCTGATGCTCGCCTGAAATGATAATTTTCCCCCCAGCAGCACCGGGCGGAGGCTGATTTTTGCAGCCTCCGTCTTGCTTCTGGGTTTGCTGATTGTAAGCCGCACCAATTTTTCATTCAAAAATTTATATAATAGTTCTTTTAATTCTTCCATCGTAAACCTCAATCACACGTTCATACATCACCACCAGCGGCGGCACCTCTTATGCCTGCATCTGCGCTGATACATTTCATTGAAAAGCAGCACCTCTATAAGATTCTGCAAACCATTGTTTCCCGGTGGCTGTGGCGGTCTTCCTGGACCCCCCGGTCCCCAGCCTGGGCCTCCTGGTCCTCCTGGTCCCCAACCTGGACCTCCTGGTCCTCCCGGTCCCCAACCTGGTCCTCCTGGTCCCCAACCTGGGCCTCCTGGACCACGTTGTTCCATAAGTTTACCTTCCAACGGCAACTCTTCCATTAGAAGTTCTTCCGACATAGATGCTTCTGGCGGCGCCTCTTCCAGCGGAAATCCTTCTAATGCCTGTTCATTCTCCGGCACTGGCAAAGTATTCATGCCCGCATGATCTATACTCATTTGCATCTCTTCATACGCGCCCTCTTCATACTGCTCTCTCTCATACTGCCCCATGTCGCACTGTTCAATCTCAAATTTTTGAATATCCGGCGCGCCACCCGCAGAAGCGTCATAAATCCGCTTTACAATGCGGTTTACCATGAGCCTGTCAGGATATTCGTCAAACATCAGGCTCCCTTCATATTCCATTTTATCACATTCATCCTCCACCATCTCCTGGATGGAGCGGACTTCTTTGGGATACATCCCCTTTAATTTCTCTAAATCCCGGGCATATTCCAGTTCTTCCATATAGACGGTCTGCATGGGATATGCCATATAAAAAGGTATTTTGGACATATTTTGCTGAGGGGTTTTGTAAAATACATCTTGTTTAAAATCCACAGCGATTCTCCCTTTTATTCTATCCCTATACTATATGCCCGAAACTTTGTTATGCTACTTTAAACTTTATTCGGCAGACATCTCCTCACAAAAGTCAAATACCCCGCAGCAAGCTGACGGGGCATGAAATTTGTGATAAACAGCAGAGCTGCGGGGTATCTGACCTTCTATCATTTGTGATTGGTTATCAATATTGGAATACAGCTACACCATATGGCGGCAAGGAATATGCAAAGGAAAATGGCTGATTGTCGCACTCCTTTTTCACTGCTTTATACGTCAAAGGACGCTCTATGCCCTCCCCGCCGTATTTCTTATCGTCACTGTTCAAAATAAGCTTATACTGCTTCTTCAGCGGCACGCCTACACGGTAATCATCCCATGCCACCGGCGTAAAATTACAGATGAAAAGTAAATTCTTCTTGCCGTTCGCGCTCTTGCGCACAAAACTAAACACGCTGCGGGTATTATCATCAGCATTTATCCACTCAAAATTACTCCATTCTGTGTCTGCCTCATACATTGCCGGATATTTTCGATAAATATGCAGTAGATCTTTAAAATATGTCTGCAACTGACGATGTTGCGGTTCATCCAACAAGAACCAATCTAGTTCACGCTCCTCACTCCACTCACGGAGCTGTCCAAATTCCTGCCCCATAAACAGCAATTTCTTGCCGGGATGCCCGATCATAAATCCATAACCAGCTTTTAAGTTGGCAAATTTGTCTTTGCCCTCACCCGGCATTTTGTTAATCATGGAGCATTTCAAATGCACAACCTCATCATGAGACAACACCAAAATATAATGTTCACTGCTGTTATAACTCATGGCAAATGTCATGCGGTTATGATTATCTTTACGGAAATAGGGGTCAAGCTTCATATAGTCCAGGAAATCGTGCATCCAGCCCATATTCCATTTGAAACTGAAATTAAGCCCTTCCTCTTCCACGCCTCCGGTAACTCTAGGCCATGCTGTGGACTCCTCTGCAATCATCATTACGCCCGGATTTCTGCCGAGAATCAGTGTATTGATATGTTTGAAAAACTCAATCGCTTCCAGATTCTTATTGCCGCCAAATTCATTGGCAACCCACTGCCCATCCTGTTTGCCGTAGTCAAGATACAACATGGATGCTACCGCGTCCACACGAAGGCCGTCAATATGATAATGCTCTATCCACATCAGGGCGCTGCCAATAAGAAAATTCTTAACTTCTGTCTTACCATAATCAAATATTTTGGTACCCCAGTCAGGATGTTCGCCTTTTCTGGGGTCTGCATATTCAAACAGGCAGGTCCCGTCAAACTCTGCTAATCCATGCGCATCTCTGGGGAAATGTGCCGGTACCCAATCTAAGATTACACCGATATTGTTCTTATGCATGTAATTTACGAAATATGCAAAATCCTCCGGCGTACCGTACCTAGAAGTAGGCGCATAATATCCGGTCACCTGATAACCCCAGGAACCATCAAAGGGATATTCTGAAATGCCCATCATTTCCACATGTGTATAACCCATCTCTTTTACATAAGAGGCAAGCTTTTCCGCCAGCTCGCGATAAGTATAGAATCCTTCATCGTCCCGGCCGGGATGACGCATCCAGGAACCAGGATGTACCTCATAAATTGCCATCGGTTGGGCATGCACATCCTTACATGCCGCCCTCTTTTCCATCCATTTATCATCTGTCCATTTAATTTTGTTGATATCTGTGATTCTAGAAGCCGTCCCCGGGCGCAATTCTGCATAATTGGCATAAGGATCCGCTTTGTAGAGTTTTCTGCCGTCAGGCGTCTCTATATAAAATTTATACAAATCGCCTTCCGCTGCTCCTGCTACAAACAACTCATACACACCCATTGGCTCGAGCCGTTTCATCTCATTGGCATCTTCCTTCCAATCATTAAATGTGCCGATAACCGACACCTTAGCGGCATTAGGCGCCCACACTGCAAAATACACGCCTTCTTTGCCCCTTCTTTTTTCCGGATGCGCTCCAAGCTTCTTGTAAACATCATAATGCGTTCCCTGCCCCAAGTAGTACATGTCCAATTCTGAAAAATGTTCCATACCTTTCACTCCTGTTCCTTTAATCTTCAAAATCCTTTTCCCTTAGGTACAAATAGCCTTCAGGATTAAATTTCTTCCCGCCAAATAATTTTTTCAGGCCCCCGCGCTCTGCTCTTGCAATCGCTTCATCCACAATTTCCTTCACCTCTGTCAGAGTCGTCGCCTCATCTAACTTCTGAATATTGCTAATTCGGTTATAAAGCGCCAGAATACCCATATCATCTATTTCACATTCCTGCTCATTTGCATATGCCTTAGCAAACTCCACCAGCTCGTCGCTGGTAAAAATAGGTATCTTAATTCGTTCTGTAAATTTCTTGGCAAAGTTCACATCCAGGTTAAGAAGTTTCTCCATACCGCTGCTAGTATCTTCCATGATTACTAACAATCCATCTGTATTCTGTTCCATCAAAAGCGACAATGCAGTAGCTGTTTTCTTTGATATATCTCCCGCCTTTTCAATGATAAGATAACCGCCTGCCACCTTTTTTATGAGCTGGCTTAATTCTTTCTGATTTAATGATTCCCCGGTAATCTTGCCAACTTTACCATTGGCATGTTTGCTGTTCAATTTAATCACTTTAATCAAATCTGTTGCCAGCACTGTCTTACCGCTTCCTCTACCGCCTATAATTAAAATATTACCGCTTGAGGATGTATTGTCATTTCCCTTTCTGTGCAGGGCGCCCTCTAATACCTGGCACAACTGCTGCTCCATGCCGCTGATAGGAACAAAATAAGAAAAAATCTTCTTCTGCTCAGGACTTAGCTTATTAATATGATCGCTTGATTCCTCAAGTTCAATTTTCGGAACACCAACTTTTTCCTTCTCTTCACGAGATACTTTTGCCGCCTCAAACACAGATTGAAGATATTGTCCAGCATCTTCCTTTTTAGAGGCAGACTTTGACTTCTTTTTCTCTTTCCCTTCATCTTCCACCACATTGCTCTTTTCCACAACCTTCTCGTCGGATACTCCATCCTCTGAATGAGCATTTTTCTTCGCTGCGGCTTCCTGCCGCATTTTTTCTAAATATTCTTCCGGTATTTTCTCTCCGAGAATCTTCGCAGCTTCCTCCCATGTCGATATGGAATTAGAAATTTCCCCCATATCCCGCGTATCGCCAAGCGCCTGCGCATTCTCCAACGTCTGAATGTCTTCCGGCAACGGTACATCCTGCGGCATTTGAATATCTTCCGGCAACGGTACATCCTGCGGCATTTGAATATCTTCCGGCAATGGTACGTCCTGCGGCATTTGAATATCTTCCGGCAACGGTACGTCCTGCGGCATTCTCTGCGACGGTTCTGTTTCTTCCGCCTTCTGCTCGTTGTCCAGTATCTGAACTGGTTTTGACGTTTGTACGTCGCCCATCTTCTGCACATCTTCTGCCAGCGGCACACTCTCCACGCTCTGCATATCTTCTGCCAGCGGCATACCGTGCATATCTTCTGCTAGCGGTTCCCCTTCTATCATCTGCATATCTTCTGCTAAAGGCATACCCTGTATATCTTCTGCTAGCGGTTCCCCTTCTGCCATCTGCATATCTTCTGTTAGCTGCTCACCTTCGACCGTCTGTATATCCTCCGACAAGCGTAGATTCTCTTCCATACCCGGTTCTTCAAGGGAAACACCCTGTAAATCCTGCGCTTCCATCAACTCACTGGGACTAACTCCAGCCTCAAGTTTTGGAATAATATCATGAAGCCGCTCCAATAAGTCCCATGCTTCCTGCATTGCGCGTGCTTTTGCAGACTCCAGCCTTTTTTGCTGCGCCGCTGCCATTGCAGTTTCCGCTGCAATTCTGGTTTTCTCCCAATCAGCCAAAACTTCCTCTATGCCAATTTGCCCATTAACCTGAGGTTCACGAATTCCGCCCCCTTCAACAGAAAAACTAATCTGCCCATCCCAATCTTCGGCAAGCATTTCCGCAAAATCATTCCTCAGTGTATTATCTATTTCTTCCTCTGTCTCAATATGCCCATACCGCTCTTCTTCCGCCGCACGGTTACCTTCCTCCACAGGAACCTGCAAATAGGGGATATCCTCTACCATCTTTTTGAGGTTATCCATCGTATCATTGACCGTCTCTTTCGTGTTGGCGTCCATAATCTGCTGCATACTTTTAGCAATTTCCGCCTGTAGATTCTGTGTATTAAAACGTCCGGTATTTGCCGTAACTTTAGGAATTTGTATCGTCTCTTGCGCAAGCTCGCCTGACTCCAAGACATCAGAGCCATGCACCTTTACCACATTCCCCTTGCGCTGCATGAATTCCTGATACTTCTCTTGCTGTGTCAGCGTTAATGGCTGATGAAGCATTTTTAACTCCAGCGCCTTTTCCACATATTTGCTGTCGCCGATCCACAGTACCAACTCATCACAGACTTCCACACACCGCTCGCCGTTCCCAATTTTATGATACAGATATGCAAGCTCAAAGACCCACTCCTCGCGGTATTCCCGCTCCTTGAATTCTTCCAGAATATCTATTAACTGTGGCAAATCTGCACCGCTCATCTTTGCAATTTCATAGCGAAGAATATACTTCTGGTTATCGTAAGGTGCAACTTCCAGAAAATCCTCATAATAATCTTTCGCCTCGTCCAGATTTCCCATTTTCAGAGAAACCAATGTCAGACGATACAATATATTCCTGCCTACAGCCGCGCGATCATAAGCCATCTGAAGAATCTCATAACTCTCATCGTATCGTTTACATCTGTCGTAAATCTCCCCTACCATGCACAAAGTCGCTGAACTCCTGACTTTTCGCCAGTTAATGGTATCAGCAATTTCTGCCGCAGTCTGATAATTCTTCTCTTCTACAAGGCTTTTCAACTGTTCCAGTTTTAACTTGTACTCGTATTTATCCAACTATTTCACCTCAGAATCTATGTTAAAGAGGTTGTCACACGGATAATCATTTCTATATCATAAAGCTCCATTTCATGTGACAACTCCATTTTGCCCATACTTAGACATAGTCTAACATATTACCCCTGTATCTGTCAAAAATCTCAGTTGGAAATTATTTCTTTTTCTTATTCTTCTGTGAATCAAGTTTTCCTCTTAAAAAGCCAGACTTCCGTTTTTTATCTGCCTTTTTCTGATCCGCGCCATCTTCCTGATATTCAATAAACGCATGATTCTCAACATCCAGTTTCTCAACGGAAACATACTCCTCACTGCTGAGAGGAAGCTGCTTTTTCTTTAAAATATGGTTGACCGTCCTGCGGAATACATAGAAAATCACCGCAAATGTCGGCACACCGATTATCATTCCCAAAATTCCAAAAATACCGCCTCCCACAAGGATAGCAAATACAACCCAGAAAGACGAAAGTCCAGTTGATTCTCCTAAGATTGCCGGCCCAAGGATATTACCATCAAACTGCTGCAAAATGATGATAAAAATGATAAAGTACACGCCCTGGATTGGACTTGCCAGCATAATAAGAATCGCGCTCGGCACCGCACCCAGGTAAGGCCCAAAAAAGGGAATAACATTGGTAACGCCTACAATTACGCTTACTAACATAGCATAAGGCATATTCATAAAATACAGACAAATGAAACACAAAATACCAATAATCAGGGAATCCAGAAGTTTTCCCGAAATAAATCCACCAAATATCTCGTTGCTTTTGTGAACGGTGTGAATAATCGCGTTTGCTGTTTTCCCAGGTAACAACGCATACATCAACTTCTTACTCTGCCCGATGAATTCCTCCTTGCTCATCAACACATAGATGGAAATGATAATACCAACCAACAAATGGAATAACACTCTTACCGCATTGATTACGCCAGTGGTAACGCCTACCATAATATTTTTCGTTTGAGGCAGGAAATCTGTTTTTGCCCAATTCTCAAAAAATTCCGTTGATTTCGTTAATCCAACTTCTAAATAACTGGAAATCTCACTATCACTGCTGACATATTCATTCAGCCAGTCCATAAAATCATTTACCTGTTTCGGCAACGTACCAATCATCCCGTTGATACTCTTGTAAAGCTCTGGTATAACCATCAGCAGCAAAACAGCGATAATCAATATAAAGAAGATAAGTGCGCCAAGCACACTGGCTACTCTGACTAGTTTCTTTGCCTTCTCAGGATCTTTCATCTTCTTTTGCGCGAACGGCAGCAAATGACGTTCCTCAAAATTTACAACCGGCGTCATCAGATAGGCAATCACAAGACCGATTGTAATCGGCTGCAAAATACCTATCATCTTGCTGACAATTGCCGTAAACCCATGATAACGGTCAATCAAAAAGAAAAATAACAAAGAACCGACAATTACCAAAAATGCAGTCAGCCCTATTGCTACATAGGGCCTTATATTCCAGTTTACTTTTTCATTTGTATTCTTTTGTTCTTCCACTATAAATACATCCTCTCGTTGCAAAGTCAGGGTATTGCTGACTTGCAATACCCTGCATATATTTTCTTATAATTACTCTGCCTTATAATAATTAATTAGACAGCCTTTGAGTATGATTGTACGCTCATCTTCTGTGAGCTCACCCATCTCAAGCGCAAACTCCTGCAAGCCCCCGTCTTTTACAACATAGGCTGGAATCTTCGTCTTACGCTCCTCTACTGCTTTGCGAATATCTGGAATAAAAATATAATCCCCATTTGCAAAAGGAAGCTCTCCCGCCGGAATTAAAAACGGCAACATTCCCCAATTGATGAGATTGGAACGGTAACGCTTGGTCGCATATTCATTGGCAATATTTGCCCATCCCCCAAGAACTTTCTGGCAAGATGCCGCCTGTTCTCTTGCCGAACCGTCTCCCGGTTTCACAGCAAAGATCGTACTTCCGAAACCAATAACGCCTGGATTCCCCTCAGCAAATGATTTCTCTGGGAATGATTTGTTTACAGCTTCCATCACAGGCTTCAATTCCTCCACGGCATCCAGAGGACAACTTCCCTCTTCCACCGCTTTCTGTGCCTTTTGAATCTCCTTAGCTCGCCCAACGTACGCCGGATCCTTTCTGGACAGCGTAAACTCTGCCAAGCCCAAAGGATTAGAACGATAAGAAGAAGTTTCACCAGATGGAATCAACTCATCTGTGGTCGTTACCGGATCATGAATTTCCGAAACTACCTTTAACACCATGTTCTCCGGCAATGCACTCATTGCCGGCCAATCCTTAATGTTAGGACCGAACTTGATTTCCTGTGCCGGATCAGCCACGCCCTTGCTGTCGAATACGCGGTTCGCGTATATTTTGCTATCAAAATAATACTTCTGATTCGTATAGTACACATCCATATCTGTAGCGGGCGTCAAATACCCTTTATTTGCTGCTGTCGCTGCAATAGAACGTGCATCCATCAAGGCAACGGAAGCAATCTGACCGCTCTGGAGCTTGCTTCCCTCACGATTGGGGAAATTCCTCGTAGAATGACGAATAGAAAAACCATTATTGCTCGGCGTATCGCCCGCACCAAAACATGGTCCGCAGAATGCTGTCTTTAAGACAGCTCCGGTCTCCATTAAGGTCTCCGCAGCGCCACTTCTAAGTAATTCCATATAAATAGGCATACTTGCTGGATAGATGCTTAACGTAAATTCGTCGGATCCGATGCTTGCACCTTCCATAATGTCTGCCGCTGCGCAGATATTCTCAAACCCGCCGCCGGCACAGCCCGCAATAATTCCCTGGTCAACATAAAGCTTGCCATTTCTCACTTTATCCTTCAGCGTGAAGTCCACAGCACCATCCAGACTCACCAATGCTTTCTTCTCACAGTCATCCAGAATATCCATAAGGTTCGCATTGAGTTCTTCAATCGTATAGGTATTGCTGGGATGGAAAGGCATGGCAATCATTGGCTTCACCTTACCGAGATCCACTTCAATCATGCCATCATAGTATGCAACTTGTCCTGGGTTCAGTTCCTTGTAATCCTCTTTCCTCTTATGAATCTCATAAAATTCACGGATTGTATCATCTGTCCGCCAGATAGAGGACAGGCAAGTTGTCTCCGTCGTCATAACATCAATGCCGATACGAAAATCTGCACTCAGATTAGAAACACCCGGTCCCACGAATTCCATTACTTTATTATTCACATAACCATTTGCAAACACGGCGCCGATAATTGCCAGCGCAACGTCTTGAGGCCCTACGCCATTCTGCGGTTTGCCGGTCAGATATACGCCGACCACCTTAGGCATGTTGATATCATATGTTTTATTCAGCAATTGTTTTACAAGCTCCGGTCCGCCTTCGCCCATAGCCATGGTGCCGAGTGCACCATAACGTGTGTGAGAATCTGAACCAAGAATCATCTTGCCGCCGCCCGCAAGCACCTCTCTGGCATACTGATGGATGACCGCCTGGTGAGGTGGAACATATACGCCACCATACTTCTTAGCACATGACAAGCCAAACATGTGATCATCTTCATTGATGGTTCCGCCCACTGCACAAAGAGAATTGTGGCAGTTGGTAAGCACATAGGGAACGGGAAACTTCTCTAATCCCGAAGCCCTTGCCGTCTGAATAATACCCACAAAAGTAATGTCATGGGACGTCAATTTGTCAAACTTAATCTTAAGTTTATCCATATCCCCTGAAGTATTATGTTCAGAGAGGATTCCATATGCGATTGTATTTTGCGCCGCCTGTGCTTTATCCACTAACGCGCCTGTATTAGCTTTGATTGCCGCCGCTGCCTGTCCGTCATCGGGTATTAAGGTCTGCCCATTTACCAGATAAGCACCACCGTCATATAATTTTATCATGTATTTGCCTCCTATAATTTCTGGTATATAATCTTTTAAAATTTGCAAAAATATCTGCAATTCTCATTATAATGTGCCTGTCACGGAAATACAAGGACAAATTTTCTTAGAAATTTGGAAATAAATAATAGTTTGAAATTTTCTATGCAAAAGATAATTTCATATTTACATTTATATATACTTTATCAATTTAATAAATATTTTTTTCATATACAAGTTTTTATAGAAATTTTTATCATATTGCACTATAATATTTATAATAAGAATAATTGTAAGAGGGGAACATTTTTTGAAAAATATAAATATGTTATTTGAGAATAATGACCAATACGCATATAAAATTAATATTATAAAGGGTTCAATTGTATTTCAGGGTTATGACAATAAATTTTCTGGTAACACTATATTAAAAATTATAAACTTTATAAATACTGTACACAAAAAATATAAAAATTCAAAAATAACTATAGTCTTCTTATTTAAAGAAATAGAAATAGTGGACAAGCTATCCTATATATTGTTTGAATGTATATGTTACTATCTGATGAAAAATTGTCACCACAAAGTTTATTTATATTGGAATCCCCAAGACAGTATTTTAACAAGAGGAATTTTTTTGTCACCTCTAAAATATCTAAACAATAATAAAAATAATTTAGATATTTTTTTACAGAAGTTTGAAAAAGACATTTATCAACGCCATTTTCGCAGATTAATAAGTAATGATAAAGAAACTACTAACTATCTTGGAAATTTATTGCAAGAACTGGACAGCTTTTTAAAATTCTTTTCCATAACAGAAGAATATCGAGATCAAATTTCAGAGGTAATTACTGAATTAACTGGAAACGCTTGTGAACATGGATGTACCGATTGTTTATTAGATATTGACATAACGGCTAGTTATAAGAAATCCATCGAAGGCATTCGACAAAAAGGCAATTTTTATGGCATCAATATTGCGATTGTTAATTTTTCTAATATACTACTTGGTGATGGAATAAAAGCAAAAATTGATAGTGGTAATTTAAACGAACCTAGATACATAGATTTAAGAAATGCATATAATTACCATAAAACATTTTTTACAGAAGATTATACATACGCAGACTTTTGCAATCTCTCTTCCTTACAGGATAAAATTTCTGGAAGAACAGATTATGGACCCTCAGGTGGTACTGGACTTACAAAATTAATTCATTCTTTACAAAAAATCTCAGATGTTGACAAATGCTATGTCATCAGCGGACATAGAGGTGTCTTTTTTTTAAAAAATGTATTAAACTATGACGATAGAAACTGGCTTGGTTTCAATGAAGAAAAAGATTTTTTTCATGCCACACCAAAAAATGATGTCACAACTGAATGCTATATCTTCTTCCCCGGAACAGCCTATAATTTAAATTTTGTTATGAAAAGAGAGGATGATTACAATGACCACAATTAATTTAGAATTTCCTAAAAGCGAAACAAGACTAGCTGGTTTTCCATACGGTGAGAATGTTTATCAAAGCCAAGCAAAAGAAAAAATATCTTTTGATGAGAAAATCACAATCATTTTTCCAGATCAAATTGAAAAAGTCGCTTCTTCCTTTGTACAGGGATTTTTTGCAAATATTGTTATGGAAATCGGATATAAAGGAATAGAAAAAAACGTTATTATTAAGACTAAAAACGAAAACCTTACATCTTCTATTCGTAAAAATATTTATTGATCGAGGTGACACTTATGATATTTTATTTACTGGCTGCATCTACACAGCCTATTGCTGAAAAAGCATACCCATCATTAGAATTAATTTTGTCAATCCTTGCCATTATTATCTCCGTTTTTTCCGTAATCTTTGAATATTTTTGGAATAAAAAAATCAATAAAACTAATCTGGAAGCAGATTTTTTCAAGGATATCTATGGTGATTATTTAATGACAAAAATTCCAAAAGCCAGACTTGTTATCCATTTTAGCAACGGAGTTGTATCAGAAACAGAAGATCTAATTGAAGAAATAAATGATATGAGACGTTCCTCATTATTCTATAAATATAACGACAAAAACTATTATAATAGGCTTAGTAAACAAATCCAACACTTAGAAGATTTCTTAGTTAGTAATCCAGGTCCTTTAACCGACGATGAATACGCTGAATTTATTCAAAAGGTTAATGACGATATCGAAGAAATATATGATATTATTATGAAAAAATACATAGGTAAAAAAGTATTTAACTTCTTTCAATAGAAAGCATTTCTCCTATATTAATTATCATCTACAAAGCCAACCCATATTCTTAACCATAAACTTCATAATTAAAATATCTCTAAGCCCTGTCCCGTACTACGGGACAGGGCTTAGCTTCCATTCGATCTCTCTCACCGCTCCTGCTGAAATTCAATCATTACTTTAAACAAATCACCGTCAAGGTAAATCTGGAAGTTACCACCCATCAATGTCGTAAGGTTTTGAGCAATCGACAGCCCAAGCCCGCTGCCTTCCGTGCTCCTTGAAACATCACCACGTATAAAACGCTCCGTCAATTCATCCGCCTCAATATTGAGCGGATATTTGGAAATATTTTTAATGGAAAATGTTACTTTTTCACCGTCCGCCTGCAAGTCTACATATACTCGCGTCTGTTCCATGGCATATTTTGCCACGTTCTGATAAAGGTTCTCTAGTACACGCCAGATCCGTCTGCCGTCTGCCAAAACCACCACCGCCTGGCTCGGCAATTTTGATACGACTGTAAGGCCCCGCTCCTCAAACCGTTCTGCAAATTCCCCTTCTGTCTGATGCACCAATTCCACCAGGTTAATGCGAACCATATCCAGGTTAATATTGCCAGAGCTGATTCGCGATGCCTCCACCAAATCTTCTGCAAGCTGCTTTAAACGCTGAGATTTACTGTCAAGCACCTTAATGTAATTCTGTGCCCGCTCATTCTGCAAATCCTCCCGTTTCAGTAAATCTACATAATTGATTATAGAGGTTAGCGGCGTCTTAATGTCATGGGACACATTAGTAATCAAATCCGCCTGCAAACGTTCATTTTTCATACTCTCGTCCACTGCACGATGCAAGCCTTCCCCAATCGTATTCACCGCTTGCGCAAGTCTTTTATTATCTCCTCTTAATTCATCCTCCGCAATCTTATATTCCAAATCGCCCTCAGAAATCTTGCTGATTCCCTCCATTACCTTGTTACGCTGAACACCCTCGCGGATTATCAGCACAGCTTCCACGCCACATAAAATGACAAACAATATTGCTCCTATTCTTCTTAGAGGAAAAATACACAAACACACCAAAATATGCAATCCAAACCAAACTAACATCTTTGTGCAGGATTTACGGCTGGTAAAAAACAGTCCAATTCCATTCATAAACCAATGCATAACACTGTGATGCCACAGTACACCTGCACGAATGCGACGAATAAAACTCAAATAAAAAACCGGTAGAATCGCCGCGCCCAAAAATGCAATACTACAGGAGAGAAATAATAAATTGACAAAATCTCCACCATCATACCCCGCCCAGAGGCTGCCCAGTCCAAACACAAACATAACAATAAACACAGACGACAATAGGAAAAGAATCTCTGTCGGAATCCGATCAATAACATTTAAGTAGACCTCCCCTGAATCATCGCGCTTGCCTGCTACAATGCTCAGATAAATAAGACAAAGCCCTTCCAAAAGGAAACTTGCCACTGCCCCCCACAGACAAATTCCAATCCACGGATGCAAGCGGCTGTACTCCTGGTTTGCCTCCTTAAAATCGTCAGCATACGGAAAAGACATATCTACGCCAATATACAATACGTTATCTTTATTGACATAATTTGGTTCTATCTGTTCATAGAAGTACTCCTCGAAATCTTCCACATTTGTTTCCAGATGAGCATCGCCCTCCCGATAAATCATATACTTTCCTATCTTCTTGCCAAAGGTCAACAGATCCATTCCCATACTGTCATCAATATTAGTATAAAAATTTCTTTCTCTACCGCGAACCACCCAATAATAAATATTTGTCGTGCCCGCTTCCTGATTATAATTGGCCGCCCCTTTCCGATATTGACCAATTTCTTCATTGAGACTGTCTAGTGTGAACTCCAATGCCTGGCAAGCACTTTGTAAATATTCTAACGAGCACTTTCCTTGTAAAAACATCTCCCAGATTCCTTCACCGTCCACCGGCAGAAAATCCTCTTCTATATAATTGCAGGTATACGACGCCATGCTATACTCCATATCCATATCACTCAACAACCATATCAATTCCTCCTCGCGCAAATCATACAGTTTCCCGGCTAATACCTTTTGAATAATCTGCTCACCCTGCGTATCCTTCTCCTGTTCTCTTTCTTCCTCAACACTCGCCTCCTCAAGCTCAGATGCCTCCTTACTTATGCTGCTCGTCGTCGTGAAGTCTTGCTGGCTGCTGTTTTGCAAATTTGCCCATCCATCACTGTCCGCCGAACTACTGTAAGAACCACCATAATAATGCTCCACTTCTCCAATAATCCTATCTCTGAGATTGATGGATAAATCATCCAGGCAATGAATTGCTTTTTCCTCGCTAAATACCGACTCACCGTCCCGGAAAATTTTCAAACTTTGCTGAATTCCTTGATCAATATAACACTCTGATTGAATTTCAAGCGGCTGCGTACTATAAAATCTTGACCATTCCGCTAAATCTCCCAGCCGGTATGCCAACTTACCTAAATTCTTCTTTTTCTTTACCTCTCCTGAAATCTCCTGAGTATCATAATACTGCCAGATATCTACTTCCTTATCTGCATTATAAGATCCGTTTGTCTCAAACTTTCTGCGTAAATCAATAAACTCCAACAAATCTGTGGACATTCTTTCAAATTGATTTACAAAATAATCCGTATCTTCATAAGGAATGTCACTTTTTTCACTAAAATTCCAAATATTTTTTACGTACAGCAACAGCAGCATCATAAAGCACAATGACAAAACGATTACCAAACACTGGTGCGCCACCAGGATTACTGCTTTCATCCCAGCTGAATATCGCCATTTTTTCACCTCTCCACCGCCTTTATTTTACAGATTTTTCTACCTTATAACCTACGCCCCAGACTACTTTCAAATATCTTGGCTCCTTGGGATTAATCTCAATTTTTTCTCGTATATGACGGATATGTACTGCCACTGTATTATCAGCGCCAATCGCATCCTCATTCCAAATACTTTCATAAATCTGGTTGATGGAAAATACTTTTCCCTGATTCTTCACTAACAGTAGCAAAATATTATACTCAATAGGCGTCAGTTTCACCGGCTCATCATCCACGACCACTTCCTTCAAATCATCATTGATCACCAACCCGCCTACCCTGTAAATGCGGTTATTATTCTCCGCCACATTGCCAAGCTGTGTGTAACGCCTGAGCTGTGATTTCACGCGCGCTACTAATTCCAGCGGATTGAAAGGTTTCGTCACATAATCATCTGCGCCGATATTCAACCCCAAAATTTTGTCTGCATCCTCTGACTTCGCCGACAAAATAATAATAGGAATACTGCTCTCCTCGCGAATTTTAAGGGTAGCGCGGATTCCGTCAAGCTTTGGCATCATCACATCAATAATCAGCAGATGAATTTCCTGGCCTGCCAACATTTCAAGCGCCTGTTCTCCATCGTATGCTTTGAGGATGTGATAGCCTTCCTGCTGCAAATAAATTTCTATGGCGTCCACAATTTCCTTGTCGTCATCACAAACTAAAATATTTTTCATCTTTTCACCTCTCTCCTCCCATACGTTTCTGCTAAATTTTATTGTATCAGCAGATTGTTAAGTAACTGTCGGGAAAATTATTAAGATTTTATAAAATAGTAGTATTTGTTGTGTAATATCTTAACTTATTTAACGTTCAAAAATTTTCCAATGTATAGAAAGAACACCCGCCACAGGTTTCTATGCAGCGGGTGCCTATCTATACTTACGACTTCTTCCCAAACAAGGATTTCAGTCCTCTTCTCTCTGTACTGGCAGTTTGCTCTTTACTGCCTTCCTCTTTCCACTTAAAATATTCTGCATCCAAATCTACGCGGATGTCCGGCTCTTCCTTAAATCCTGGCTCTACTTCCGAAGCTATCGGCGACGTTCCTGCAAATTCCCCATCCTCTAACGGCGCTCCTCCGGAAACTTCTGCCTGCGGCACAGACTCCAAATTCTCTGACATATCTTCAATCTGTAGAGACTGCTCTTTGCTCTTTGCCGCCCGGCGTCGCAAGCTTTCGGCAAACTCTTTGCCTGTCACACGCGCAAGGCTTTCTTCCTCTTCCTTCCTGGTATTAACCTCTAATGGTGTCAGACTATAATTCTTTTCCATCCGCTCCAAATATGCTTCATTTACACGGATTTCCGGCTGGACACTGGTATAGGATTTCCCTTCATTCTGTATGCGTTTCTCCTTCTGCGCTTTGGCCTCCTCCAATCGCTCGCGTTCCAGCTTTTTATTAATTTCCTCGATCATATTAATATATTTGTTGGTATCTGCAAAATCTTGAAGCTGGCTCGTCAATTCCAACTGATTGCGGCGTACTCTCTCGCGTTCCTGCTCCATTTCATTATTGAGCCCATAAAAAATCTTACGCACAGAATCATTGGCGTCCTCCATAATATGACAAATTCGATTAATGGCATCGTCCGTATACATAATGGAGGCTGCATAAATATCATCTGCATGTCTGCTTGCCTTCTGAATAATCTCTTCCCCGCGCTTTTCACACCGGCGTTGTGCAAGCTGCTGTTTCTGGCTTGTCATCTCGTACATATCCATCATCTCATAAACAGCTAGGTTCAATTGCTCTAGCTGTTCAAAGACGCTATCCTTTTTCACTATAATCCATTCCCCATCATCATCGTAAGGTTTGCTCTCAGAAAAAAGGAGATGAATATTTTTTAAAATTTGCTCCATCTTATCCTGTAGGCTCATGATCTTTTCCCCTGATCTTTCCATCTGTCATTCTCTATTATATCCAATGACTGCCAACATATCAAGAAAAAAGATGGAGCAAAACACTGTAACAAAACCTTAGAAACGGAAATCTCTCTCCCCGCTGTGGATATTCGCAAGATATTCTTTCACTTTATCTTTTACCTTGGGGTTCGTAATCACATCAAGCTCTTTTTCTATGAGTTTGTCACCGATTTCCCTGGTCTTTTCAGACGCATAGTCTTCGAGATATTCCTTTAAGGTCATCAATGCGTTGGGATGACAGCAATTTACAATCTGTCCGCTCTTTAATAAGCTCATGAAACGGTCACCCGTCCTGCCCTCCCGGTAACATGCCGTACAAAAACTGGGTACATAGTCCATCTCCATCAGCCACCGCACCACCTCATCCAAGGTTCGATTATCGCTGACGTCAAACTGTGCGGAATTCTCTTCTTCCGGCTCCGGCTCGGCATAACCGCCGACACTCGTTTTAGAACCGCCACTAATCTGAGAAATGCCCAGATGAAGCACCTTCTCCCTGCATTTCTGGCTCTCTCTGGTCGAAACAATCATTCCCGTATAAGGCACGGCAATACGGATGCATGCTACAATCTTGGCAAACATCTCATCGGAAATACCATTATCAAACGCATCTGGGTCAATATCGTCGGCGCGGCGCAGACGCGGCACGCTAATCGTGTGTGGGCCTACCCCTTTATACGCCTCCAAATGTTCTGCATGCATGAGGATTCCCGTAAAATCATAACGATAATTATTAAGTCCAAACAGCACGCCTAAACCAACATCATCAATACCGCCGTCCATCGCACGGTCCATCGCCTCTGTATGGTACACATAATCATGTTTCGGTCCTGTCGGATGCAGCTTTTCATAAGATTCTTTATGATACGTCTCCTGAAACAAAATATAGGTGCCGATGCCGGCGTCCTTTAACTTCCGGTAATTTTCCACTGTTGTTGCCGCTATATTAACATTGACACGGCGGATGGCTCCATTTTTATGTTTAATCCCATAAATCGTTTTGATACACTCCAAAATATATTCAATCGGATTATGAACCGGATCTTCGCCTGCCTCCAATGCCAGACGCTTATGTCCCATATCCTGCAATGCCGTAACTTCCTTTATAATTTCTTCCTGCGTCAGTTTCTTCCTGGCAATATGCTTATTCCTGGCATGGTATGGACAATATGCACAACCATTCACACAATAATTTGACAGATACAGTGGTGCAAACATAACAATACGATTTCCGTAAAAATCCTTCTTAATCTGCTCTGCAAGCGCATAGATTTCCTGGTTTTTATCCTCCAGTTCACAATCTAAAAGCACTGCCGCTTCCCGATGGGTAATACCTTTTTTCTCACGCGCTTTTGTGAGAATCTCATTTATCAGCTCCCGGTTATTTTTATTTTTTTCAGCGTATGAAAGTGATTCCAAAATTTCCTCATGGCTGATAAACTCCTCTGCTTTCGATGACATTACATTGTACATTTTTTTATCCTCCTACTTCATTTTACATCGCCTCTATCAATTACCAGTTCATAACCGATGTTCTCCATCCTGCGGTTCAGGCAAGCACGGCACTCGGCAGCTTCATCCCCGGTACAGATTTTATTATCATAGAGCTCATACTTTTTACGCACAGACGTCGGGGACAGGTTGGGCATGACGACATTCGCCCCCGCTAAGATGCCTTTTTCCCTACCCTGTGGATCAATCGTACCCAGCGCAGTCGTGGCAGGCAAAAGCAATTTGGGCAGCATAAGACGCAAAAGCCCAATCATAAAAAGCGTCAACTCCACGCTTCCCCCCATTTCCTTGGCAAAGGGCGTATCGTGGTGCGGAACAAAAGGTCCAATGCCCACCATATGAGGTTCCAGTTCACGGATGAACATCATATCTCTTGCTAAATGCGCTGCTGTCTGCCCGGGACTTCCCACCATAAATCCGGTGCCCGTCTGGTAACCAATTTCCTTCAAATTCCAAAGGCACTGTTTCCTATGAGCCGCAGACAATTGCGCTGGATGCAAACTTGCATAATGAGCTTCATCTGCTGTCTCATGCCGCAACAGATAGCGATTTGCTCCAGCCTCAAACAAACGGCGATAACTCTCCTTGGAACGTTCCCCAAAAGAAAGCGTAATTGCACAATCTTCATAATTTACCCTGATTGCATGGACAATTTCTTCTAACCTTTCCTGTGTAAACCACGCATCCTCACCGCCTTGCAGCACAAATGTACGAAACCCCAACTCATAGCCAATCTGACAGCATTCTAAGATTTGTTCTTCTGTCAAACGATAACGCTGCGCATTCCGATTGCTTCTACGAATACCACAATAATAACAATCATTCCGGCAATAGTTGGTAAATTCTATAAGTCCTCTCGTATATATCCGCTTGCCATAATACGTTTGCTGCCATTTGCGCGCTCTCTCAAATAGATACTCCGCCGTATCCTGGCTGCGATTTTCAATCAGAGAAATCCACTCTTCCTCCGTAAGCTTGGATGTTTTTTCCAATTTATCAATCAATTGTTTTGAGTGACCCATAAATCCTCCTAACAAAGTGCACATATTATTTTTTATCTTATAGGAAGACACTTTCACGCTTTCGCGTGATAAGGTCTTTCTTAAATTAAATAAAAAATCCCTATACCAAAAGGTACAGGGACAGCTTAAATATACACCTAATACAAAGCGGACATGATATAGGTATATTCGTCGTTATTCATATGCTGCGCCGTTCCCTTCAGGTTCCCCTTGTGGTCTGGTACGCTCTCTTTGTCTGTTAATGGTTTGCTGTCAGAAATTCTTGCTGTTCTTCATTCGTCATCAAGAATTCTTGCTGCTCACCTGTTTGATACATCGTATCATAGTTTTTATAGGAATTCAAGCTAAAATCCCACATCCTTTCCCAACAGATAATCCAAGGCATTCAGACGACGAATACCTTCATAATCCGCAGGGGGATCCAGATCAAGTGTCAAAATACATTTGGGGTAATTATCTGAAATTTTCTGCAAAGGCTTTAACTCCCGCTCCAAAGTTATCTGTTCCCGCACCGTTGCCGCCACCTGAATATATCTGAGACCCTCCTGATTCATTGCGACAAAGTCTACTTCCAGATTATCCACCTTACCCACATATACACGATATCCACGGCGCACAAGTTCCAAATAAACAACGTTCTCCAGGATATGCCCAGTATCTGCCTGCCCGCTATTTCCAAGCATCGCTCTTCTCAATCCGATATCCACCATATAATACTTTTCTAAAGTTTTTAAATACTGTTTTCCTTTCACCTCATAACGTTTCGCCTGATAAATAATATATGAATCCATAAATGCCGACAGATAGGCTTCGACTGTCCTCACGTTAATACGCCGCCCATTGGAAGCCATGGTATCGCTGATTTTTTTTGTCGACAGCGGATTGCCAATATTATCCGCCAAAAACCTTATCACACTCTCTAACATCATTACATCCGTAATTTTCTTACGCCCAACGACGTCTTTGAGAATAATTGTCTCATAAATGCTTCGCAAATACTCTTGTACTTGCTCTGGCTCAGACGCTATGTTTGCCACAAAGGGAAAAGAACTGCTTCCTATATAATCCCGGTAAGCTTCCTCTATGCGGTCCTCCATTCCATGCATCTGCACATATTCCGCAAAAGAAAAAGGCAGCATCTCTATCTGAATATATCTTCCGGTAAGCAATGTCGCCAGCTCGCCAGATAACATATAAGAATTGGAACCTGTTATATAAATATCTACGTTATCTCTCAGAAAAAAACTATCCACCACCCGCTGAAATTCCTTGACATTTTGGATTTCGTCAAGGAAAAGGTAGGTCATCTTCCCTGGCAAAATACGCTCTTTCATATATAGGTACAAAGCCTTGGGCTGCCACAGTTCTTGATACTCATAATCCTCAAAATTGATACTAATGATTTGATTCTCCTCGATGCCATGTTCTAGTAAGTAATCTCTAAACATTCTTAATAAGGTAGACTTGCCACATCTTCTGATTCCCGTAACAACCTTTATCATCTTTTTGTCTTTCCACGCTAATAATCTTTGAAAATATTCCTTCCTGAGAACTTCCATAAAATCACCTCAATAAGATTATATGCAAAAAGATACAATTTATCAATAGTTTTTGTGCTATAATGCAAAAACTTTATTACTTTTTATTGTTTTTGCAATTTTTAAATCAAAATAGCATACACAAATAGTATTGGAAAGCCTTAATCTTTTTTATAATTTCTTTGGAAATTTTTATCTTTCTTTTAGAAATTGTCCACACTTTGCACACAATTATCTTTTATACTTGGTTTATCAAATGAAGTTGATGGCACAAACATAAGCGCGCACCGTTATCAGCTTCGACTAAAGACAAATAACTTTATAACACATAAAGTTATATTACATATACATGGTCGGTGCCACCGCCCAAGATGTGGCACCCCATGAAACATTTCATAAATTTACTCCCCCAAAAGCGTTGTCGAAAGACAGCGCTTTCCTTCCATTTAAGTCATTTCCGATGCATATGTCACTTTCCCGTTTAAACCATTTCCAAAGCATATGTCATTTTCCCGTTTAAACCATTTCCAAAGCATATGTCACTTTCCCGTTAATAATTACATACTGAATCTTTGTATCAGATACCATGGGATTGCCCGCCGCAATTACAAAATCACCATCTTTTCCTACTTCTAAGGAGCCTACGCGCTCTTCTACCCCGATATGTCTTGCTGCATTGAGTGTGATTGCCTGTAAAGCGTCAAACTCATCCATGCCGGATTTGACAGCAAGTCCGGCGCACAGAGGAAGATACTGTTGGGGAATTACCGGAGAATCGGTAATAATCGCCACCTGACAGCCTGCGCGCGCAAGGTCTCCGGGCGTTTGAAAGCTCTTATTTTTTAACTCAAATTTAGTAGCATGCCCAAGAGTAGGACCTACCGCTACGGGATAACCTTCGTTTGCCAAATCTTCGGCAATCAACGAACCGTCTGTGCAGTGATCAAGGGCTAGCCGCAGATGAAATTCCTTGGCAATACGAATTGCCGTAAAAATATCGTTTGCCTGGTGAACATGCGCCTTCAAGGGTAATAGCCCCTCAATGACAGGAATCAATGCTTCCAGCTTGGGATCATAAGGGGGGCATTTGAAAATATCATCCCCTGCCGCCTCCTTTCTTGCCAGGTAATCCTGCGTTCTCTCCAGCATTACCCGCAATTTAGACGCTGTGCTCATACGAGAATAATTATCTTTATCTTTGTAACATGCTTTAGGATTCTCGCCAAAAGCGCATTTCATGGCAACCTTTTCTTTGACAATCATATTCTCTATGCGCTTTCCCGCTGTCTTGAAAGCTGCAAACGTGCCGCCCAGCACATTGGAGCTTCCCGGTCCTGCCGCCACACAGGTAACGCCGCCTTCCATAGCAAGATGAATGCTTTGATCCTGTGGATTAATTCCATCAATTGCAGAAAGCTGCGGCGTCAGGGAATCCGTAACCTCATTGTAATCTGCGCCCTCAATCCCTATGCCGTATCCATCCAGACCCAGATGACAATGCGCCTCCACAAATCCAGGATATATTTGTAAGCCTGTGGCGTCTATCGTTTTCGCCCTTTTAATGCCGCGGCTTTTTAACACGGGAGCAATCTCTGTTATTTTGCCATCCTCCACTAATATGTCCGCCACATACGGCTCCCGCCTTACAGCATCATGAATCCACCCCTGATGAATTACCAGCTTTTCCTTCATGTTCCCAATCTCCTTTTGATAGCTATATGCTCTAACACAACAAATCATAAACAGATACCTATTATTCGCTGTAAAATTAGTATAATACTTTTAAAATGGAATCATTCAGGAAACCGCCATAATTTCAAGTTTCCAAAAACAAGAGCGCCGCTCCATCATCAAAACAGATCATGGAGCAGCGCCCTTTGTTCAGTTATTATTTGATTTTAATTGTAATTGTTACGCTCTTTTTGTTCAGCGTTTGAATCTTAACTTTGACAGTTCCCTTCTTCTTCGCTTTCACCTTCCCCTTAGCAGACAATGTCGCATATTTTTTATAACTCTTTTTCGTAAATGAATATTTAAACTTGCTGTAAGTCTTATTGGGAAGTGTTGGCTTCAAAGTCAGTGATTTGCCTTTCTTCAAGCTAATCGTTCCCTTATTCTTTTTCAGCTTGATCTTAACAGCTTTCTTCTTTCCTGCCAGTTTATAGGTAACCTTAGCAATCTTCTTAGGAGCCTTCTTGATAGTAACCGTATACTGTATTTCGGTATTCTTGCTCTTGTTGGTCGCTTTAATGACAGCTTTACCGTTCTTCTTAGCCGTCACTTTACCCTTACTGGTCACAGTTGCTATCTTCCTGTCAGATGTTGAATAAGTACAACCTTTGCTTGCCACAGAGAAGGTCTCGCCGACAACCAGGGTCTTCTTTTTCTTCGTAACTGTAACGTTCTTAACAAGCGCCTTAACCGCATCATCCAATGCTTTCTTTGCCTTATCTATCTCAGACTGCGTTGCATTTGCTTTTGCAGCAACTTTCTTTGCCTCAGCCAAAGCTGCCTGCATCTTATTCCAGCTTGCAGTCGTATAATTTCCTTTTGCAATGGCATCTGCTGCTTTAATAGATGCATTCAACTGCGTTTTACTTGCTGAAGCTATCTGAGACAACGCTTTCACCGCATCATCCAAATCCTTCTTTGCTCCATTTATTTCGGACTGCAATGCGTCTTTTTTGGCTGCAATTTCCTTTGCCGCTGCCAAGGCTTTCTGCATATTGTCCCAGCTTTCGTTTGTATAATTTCCTTTCACGATTGCTTCTGCCGCTGCGATAGATGCATTCAGCTCGGATTTGCTTGACGCAGAAGGTTCAACCTTCTTGAGCGCCGACATAGCTTCCACTAACGCTTTCTCTGCTGTTTTAATATCTGCCAGCAAACCAGGATTTTCTTTTGCCAATGCCTCTTTAGCTGCTGCGAGCGCTTGCTGGAACTTATTCCAGCTTTCTTCTGTGTAATCTTCTTTGATCAGCTTATCGGCGTCTTCTACACTGCTAGCCAGATCCTCTTTGTCCTCTGAGGTCGCTGCTATGTCGCCCTCAACCTTCCAGTCATAAACTGCAACTGCTGTTCTATTACCATTAAAGCTGCCATTGTGCAGCGTAATGCGGATTGCCGTCGTCTCAACATCTGCAAATGCAAGTTTCAACTCATATGTCTGATTATCATTTATCAGTTCAAATTTCTGTTCACCGGAGATCGTAACTTCTTTCCATAAGCCGCTTGCATCTTTGCATTCAACGGTCACACTGTCCGGTTTCATAACCCCGGCGTCGCCACTGACCGTATTATCATAGAAAAGAATTTTCGAGCCGTTAAGTTTTACTTTCTGTGTTCCAAAGTCATACATCATCCACTGGTCTTTCGTTTGCAAATCTGCATCATTGTGGCCGTTCCAGAACGTATCTTCACTGTCGTCAGCAAAATTCTCTGCTCCCATACCCCAACCTACATGGTTTACGGAAGGCTTCGCATAACTGCGGAGTTCAGGAATCGGAACCTCAATGGTCTCTTTCTCTGCATTTGTCCAAATCAACATCTTGGTGGATTTATTCTTAGGCTCTGCTAAGCCTGGCGTATAAGTTGCGTCATCTCCGCGGTTATTCCATGCATAATAAGGAATCGCCTGCAATTTTGCAGCTATGATCCTGCTTCCGCTTTGATATTTCACATCACCAGTAAGCTCTACCACACCGTTCAATAAGTCTTTATTATAAGTAGCCGTCAGCTCTGCGTCTCTCGGAATTACGAAGTTCAACGGATCAAAATTCTCAATATCCGTATTCAACTGTGCGTTACCCGCTTTTTCCATACAGTATACGATAGGCCCTCTCTGCAATGCAACCATACCTTTCGTTGCCTTTATGTTCGGGTCTGCCTCTGTTATACGGATTTCCATTGGTATATCAATGGTAATTACATCATTCTTGTTCCAGGTCCTATTAATTGCAACATAACCTTTTTCTGCCGTTGCAGTAACTGCCTCGCCGTTTACCTTAATGGTTACCGTCTTGTTTTCCTGCTCATTCACCCAGCCTGGAATACGGATGTTCATGGTAAATGCTTTTGACACATCTGGATTGACTGTCATTTTCACAGCCCCATCCCACGGATACTCCGTCTCCTGCTTCAAAGCAACCGTCGTTCCGCCTACGTTTACTTTACCATTGCTGCCAGCGTACATATTTACGAACACGTCGTTTCCATGTACGGTATACATATAACCGCTTGCTGATGCAATTGTACGCATCAGGTTCGGCGGGCAGCATGCGCATCCAAACCACTCAGAACGTGCATTTCCGCCGTTTACACGCAATTGTGTGCTGTAGTAGAAGCGGTTACCGTCTAAGTTCGTTCCTACAAGGATAGAATTGTAGAGGTTCTTTTCTACCATATCCACATATTTTGCATCTTCATATAGAAGATTCATTCTCTGGTTCCAGTTTGCCACCGCGATAGCTGCGCAGATTTCTGCATAGGACTGTGCCGGAGGCAAATCATAATCCGCACCGAAACCTTCGGAAGAACTGCTTGCAGTTGCCGCGCCAACTGCACCGGTAATGTATGTCTTCTTTGTTGTAATGGAATCCCAGATCGTATCCAAGCTCTTCTGATAAGCAACCCTGTCTTCATCTGCTTCTGGAAGTAATGTCACAAGGTCTGTAACGCCTGTGTAGAAATAACCTGCACGCACGGAATGTCCGACTGCGCTGGTCTCATTTTTAAACGGTGTTTTATCCTGGGAATATACATCGCCATTATAGCCGCTTTCACGATTGCTCTTGTCCTCGCCACGTCTGGCAACTAATACGTCAACCGTATCATAGTAACTTTGTCCTGCTCCCTGGCCTTCATATTCTTCTGCCAGTTTCGCAAACTTCACCAGTGCAAGCTCAATTTCCTCATGCCCTGGAACCTCATGTCTCTTGCCGTTCGGTCCGAACATAGCAACAATATGGTCTGCAAAACGCTTGCCCGCTACATACAACCTGTAATCTGGGTTCCCGATTCCTTCACGGTATCTGGTGTAGGCAACTGCTCCTTCTAAGAAGTGTCCTGCATTGTACATTTCGTGATTTGCAAAGTTTAACCAACGATGCGTTCCCGGTGAACCACCGCCGCTTGAGCTTTGGCTTCTCAGTGTAAAGAAGGTATCAATATAACCGTCTGCATACTGTACCTTTTCAATCTTATCAATCCATCTTTCCAGCGTGTCTTCCAGTTTCTTACGCTGTGCCACCATCTCTGCATTGGTATCATTCTGTGTAGCGGAAAGGGTATAAGAAATTGCTTCGATACTCTTATAAATATCTGAATCCTGGAATACATATCCGCTGAATGGATCATAATTAGTCTCGCCATTTAATTTCTTAATAGCATTGTCATAATTCGGCTCTCCTCCGGTAGGCTTACCGATCTCCAAGATTGCCTTGTTTAAAGAATTAATAGCATTTATCTCCTGTTTTGGCGCCCAGAACTCATCGGTCAACTGCACGTTCTCAAAGGTAACGCTGCTGTTCGTTTCCGGTGCGGCAACCGCAGCTTTTACGCTTATTTCTGCCGTAGCCTCATATGTTTTATTATCATAGACAGCTTCACCCTTAACGGTAAACGTTGTTCCAACCTTACCTGCTGCGTAGTTTGCTGCCGGAACTGCCTCCCAGGTAACCGGAATCAGACGGGAATTGAATTGTTCTGCCGTGTCGTACCTTGTTATATAAGATAATGTTGGCGTCGGCGCGTCAAACTCTACGCCGTTTGCTACTACAGAATCCGGCAAAATCGGAGCAACACCCGCTGCCGTACTCGTCTTATAGGTATCTAAGCTGTTTATTTCATTTGACTGCACACGAAGCTTCATCGTCTCTTCCTTGACAACATTGTCGTGGGTTGCCTTCAATGTTAAGGTAGCCTCTCCTTCTTTCAGTCCTGTCACCTGCACGGTATTCTTGTTGGCGTCGCCTACAATGCCTGCCACATCCGCAGGGCTGATTGTCCACTCATAAGCTGTCTTATTTGCCAGGATAGCTGGTATAGCGCTTCCATCATATGTATTCGTTTCACCTACTACCAGTCTATCATTTCCTGTAATTTTGGCGGCTTTTATCGACTGTTTGATGGGACTTGCAAACACTTCCCACTCACTGATGCCTACTCCGGTCGTACCCTGTACATTCCTGCCTATTCTTACACGCAGAGAAGTTGTGGTAATCGTCTTCCCAAAATTCACAACGTTCCAGACGCCGTCCGCACCGTTAAATCCTCCATGTTCTGTCTCTGCATCTGCAATCTTCTTCCATTCCGCACCATCCAGATACTCTACTACTGCATTCGACGGCCATGTAACTCCGCCTCCGTCCGACCACCACATAATACGCATAGATGAAATTGTCTGCGCAGCATCCCAGGTAAGGGTCACCGGCATCGGATAGTCAGATTCGTTACCGCCCCAGCTATTCCAACTGGTAGCCGGATCACCTGTGGCTAACCTTCCGTCATTGACGTTTGTTACCGGGGTATTTTCCTTTTTAGTCGAAGCTGTAGCGCTCCTGGCAAGATTCCCCTCTGCCACAGGCGCTTCACCTAACGCAAGCTCCCCTTCTGCCAACGGCGCCGGAACACCGTCTGCTTCTTCCACATTTTCAGCTGCAACGTTCTCTTCCGCTCGCAGCGTCGCTGCCGGCAGCATTGTGAACGCCATAGCAACGCTCAAAAACATTGCCAAAACTCTTCGTTTCATCCTCATTCCTCCTTTTTCATATTTACTTAATGATACACCATTATATCAATTTTTTTGCTTAGACTAAACGACACTTTTTTAAGATTGTAGCATATATTTAAGGTTTACAAATTTTGGGATATGATTTTATGTAATTTAGCTAGAAAGACAATTTCATATCTCAGAGCAGCAAAACATTTTCTATCGAACAAAAGACCGCCCCAACCGGAGCGGCCTTTTGCCAGTTCTTTGGAATATCTTTCCTAAAACTTATTTTGCAATCTTTACTTTCTTTACATTGCTGTAATTACCAAGAATCTGCTTGTTTCCATTCTGCACATAAGCGGAAATTCTCACATAATATCTCTTACCGCTCTCAAGCCCTTTGATCGTCTTAGAAACGGTCTTGTTCTTTTTCACCATAATGGTCTTGGTAACTGCTTTATTCCTGAAATTCTTATCTGTGGAATACATCACTTTATAGCCTGTAGCCATCGTATTTCTCTTCCAGGTCACTTTCATTACGCCGCATTTCTCACTCACTGCTTTTACAGACTCTACTTTCTTAGGCCTGTAAACCTTGATCGTAATGCTCTTGCTGGCAGCTTTGTAATTCGATGTAGCCGCAGCGCTGATGGTGATCTTCGCCTTGCCAACGCCAACGACCTTTGCTTTGCCATTGACAATTTTAATGGCCTTAGTATTCGATGACTTGTAGCTCAGTTTTCCACCGCTGTTTACCGAGAACGCGAAACTGAAGTCTTTAGCGCCAATTCTCTTATCCATGTTCCTTGCTTTGATGGTAGCGCTTGCCTTATTGATGGTAAAGCTCTTCTCAACTGTTCCGGTATAAGCGCTTCCCTCTAAAGCGGTAATAACTGCCTTTGCAGTTCCGGCATTCGTGTTGTTAGCATAAGAAACAGTATAATCTGTATCTTTTACTAAGGTCTTGTCGCCAACTTTTACTGTGACAGCCGGCGTCTGTGCCTTTCCATTGTAAGTACAGCTTGGAATGGTAACAACTGCTTCCTTCAAGTCTACCTTCTGCTGTTCGGAAGATGGAATGTCGAACTTCTTCTCGAGGCTTCCAGCATAATTGCCTTTACCTTTGATGGTTACGCTACCCGTCGCTGTTCCAGGAGTATCATTTGCACCATATTCCACTGTGTAATCGGTATCCTTCACCAGATTATGTGTAATTTGTGCCGTTCCTTCCTGATACCATTCATTTGCATAATTATTAACCGTTACTTTTACAGATACTTCCGGTTTCACCTGTGTCCCTGCCACAATATTTTCCGGCATTGTAAGTGTAACCTCTGTATTGCTATCTGTCAGCGTTCTGGCGCTAATCTCATAAATTGCCGTTTTGCTGCCCTTGTACTTGCCGTTGCTTCCAGGCTTTATTGTTACTTGCTTTGAACCAACACTCACCAAATCAGTCGGATAATCCACTAAGAAGTCTGTTCCATAAGCCAAAGCTGTCTCGCCGTCTTTTACGGTTGCCATTGGCTGGATCTCTGCACCTGTGTACTCATACTTACCGTCATTCGGGAAAATAACGGTAACACGGTTCAGATCAATCTTTTCAACACCAGGGTCGTCTCCCTCTGTAATTGCAAATGTCTTCGTTACCGTACCGGTATAATTGCCAATACCCGTAACGGTTACTGTACCAGCTTCCGGTCCTACGGTATTATTTGCACCGTATTCTACCGTGTAGTCTGTATCTTTTACCAGAGTCTTTTCTACATCCTGGCCGTTTTCCTTTACTGTCACTTTTACTGTGATATCAGGAATAATCTGTGATCCTGTGTATTTGTATTCTCCATTTACAGTAACGTTATCTGCCGTCAATGTCTTGACAATTGTAAATGTTTTCTCTACCACTCCAGTATAATTACCGATACCGGTTATTACAACCTTTGCTGTTCCGGGAGCCTCATTGTTGAGATATGATACGGTATAATCTGTGTCTTTAACTAATGTATTCTCACCTAACTTCACGGAAGTCACAACAGGCTCAATGGCAGCGCCAGTTTCCAGATAAACGTCTTCCTCCAGCGTAACAGATGCACTTGCAATAGATGTTTTTCCTGCCTCGTTGATAGAGAAATTTTTCTGTACCGTTCCGCTGAAATTGCCTATTCCGGTTACGGTTACAGTTCCGGTTCCAGGCGCCGTGTTATTGCTGTATGCCACGGTATAATCTTTGTCTTTTTCCAGCGTCTGTTCTACTCCATTCAACGTAACTTTCACAGTAACGCCAGGTTCATACGTTTCCCCTTCCGTATATGTATACTCTGTCTGTTCCAGAATAACATTTTCATCAACTAATGCCTTAGGGGTAATGGTATAAGTAACCGTTATGCTTCCGGTGCAGAGTTTATCACCTTCGATTGCTGTGATGATTAGTGTTTTCTCACCAGCATTTTTAGGCCCGGCTAAGTGTGCCTGAAACGTACCAGTACATCTATAGTTCACATTTTCTCTCAAGGTAACGCCATTCACATTTAATGTACCTACGCCTCTCGGCCATTGATCCAGTCCGTTGTATTCCACCTCGTACGGATAACCCGGTACCGTTATGGTTGAAAGGTCAATCTTCTCAGCCGACGGCTGTACTTTGACAATAAAAGTCTTAAATACCGCGCCATCCACTTTCGCCGTCATCGTTACAGGCGTCTCCTCTGTTACCGCTGCAACCTTTGCCGTATTTCCATCTACCGTTATTACCGCAGAATCGCCAGATTCCCATGTAATAGGCTTGCCACTTAAAGTTGTAGTTGGAAGCGGAAAATCTTCATCTGCCTTCTCCGGTAACGTCAATGTCTCTTTATCTAAATTCTCCTCGTTAAGGGCTGACATGACTTTCCAACGGCAGATACCAATTCCATTGATATAGGGACGCTGTTCATCCGGTAAACGCTTCTGCATAGCAATACGAATAGACTTTGCAGAAATCTCTTCAAACTTAATCACATTGTACTGTCCCAATGCCTTGGCGCTGTTAAAATCTGTAGTCAAAGTTGCTTCTTTCCATTCCGCGTCATCGGCAGTGGTTATGCTTCCATCGTCTCCAGTAACTGTCTTGGCGCCTTTGTACAGGATTCTCAAGCTTGCAGGCGCTCCTAAGCCGCCGTTATCATCCCACCAGTATAACTGCATCCAGTTGGTAGTAACGGCTTCTTCCCAATCATACTGTACATAATAATACCCCTCTTCTGGAAGAGCCATATTCCAGTTTCCCCATCCTTGTCTCGCTGGAACATAGTCTGACAGTTCACCCATATTTCCTTTCGGTTCCCATTGTGCATCTTTAATGGATTCCAGGTTCCTGTCACCGGTCGTTCCGCTCGAACTAACTGCTGCCTGCGGCCCAAAATCTACGGCTTCGTCTGATAATTCAACCGCAGCCGCTGACTGACTTGCCGCTGCACTCACTGAATTAAGCGGCAGCAAAGTCACCACCATAGCCATACTTAACACGATGGCTAATAGCTTCTTTTTCATTTTTTTACCTCCTTTTTTTAGTTATTTAACAATAGTTAATTTTAGCAACTATTATTCGTACACAATATATCATTAATTTAATATTATAGCAATAGTTTAATATTTGGTAAAAAAAAAAGTACATAAAAAAAGTACAACAATGCCCTTAATTATCACTTTTTTCGTTTGTCACCCCAATAATGCTTCCATTTTAAAAGAACTTCCTGGTAAGCGTTAGACTTCATCTGAGGAAAGGCGCGCATGAGACGCTTCATGCCAAAACTGACATTTTCTGATAGAAGACGATTATATTGCTGTTGCAACCTTGCCCGCTCTGTTTTCTTCTCCAGAAAAGAATTCTTTAACTCCACTGCCTTGGCATCTACGCTTTCCTTGAGTCCTGCCGCTTTCGCATCTACGCTTTCCTTGAATCCTGCCGCTTTCGCATCTACGCTTTCCTTGAGCCCCGCTGCTTTCGCATCTACGCTTTCTTTAAACCCCGCTGCTTTTGCGTCTACGCTCTCTTTCAGCTCCGCTGCCTTAATATCAAAAGCCCCTTTCAAACCCTCACCTTTTTCCACGGCAATTGTAACACCTTCATATATATTTTCGCCAAGTTCATCGGAGATAATTTTAATTTTACCGGCAACCTCGTCCAGGAGCTTTAATCTCTCATTAAATTTGAGAATACTTGCCACTGTAATTGCGAAATCTATTGCGAAAACAACACAAAAAACAACCAGTAAAACTGTTCCCAGTAACTTGGGAAAAATGCTAATTCCTCTATATACCAGCGGATGAATCACTTTTAGCACCAGCGTACACCCAAGTCCCCAAAGGATAGAAAATAAGGGACAGATATATCCACATATATTAAATTTCCTTTCAGAGTAATCCCACCATTTATTATGAAAGAACTTCTCCAATAGAAAACCCGTCAAAAATTCAATCGCAGATACAAGCACAAAAGATCCCAGAAATAATAAAAGAATCGTTTGCTTCAATGGACTTAAAACGATAACCACTGCTAACACCCCACAACCATAAACCGGGCAGAGCGGACCATTGAGAAATCCCCTATTTACAAAGGTATGAGAACGGAATGCAGCAAACGCCACCTCTACCATCCAGCCCAAAAAAGCATAAATTAAAAAAATCCAAATTGCCTCATAAAGCGATACCGGCATAAATACTCTCCTTTTCTGCAATCAAGTTTACTTCGGTAATAATATGGAAATTCTTCACGCAAAAACCCCCGCCGGGATCGGGCAGGGGCTTTCGCATGTTTATAAAGAAGGGATATACAAATATAACCTATCTAACTTTTACTCTCACCGTCTTACTGTAGTCGGTGTAAATCTTCTTCTTTCCAGAAGTCTTATATGCTCTCACCTTGAAGTAGTAAGTGCCCTTTTTCATCTTCTTGAAAGTCTTCTTCGTGGTCTTAGCTTTCTTAATGGTGGCAACTTTCTTAAACTTGCCATTCTTCTTGGAAGAACGGAAAATCTCATAGCCCTTCGCATTCGCTACCTTGCCATAGCTTACGGTAACGGTACGCTTCTTTGCCTTCGCTTTGACCTTAGCAGGCGTCTTCAGCTTGTACGCGCTTGTCACTTTACTGTAGGAACTCTTGAGACTTCCTCTGGTGGCAATCACTTTGTAATAAACGGTCTTGCCTGCGGATGCAGTCTTGTCAGTATAACTCGTCTTCGTCACTGTCGCAATCTTCTTATAACCGGAAGACTTCTTATAAGAGCGGTATACCATATACTTCTGTGCATTCGCCGCTTTCTTCCATGTGACCTTGATATTCTTCGTACCAGTCCATACTGCCTTGACAGATGAAGGTGTTCCAGGCTTCACAACAACGCTTGTGCCTTGCTCTTTCAGATTCTTAATTGTTTCGTTCAATGCATCTGCTGCTTTCTTCACTTCATCCTTTGTTGCATTTTTATTATCATACACTTCTTTTGCTTTGTCAAGAGCAGACTGTAAATTTTTCCAACTATCCTGGGTATATTTGCTCTCAACTTTTGCCGACGCTGTGTCGATAGCTGCTTTTAAGGCTGTTTTATCTACTTCTTCTGTTGGCGGAGTATTAAGAACCAGGCCGCTCACAGCCTCTGTCACTGCGGCTTCTGCGGCGTCCACTTCAGCCTGCGTTGCGGACTCATTCTTCTGTACGATTTCTGCATCCGCAATCGCTTTCTGCAACTTGCCCCAGCTCTCTGCTGTATACTTGCTCTCATTCTCCGCTACTGCAATTTTCTTCGCTGCTTCTATCGCTGTATTTAACGCTGTCTTATCTGCCCCTTCTACTGGCGGATTGACTGTATCTTCTTTTGTTACTTTCCAGCGATAGATTCCGTTTGCTGCTCCAGCTCTATGTACCGTCATTACAAGTTTCACAGCAATCGTACTAATCTCTTCAAACTTAACGGTATTATATTTGTCAACAGCAATAATGTCTTCAAACTTGGATTCCATCTTCGCTTCTTTCCAAGTTCCATCCTCAGCGATATACATAATCTTTAAGCTTGCCGGGACTCTGGTTCCGCCCCCATCGTCATACCAGAAGATGTCAAAACGGTTCATCGTAACCTCTGAATCCCACATATACTGTACATAATGCTCACTGCCTGCCTGCTGCGACCAGTTACCCCAGCCTTTTCCTGTACCGTCGTTTGATTTTGTAGGCTCCCAGTCACTCTTAATGCCATCCAGTTTTTCCCAACTTGAGGTAGCATCGGACGTGACAGATGCAGCAAATTCCATATTTTTTGGATTGACTGCTGGTGGGTTTGTAGAGCAGAAACTTCCGACAATGGTAACATCGCCCGTTACATTCTTGGCAGTATAAGTATTATCCGCGCTGACTTGCACCTTCTTTCCATTGACTACCAGCATCTGAACTGCGTAACCATCGTTCGGCTGTGCTGTAATCAGCAGGTCCGTACCTCCTTTTACTACTTCGTCTACAACGATACTACCTTTTTGTGGTGTGTAGTTCATCACATCTACATCATAATATTCTCCATCGTCTGATACCGTATACACCTTGAAATATGCATGATATGCCGAAGTTGCATACTCAGGAGCAAACATCGGTGCAAAGCTATATCCGTTTGCTGTCAGCGTAGGGAATCCATTGGCTGTATTTGTTCCTGTCTGAACAGAATCCGGCAGTTTTGAGGATAACTTCAATGTAATCCAATCTGTTCTATTATCCTTTGCCGCCATAACGAACGGTCCATACATCACGCTTGCTACCGTTGAATTACTAATCTTGTCCGGCGTTCTGTCAAGATGCAGCGTCCACGGCATCTCAATATCAATCACATCGCCTGCTTTCACACCCTTCAACGTTACATAGGTGCTGACTTCAGCGTTTACATCTACTTTTTCATTGTTCACTTTAACGGTAAATCCATTGGTTGCCCAATATGGAACACGCAATTTCATATCAAAATTCTGCGGCGTCTTGCCATCCATAGCAGCAACCGTCAATTTCGTCGTCTCTGAGGGGAATGTTGTTTCCTGTACAACTTGCACGCCTTTATCCTCCCAAGTGAGGGTTGTCGGCATGTACAGCCCTACATACAACGTATCTGCTGTTTTTGCGTAAGCTGCTTCCTGATATTTCACATGATTCTCCATGCCTGTACCATGACAGCAAGTAAAAGAATCATAGTCGCCGCCGAAACTTCTTCTTGCCCCCGGCCCAATTGGAAGCATGTAAGTAGTTCCATTATGCATATTGCCAGTTACATTCGGCGTTTGAGACGCAACAATCTGGTTAAAGAGCGTGCGCTCATAATAGTCCATATATTCCGCATTATCCGGATCGTAATTATTCAGCATCTTGGTAAGTTTGAGCATGTTATACGCCGCGCAGGTCTCGCAGTTCTCAGTACCTCTTATATTAGCCGCCTGTTCGTAAGGATCGGTAAACTTCTCACCCGTGCCCACGCCTCCAATCGAGTACGCATAACGGGAAACTACCATCTGCCAGAAATTCTCCGCAATGTCATAATATTTCACTTCCGGACTTCCCTTCGCCACGGTCGCCTCATAAATTTCCATAGCGCCAATAATCTGCGGAATATGCTGGTTAGCATGTTTTCCCTGAATACTGTCTACATTCGCTGCCAGACTGTCAAAAAATGCTGTGTTATCAAATAATTTTGCACCCTGCAAATAAATATCTGCATCAGGATCGTTAGCAGCTTTCGCATAAATATAAAGCTGCGCCATAGATTCATTAAATCCGCCAAACTCACCTGCAATATACATCGCCCACATCTTTTTAAGCTGTTCCGGGCTACATGCGCTCAGGCGGTTATAAGCCCATTTGCCAAGGGCTTTCGCTGCCTCCAGCGCTTCTGTATTGCCGGTATAAGCATAAGCGTCAAGGAAACCTGCAATTAATTTATGCAGCGTATAGTATGGCGCCCAGATTCCCGAATCAGGGCTTCCATACGGAGTATACTGTTCCAGCAATGCAAATTGGTCTGGAGAGTATGCGCTGATAAATCCTTCGCCCCATTCATTGGGATCCTTACTCCAGGTAGATGTGAGCACGCCCTTGGTCTTAAACGCCGCCGCGTCTCCTTTGGATTGCTTCTGCAATCTGCGCAGCTCGCTGACCATTTCGTCCAATTTCGCCTTAATCTCTCCATCGCCTGTCGACGCATAAGCAAGCGCAAGCGCGGACATATAATGACCGGTAGAGTGGCCGCGTAGCAGCCCTGTCGGCGCGTCCCAGCCGCCCAAAGGCTCAACGTCCTTTATCTTATCGTTTTCTCCAAACGTCATGTAGAAATCATAAAGCATACGCTTGTTGTCAAGCAGTTTGAGATAAGCAAGATCCCTGTCCCTGTTCTGTGTAAGGATCGAACCTTGATCTCCAATGCTGTCTAAGCTAATATCACTCAAATCAAAGTTTCCGGAAACTATTTCTTTTACAGCCTCTTCTTCATCTACAACCGTCACCTTTGCCGTCACTTTTCTTTCCGGCACAGCGCCGATAATCGAGCCTTCTACCTCAAAAGTACCTACAGCGGCGTACTGTGTCTTATCAATTCTTGCCGGCCATAATACTTTTTCTTTACCTACCGTATCATCCGTATACGTTACCCTTACATAATTCGGTAAAGACGGGCTCTTGCCTTTCAGGGTCGTTACGTTTACTTCTTCTACTGTATCAATCGTAACAGACTCACGGAATGCCAATACAGTCGTATCAAATTCTACCGTCGCCTTCGCTTCGTTGTAGGAAACAGTTGCCTTTAATTTTCCGCTTGCGTTTTCAGAGCCGACTGCCGGCCTTGTAACCTTTGCTACGCCATTTTCAATCTTAATCGCTGGGTTTGATGATTCCCACTGAATAGCAGAACCCAAACTGCCAGTTACAGGAAGCACAATGTCCGCCGTAACCGCAGATAAATCTTCCATATTCTTTCTCAGTTCCGCAGCGTCTTCATCTGCCACCTGCTGATCTGTATACTGCGCGAGAACTGTCACGTCAAACGTCTTAGTTGCGCTTTCCTGTCCTTTGGTTATCGTTGCTGTAAGCGTTCCAGTTGCATTCGGCTCTCCTTTGCCAGGCCTTGTAACTTTTCCAACCGTCTTGCCTTCTGCTGTCTGAACATTTATAGCAGCGTTCTCGCTGGTCCATGCAATATCGGAACCATTCACACCCTTTGTAGAAAGTTGTATATCCTCTGTCACAGCCGAAGTATCTCCCAGATTCAAATCTTCGCTGTCCGCAGCGACAATTCCTGCGTCATCTGCATAATACATCGCCTGAATTTCTTCTGCTGTCAGAGCCTTGTTGTAAATCTTAACTTCTGCAAACTGACCCTTTGTAGGAGCATCGCCAAACTGTCCGTATGCAATGTAATTGCCGGTGGTATTTCCCAGTCCTTTGACCGTAAGCCCTGTATCTACGGTCTCTTTCACCTGCTGCCCATTTTCATACAAAGACATGTTGGAGCCGTCCATTACCACGGTAGTCAATACCCAGCGGTTCTTATCAATATTCTGATTCGGCCCCTTCGATACGCCTACCTCGTTACTCCAGCCAGAATTAGTGATAGAAGCTGCATAACCTTCATGCCCTGCATTTGCACCGTCTGACAAAAGATACATATAGCTCGTGGTATTAGAACCAAAATCCCAGATTCTTTGGTAACCGGTATTGGTTGTCAATTTCACCCACATGCTGATAGTAACGGCGTCGCAATCCTTCAAAACGCCGTCCGGCAATTGTAAATATGTACCATTTTCTCCACCTGGAAGGTTTAATGCCTTCACTTGTCTGCCATAAATGTTGGCATTATCAATTGTGTAGTTACCCTCCGGAGTTCCGCCGACTCTCTTTAAGTGTCCGACATTATTATTACCGGAAAGGTCGCTGATTTCCGTAGAAAAACTGTTCTGCAAATCAAAATCGTAATACAGAATCAGTCCGTCTTCTTTCTCCTCTGCCGCCTGTACGGATGACATTCCCTGTGGAATAACACCTGTCAAAACCAGCGCCAATGAGAGAATGGATGCCAGCAATTTTTGAAAAAGCTGTCCCTTTTTCTTCATCTTTTAGTCCTCCTTCTTATAAAAAATTTTATTTGGGCGAATTAACCCTATAATAAGATTTTATATTTCAGGAGATTATTTTCACATGATAATTATTTATGGTTGCTTTCATTTTTTAAACTATTTTTTACATGCTTACATTGGATTTACTACTCAAGTTCTTTTACATATTGAGTCCAGATTTTCTCTATATCCTCCTCACTGCCAAACATCTTGTTAAGGCTGTCAGAAAGAGCATTACTCACATTTTTCCAGTCCTTAATAGATTTCCTGCTGATCCCATTTTCCATTTGGCTAACAAATACCTGATATTGCGGATTTTTTTGTGCAAACAATTCTGCAAGTTCCACTCTGGCAGGAATATTTTTTGTAGTCTGAAAAAGCTCCTCCAAAACCTCATTACTGCTACAATAATTAATGAATAAAACCGCACCATCCACATTTTTGCCTTTGACTGCCGCCAACACTTCTCCACCCAAAACAACCCCCTGAGAAGTATGTGCCGGAAACGCAAAAATTCCATATTCCAGATCTGATTCTTCCAGTTCTGCCATAGCCCAAGGACCATTCTCAATCATAGCGACATTTCCTTCCAGAAAACTTCGTGTCAGATCATTTTGCGACCAATTTAAACAGTCATTGGGCATATATTTCTTCTTTAAAAGATCGTCTATGAACAAAAAAGCTTCCTTGCCTCTGTTATCTGACATATGATCTGGATCCACACCTGCGGCAAGCATCCAAGGCATAAGCTGGAAAGCGCCCTGTTCACCGCTGATGGCTGACATAGCAAATCCATAACAGTTTCCTTCTTCCGTTAGTGCGGCTGCTGCATCTTTAAATTCTTCCCACGTGCCAGGTATTTCAAGATTTTTCTCTTCAAACATCTGTCTATTATAAATAATTGCCGTATTGTTACAGCAAAATGGCACGCCATAATAACGTCCATGATATTCCACCGACTTCCATGCCTCTGGATAATATTCTTCCACGGATACAGTTTCTTTTATCTCTTCTGTAATGTCTGCAAGCATACCAATTTTAATCAAGCTTCCCATATCGGGATTATCTGCTAACACCAAATCTGGAAGACTTTCCTCGGATTGTGAAAAAGACAAGTTCCTTATAAAATCTACCATCGGCACATACTCCCAGGAAATCTTATATTCCTGCTGCGATTCATTGAACCCTTGTACTAACTTGTCCAAACCCTTCCTTTGTGCTTCTGTCTCATAATAAGACCAAAACGTCAACTCCTGGCGTTTCAAGTCTTCTGTTACGTTATCTTCCTGCAAATTCTCATCTGATTTCATCCCGCATCCCATGATTCCCATTACAAAAAGTAATAGAAACCACCTGTACCAATCTCTCTTCCTCATAAATTCAACCTCATTTTACCGATATTCCGCCGGTGAAATTCCGGTCACCTCCTTGAACACTTTCGTAAAATAATTAGAATTACTGTACCCACATTCCTGGGCAACCTCATAAATTTTCATATCGGTTGATTTCAATAGCCGTTTCGCATGGCTAATACGAAATTTCTTGAGAAACACAGAAAAATTCATGCCCATTTCACGCTTAAACAACATACTCAGATATTCAGGTGTTATATTCAACATCTCGGCTGTTTTCTCCAGGCTGATTCCCTCTCGGTAATGCGTCCTGATATATTCTAACGTCCGGCTAATCGTATAGTTGCTAATATCCTCTTTCATCTTTCTGTTGCAGATTTCATCCCCATATTTCATAAGGATCTCATACATTTCCGTCCTCGTATATGTCATGAGCACACTTTTTAAATAATATTTTTCCTGAAGGCTGTCATAGGCTTTGCGATTGATTTCTTTTGCAACATCCATCATTCTGGTAATCAGCTTTACCGCTCCATAGCGAATCTCTTCTGCTCCATACTCTTCTGAGATTGCCTGTTCTAAGAATTCATCAAGTCCAGCTTTCATTTCCTCATAATTACCGGCTTCAAGCGCGGAAAGAATTTTACGCTCCGCCTGAATCGGATATTCCAACTCTCTGGTAGATTCTCCTGCAAATTCTTCAACACGCAGCAACCCGCAGTTTTCTTTTGTAAAATATCGAAATAGCGCTTTCTGTACGGTTTCAAAACATGATTTCCATTCCTCCATTCTCTCACAAATGTCCATACACAGAGGAATTTCCTTTTCTTTCTTCTGATAACCATACCTTGCCATCTCATCAAAAGTATCAGCAAACGCCAAAATTTCCTTTCTCTTTCCCTTAAAAATTAAGATTCTCAAGCTCATACGCTCTTCCCACACATCAAGAAATTTCAATTCCGAAAATTGACGTTTTAAGCTGCGCAAATGGTAATCCATCTCTTTGAGATCTTCCTTTTTCAAATTGCCAAAATATCCGACAATGATGCCATATATTTTTTCTTTATCCTCTTTTAAAATATTTCTTAACGCCTTGCCTGCTTCTCTTTGCTCCTCCTTTGTGCCAAAGAAATATTCACGTGCATAATTTTCAGGCTTTTTGACAAACTGAAATTTGCTCTCTTTATATTTATGCTCAATTCGATCTAAGGTCTCTTGCAGTGCGTCCACAGAAACAGGTTTTAACAAATATTCCTCTGCGCCGATGCTTAATGCTCTTTTTGCGTACTCAAATTCCGCATAACCACTGATGATAATGCTATAAATTTCCACTCCCTGTTCTTTGAGTTTTTCAAGCATATCAAGACCATTCATGCCATTCATGCGGATATCCGTGATAACTAAATCAGGAAGATTCTCTTTTATAAATTCAATTCCTTCGGCTGCATTTTTACAAGTTCTAATCACTGTATGATCGGTAGCAGCGCTTATCATTTTTTCCAATCCTTCCCGAATTGCAATTTCATCCTCTACAATTACAATCCTCATTCCATCACCTTTTTCTATATAATCTTCCCCATATCCCCTAATAAAAATTATTATTCATTTGTTCTTCTATGTCTTCTTCTAAAAACTCATCCTGTATATTCCCATCTTTTTCTACAGAATGATTCTGCAAATTTTCATAAAACGGAAGAATAAGCTCTATAATTGTTCCAAGACCTTCCATGCTGCTAATATGCCACCCTCCCGCTTCTCCATAATATAACTGTATACGCTCAAAAACATTTGCCAATCCAATTCGTTCTGAACGATTCCATTCTCTGTCTTTGCGGTTATAAAAATCAACTTTTTCTTTATCCATGCCCGCGCCATTATCTTCCACAATTACATGAATCCTTCCAGGCTGCTGCGATAATCCAATGTCTACACGCAGCATCCCTCCCTCTGTATCTTTTATCCCATGGATAATGGCATTCTCTACAATCGGTTGAATCAAAAGCTTATAAATTTTAATATGCCTGACCTCATGTTCCACACAAATTTTGAATTCAAAAGAATGTCCGTACCGAAGCTGATACAAAGACACATAGGCTTTGAGCCACTCTTCCGTCTCTACAATTTCAACTTGTTCATTACTCTGATTTGTGCTATAACGCAATATGGACCCCAGATTGCTAATCATTTTGCTAATTTCAAATTCATTATTTCTGACTGCCATCCAATTGATAGCGTCCAATGTATTATAGAGAAAATGAGGATTAATCTGTGCTTCCAAAGCTTTTATCTCTGCCTGATTCTTTTTTTCAGACATCATTTCCACTTCTTTAATCAAAGATCTTACTCTATCTACCATATGATTAAAATTATCCCCAATCTGACCTAGTTCATTCTGTCTATCAACCACCAGTCTGACATCCAGATTTCCCTCGTTTATCTGACGGATTCCCTCTATAATTTTTTTTAAATATTCCACATAATAACGATTCGTAGAATTGATAAAAAGTGCAATCGCAAGCACATCCACCGCAAGTAAAACCCAATAGATAATCTGAAGTACATTGATATCCCGCATTACATAATCTTGGTCATAAACATTATGAAAAATCCATCCCGTCTCATCATTCTGATACCAGTTACTATACAGTTTCTTACACTCGAACATATCCGCAGATTCTATGAATGCAAGCACATCTTCCTGTACCGTCATTTTTTTGCCAATTTGTTCGACATCTGGAAACGATAGCACAAAACCCTCGGCATCCGTAATAAAATTCACACTTCGACTATCCGGTTGGAAGGTCCCATTGCAGATTTGATCAAGCTCCTTTTCCTCAATACCAATAATAAGAGTACCAACCACACCCTGTTCTAAGTTTTCCGTATTATATAGTTCTTTCCCTAGAAAAAATAGCGATTCCGTCTTTCCTTCGGTAGAAATTTTCTGTGTGGGAATTAAGACAACCTCACTCTTGCCACTTGTCTGTTGATAAGGAACTGTCAGACGAAGATCTTCGTAATCACGCCAAATATTGTCGAGAGCAGAACCACTTTGCGCGTCATAAGTGACACTTTCCCCATTCGTGCAAATTAAACTAATACAACGGATTCCTTTTTTACTTTCCACAAATTGTTTAAGCCTTTCATTCAAAAGGAAAAACCGATATGCCTGCTCCGCATCATCTGCATTATGATATTTTTCCAGATTACGAATAATGTCTTTATCGGAATAGATTTGGTAAACCGTATCTTTGTAAGATTCCAGCTTTATCATAAATTTCTCAGAGACCTGCCAAAGATTATTATATATTTGTGTATTAATCTGTCCGTTCATGTTGGAAATGCTGGCTCTGATATATACTAATTGTAACAGGAGGACAGGAAAGAGAAACAGACACAAACTAATGCCAAAGAACTTCTTAACACTCAAGTCCCTATAACGCTGTCTGATTCCTTTCCTGTCTTTTTTCATTATTGATTCCGCCCTTTATACTCGCATTTTGCTATTTCTTGACAATTACTTTTTTGGCAACGCTCATTTTACCAAATACTTTTTTACCGGCAGAGTCCATGCGGTATGCCTGAACGCCAACATAATACGTTCCCTTTTTCAATTTTTTTAATGTTTTCTTAGTGGATGTTGTATATGTTATCTTTTTTGATTTTGTAAGTTTCTTATTCTTAGCATAAGTAATCTTATATCCATCTGCATTCTTTAATTTCTTAATGGTTACAAGAACTTTTTTACCTTTCTGCGCCTTGAGAGACTTGATGGGGGTCTTTCCTACTTTTATCTTTTCCCATTTTGCCTGTAAGGTAATATTTTTCGTGACATTGCTGTTAAAAGAATATTTCTTTGTGCCCAAATACCAGCCTTTAAAAGAATATCCCTTCTTCTTGGGAACAGAAGGTGCAGATACCTTACTACCTTCTTTTACATTCTTAACCAAGTCTACCTTACCATTATTATAGACATATTTCACATTAACATACTTAACTACAGGTTCCGGGTCCGGCGTTGGGTCCGGGTCTGGCGTCGGGTCTGGTGTTGGGTCCGGGTCTGGCGTCGGGTCTGGTGTTGGGTCCGGGTCTGGCGTCGGATCTGGTTCCGGTACAGTACCCGGATAAGTATAGTGATCCGGCACACTGCCGTTCTCCCATGGTGATGGAAGATATTTGTTTGAAACATAAATTTTAGACATGAAATCATATGCCGCTTTGTCATAAGCTTTCAGCTCCGCTCTGGTGTTAATCGGTCCTCTTACACCATCCCAGTTGCCATCGTAAGTATCATCCATAACATTAAACCAAATAGCGCTCAGTGTTGCAAAATATTCATCCTTATTGCTGCCCGCATAAGAATTCGGCCATCTTCCGGCGGCAATCGACGTATTATAAATATTGATAAATTCTGCCTTCTGCGCTTCGCTCAATCCATAATTATAAACAGTGTGTCCAAACTCATGAGTTAGAATTGACTCATCCCGATAGCCAGTTGTATAACTTCCCGTCTTCAACCGCAACACATTAGCATCGCGGATGGAAGCTAACTGTGTCCCACCAAATCCTTCGACATATAGATATGCCTCATCATAATCAAATCTATGCTCAGGAATATCGTAGGCAATCTCACCTTCTCCATAAAGTCCCATCATACAGCCGGCTGAACCCATACGATTTGCAATCGTATCATTTGCCAAGAGAACTTCCAACATCTCTTTCGCCTTATCCATTGCCTCATCACTCACTTTGGCGCTTCCAAGAACCTTAACACCACAATCTAATACCCGCTCTTTCTGATAGAAAGGCACATAATCTTTGACGGTAACCGTCTGTTCTGGCACATACACATCTGATGACACACCTTTGACCTTATTGCCCTTAATGGTGACTTTAATCTCCGGCAAATTGTTTAGATCGACTGGAGTTGATAAACGCAAGGTTGTCTTAGGAATACTAGGATTGTTCGGGTAAAAACTGTTTCTCGTATTGTAATACACAACACCTCTAATCTCATAGTTACCTGCATCTTCAAAACACCAATAATCAAGTTCTCGTTCTATGCCATCAACAGTAACAGAGAAATTCTGCTCCTGTTTTACTAATTTATTGCCAACATACTGGCTTTGCACCCAGCCAGCGCCAGACATTTCCTCACTCCAGTAAATCTCAATATCCCGGTTGTTGATAAGTTGTGTTTTCACAACAGTCGGAGCACTATCCGCCGCTTTTGCATTCGCTTGGAAACACAAAGCCGCAAAAAGTGTCAAAAGAAATACCAACATCCCCTGTCCCCTCAGGTTGATTGCAAAACTACTGCGCTTTCTTTCTCCTGGCATGTTACCATCCTCCTTTACATTCCTATCCCTGCAACTGTAACAACTTTGTCTTTAATTCCCCTTCCAGGCGCTGCATTTCTTGTTCTGCCTCTCTGCGCTTTTCTTTTCCTTCTATTTGGATACGCATCACTTCATCCAACGTAGAAATTAACGATTCATTCGTTGCCCGCAGAGTTTCCATGTCCACAATTCCTCTCTCCGACTCTTTTGCTGTTTCAATCGTTGCCATTTTAAGTTTCTCAGCATTTTTCTTCAACAGCTCATTCGTAAAATCTGTCACTTCCCGCTGTGCCTTCGATGCCTGAACAGAATGTTCCACACCCATAGCGAGCACCATCTGACTTTTCCACAGTGGAATCGTGTTGACAATTGTAGACTGGATTTTCTCCACCATAATCGTATCGTTATTTTGCACCAGGCGAATCTGAGGCGCCGTCTGGATGGAAATCATACGTGTTAATTCCAAATCATGAATCTTTTTCTCAAATCTCGTACAAAGAGAATCTAAATCCTTTGCTGCTTGCGCATCTTCCGGCAAGCCTGATTTGTTTGCTCTGTCCAAAAGTGCCGGAAGTTCCGTAGTCCTTACTTGTTCCAACTTGCGTTTTCCGGCAAGAATATACATGGACAATTCCTTAAAATATACTTTGTTTTGTTCATACATTTTATCTAAGAGAGCAGCATCTTTTAAGAGCTGTACCTGATGCCCTTCCAACACTTTACATATCTTATTGACATTTACTTCTGCTTTATCGTATTTGGATTTTAGATTACTGAGTTTTTGAGAAGATTTCTTCAGTCGCCCGAAAAATCCTTTTTCCTCCTCTTCCGCATTAAATCCTTTCAATTCTGACACTACGCCGGTGATTAATTCTCCGATTTCTCCCAAATCCTTTGTCTGAACGTTTGCCAATGCTTTCTCAGAGAAATCTGCCATCTTTTTTTGAGTGCCAGCGCCATATTGAAGAATAATATTTGTATTGTTTAAATCAATTTGACTCGTAAATTGCTCCACCATACGCTGTTCTTCTTGTGTAAGAACAGGCTCTTCCAATGCTGCCATTTCCTGCTTCACCGAAACCTCTGCTGCCGGCGCTTTTTCCTCAAACGGTTCTAAGGTGAGGGTTGGCGTCTCTGTAAATTCCATAAATTCTTCGCTCATATTATTCTCCTTTCGATTTCCATCCTTCATTTCCAGTTAGCCCCTCCTGCGCAAGCATTGTATGCAGGACCGATATATCGGACGACACATCCCACGCCACATCTTCAAAAAGGCTGTCCAACAATTTTTCAAACGCTCCATTCAACGTATCTAAAGTATTTTCTATTTCTATCTTAGAAGATTTAATATTCTCCCCTTGTACCGGCTGTTCACTGAGGCTTTGGTATGCTTCCAGTAATTTTACTGTAGTAGGAAGATAATATTCCATCATCTTATCAATATCTTCGAGAGAATCTGGGTCTGCGCTCACTCTGTCAAATATCTTCTGAATTAAAGTTTCCATATGAGAAATCTTATCCGATATCTCTACTCCTGAAATTGCGTCATTACAAGAACGAATTTTGTCAACGTATTCTTGCCCCTTTTCCATAACCTTTTGCAGTTGTTCGTTTTCAACCGTATTTTGCAATTGTTCTGTCTTTTTCTGAACCTTAATCTGTTCTGATTGTTGCTGTTGCAAGCGCTGTTTCTTTAATTCTTCATATTCATGGTATGTGTCATCACTGACAATCAGACAAGTATTCTGCTCATCCAAATGCCCCTGGATAAACCAACCCTTAGCAATCATTTTCTTTATATCTTTCACTACATAGGAAGCAGACTTCTCACTCATCCCAGCAAGTTCTTTGATATTACAGTAAGTCTTTCCTCCCAACGTCTCAATATAAGCACGATATCTTTTTAAAGCAGAGAGCATACGACTACCAGACACTGTCATAATAGCGCTTCCCACTAAAAGCGGCAGAAGTATAGACAACGCAATACGAATTCCCACAGGAAAACTTCCCAGAAATAGCGACACCAAGCATAAGATAACAACCGCCATGCCTAGACCAACATTAAACACAGCGCCGCAAATGGTAAGCGTAATACCTCCCGCCTTTACCCCTGTATTCTTGCGAAACAAGCCAGACGCAATAACTCCTGCTTTGCGTACCTGGACAGCAGATTCCTCAGAAATCTTATTCTTAGAAAGATTAGGCGCTTGTGATTGCTTTTTCTTATCAAATACATTCTCACTTGAGCTATACCAACGATAATTTTTCCTGTTCCATTCTTTATTAACCTTTTCCTCCGCTGTACGCAAGCCTTTACGAATATTGCCTACCGCCTCGTTGACCGTATTGGTAATTGCTTTATTCAATTGATTAAAATTTTGAGTACTCACGGCATCCTCTACAATATGCTGCACATCTTTCCCCAATTTCTCCCAGTCAGGATTCATGTCTGTTCTCCCTATCAACCAATGCAAACAAGGCTGTGATGATTTGTATAAAAAATCAACGATACCCATACTAAAAATAAGATACATAGTAATATTATCTAACATTATCCCTTCAAAATCAATATTTTTTTATAGTGACTATAATTTTAAGCAATTCATGGTATAATAATGGCGAAACAAAACTATGAATTACATTTAACACGGAGGTTTTATGAAAACATCTACAGATTTGCGTGAATTGTTAAACCGCATAGACCACAGAGGTTATCCAGCTTACAAGGATACCAGGGGAAGCTGGCAGTTTGAAGGATATGTGTTGTCCATTGACCATGTACAGGGAGATCCCTTCGCAGCCCCATCAAAGGTAAGCGTCCATGTCCCTGGGAAACTCGCAGGGTTCCCCAGCGAACTCTATAACGAAAAACACAAACGAATTGCCTTACAAGATTATCTTATTCGGCAATTTTCCAGGCAAGTACAAGCCTTTACTTTTAAAGCAAAAGGTTCTGGAAAAAGCGGCTTACTCTCGGTCAGTCGCTGCGGTCAGGAGATTTTAGAACGTACAGCATGTGAAATAGATCACAATGGTATGGTCAGCGTACGCATGGAAATCGGTTTTCCTGCGAATGGAAGAACTATTAATGCCAGGGAGTTGTGCAAAATTCTTTTTGAATTTCTTCCCGGCTGTGTAAAGAAATCTCTCTATTATCGTGCTTTGGATGCAAAAGTAGTACAGAAAAATAAAGAATTATCCGAAGACCAACAATTTATCCGACAGGAACTTACCCGCCGAAATATGGCTGCATTTGTGGCAAATAATTCTATTTTGCCTCGGGAATCAGGCATTTCCGACCGTCCCATGAAAGAAGCTGTTCCCTTTCGTTCCCCAAAATCCATGGAAGTAACCTTGAATCTTCCCTATTATGGGAACATCACAGGTATGGGCATTCCGCAAGGTATTACTCTAGTAGTCGGCGGCGGTTATCATGGTAAATCTACGCTTCTCAAAGCTTTGGAACTTGGTGTTTATAACCACATTGCCGGGGATGGCAGGGAATATGTAATTACAGATGAAAGCGCCATGAAAATTCGTGCGGAAGATGGCAGAAGCATCAAACAAGTAGATATTTCTATGTTCATTAATAATTTGCCTAACCGCAAGGACACTAGGCACTTCTGCACAGAAGACGCCAGCGGCAGTACTTCTCAGGCAGCAAATGTAGTGGAAGCAATGGAAATGGACACCCGACTTTTGCTCATTGATGAGGACACCAGCGCAACTAATTTTATGATAAGGGATGAATTGATGCAGCGTGTTGTCAACCGCAAATCGGAACCAATCACACCATTTATTGACCGGGTACAAGAATTATCTGAAAAACGGGGAATTTCCACCATCCTTGTAGCAGGAAGTTCTGGCTCCTATTTCCACAAGGCGGACTGTATTATCCAAATGGATCATTACCTTCCCAAAGATATTACAGAATTCGCCAAAAAAGAAGCGGCGGCTTTTCCGCTTCCAGAAGAGCCTGTAGCTCCTGCGTCCGAGCCCTCTTATCAGAGAATTGTTAAAATAGATAGCGCCTTCCGTAAAAATGATCGCATTAAAATGAAAACGCAGGGAAAAGATGCTATTGTTATTAACAAAGACACCATTGATTTGCGCTATGTAGAACAACTGACAGATACCGAGCAACTTGGCACTCTGGGACTGCTGATGAAATATGCACAACTAAATCTTTTTGACGGCAGACGCACGTTGGGAGAGGCAGCAAAAGAACTTTGGCAAATTTTAGATGAGAGGGGGATTTCAGCCGTTTGTGGCGGAAGCTATGTCCCCGGTGGATATGCAATGCCTAGAAAACAGGAAATTTTTGCCTGCCTAAACCGTTACCGCCAACTGCGAATGTGATTACATAATTGTTTCCTAGAACAAAGTGGGCAAACCCACTTCAACCCCCACCCTCATTTATGGGAGACTGGCTTGCACACTTTGACGCACCGAGTGCAGTCGCGGAAGCGACTAATACCCCTTGCACGAGTGCGCATATTATTTTTATCTTATAGGAAAGGCACTTTCACGCATTAGCGTGACAAGTTCTTTCCTATAAGATAAGAAAAAGCAGCAAACCATATCCCTGATTTGCTGCTTTTTCTATGCTTTATCTCGTTTTACTTCATGTTATTTTACAACGATCTTACATTTCACCTTTACTTTCGGATTTGACTTGCTAGTAACGGTAATCGTCGTCTTACCTTTTTTCTTAGCCTTAATCTTGCCGGAACTACTAACTGTCGCCACCTTGGTATTACTACTCTTATAAGTAACTTTTTTATTTGTAGCATTTTTCGGCATAATCGTTGCTTTCAGCTTATAGCTCTTTTTCGGTTTGAGAGACTTAGATTTTGCACTCAGCTTTATGCTCTTGACTGGATTTACCACTTGAACAGTCACTGTCTTCTTGATACTTCCAACCTGAGCTGTTACCTTTACTTTGCCAACTTTTTTCTTTGCCTTTAAGGTTGCTGTAGTTCCATTAGATTTAATCGTTGCATACTTTGTAGAATTAATGGACCATTTTACAGTTCCTTTTAAGTTCGTCAACTTCGCTTTCAACTTGAGGCTCTTGCCTGTTGCCAAATCTGCCGCGCCCGTAATTGCTAGCGCCGGTTTCTTTACCGTAATCTTACAGGTTGCCTTCAGACTAGTGTCGACTTTGCTGGTTACCGTAATGATTGCTGTTCCCTGTTTCTTAGCTGTTACCTTACCACTCTGGTCTACGGATGCAATAGCAGAATCGCTGGATTTCCAGCTTACAGCCTTATCAGCCGTATTGTCCGCCGTAACCATACAGGTAAGTTTTACACTTTCGCCTACAGACATAGATTTCGTCGTCGGGCTTACCTTTATGCCGCTGACTGAAACATAGTTGGAATCAATCACAAGCTTAACATCTGTCTTTGTCTCATGATCTTCTGCAAATGCCTGAAGATTTACAGTGGTATCTCCGCTTCCCAGTGTTATTCTCTTTGCTCTTGCATCATTCGTCAATATGCCGTCCACATACAGCAAACCATATTTATCAAGCAATTCTGTTTTTATTTCAACTTCCTGTGTTCCTTTTGGTACGGATAACCGGAACCCATCTGCTGTTTTTACTACTTTTCCTACATTGGAAGTAATACTCTTGATACCAGCGTTGTGGCTATATTCTGTCATAGTGCTTGCATTTTTCCACAGTTTTGGGGATTCCTCGCCTTCCTTACCGCTAAATGAAATCCGCAGCACATCTCTGACATCTACCTGTCCTGTAGTCTCGTCTTTCAATTCATAAACTTCCGCTGTAGCAACAACTTCTGCCGGAATCTCATACTTAACGGCATAAATTTCTTCTTTTCCTTTATAATCCAACGTATCTGTGGCAATCACGGTATCTCCTACTTTAATTATCATCGTCTTACCGTTATCATCTTTGGAATACTGACAGCTAATGTAATTCTTTTTACTCTTATCTACTTTAAACAGATAAGAGAAACTTCCACCCTTATTTGCATAGCGGGTAAGGTTCGCCATACTTCCAGTAGAACCAGTTCCCTCTTCTGCCATGCACGGATAAGTATCTGCATTTCCTTCCGTCTGTGAACCGTAACCGATGCCCACGCCGCTCAAATTAACATTGGCATCACGTCCTGCTTCTTTGGATTCCATAATCTGCTGCTGGATCACTTCCGGATCTAACTCCTGGAACAGCCAGTAAATACCATATCTCTGGTCTGTTATTCGATAGTAAGGTGTAAATCTTAAATCTTCCTCACCGCCCCAATCTGTTCCTGTGAGGGTGAATGTTAAGGAATCTTTGTCTTTTACAAGATAATCTTCAATATGCGCCATATATTCCGCTACGGTATCTTCTGCCAACACATTGAGATTCTCTGAATTCAACGTTCCCTGGTTAGAGGTACTTCCATATCCCGCAGTAGTTGATCTTTCCTCACCATTGACAATCTTCGTCTTGCAGACGTCGCATTGCACACCAATCTGGTATGTTTGTCTTTTATCATCTATACCAAGTTCTGCCGCCAGCACAATTGGACCATATTTGAAGCCATAAGTAGTTCCTGCGTTATCCGGCAACGTATAAGTACGAATACCCATCGGCAATGTCAATTCAACTTTATCATTTGCCTTCCATGTTCTATTCAATGAAATATAACCATTGCTGACAATTGCATTCTGAGCTGCTCCATTCACCTTGACCGTCGGGCTGCCCACGGTCCAGTCCGGTACACGCAAACGCAAGTCAAAAGCTGCGCTTGTCTTACCATTAAGCAATTGAACCGTAAATGTTGTTTTATCTGTATTCGGAATGGAGGTCTCCTGTTTGAGTCTAACGCCTTTCTCCATCCAGGTTACCTCTGAGCTTGTAAATTGATTTACAATCAGCTTATCTCCTGTATAATAGTAGAAGCTATCACCAAGTTTCGTAAAGTTCTCAAGACCTGTACCTGTACAGCACCAGAAATAATTTCTCTCCAAATCCGGATTACAATATACCTTGAAGTATCCTGTCGCCATCGGCTGGAAATACGTTGTCATTCCAGTTTCTTCGTTTACGCTTGCCATAATTGCATTGATAAACGTATTCTCGTAGTAATCTGCATATTTCTTATCGCCAGTGATGCGGTATAATTCTCTTGTCAACTTGAGCATATTATGGGTGTTGCAAGTCTCACAGTTACAGTGGGATCTTTCCAAATCAAGCACATTGTCCGCTCCAAAGAACTCACACTCGCTGTTACCGCCCGTAATATATGTATGATTCTCTGTAATCAATGTCCAGAAAGCCTGCGCATACTGCAAGTATTTTTCTTCGTTACTCTCATCCTTTAATGCACGATAACGGTTCAAAGCTCCCATGAACTTGGGAATCGTACAGTTTGCATGTTTGCCGTTTAATACATTAGGCTGGCCGGCAAGCACTCTGTCAAACAAATCTGTCTCATCAAACATATGGGCTGCATCTGCAAAATGTACTGCATCTGCATAGCCGTCAACTTTCGCATATTTATAAAGTTCATACAGACATTCATTCATAGCGCCATATTCCACATTTAATACACGTTTCTGTATGTTGGCGTCCCATTTTGAAGTTCTGCGGTAAATCCATTCACCCAAATCTTCCGCTACCAAAAACGCCGTCTCATTGCCAGTCAATTTGTAAGTTTCCACCAATCCATTGACAATTTTATGCATGGTATACCATGGCACCCAGGTATCGGATGTCGTCCCCTTTTCCAGCAAATTAAACTGGCGTTCCGGGTCGTTTACGTCCGCCATAGTTGCACCGAAGATAAATCCTGTGCCAAGTTTCTCCTGACAATCTTTCAATTCATCAATGATATAATTAAGGCGGTCATTTAACGTATAACCGTCTTCTCCCGGTATATCTCCATATCCATTTGTAATTGCCTGTGCTGCGGCTGCAAGATAATGTCCCATTGTATGGCCGCCGATACGACTATTCTCCCATCCGCCGGGATATGGCTTAGAAGCGCCGCTTCCATCATTATGAAAATCTTTTTCTGTAATTTCTGCTGCCTTATACCCTGCCGTCAAGCGGAAATTATATAGCAGCCTGTCTGGATCAAACTTATTGATAAACTCTACATCTTTCGCAGCAACATTATTATAATAATCATCCGTAATTGTTACATCTCCATATAAAAATTCGCTAAGATTCTGCATATCGCTTAATGCTGTAACTTTAACCGGAAATTGCTTTGTCATGGCAAACTTTCCATTATAAGAAACAGTTGCCGTCAAAGTTACCGGAACATCTGCCGCTCCCACTGCCGGCCTTGTCACTCTGCCGGAAGATGATAATACCGCTTCATTTGAACTGCTCCAGGTAATCGTTGTTTCATTTGCGCCTGCCGTCGGAAGTGCAATATCTGAACTAATCTCGGTACTGTTTAAATATAAAGCTGCATAATCTTCATTCACTTTCTTTCTGATTTCTAACTCTGTCGGTTCTCTATATTCCGTAATCAAAATATAACAAAGATTAATTGCTTTGTTGGCGTCCGTTTTCCCTCTCAAATTAACAGTCAACTCGCCATCCGTTACTTCAATCGTTTGTTTAACGGGCTTTTGCGCAGACGCCTCAACGCCTTCTTTCATGGTAACCTGGCTGCTTTTTCCATAATTCAAGTAAGCATTGGGAGATTTTGATACGCCCCATGGGTCTGAACAGCAAATTGTAACTTCATACAAACCGTTCTCTATCTCAAACTTATAATCCATATAGCGTTCCTGGATGCCGTTTTCAAATTGATTCTTTGTATAACGGTTTGAGGATGTCTTCGCTACATCTGCATTTGCTGCATTGCTCTCATAAGGCCAGGTATTATCTGTACTCACACCGCCTTTGCTACAGGAACCATTTTTCAATGGCTCGCTGAGCGTATCGACAATTCCCCACTTATAACCAGTTACCGGGTCAGCCCCATATGCCTGATCGGTAACACTATTATGCGTTCCAAATTGATCACCATCACTGACCGTATCCACTACATAGTCTCCACAATCTACAAAATAGACAATAGATGGATCTTCCCTTTCTGCCGGCGTTGCTGCTTTTACAAACTGCATTCCTTCTGTCGGCAGAGAAGTTACACACACTGCTGCCGTGAGGCATGCCGCCGCCGCTTTTTTCAAAAAGCTTAAAACATTCTTTCTTTCTTTCATATTCCTCTCCCTTCTATTCCTATAAAATGTTATATACATTTCCAATTATAATTAATATTACACAAAAAAACAACTTACTTTTCTTCAAATTTATCAATTATATCAAAAAAGAAAACACTAAAAGTTTTTCATCCTCTTAGCGTTTTCTTTCTTAAAGATTACATCACTTTACTGTAAAAGTAATTTTTGCTTTCTTACCATTATAAGTCTTAACTGTAATAACTGCTTTTCCTTTTTTCTTCGCTTTCACAACTCCTGTCTTAGAAACACTTGCAATCTTATTTTTACTGGAAGTATAAGTCAGCTTATAACTGTAAGTATTTTTAGGGAACTTCACTTTAATTCGAAAAGTCTTTCCTTTTTTCAAAATTTTCTTCTTTGCATTTAGATTAATTTTGCTCGGTTTTTTCTTGACAGTAACGGTACATTTCTTATACTTACCATTAGATGTTTTCGCCATAATCACAGATTTTCCGGGTTTTTTGCCGGTAATTTTGCCGTTCTTCACCGTAACCACAGATTTTTTGCTTGTGCTCCAGTTTACTTTCTGAGAAACGCCCTTTGGACTTACTGTTGCCTTTAACGTTACTTTTTCACCCTGTCCGATCGTAATGGCTTTTTTCACATTTAATGATACACTCTTTGGCTTTGCCGGCTGCGGACTTGGCTGCGGCTTCGGTGTAGGTGTTACGCTGGTCTGTGACAAAGGCACACGAATTACATTCACAGAATTAGCAACAAGTTGGCAAGTAAGCTGATTATTCTGTATACTTTGCGATGATGTTATCGGTTTGACTATCTCATTACCTATTGCATTCGCGTCATTCAAACCTGCCGTCAGCGTCGTTACCTCCGCTTTGCTGCTTACATTCAAGTTCTTGAAATTAAGCTGAATAGATTTTCTTTGTCTGTCAGGATTTACTAGCTTAATATACACATTCTTATCATCCTTGTTGACTACCTGATAAATATCTGTCTGATACTGATATAAATCACTGGAAACATCATACTTTGCCGTCTCTGCAAGGCTCACATCGTTACTCGTATAATTTGCTTCCAACTTTCCCTTCACGCCATAGTTAAAGAAAATATCCATAGCGTCATTTGTATGAATCGCTGTAAAGTTATCTTTATTATAATGCCTATTGGCATAATTATTGCCAAGCATTTTCGTCACAAGGTTATCACTGCCGCGCTGCTGCCTTGTAACCTCCATGTACGCGCCTTCTCCATTGATTTGATACCAATAATACTGTTTATCATAGCCTGCGCCGATAACAAATCCGCCGTTGCCGGAAGTTTTAACAGCTCCTTCTACTTGTATCTCAAAATCTGTCCACTTTTCCGTCACTGCTTTGGGAAGATATAAAGCATTGATTCCATCTGTCCCTGAAAAATAGAGCCTTCCGCAGAAATCATTCCTAAAATGGGACTACCATAATGGCTATAATCTTTTTCCGCTGATTGTAGCTCTGTGTCAAGTAAATCTGTACCGTAATTATTGGAAAACATTTTCTGTACATAATAATTTGCGGACTTGGCTGTATCAAATTCATCAAAATAGATTAAATCATGATCCCAACTTCCATTGCCTACCTTATATAACAATGGTGCATAGGAAATATTTGTCACTATGTCCGCATTGCGTTCAAGTCCGGTAATATAACATGCCTCTGCAAGCGCCGTATAATATTTATTCGCTCCTCTGACTGCATATTCTCCTACAAAAATATCACTTCCGCCTTGATTCTTACGCTGGTAGAAATCATAACGGTCTGAGTAATTATACATAAAAGATTCTGATTCGTAATAATGCTCATCTACAAGCGTCTCTCCTGGCATTGTCTGTGCCAAGCGGTCATAAGCGTATTCCAATCCACGTGAAAAATATCCGTCACCGCCAGGATTAGAATTGGACGTAGGACCTGCACTGGAAATAATATGTAATTCATGTCCCGGATAACGTTCTTTTGCATATTTTTCAACTGCTTCTTTGATTACATCAAAGTTATCAAAATATTTGGCAAAAGCATTTTCATTGCCAATTCCCAGATATTTGAGATTAAAAGGCTGCACATGCCCATTCTGCGCTCTTTTTTTTGCCCATTCGTTTGTGTTGGCATCTCCCCAACAGTAATCAAGAAGCTGTGTAGCCATATCTATAAATTCTTGTAATTCTGTTCCTGTCTTGGCATCTACATCCTTCGTCTCATATTGACAGAGAAGTCCAGCGCTGAGAATTGGGAAAGGTTCCATACCAAAATCTTCACAAAGAGTCAACAGCTCGTGATAACCAAAACCATAGGATTGCATATACCCCCAAGTACGTCCATTATTATTGCCAAAATTCTCCCAACGGTTTGTGTTGCTTCTTCGTTCTTCCAAAGGTCCAACCGAATCACGCCAATCATATAGCCCTTCCCAGTTAAAGCCTTCTACGATACATCCACCTGGAAAACGCATAAACTTGGGGTTTAAATCCATCATCAAATCTACCAAATCTTTGCGCACACCGACACCGTATGCATAATTCTGATTGCCATATCCATAACTATCATGCGGCACAACAGACACCATATCAAGAGAAAGTTTATCACTAGAACCTGCTCCCTGTACGGAAATTACTAGTTTTCCTTTCGTATTCACCGATACGTTAGATGTCAGTTCCGCAGAGATTTTCTTCCATGTGCCATCAGCATCTACATTAATCTCCTGTTCATCTGTAATATCTCTGCCATTACCATCTGTTAATTTTACTTTTAATGTTCCATGATAACCTTGTGTTGCTTTAGTAAAAACAGAAAAAGTATAAGTTCCCGTTTTCTTTGTCGCATCAAGCGGTTTCACCGGCATTGCTGCACTATTCGGATTATTCTGTGGAGCAAAACCACCGTTTTCTAATGTGATATTTCCAGTTATCACTGCATAATGAGGATTTGATTCATTTAGACTGTCCGATGTTCCCTGTGCAGCTTCGGTATTTAACGCAAAATTTGCATTTGGACTGGCAACCCAGTGCAACTTGTAATTGCCCACTGTCTCATATCCATTTTTCTTAAAATAATCGCCACTCTTATTCCCTGCTTGCACATAGGAATTTTCAAAAGAATAATTTTTCACCATTTCTGGGTACAATCCGCCGTCCGCGGAACTGTTAATATCTTCAAAAAATAAGCCGTATAAATTCTTACTTAATTTCTTAGAAACGTTCTTGCCATCAATAGTCATGGAATATTGTGCTACCGATTCTTTTATTCCAGCAATTTGCCTAATCTGAGATTCATTTAAAGCATTCTTATACACACGAAAATCCTTAAAATCTCCTCGATACAAGGGATCCGCATAATTAGACTTACCAATATAAGACTGAAGTCCTGTGCCAAAATCGCTGATACTCCTTGCTACCTCTTGTTTGCCGATACTATTTCCATTGATATAACATTCCAAGGACGCCGGCTGAATCACAATTGCATAATGTGTCCACTTGCCGACATATTCTTGTGTATTTTCACTTTCACGGAATCCTTTTTCCGTCCAGGACGGATGTTCTTCGTTGACGTCATTTGTCATGACTAATTTTAAAGTATTATGTTGTTTTTCACAGGGAACAAAATAGTAATAATTCGTAGGAGTTCCATAACTGCTGTTCTTACTGCCAATAAAAAATGCTGCCAGCCATTCTTCTCGCGGATCATTGTCTTTGAGCCAGGTGGAAATTGTCAACGTATCCTGCCTGTCAAACATACCCTCCGGTAAAGTAATGTAAGAACTTCCATTCTTATCACCGCCTGGTAAAGAAGCAATTCCATCGTTTACGGTTACGCCACTGCCAATGTTCGCGTGGTTATTATTCCCAGAAGAATCTTTTCCACCATCTGTAAATTCATAATGTGCCAACAGTTCTAATCCTGCCAGCAGATTATCTTCCGCTTTTATGCATTCCATGGGTTGACACAATCCCATCAACAGTGCAGCCGAAAGAATCAAGCTTGTAACTTTTTTGATTTTACGCCATTTCATAAGAATACCTCTCCTTTCCTTACTTCCCTATATATTTTCATATAATATAGGGACATTTCAACAAAAAAGGAAAAGATTGTGAAGTATTTTACATGAGTTTATGTTACTGTTCACTCCGTAACCAGTAACTGGTGATTTTTGCATGAAAGTTCGCTTCGCGAAGCAAAAATCACTTACTGAATCATTTCCTTACGCAACCAGACAGCAAGTGTCTGTCTTCTATATGAAAAGTTCTGCCTTTATTTTTCAACTGAGGAAGAACGAAGAATTCCAGGTTCTCCACTCATAGTATCTGCACCGTCATCTACATAAAGGATATATGTCTCCCCTTTTTTCAATGGCAATATTTCATCCATTGTCTCTTGAAAATATTCGCCGTCTGCCTCATAAATTGCACAACTTTCCTGTACTTTAAATTCATCACCTACAGATAACTTACCATCATCTTTATACAATTCCAATAAACGCACAGAACGAACCGCACAAAATCTGGTTACCATTCCATACTCTTCACTGAAATCTGTTAAACTATTCTCCGAGGACAATTCATCCATTACTTCTACTTTGGCTATTACCGAGGATTCTTCATTCAGTTCTTCTTCTGTATAGACCACGCTGTCTGTTGGTGTAGATATCATATTTTCATCAGGGACATCTTCCAGCGTAATCTTTGCTTGCTTTTGACAGGCGACAAAAAACAAACATCCCAATAGACAAATAACAACAATTCTAATTTTACTTCCAGTACTATTTACAAGTTCTCTCATATTCTAGCAACCTCCTTTGAAGAATCATATCATCTATACAGAGTCCTGATTGATGCAAAATGTTGCTTAGAATCAAACGTTTTCTCTATAAGATTTACCAAAGAAGGCTAATAGCAAAAACAAGACGGCATAATTATACGCTTGCGGATTATTTACAATCGACTGCCCTAAATATCCCATAATTCCCGTAAAAAGTATCCAATCAGTCCTGGACTTACTTTTTTTATAGATAAACATTATCCCAACAGCAATCCATATCAAACTAAAAGAAATCAAGCCAAAAATTCCTGTTGTTATAAGATATTGCAAAAATTCATTATGTGCATTGAGGTATCGCTGATGCAGATAATTATAATTCTCACTTATAAATTCAACGCCAAAACAATCACATCCACAGCCAAAAAGCTTATATGTCCACGGAAATTCTGCAAATAATTCACATGTATAAATCCACAAAGCGCCTCGTTTCGTTCCCCATTTTTCTGAAAAGATGGATATTTGATATAACAGCACAGAAAGCCCTGTCATTGCACTGAAAATACTGAAAATAAAAGCGGAATATGTTCTATTTTTTTTATTACTTTCTAATTTATTACTCAATACATGATTTTCTTCTAGATTTTTACGAGTTTTTTTCGCACAGAAAGGGATTGCTAATATAAGCAATACCCCCCCGCATATTATCCACAAATGATTTTCTACAATATACATAAAAATATTATCTATCTTTACATATGCGCCAGTATAAAATTTATATATGAACGAAACAATGCCGAGTACTATGCCAAAATTCAAGATAAGAATCAGATAATCTTTCCATAATTCTCCTTGTAAAATCACATACAACGTTATGATAAAAAAAGCTGCCGCCAAACCAAGAATAATGCCATTGCTTCTGCATATGATAACATTATAAAAGCCCAAATCAATAAAAATAAGCATCAGCAACCTTGCCGGAAGTTTCTTCATGCCCAAAAATGCGATACATCCCATAGGGACTATCATAGACAAATATCCCACATACCAGTTTACATTTCCGATTGTAGAAATATAATCGTAAAAATCATTGGTAATTCTCTGATGAAGACCGAATACATCAACATGAAAGGAATTCAATATTCCCATAACATAAAGAATTACAGAAGATACCACTATAATAATTCCCAAATACTTATGATATTCAAAATTTCTGGAAACAACAAAATACATCGACACCAGAATAGCAATTGTAAAAATCCCCATATACCAGCCCCGGCTTCCCCAAAACGCTTCCTTCGGCGTCTTGCTGACCAAACCAGAGAACACTACGCTACAAAGAAAAAGAACCATTGCAATGTCCAAAATGGAAAATTTTATATCTTTTATTTTTGCTGAAAAGGATTTACAATTCTCTACCACATCAGCGGTATGAAAATCCGTAACTTTATAGTAAATTTTCTCAAATATATAACTTAAAAAAGCCGCAAAAAGCAGGATTCCTCCGGTAACCCAGAGAAATCTTACTTTTGCAAACGTCAAATTAAAATATCCATCTTCAAAATAAAATGGCATAACCAAAATAATTAAAATAACATACAATAATGAAATATATTGTCTTATCTTATGTTTTTTCATATTATTAGCTATTACTCCGCCTCTTGCTCTTGTGTATCTTTCTCAGCTCGTGCAATTAATTCTTCTATTTGTTCTTTATTATCTATTGGTTGATTCATTTCTACCGGGCTATTCATCTTTCTCGCTGCTTCTTCTGCTTTCTTTCTGCCCTGTTCTTCTTCCTCTTGCGTAAGAATCTCACTTTCTGGTGTATTATCCAGCAAAGATTTATCTTCACGCACCTTGGCGATGCTTGCCACCGTAATGTCATCTGCCAAATTCATTAATTTTACGCCGGACGTTACGCGTCCTAAAACAGAAATTCCTTCCACTTTCATACGAATGATAATTCCTTCAGTAGTAATCATCATAATCTCGTTATCACGATTGACAGCTTTCACGCCAATAATATTTCCTGTCTTTTCTGTAATCTTATAACATTTCACGCCCTTACCGCCTCGATTCTGAGGAGAAAATTCTTCCATTTTCGTCAACTTGCCAAGACCTTTCTCGGAAGCTATCAGGATATACTCACCCTGGGTATTCATCTGCATACCTACAACTTCATCACGATCTGACAAATTCATGCCAATGACTCCCATCGACGTTCTACCGGTGCTTCTTACATCCGTCTCATGGAAACGAATACATTGACCAAATTTTGTCACCAGCACAATATCCTTGGTATTATCGGTAAACTTGACCTCAATCAATTCATCTTCTTCTCTGAGATTAATTGCTGCCAATCCTTTCTTACGCACTTTGGCATAATCCGTAATCGGCGTTTTCTTGACAATGCCATTCTTTGTCGCCATAAACAGATAATGGTCGTCCTTATACTCCTTAATCGGAATCACTGCTGTAATCTTTTCCCCGGGTTGAAGCTGAAGAAGATTGATAATCGCCGTACCTCGCGCTGTCCTGCCAGCTTCGGGAATCTCATATGCTTTTATCCGGTATACCTTTCCCGTATTAGTAAAGAACATCAAGTAATGATGCGTAGTTGTCATCAAGAGTTCTTCGATATAATCATCATCAATCGTCTCCATACCTTTAATGCCCTTACCACCGCGATTCTGGCTATGGAAATTATCTACGCTCATTCGTTTGATATAACCTAATTTCGTCATGGTAATTACAGTATTTGATACTGGAATTAAATCTTCCATGGAAATATCATACTCGTCAAACCCAATAGACGTCCTTCTGTCATCGCCAAATTTATCTGAAATCACCATAATTTCTTCGCGAATAACGCCTAATAATTTCTTGCGATTTGCAAGAATTGATTTTAGCTCAGCAATCAATGCCATCAACTGATTATATTCTGCTTCCAGCTTGCTGCGCTCTAAACCTGTCAATGCGCGCAAACGCATATCGACAATTGCCTGTGCTTGCGCCTCCGAGAGAGCAAAACGCTCCATCAAGCGAGATTTGGCAAGTTGAACATTTTCACTGCTGCGGATGATACTGATTACCTCGTCAATATTATCTAATGCAATCAGCAAACCTTCTAAAATATGAGCGCGTTCCTCCGCTTTATTCAACTCATATTTCGTCCTTCTAGTGACAACCTCTTCCTGATGTTTAAGATAATAGCCAAGCATATCAAGGATATTCAATACCTTAGGCTCATTATTTACAAGTGAAATCATAATAACGCCAAATGTATCTTGAAGTTGTGTATGTTTATAGAGCTGGTTTAACACAACATTAGGATTGACGTCACGACGCAACTCAATACAAATGCGCATACCCTCACGGTTAGACTCATCACGCAAATCCGTAATGCCATCTACTCTCTTGTCATGTACCATATCTGCAATCTTCTCAATCAATCTTGCCTTATTTACCATATAAGGAAGTTCCGTCACAACAATACGATTTTTGCCATTAGCCATAGGCTCTATATCTGTAATTGCCCGCACTTTCACCTTGCCGCGTCCCGTGCGGTACGCCTGTTCAATACCGGAAGTACCAAGAATCATGCCTCCAGTCGGAAAATCAGGTCCTTTCACAATTTCTAATATTTCTTCAATTTCGGTATCTCTGTCCTCTTCTACCTGATTATCTATAATTTTTACAACAGCCGCAATCACTTCCCTGAGATTATGCGGGGGGATATTCGTTGCCATACCAACTGCAATACCTGTCGTCCCATTTACTAAAAGATTCGGAAAACGAGACGGCAAAACCAACGGTTCTTTCTCTGTCTCATCAAAGTTTGGACCAAAATCTACCGTATCTTTATTGATATCTGCAAGCATTTCCATAGAAATCTTGCTCAAACGCGCTTCTGTATAACGCATTGCCGCTGCGCCGTCGCCATCCACAGAACCAAAATTACCATGGCCGTCCACCAGCATATAACGCGTCGACCATTCCTGCGCCATATTTACCAATGCTCCATAAATAGAACTATCACCGTGCGGATGATATTTACCCATCGTATCACCGACAATACGCGCACATTTACGGTGTGGTTTGTCCGGACCATTGTTTAATTCAATCATTGCATAGAGGATTCTCCGCTGCACAGGCTTTAAACCATCCCTTACGTCTGGAAGCGCTCTCGATGCAATTACACTCATGGCATAATCTATATAAGAACTTTCCATCGTTTTTTTCAGGTCAACATCATCTATCCTGTCAAAAATTGTGTCGTCCATTCGTTTTCCTCCTGAATTTTAGCATGATTCATACAAATAAAGTTCTCTATCTGTCTTATACATCAAGGTTTTGTACATACTGCGCATTAGCTTCAATGAATTCACGTCTTGGTTCTACTTTATCACCCATCAACGTAGTAAATGTCAAATCAATCTCAGACGTTGAAGTGTCATCAATGGTAACTCTCTCTAAAATTCTGGTTTCCGGGTCCATCGTAGTCTCCCAGAGCTGTTCCGAATCCATCTCACCCAATCCTTTATAACGCTGAATTTTATTATTACCATCCCTTCCTATCTCTGAAAGGATATTATTCAACTCTATATCATCATAGGCATACCAAACCTTTTTATTCTTTTCAATCTTGTAGAGAGGCGGTTTTGCCAGGTACACATATCCCTGTCGAATCAATTCCGGCATGAAACGATATAAAAATGTGAGCATTAGTGTACTGATATGCGCGCCGTCCACATCTGCATCCGTCATTATTATGATCTTATGATAACGCAATTTTGAAATATCAAAATCTTCATGAATTCCCGTACCAAATGCCGTAATCATTGCTTTGATCTCTGCATTTCCATAAATCTTATCAAGCCTTGCCTTTTCAACATTAAGAATCTTACCGCGCAGAGGAAGAATTGCCTGCGTCGCACGGCTCCTTGCCGTCTTTGCCGAACCCCCCGCAGAATCTCCCTCTACAATAAATATTTCACAATTCTTAGGATCTTTATCGGAACAATCGGCTAGTTTACCCGGAAGAGAAGTTCCTTCCAAAGCTGTCTTTCTTCTTGTCAAATCTCTGGCTTTTCTTGCCGCTTCCCGCGCACGCTGTGCCAGCAAAGATTTCTCACAGATTGCTTTTGCCACAGCAGGATTCTGCTCTAAGAAATAAGTAAGCTGTTCACTCACAATACTATCTACAGCTCCTCTTGCCTCACTGTTGCCGAGTTTTTGTTTTGTCTGTCCCTCAAACTGCGGCTCAGAAAGCTTGACACTGATGACTGCCGTCATACCTTCTCTGATATCTTCACCGGAAAGCGCCGTCTCATTATCTTTTAAAATCTTATTATTCTTTGCATAAGCATTAAACGTCTTTGTCAAAGCATTGCGGAAACCGGCAAGATGCGTACCACCCTCCGGCGTCGTTATATTATTTACAAAACTGTAAGTGGCATCATTATAAGAATCGTTATGTTGCAAGGCAACTTCCACATATACGCCGTCTTTCTCACCTTCACAATAAATCACATTCTCATAGAGCGCTTCTTTACTCTTATTCAGATAAGTGACAAATTCTTTGATACCACCCTCATAATAAAATTCTTTTTCCTGCTCCAATCCTTCTCTCTCATCAATGAGACGAATGCGAATTCCTTTGGTGAGGAAAGCCATTTCCCGCATACGCTGCTTTAAAACATTGTAATCAAATACCGTATCTTCAAAAATACTGCCATCTGGACTGAATACTACCTGAGTTCCTGTCTTATCCTCTTCACATTCCCCTACTACTTTTAGAGGATACATACTATTTCCTCTTTCATAACGTTGTTTGTATACTTTGCCTTCGTGAAAAATTTCGACTTCCAGCCAATTGGAGAGAGCATTTACAACAGAAGCGCCTACACCATGCAGGCCACCGGATACCTTATAGCCTCCACCGCCAAATTTTCCGCCTGCATGAAGAACTGTAAATACAACTTCTACTGCGGGCAGTCCTGCTTTTTGGTTAATTCCTACCGGAATACCTCGCCCATTATCTGTTACTTTCACACAATTATCCTTGAGAATTGTCACTTCTATCGTATCACAATATCCTGCCAATGCTTCATCCACGGAATTATCTACAATTTCATAGACAAGATGATGCAGCCCGCGCGAAGAAGTACTGCCAATATACATACCGGGGCGTTTACGAACAGCCTCTAACCCTTCCAGAATCTGAATCTGGTCAGCGCCATATTCCGCATTTGTATTCGTATTATTGTCTGTATTCATGTAGTTCCTCCATTTTTCATCACTGAAACTTTTACATTTCATCACTAACAGTTCCATCTATTACTCGGAAAACCTTATTTATCTCAAACCTGTTTTTTACGAATTCATCCAATCCGGTACAGGTAATTACCGTTTGGATATCATGAATGCTATTCAACAAAAAATTCTGTCGATTACTGTCAAGTTCCGATAGAACATCATCTAATATAAGAACAGGAGTTTCTCTTATGGATTGCTTTACCAACTCAATCTCGGAAAGCTTTAATGATAACGCACAACTTCTTTGTTGTCCCTGCGAACCAAATTTACGAATGTCAACACCATGAATCGTAAAACACATATCATCTCTGTGCGGACCTATGGAAGTCATACCAAATTTCAAATCTCTTGCCTGATTTTTGAGAAGTTCTTGTTCCATATCTTCCTCATTTACATTCGGTTCATAGCAAAGGATCAACTCTTCCTTGCCGCCAGAAAGATTTTTATGGATTTGTAGAATAATGTCATTGAGCCTTTCTATAAATTTCTTGCGGGCTTCAATGATTTTCCTGCCAAATCCCACAAGCTGCATATCCCAAACAGAAAGCGTATCAGCAAGTTCTGGTTTAAAACTAATATCTTTCAGTAATTTATTTCTCTGATTTAAAATTTTATTGTACTTTGTCAAATAGTATAAATAAATCTTGTCTAACTGAGAAAGTTCCATATCCAGAAACCTTCTGCGCTCAGACGGTCCATCTTTGATAATATTCAAATCTTCTGGAGAAAAAAACACAATATTGAGAATGCCAAATAATTCGGAAGCCTTTTTAATTGGCATTTTGTTTATAGCAATTCCTTTTGGCTTATTCTTTTTAATATGCATATCAATCTGATAATCAAGCCCATCTCTCATAACAACTGTACGGATGTGAGATTCTTCCTCGCCAAACTGAATCAACTCTTTATCTTTACTGCCTTTATGAGACTTGGTAGTCCCACTGACATAGACAGCTTCCAGTATATTTGTCTTACCTTGTGCATTATCCCCATATAAAATATTTGTCCCTTTATCAAATTCTAAGTACATATCAGTGTAATTACGAAAATGATTGAGGGCAATAGATTTCAATATCATTTGATAATTTTGATTGTTTCCCCTTCAAAGGAAACAATATCTCCATCTATTAATTTCCTGCCTCTTCTTGTTTCTACTTCTCCATTGACGGTAACAAGCCCATCTTGAATTACCAGCTTTGCCAAAACACCTGATTCTACAAGGTTAGCAGCCTTTAGAGCCTGACCCAATTTAATATACTCATCTCTTAATTTAATTTCTTCCATATCTGCCTTTCTAATTGAAAAATATATGACTCGCTAATTTATGAGAATAACATTGTCTGTCAGTTTGTTGCCGCATTAAAATTAACCGGAAGAATAAGATAAATAAATTTCTCTTCCTCATCCCTGATAAAACAGGGGGCCTTGGGATTAACCATATAAAGTGTAACTTCTTCGTCATCTATAACGCGCAACGCGTCTATGAAGAACTTTGGATTAAAACCAATCATAATATCCTTACCCTCTTTGGTAATATCAATATTTTCATTCATGGAACCAATAAAAGAATTAATTTTTAATTCGATATTGTCATCCGTAACTGTCATGATAATGGGTTTCTTATCCCCTTCTTTAACCAAAAGAGTTGCTCTGTCAATACAATCTAAAAGCTCGCGCTTATTAATTTTAATCTTTGTCTCGTAATCCGGGGACAACATCTGTTCTATCTTGAAGTAATCTCCTTCAATCAGCCTGGAAACAACCGTTGTACTGCCAAACTCAAATACAATGTGATTGTCTGTAAAGAACATATTTACATATTCATTGACGTCTCCCGGCAGAATTTTGCTGACTTCCTGAAGCGTTTTTCCAGGTACTACAATTTTATGATCCTCATAGGAATCCTTCAATTCAATGTTGCGAATAGAAATACGATGACCATCTAAGGAAACTACTTTCAGATGATTCTCCTTAATTTCAAATAATTCTCCGGTCATTAGTTTATTGCTATCGCTATCAGAAATTGAAAATATTGTCTGGCGAATCACTTCTTTTAATGTAAACTGGGAAAGTTCAATTGATATATTCCTGTCTATATAGGGAAGATACGAAAAATCTTCTCCTGATTTGCCAATGATATTGAATCTTGCTTTCTCACAGGTAATAATCGTCTTAAAGTTATCGTCTGTCTCAATCGTTACTTCATTATCTGGAAGTTTTCTTACAATCTCAGAAAATATTTTTGCATCCAGAGCAATCACACCACGTTCTGCAATCTCTCCTTCGATCTTCGTCTCAATTCCTAACTCCATATCATTTGCAGTTAATTTTATTTCATTGGTAGACGCATCAATCAAAATACATTCTAAAATAGCCATAGTCGTTCTGGAGGGTACTGCTTTTGATACAATGTTCACTCCTTGCAGGAGGTTTGATTTTGAGCATATGATTTTCATGATGTGAATAACTCCTTCCTAAACATAACAATACATTTATAATAAAAGATTCATCTTATTCGTAATAGGACATGTTAGTATGTTAATAAGTTCTTAAAGCCTGTACTTTAAGGACTTTCAGACCATTAATGCTTTGTATAACTCTGTGAATTTTATCTTGAATCGTATGTGACAGTTTGTGAATAAAATAATGTTCAACGCTTGCATTAATGACGACTTACAGATGATGTGGATAATAACTTTTAATTAGGGTTGATTTTTTTCTTAATTGTTTCAATTAGATGGTGGAAGTTTTCATCCTTCTCATATTCATCTGTAATCTTCTTGATTCCGTATATAATTGTAGAATGATCCCTGCCGCCGAGTAAAGCGCCAATTGTGTCTAAAGGAGCCGGCGTCATGTTCTTGCAAAGATACATAGCAATTTGTCTTGGCTTTGCAATATCATTGATCCTAGTCTTGGATATCATCTGATCGGTAGATATGTTAAAATGCTCTGCTACAATCTCGATTACAAGCTGAGGGGTGACTTCTCTTGGCTTGTCCGGTGAGATAATGTTCTGTAATTCCTGTACGGCAACTTCTAATGTGATGTCTGCGTGTTCAAGATTAAAAAGTGCCAGAAGTTTGTTAAGCGCGCCTTCCAGTTCACGAACGTTGGATTTGATGTTGGTAGCAATGTAGTCTAGAACATTATCGTCCAGCATAAATCCATCAACTTCTGCTTTGCTGCGTAAGATAGCCATTCGAGTTTCATAATCAGGATATCCGACATCAGCAAGCAGCCCCCATTCAAAGCGAGAGCGAATTCTTTCTTCCAGTGTTTCCATATCCTTAGGCGGTTTGTCGGAAGAGAGAACGATTTGTTTTCCGGCAGAGTGCAGGACGTTAAATGTATGGAAGAATTCTTCCTGTGTACTTTCTTTTCCGATAATAAATTGTACGTCGTCAATCATCAGTACGTCTACTGTTCGGTATTTTTCGCGCAGTTTGTTCATTGCGGAAGCGTTACCATTACGAATAGAATCAATGACTTCATTTGTAAATTCTTCGGAAGTAACGTAAAGTACTTTTTTGTCTGGTCGTTGTTGTAAGATAAAATGCCCAATTGATTGCATTAAATGAGTCTTACCTAATCCCGGACCTCCATATATATAGAGGGGATTGTAAACTTCCCCCGGAGAATCGGCCACAGCAAGACAGGCTGCATGGGCAAAAGAGTTATTTTTGCCGACTACAAAGCTGTCAAAAACGTAATTAGGATTTAAGTTTGTAGTGGGAGTGTTTAAAAATTTAGGGCTTTTGTCCTTGAGCGGTTTAATATCAGCCTTTTGATCTTGCCCTATAAATTCTATTTCATATTCAATGCCTGTAATTTCTGCAATTACGACTTTGAGAGGAATCGTAAATCTTTTCTTGATGTAACTGATTAATATTTGTTCGGAGGTGATGAGTATATAAAGCGTTGAATCTATAATATTATAAACTTGCAGAGGTTTCAGCCAGGAATTGAAGGCAACGTCTGCAATATCATATTCTTCTTTGACTGTTTTCAGTATTTCTTCCCATTTTTCTAAAATAAGCTCCATATATCTCTCCACATTCTGTATTAATGGTTGATTTTTTCTTTATTTTGCTATTGGCGTAATCTTTCATAGTCTATAATAACGCAAATAGCCTAAATAATCAATAAATTTTTCTATATGTGTAGGGGATAAGTAAGAAAAAAAAAGCTTTATATGGCAGGAATAAGGAGATATACTATACTTATAAACAAATTATCCACATTTTCTTGATAACTTTATGTAAACGTGGATAATGTGGATAACTTGTGGAAAAAATGAGTTTCTTCCTTATTATATAAATGAGTTTGTTTATACTGTGGAAAGCAAATATTTTTTGCGCAAATAAGTATTGTCGGATAATAACTAGGAATTTTATGGACGAACTTATCAAGTTTATGTGGAAACGGTGGAATTTGCTGTGGAAACTGTGTTTATTTCTGTGAATTAGCAAAAAACTCCCAAAATAGCTTGACTTAGAAGGATTTTTTGCTATAATAAAACATGATGTTTTTTAACGCGGAGGAGGTGTATACCCATGAAAATGACATATCAGCCCAAGAAGAGGCACAGATCCAGAGTGCATGGATTCCGTAAGAGAATGAGCACGAAGGGCGGAAGAAAAGTATTAGCAGCAAGAAGATTAAAAGGAAGAAAAAAGTTATCAGCTTAGGCCACATCATTTGTGGTCTTTCTTCTATCATAGAAAGGCCACATTGTTTTATGGTTATTTGAAATGTAAGGATGTCCCGTATGAGGAAGATTATTTTATGAAATTTTCGGAATCGTTGAAGAAGAACAGTTATTTTCAGAATGTATATAAGAATGGGAAATCTTATGCAAACCGTTATTTTGTTATGTATGTCCTGGAAAATAATCTGGCGGTAAACAGATTAGGAATATCAGTCAGCAAAAAAGTAGGAAATAGCGTTATCAGACATCACATCACCAGATTAATAAGAGAGGCTTATCGATTACATGAAGAGACGTTCAATAGTGGTTTGGACATTGTAATCATAGTAAGAGTGTCGGCAAAGAATGTTACGTATCGTGAGACGGAGCGGGCAATCTTGCGTCTTGGGAATCTTCATCAAATTTTGAAAAAAGAAATTGAGTGTAAAAATGGCACAGCACAAAGTTGTAGTGATTAGAATTGGAAAAGAAGATGAAATGTTTTGAAAAAAATTCTCATTTATTTTATTAAGCTGTATCGAAAATATTTATCGCCTTTCAAGACTACGAAATGCCCTTATTATCCTACTTGTTCCACTTATGGATTAGAGGCAATTGAAAAATATGGGGCATTGAAGGGATCTTTGTTAGCCGGGTGGCGAATTTTGAGATGTAATCCTTTTTCAAAAGGGGGATATGACCCGGTTCCGTAATGTAGGAGGTTTATAGAGTTGGTAGAATTAGTAGTATTAACGCAGTATCCAGGTAAGATTGTGGGGCCTATCGCTAGGTTGATAGGGTACATTATGAATAGCCTGTATATGTTTTTGAATGATGTATTTGGTATTCAGAATATTGCTGTGTGCATTATATTGTTTACGTTTATTATTTATTTCTTGATGACGCCGTTGACGTATAAGCAGCAGAAGTTCTCGAAATTAACACAGGTAATGCAGCCGGAGATAAATGCAATTCGGGAAAAATATAAGAATAAAAAAGACCAGGTTTCCATGCAGAAGATGAATGAAGAAACACAGTTTGTCTATGAGAAGTATGGCGTTTCTCCGATGGGAAGTTGTGTACAAATGTTAATTAACTTTCCTATATTTATTGCGATGTATCAGGTAATTCGCAATGTGCCTGCTTATGTAGATAGTATCAAAGATGTTTATCTTGGTTTAGTTGATAAGATTGTTGATGTGAATGGATTCCAGGGAATGATGGAGAAAGTTGTTAGTGATTCCAGTGTTGCGGCAAAGTTGGATTTTACTTCTGCAACGACAACTTCTAATTCGATTATAGATGTTCTTTATGCGCTTCCAAGCGCTGGCTGGGATATATTGCGGGATAATTTCAGTGGCTTGACAGATATTATTACGTCCACGGAATCGGCAGTTCAGCATATGAATAACTTTTTTGGAATTAACATTGCCAATTCTCCTCTGAATTTGATTACTAGCGGCTGGAAAGAAAAAGATTTTATTCTGATTATTGGGGCGATTATGATACCGCTTTTTTCTTATCTGTCACAGGTTATCAATATTAAGTTGATGCCTACAAGCGCTTCCACTTCTTCTAATGATGGAAATGATGCAATGGCAAGACAGATGAAGACGATGAATACAATGATGCCGTTGTTTTCATTAGTAATGGTATTTTCTGTTCCGGTGGGAGCCGGTATTTACTGGATTGCTGGTTCTGTTATTCGTTCTATACAGCAGTTAGTTTTGAATCATCATTTTAAAAATTTAGATCTTGACGCAATCATTGAGAAGAATAAAGAAAAAGCTAAGAAAAAGAAAGAAAAGCAGGGAATTCGTGAGAATCAAATTTCAAACACAGCAAGAATGAATACAAGAAAAATTTCTGAACCAATTGTGACGGAAGAGAAAGAGGAAAAACTTCGCCAGTCTGCTGAATATGCAAAAAGTGCAAAGAAGGGGAGCCTTTTGGAAAAAGCAAATATGGTAAGAGATTTTAATGAGAGAAACAACAGGTAAAGGACAGGGGGAATTTGATATGGATTTTATTGAAGTAACGGCAAAGACAGTAGATGACGCTATTACGGAAGGCCTGGTAAAGCTTGGTACGACGAGTGACAAAGTTGAAATAGAAGTAATTGAAAAAGGAAGCGCTGGATTTTTAGGGATTGGCAGCAAACCTGCGGTCATTAAAATGAGTAAGAAATTTTCAATTGAAGAATTTATTAAAAGTTTTCTGAATGATGTTTTTCGTGCAATGAACTTAGAAGTAGAAGTTGTTGTAACAAAGAGTGAAGATGAGAAGAATATTGATGTGGAGTTAAAGGGAGAGGAAATGGGAGTTTTAATTGGTAAGCGCGGACAGACTTTAGATTCCTTGCAGTATTTGACAAATCTTGCTGTTGGAAAACAAGTGAACGAATATGTTAAAGTTAAGATTGATACTGAAAATTACAGGAAGAGACGTAGAGAAACATTGGAGAGTTTGGCAAGAAATATTGCTTATAAGGTAAAGAGGACAAAGCGTCCGGTTACTTTAGAACCAATGAATCCCTTTGAGAGACGTGTGATTCATTCTACTTTGCAGAATGACAAATATGTAAGTACGCATAGCGAGGGAGAAGAACCTTATAGATATGTAGTAGTTACTTTGAAGAAAAATATATAAACCGTATATTCAAGGGCTTTCCCAAAGTGCTTTTTAGTATTTTAGGGAAGCCCTTTTCATTTTGTATGGATTTATTTTACTAATAGAGAAAGAATTCTATCTGTAATATTTTAAGAAGGGAGAAATCATGCAAGAAGATACAATTGTGGCAATTGCGACGGCCCTGACAAATTCAGGCATAGGAATTATCCGCATCAGTGGAGAAGAATCTTTTACAATTATTGATAAAATATATAAATCTAAAAACGGAAAGAAAAAATTATCACAGGTGCCTAGCCATACCATGCATTATGGGTTTATCTATGATGATGATAAAGTAATAGATGAAGTGATGGTTGCAGTTATGAGGTCTCCAAAAAGTTATACGATGGAAGATACGGTAGAAATTAATTGCCATGGAGGGACTCTTGTTATGCGACGGGTATTAGAGACTGCAATCCGTCATGGAGCCAGACTTGCCGAGCCAGGAGAATTTACAAAGCGGGCTTTTTTGAATGGAAGAATTGATTTATCTCAGGCGGAGTCAGTGATGGATGTCATCAATGCTCGAAATGATTTTGCATTGGAATCTTCTATTCGTCAGCTTTGTGGAAGTGTTAAGATAAAAATTGAGGCTATTCGTAAGAAGATTATACATGAAATTGCTTTTATTGAATCTGCTTTGGATGATCCGGAGCATATTTCCATTGACGGATATGGAATAGAATTGGATAATAAGATTACAGATGTATGTGCAGAAATTAAAGATATTTTAGTTTCTTTTGAAAATGGGGAATTGCTAAAAGAAGGGATTCGTACTGTAATTGTTGGTAAGCCCAATGCAGGTAAGTCTTCCTTGATGAATGTGCTTGTCGGCAGGGAACGGGCAATCGTTACAAATACTCCTGGAACTACCAGAGATGTGTTAGAAGAACAAATTAATTTGGATGGTATTACCTTGAATATTGCTGATACGGCAGGAATTCGTAAGACGGAAGATATGATTGAAAAGATTGGCGTAGAGAAGGCGAAAGATTATCTTGCAAAGGCAGATTTGATTATATATGTAGTTGACGCTTCTGTTGGTCTGGATAAAAATGATAAGGAAATACTGGAACTTTTAGAAAATCAAAAAGTGTTGATTCTTTTGAATAAGGCAGATTTAGCACAAATTGTTACAGAAGAGGATTTTAAAGAAATATTATGGGAGCGTGGTTTGTCATTACCAATTATCTCTATATCAGCAAAAGAAGAAACAGGTATCAAAGAATTGAAACGTACAATTCAAGATATGTTTTTTACAGGAGAAATAACATGTAATGATGAAGTATGTATTACAAATGTGAGACATAAAGCAGATTTACAATCAGCTTTGGATAGTTTGCTTCTTGTAAAAAGCAGTATTGAAAATCAGATGCCGGAAGATTTCTATTCTATTGATTTGATGAATGCTTATGAATCTTTGGGAAGTATTATCGGTGCATCTGTTGGTGAAGATTTAGTAAATGAAATATTTTCTAAGTTTTGCATGGGAAAGTAGTTATTATCAGTTTATTAATTATTGATTTAATTATTAGTCAGGAGGAAGTATATGCCTTGTTTGAGTGAAAATTACGATGTCTGTATTGTTGGTGCAGGTCATGCCGGTTGTGAAGCTGCTCTTGCCTGTGCCAGATTAGGATTAGATACCATTGTCTTTACTGTCAGTGTGGAAAGTATTGCTTTGATGCCTTGCAACCCAAATATTGGAGGAAGTTCTAAGGGGCATCTTGTACGGGAGGTCGATGCTCTTGGTGGACAGATGGGGATTAATATTGATAAAACATTTATTCAATCAAAGATGCTCAATGTTTCTAAGGGTCCTGCGGTTCATTCTTTACGCGCACAGGCTGATAAAGCGGAATATAGTCGCACTATGCGTATGACATTGGAAAGTACAGAACATCTTACACTTCGTCAGGCTGAGGTAACAGAACTAATTGTAGAAAATCATGTGGTGAGAGGAGTGAAAACTTTTTCTGGTGCAACTTATTATAGTAAAGCTGTTGTATTGTGTACTGGGACTTATCTCAAGGCAAGATGCCTTTATGGGGATGTTGTAAATTATACGGGACCAAATGGATTACAGCCGGCAAATTCTTTGTCGCAATCATTAATAGATAATGGTATAGAAATTTTCCGCTTTAAAACTGGTACTCCGGCAAGAATAGATAAGAAATCTATTGATTTTAGTAAGATGCAAGAGCAGAAGGGAGACGAAAAAATAGTTCCATTTTCTTTTACGACCAATCCAGAAGATGTACAGATAGAGCAGATTTCTTGCTGGCTTACTTATACGAATCAAGAGACGCATGAGATTATAAAGGAAAATTTAGATCGCTCTCCTTTATATTCTGGAATGATTGAAGGAACCGGACCAAGGTATTGTCCTTCGATTGAAGATAAAGTAGTAAAGTTTGCTGATAAAGAACGTCATCAAGTGTTTATTGAACCGGAAGGATTGTATACAAATGAAATGTATGTTGGAGGTATGTCAAGTTCTTTGCCGGAAGATGTACAATATCGCATGTATCATTCGGTTCCCGGATTAGAAAATGCTAAAATAGTTCGCAATGCTTATGCGATAGAATATGATTGTATTAATCCAAGACAACTTTATCCAACACTGGAATTTAAGAATATCAAAGGTTTATTTTCTGGTGGACAGTTTAATGGTAGTTCCGGTTACGAAGAGGCAGCAGCACAAGGATTAGTGGCCGGAATTAATGCGGCTATGTCGGTATTGGGAAAAGAGCCTCTTATTTTAGATCGTTCAGAATCTTATATAGGAGTATTAATTGATGACTTGGTGACAAAAGAAAATCATGAACCTTACCGAATGATGACCTCAAGAGCGGAATATAGATTACTTTTGCGCCAGGATAATGCTGATTTGCGTCTATCGAAAAAGGGATATCATTTGGGCCTGATAAGCCAGGAACGTTATGACTGGGTGGTAGAAAAGGAACGTTTGATTGCCAAAGAGGTAGAAAGAATTGAGCATCTTAATATTGGTGCGAATAATATAGTACAAGAATTGTTGATAAACTGTGGGAGTGCTCCTTTGAAAACAGGGACTACGCTTGCAGAATTAATCCGCCGGCCGGAACTTTCTTATGAAAAACTTGCAGATATCGATCCACAAAGACCAAAGCTTGCAGATGATGTGATTGAACAAGTAAATATTCATGTAAAATATGACGGTTATATTAAAAGGCAGTTGAAGCAGGTAAAAGAATTTAAAAAGTTGGAAAATAAAAAGCTGCCAGAAAATTTTGATTATAATCAGATAAAGAGTTTGCGGATAGAAGCGAAACAGAAATTAAATCTTTATCAACCAGTCAATGTAGGACAAGCCTCTAGAATATCTGGGGTATCTCCGGCAGATATTTCTGTTTTGTTAATTTATTTTCGCGGCAAATGAGAATTTCTATTATTCGTTTGAAAGGAAAAAATTATGGAATATGATTTGAGTAAATTTTGTGAAGGTTTGAAAAATTTAGATATTTCTCTTACTGATAAACAGTTAAATCAATTTTTAACTTTTTACGAGATGATGATTGAGAAAAATAAGTGTGTAAATTTGACGGCAATTACAGAATTTGAAGAAGTAGTAGAGAAACATTTTTTAGATTCTCTTTGTATTATTAAAAGTATAGATTTAGAAAAGCCCTTAAAAATTCTTGATTTAGGGACAGGAGCAGGATTTCCTGGTATTCCTTTAAAAATTGCTTTTCCTAATTTGGAAATTGTATTAATGGATTCTTTGAATAAACGTGTGTTATTTTTGGAGGAAGTAATTTCAAAATTATCTTTAGTAAATATCAGCGCTGAACATGGTAGAGCGGAAGAAATAGCAAGAAAGACAGAATATAGGGAACAGTTTGATGTTTGTGTTTCTCGGGCGGTTGCCAATTTATCTACTTTAAGTGAATATTGTATTCCTTTCGTGAAGCAAGGGGGAATGTTTATTTCTTATAAATCTGGAGAAATAGATGAAGAAGTTGTTCATGCTGAGAATGCATTGCATTTGTTAGGAAGTGAAATTCAAGATATCAATAAGTTTGTTTTGCCAGGAACAGAAATTTGGAGGTCCTTAGTAATAATTAAAAAGAATAGTCGGACCTCCAAAACATATCCAAGAAAGGCTGGAACACCTACAAAAGATCCTCTATAATTTGTAATAGTTTTTCCGCTCTTTCAATTTGCGGAAGGTATTTTGCTCCTGATATAAAGGAGGATTCGATAGAAGGATTGTAGGAGATATAAGAATCTATGATAGATTGCATTCCTTCTATTTCAATACTTCCAATCAGATGAATTTGGTTTGTTATTTTTTTCAGTGCATGTATAATGTTGATATTAGTGTAATTAGATTGAATACTGGATAGCAAATATTTACCATTTCCTTGGTCAAGATGTGCAGATTCATAATAGTAATCAGCCATAGTGGAAGGAATCATATTTTTATTGCTAAAGCATTTGTTGTAAATATTAATTTCAATATTTTTCTTACAATATAGAAGATTGTAAATAAAGGTACCAATAATGGGAGCATCAATGAGGTACTTTAAAGTATTCTTTTGTTTATTTGGTGTTTTACAAAGTTCTCTTAAATTGGAAGGGTTGATGACAATAATTTTACCAAAACAGTCCGCTTCCATATTGCATGCCATAAGGATAAAAGAGGAAGATTCCCCTGTGGTAATCACATCTGTAGTAGTACGAATAACATGATTGATAAAATCTGTAATTAATTGAACATATAGAAAATTGCTATATGTGATATTGGGTTTGTCGCTTCTGCCGCAGCCCAGTAAATCCAAAGTATATACGGTATGATTTTTTGTGAGATGCTTTATGACTTTATGCCATTCGTAATCAGAGGATGCCGGATCCAAATCATGAATTAAGAGTAATGGTGATCCTTTTCCATTCTTGGTATAATAGATATTACCGTAACGCCAATTGTAAAAATTGCCCTTTTCGTTTTTTAATAAGTTCTTCATAGGAGAAGTGGCATCAATTGCTTTGTTGATGCCATGTATACCAATTGCCGTTAATGTACTAAGAATTAAAAAATTGCGGATGTGCTTTTTTTTCATAGCAGTATCTCCTTTCTTAAAGTATCTTTATTGATATTATAGACGATATAGCTCAGATATACAAACAAATTTTTAATTTTAATTTATTAATTGAAGAATTATAAAAAGTATGAACAAACGTTCATAAGAAGGAGAAAATAATGGTAGAAGAGTATTTACAGAAGTTGTATCAAGAATTTTATGCAGAAAAATTAAATTTAGAACAAGAAAAGCAGAGAAAGGAAATACAGTTATATAATAATATTAAATTTGTAAAAGTGTTAGAGGAATCTTTAGATGAAGATTTTGAAAGTTTTTCTCCCAGAAAAGTGGATGAAGAAAGTCATAAGAAAATATCATCCTTGGTAGAGGAACAGAAAATATTGAAGGAAGAAATTTTACATTTGCAGCAACAAATGGATGTTATAACAACAAAAATGGAAGAAGCAGATTCAATATTAGAAAATGTTCGTCAGAATCAAAGGTATATAGATGTACCCTCAGAAACGGATGAAAATTTATTGAAAGTTGATAATTTTGATGCTCAAGATGTAAAATTGCTAAATGATATTTTAGATGGAAATATGGTTCAAGACATTGAAAGTATGATACATAAAATAGAGATGTGCAGCAAATTGTTAGAAGTGGATAGTATACGCTGTAAGTTGGAACTTAGGGAGATAGAACAGACTGCAAAAGAGATAATGAAAGTATTACAGAAATTAAAATAGAATAAAGATATAAAAGGATTATAGATAGAATGATAAATAGATTTGCCATATAGTTTATGTGATATTGCTATTTATTATGATGTTTTAGTAAGTTATTATTTATAAAAAATTGTTTCACGTGAAACATTTGAATAGATATAAGACTACAATTAAATGTAAAATGCTTCATATTTACTTAGATAATTATTTATTTCTGCATGTAATGAGAAAGATAGTTATGTTTGCATAGATATTTAAAATAATGCTGCGAGAGTTGAATTTTCCGTAGCAAGATAGATTTTTTGTAAGCTTATTGTCATATAGTTGATTTGTAAAATATTCAAGAACTTAGATAGAAATTTAAGAAAATGTTTCACGTGAAACTTTTATAAAAAATAAATATTTTTCCACAATACTCGTTTAAAAAGTCTTGTTTCTTCTACGGCAAAGACAAAATAGATGTGATATTTGTGATTTATATCAGTGTAGTAACCACTACTAAATTATAAAAATGAGAATATTTAAATTGAAATACTATATGTTGATAGCAACAAGCATATATAGTATATAGTATTAAAATTAAAAAAGTGCTATAATATAAAAAGACCTTTAAAAATAAAATATCTTTTTGTACAGATGTATGTACAAATTGGAGGAATAACATGGGAAAAATTATAGCAGTTGCCAATCAGAAAGGCGGCGTAGGTAAAACCACCACAGCAATTAACTTATCTGCCTGTCTTGCAGAAGCAGGAAAAAAAGTATTAACAATTGATTTGGATCCGCAGGGAAATACGACAAGTGGTCTTGGCTTAGAAAAAGAAACGATAGATAATACGGTTTATGAACTGATGATAGGACAATGTACAGTGCGAGAAAGTCTACAGCAGACAAATATTGATAACCTTTTTCTTTTACCATCAGATATAAATCTTGCTGGAGCAGAGATAGAATTGCTTGGTATCAATGAGAAGGAATACATATTAAAAAATGAGGTAGATTATATTAGAGATGATTATGATTTTATTATTATAGATTGTCCACCTTCTTTGAATATGCTTACAATCAATGCAATGACAACTGCAAATACAATATTGGTTCCAATACAATGTGAATACTATGCTTTGGAAGGGTTGAGTCAGCTTGTGCATACAATTAACTTAGTTCAAGAGAGATTGAATCCTGACTTAGAAATGGAGGGAGTAGTCTTTACTATGTATGATGCTAGGACAAACCTTTCGTTACAGGTAGTAGACAATGTAAAAAAGAATTTGAGCACAAACATATATAAAACAATTATTCCAAGAAACATTCGACTGGCAGAAGCTCCTAGCTATGGAATGCCTATCAACCTTTACGATTCAAAGTCAGCAGGAGCAGAGAGTTATCGTTTACTGGCAAAAGAAGTAATAGAAAGAGAGGATGTGTAATGGCAGCAGCGAGAGGTGGTCTTGGAAAAGGAATAGATACTATGATACCAAATAAAATTGGTGGCGACAAAGCCAATGTTGAGGTCGCTAAGAAATTGGAAGTTGGTAAAGATGTAGTATATGTTAAAATTGGTAAAGTTGAGCCTAATAGAGAACAGCCACGAAAAAATTTTGATGAGGATGCTTTGCTGGAATTATCTGAATCACTGAAACAATACGGAGTATTGCAACCGTTACTCGTACAAGATAAAAAGGATTATTATGAAATTATTGCTGGAGAACGAAGATGGCGGGCAGCAAAACTTGCTGGATTAAAGGAAGTACCAGTTATTATAAAGAAATTAACTGATCAAGAAATTGTAGAGATTTCCTTGATTGAAAATATACAAAGAGAAAATTTGAATCCTATTGAAGAAGCTTTAGCATATAAACGTTTGCTGAAAGAATTTAATTTAAAACAGGATGAGGTAGCTGAGCGTGTGTCAAAATCGAGAACAGCAGTAACAAATTCTATGCGTCTATTGAAATTGGACGAGCGTGTACAGCAAATGGTTATAGATGAGCTTATTTCTACAGGACATGCCAGAGCTTTGTTGGGTATTACTGATAATGATATTCAGTACACATTGGCGCAACAAATATTTGATGAAAAATTGAGTGTGCGAGAAACAGAAAAACTTATGAAGAAGATGCAAAACCCAAAGGAAGCAAAATCTAAACAACAGCAAGACACCAGCATGTCAGTATTCTATGAAGACATAGAACAGAAATTGAAAAGTCTTATGGGAACTAAAGTTTCAATCAAACAAAAGGATGATAAAAAAGGAAAAATTGAAATTGAGTATTATTCTAATGAAGAATTGGAGAGAATTGTAGATTTATTAAACTCTATTCATTAAGTGCAAGGAACAGAACATATATTCTATAAATAAGAAAGAGGAGGTAGAGATGAATTCTGATTTTTTGGGGATTTATATTTCGGTAGACGACTTGTTATTAACATTGGGAATTATGGGAATAATTATGGCAGTATTATTTATATTGCTTTTGGTTAATATGGGAAAATCAAATAGACTGCGCAAACGATATGAAGCTTTTATGCAAGGGAAAAATGCAGAATCTTTAGAAGATACGCTGGCAACCAGAATTCAACAAATTGATCAGCTTTTGATTTCTGAAAAACAAAATCGAGAAGATATTGAAAAAATTTCAAATACTTTGTTATATACATTTCAGAAAGTAGGGATGGTTAAGTATGATGCTTTTCATGAAATGGGAGGCAAGTTAAGCTTTTCACTGGCACTGTTGGATCAAAAGAATGATGGATTTATCATTAATGCAATGCATAGCCGGGAAGGTTGTTATACTTATATCAAGGAAATTTTAAATGGGAATTCTATCATCGTGTTAGCAGATGAGGAAAGAGAAGCATTGAATATAGCCTTAGGAAAAAAAGAAAAAATAAATGAAAAAATATAAAATTTTCACCATAAAAAAATTGCAAAATCATTATTTTTATTATATAATATGTAAAGACTACTTTTTCTGGAAAGGTAGGGATCGGAATGCATAGTTATCTGAGAAGCATCGGGTTTGGGAATATCAAAAAAAAACAGGAGATCAAATTACTGCTAGATGAAATTATAAAGAATCCTGATGTCAAAAAAGTCACCGAAGATGAGTATGGTAATGTATTCGCAGAACTGAGCAGAGAATATGGGCGATATATAGGAATTGCTGTTCGGGGAGAATATGTAGATGATACAAATTTTCAGATGGATTATTATTATCCATATTTTATTGGAAGTGGGGTAAGTACTGAAGAGAAGGTAGAAATTGAGAAGCATTCTGACCGTGAATCCTATGCTGGAATTTGTGATGAAATGAGAATTGGTGTAACATTGATTTTCTATTTACAGAATGTAGTAGATTATCTTCAAGAGTCCCGTACAAAGAATGGCAGAAGGGTTCCAATTAATACAACAATTTCAGCTTTGTCTACGGGAGGCAAGATTGTTCTTCCAGTTTATAAAAATGAGACTCAGATTAAGGACAGTGAAAAATATAATAACAATCGTACACATCTGATGGCAGCAGCTCGAGATGGCGATGAAGAAGCTATGGAAAGTCTTACATTGGAGGATATAGATACTTACTCCATGATTTCCAGAAGAGTTCTGTCAGAAGATATTCTTTCTATTGTTGATACTTATTTTATGCCTTATGGAATTGAAAGTGACCAGTACAGCATTATGGGAGAGATTCTTGATTTTTATACAGTGGAGAACAAAGAGACTTTAGAGAAGTGCTATGTTTTGACATTGGATAGTAATCATCTTATTTTTGATGTCTGTATCAATCAAGAAGATTTGTTAGGCGAGCCTGCACCGGGACGCAGATTTAAAGGCGTAATCTGGATGCAAGGTCACGTTAATTATAATATTTAGGTAACAAGTAAAATAAATATAGATTTTGTAGTTGTCGCTATAGCTCAGCTGGATAGAGCGACCGCCTCCTAAGCGGTAGGCCGGAGGTTCAAATCCTCTTAGCGACGTCTGAAGAAATACCGGGAATACTGGGGTTCCAGAGTTCCCGGTATTTTACTATATTTAGGATTGCTAATCAAAATCATGTTTTTGGTACTATGTATATACAAAATGGGAAAACTCAAATAAACAAAAGATTGTAAATCATAAATGGCTATGATAAAATAATAATGAGTGCAATAGTATAGTAAATAGATGAAAAATGTATATCTATTGTATCAGCAAAAATTTATGCGCATTAGCGTGAAAGCGGAGGAAAATGTATGGGAAATAACAGAACACAAAAGAGAAATGTACAAATAATATCAATCATAACATTATTTGTATTTTTAGTTGACATTTATTTAATTATATATGTTCCCACAGATTATATATTGATTACAGCTGCTTTTGCAACGTTAGTATTTACAATTATTACTATAAATAGCTGGCTGAAATTACGAGATTTAGAAAATAAACGACGAGAAGAACAGTATGAAGATATAATGAAGGCTCAAAAGGGTACTTATGTAGTTACATTGGAAATGCTCAAAGATTTGGATAGCAAAATTAATTTTATTGGTCAGAAAATTATGCCTTTAGGTAAAGCTGGAGATGAGAATCAGCGTAAAATTGCTTCTATGTTGGACAGCATTGTTCAAGATCAGAAAAAGATTGCAAAGATTACAATTAGCAGAAGTAAAGAAAATGCCGATGCATTAATGAATTCTAACGACCAGCTTCTAGTTCAAATGACAGCATTTCGAGATGCCATTGAAGTGATACAAGAAAAAATTGGTAATCAGGCAAGCGCTGGAACTCATGAAAGTGGGAACTTTGGTGAGATAAAGAACGAACTATTTGAAAAAATGCAAGAATTAACAGATTCCATCAAAAAGGAAGTTGATGAGATATCTGAAAATATTGAAGTTTCTAATCAATCTATGGAAGATCTCATTTCTGTAAATAAGGCAGAAATATTAAAAGAAGCGGCAGCACAAAATGCAGGGATGGTGAAACCAATTGAAGCAGTACAGGAACCGATAATGGCAGAAGAACCAGCCGTAGCGGAGGCAGTGCAGGAGCCGATAATGGCAGAAGAACCAGCCGTAGCGGAGGCAGTGCAGGAACCAATGATGGCACAAGAACCCGTTGTAGCGGAGGCAGTGCAGGAACCGATAATAGCACAAGAACCTGTTATACCAGAAACAATAGAAATAGACGGCAATGATGTTATTTCTGAACTTTTGATGGAGAAAAAATCTTTAGATGAAGCAGTTCTTATGGAAGAACCTCAGAAAGATGAATCGGTAGCAGAACCAGTAGTTTCAGATCCTAATAAGCCAATGAGTCCGGACGATATAGCAGCATTATTGGCAAGTACAGAAGAACAGAAAAATATTTCTGATAATGCGAATCCAGCAGAGGACGAAAAACCTTCTAAACCGGATATGTCGGATCCCAATAAGCCAATGAGCCCAGAGGATATAGCAGCATTAATTGCAAATACAGCAACGGAAAATCTACCAGAAGAGACAGTAAAATTTGAAGATGAAGAAGCTCCGCCAATGCCGGATATGTCGGATCCCAATAAGCCAATGAGTCCGGATGATATAGCAGCGTTAATTGCAAATTTATAAGTATCAAAACAGCAGCTTTTAAGTTTAAAAGTTGCTGTTTTTTTACAGGAAAGAACTTGTAACAATAAATCAGGAAAGTATTTTTTTTATAAGATAAAAACAATGTCGCTATTAGTTTTGCTACTTTTACCTTTCGATTCATATAATAATAGAAATTCCTAAACTATGGAGGATGTATGAAACACAAAAAATCAATAAAACAGAAATTTGCGGAGGTTGGATATAGAAAACCAAATATGGAAAAAAAGTTTAATACAATACAGAAATCTTTTGATGATGTAAAGAAGATTTTAAATGAAAAAAATTAAAATATATACTATTTATAAGTAATGTTGGAAAAACTAATATAAAAAAAAGAACCCATCATGAGAGCGCATCATCACAACAAGTTCTTATAATGCGCCTCCAGGGGTTCGAACCCTGGACACCCTGATTAAGAGTCAGGTGCTCTGCCAACTGAGCTAGAGGCGCTTACGTCATTTCTAAGACAAGGATTATTATATAATAAAATTTTAAGAATTGCAAGGACTTTTTTACATTTTTTTTATTTTTTTTAAAAAAGTTGTAAATGGTTGTAGATTTAATCATGTTTCATCTGAATTGTTTCACTCAAAATGGAACGTGTACTTGACATAAGGACGGGAAAAGGGTAAAATTGTACTAACCTAATAATACAGATAAAGATAAAAGGAGACAAAAATGAAAAAAACAGTAAAATATATAGTAATTACAGCAATTATATTGATTGCAGCTTTTCTATATTACTATGTAACACTTCCCGCATTTAATATTCATTCTGTGGGGACGTGGTGGTTTGTAATTGGTGCGGTAATTGTAATTGGAATTTTTATTACTGCGCGTAAAATGATTTGGGAAGGGGGAGGAATAGAACATATTGTAAAAAATAGGAGTAACCTTCAAATTTCTATCAATATTACGACAAAAATTTTTGTGGGAATAGTAGCAGCACTTCTTCTTATTTTAGCTATTGGTGCTTTACTTTCCTCACCGATTATAAATGCGAAAAAATATCAGCAGTTGATGAGTGTGGAAGATCGTGATTTTACACGAGATATTACAGAAGTAGATTACAATACAATTCCTATATTGGATAAAGATTCGGCTGCATTGTTGGGAAATCGGAAAATGGGAAGTATGGTTGATATGGTTTCTCAGTTTGAGGTATCCGGGGATTACAGTCAAATAAATGTGAATAATAAACCGGTGCGTGTTACACCATTGGTATATGCGAGTCCCATAAAATGGCTGACAAATCAAAGTAAGGGCATACCAGCGTACATTAAAATAGATATGGCAACTCAGGATACAGAATGTGTAAAGTTGAAGCAGGGAATTAAATATTCTAAGGCGGAATATTTAAACCGTAATATATACAGACACCTACGTTTTCATTATCCAACTTATATTTTTACAGATCAGATTTTTTTTGAGATAGATGAAGAGGGAACGCCGTTTTGGATTTGTCCGGTAAAGAAATTTAATGTAGGGTTGTTTGGCGGAGTGACGATTGGTAATGTGGTAATCTGCAATGCCATTACAGGAGAGTGTACAGATTATAAGATAGATGAGGTGCCACAGTGGGTAGATAAAGTCTATCAGGCAGAATTGTTGATGGAACTTTATGATTATAGTGGAACCTTAAAGCATGGTTACTTCAACAGTGTATTAGGACAAAAGGATTGCTTACAGACAACAAATGGGTACAATTATATTGCATTGGATGATGATGTCTGGGTGTATTCCGGTGTTACTAGTGTCAGTGGAGACCAGTCAAACGTGGGATTTGTATTGATGAATCAGCGTACAATGGAAACGCGATTTTATAAGGTTGAAGGAGCTACTGAGGAATCAGCAATGTCGTCAGCCGAAGGTCAGGTGCAGAATCTTGGTTATCGGGCGACATTTCCTTTGCTTTTGAATATTTCGGGAGAGCCAACATATTTCATGGCGTTAAAGGATGGCGCTGGCTTGGTAAAAATGTATGGTATGGTCAATATTCAGAAATACCAATGGGTAGCAACCGGAAACAGCATGAAAGAATGCGAGAAAGCTTACAGTAAATTATTGAAGAACAATGGGATTACTTCAACTTTAGAAGAGCAGAGCAAGAGTATTTCTGGCAGGATTACAAATTTTATTCCAGTAAATATTGAGGGCAATACGCACATTTATTTTGCACTTGAGGGAAAAGAGGAAGTGTTTGACGTGGATATGACAAATACAGATTTGTTAGATATTGTAAAATATCAGCAAGGAGATATGATAAAATTCCTCTATACGAATGATGAGCATCCAGCTAAGGTTATCAAAATAGAATAGAAATTAAGACGATTGCATAAAAAGTTAAGGCTTGTGCAATCGTCTTTTTATTATCTTATAGGAAGAAGTTGTCACAATAAAGCTCATAAGTAAATTTTATATAAAATATACAAATATTATTGTAGTTTGGCATCTGGAAGGGATGCTACCAGCTTACAAATAGGATTTCCTTTTGCTGAAAATTTTTCTTCATATTCTGTCATGATATTTCCACGGTTCATATTTTCGTCGTGATGTAAATCTCTGGTAAATGCTTCTAATGTCCATTCAGCTTCTTTTATCTCTTCTAAGGAAAAGTCGAAAAGACCAATGTTATCTGTCTTGAATTCTATTATTCCATCCTTTTTTAATATTTGTTGATAGAGTGCGAGGAACTGATGAGACGTAAGTCGGCGTTTTGCATGGCGATCCTTGGGCCAGGGATCAGAAAAGTTTAAGTAGATGCGGTCCACTTCCTCATGGGAAAACATTTTACAGATATCTTCTGCGTCCATACGAATAAAACGTATATTTTCCAGAGGTTCTTCTTCCATTTTCTGTAACCCTCGCAGCAATACACTGGAATATTTTTCAATTCCCACATAATTAATGTGTGGATTTTGTTTGGCAAGTGCCATAATAAATTTCCCTTTTCCCATACCGATTTCAATATGAATGGGTTGGCTGTTGCCAAAAATATTATGCCATGTTCCGCTACAGTCTTCAGTTTCTGGAATGCACCAGTGGTTTTCAGCAATAGTTTCCCGGGAACCGGGAATATTTCTTAATCTCATAAGTACCTCCTGTAATATGGCTTATTCAGTTTATTATAGCATGAATTTTAGTACTGTTAAGAGGTTTCATAAATTTTTGCTAAAAATAAGACATTACAAGACTTTTGGTACTATGCATATACAAAATGGGGAAACTCAAATCTCACAGAAAGTTGATTTGTATATTTGGATATGTTATACTATAGAAGATGTAACAATTTTGTAACAGTTTAGTCATTGTTTCCATAATATAGAAATTTTTGTGACTGAATTGTAATAATAATCACATATGAGGAGAAATTGTTATGAAAAACAGGAAGAAATGGCGGATTTTGCTATTTGGCATGATGTGTCTTCTCCCGGTACATGCTGTTCCGGTTCAGGCAGAAGAATATTGGCCAGAGGGTCCGCAAATTCAAGCTGAGACGGCAATTGTAATGGAAGCAAATACGGGAACTGTGCTATATGAGAAGAATGCACATGACCGCGGCTACCCGGCAAGTACAACCAAGGTTATGACGAGTTTGCTTGCGGTAGAAAATTCAGGACTGGATGAAAATGTGACTTTTTCTCAAGATGCCGTGTACAAGACAGAGGGTTCAGGAATTTCGCGTGATATAGGCGAAGAGATGACCATGAGGGAATGTCTCTATGGGTTAATGTTGGAGTCTGCAAATGAGTGTGGTTATGCAATTGCAGAGCATGTAGGCAAGGGTTATGATAACTTTATTGATATGATGAATCGTAAAGCGAAAGAATTAGGATGTACAGATACACATTTCAATAATCCACATGGTTTGCCGGATGACAATCACTGGACTAGCGTGTATGATTTGGCGCTGATTTCTAGGGAAGCATTAAAGAATGACATTTTTCGTATGATTGTGAATACCAGGCGTTATACAATTCCCCCAACCAATAAGCATAGCGAAGAGACATATCTGAGTAATCATCATAAGATGCTTAATAATTATAAGGGTGACGAACAATATCTCTATGACTATTGTATAGGGGGTAAGACAGGTTATACGAGTGTAGCAGGCAGTACGTTATTAACATTTGCAGAAAAAGATGGTATGACGCTGATTTGTGCAGTTATGAAAGAGACGTCGCCGAATCATTATGTCGATACGCGTACATTGTTTGATTATTGTTTTGAAAACTTTAAGCTCTGGAATGTGGCGGAAAATGAGAAGAAGTATTCTGAGGATACTCCTGAAGTAAAAATATTTGAAAACGAAGATTCTTTTGTTGGTTTGAACAAAACAGGTTGTGTAGTACTTCCAACAGCTGCGGCATTTGAGGATGCTGTTCCAGAAATCTTGGAGACGCATGATAATGAAAGAGTAGTTGGCAGGATCGAATATACTTATGCAGATCGCAAAATTGGTGGAACAGACATAGAGATGACAGGCACGAAGGTTGCTGAATTTAAGTTTAAAAAGAATATGGATGTTGTCCCGATGCCAGAAAAAAGACTAATCAAAATCAATGTAAAATACGTTGTGATTGGAGTTGTATCGGTAATACTACTTGTGGGGATTGGGTTTGGAATTTACCACTTAGCAGATAATTTTTATTTGATTCGGTATAAATTTGAAAGCCGTAGAGAACAAAAGCATAGATACAAGGAGATTAAGGGAAATAGATGGAGACGTAGAGGCAGAAGATAAGAATAAATTATCTTATAACTTGGAAAAGACGTAAAAGTTTGACTATTTTATATAAAAAGACAATATATTAAATATATATTGTCTTTTTAATTTGTTTAAGACATTAGAAAATAGGGGCAGAATTGTCTGATAATTTAAAGAGAAATTACATGAACCAATTAAAATTAAGTTTATCTCAGCAAAGCTGACCCGCACAGGGGTGATTATTCCGGGGCTCTTTGAGCCACCTGTCCGGACTTTGAGAGCCACCATTC